>CAWINN010000004.1:0-20000 GCA_963837505.1 uncultured Saprospiraceae bacterium | reverse complement strand
ATTGACAATTTTGCCTTTGACGATGCTGCCTTCTTTGATAGTATCACCCACCACATCCCATGGATGCGGTTGGAGTTGTTTGAGGCCAAGCGATATTCTCTTCTTGTTCTCATCGAAATCAAGCACCACGACATGTACTTTCTGATTGATCTCGAGTACTTCAGAAGGGTGATTGATACGTCCCCAGCTGATGTCCGTGATATACAAGAGGCCATCGACACCACCGAGGTCCATAAAGGCACCGAAGTCGGTAATGTTTTTGACAACACCCTCTAACACCTGGCCTTTCTCCAAGCCGGAGATAATAGCTTCGCGTTGTTCAGCCAGATCACTTTCGATAAGTGCTTTGTGAGAGACTACGGCATTCTTGATATTCTCATTGATCTTGACCACTTTGAATTCCATGGTTTTACCCACGAATTGATCATAGTCGACGATCTGTTTGATATCAATTTGTGAACCCGGAAGGAAGGTTTCCAATCCGCCGGCATCTACGATCAGACCACCTTTGGTTTTGCTGATGACCGTACCGTTGATAATAGTTCCGTTGTTGAAAGAGTCCACCAGGCGTTCCCAGGCTTTCAGCAGTTTTGCTTTGCGGCGGGAAAGAACCAATTGGCCTTTTTCATCTTCCTGGCGTTCGACATAGACATCTACTTCGTCTCCGATCTTGAAACCATCGATGTCTTTAAATTCTGACAAGGATACAAGACCATCCGATTTGAAGTTGATATCTAATACGGCATCGCCACCAGTCATCTGCGAAACTTTCGCTTTGATGACTTCATTTTCATTTACAGCACCAAGCGTTTTGTCATACAGCTTTTCGAGGCGATCGCGCTCATTTTGCGTGTAGACGTATTGATTGCGATTCGAGATCGACCAGTCAAAATCATCATGTGCGGTAGGTGGGGGAGTAGCTTCTTTTACAGGAGCTTCGGCAGTCTCTACAGTTTCAACAGTTTCGGCTGTTTCAACAGTTTCAGGAGTTTCTACCATTGGAGTCTCGGGAGACTCGGGAGTTGTGGTTGTTTCTTCTTCTGACATTTCAGACAGTAATGGGTTTGTACATTCCTAACCCTTTGATTATCAGGAATGGAGGTTAATTATAGTGTTTCAAAGGGACGGCAAAAGTAAGGAGAATTTTGGATTTAAACCCCTTTGCCCCTAAATCCCCTAATGGTTCGACTCCGCTCACCAACCGAGGGGACTTCCTTTCGGCCTCTTCTGCCCCTAAATCCCCTGAAGGGGACTTGCTTTCGGCCTCTTCTGCCTTTACCGCCCATTCCGCCCTTTCTGCCTTTTATGTACTTTGGACTTAACTTTTAAATCCTCTTTATGGACTCCAGACCCTGGCTTAAAAATTACCCCCACGGCCTTCCGGCCAATATCAATGCTGAAAAATATCCTAACCTGAATGCTTTCATCAGTGAAGCGATGGAAAAGTTTGCCAATCTGGAGGCATTTTATTGCATGGGTAAGTCATTGACCTATGGACAGGTTGATAAAATGTCCATACAACTGGCCGGCTACATGCAGTCGAGGGGACTAAAACCAGGGGACCGGGTGGCGATTATGATGCCAAATTCCTTACAGTACCCGATTGCGCTGTTTGCCTGTATTCGGGCAGGCTTGGTAGTCGTGAACACCAATCCTTTGTATACCCCGAGGGAAATGTTGTACCAGTTTCAGGACAGCGGAGTCAAAGGAGTGATCATTGTGGAAAATTTTGCCTGCCATCTTCAGGAGGTTATTGGACAAACTCAAATCCATACGGTTATTCTGACCAGCATAGGTGAAATGCTGGGATCGATTAAAGGACCGATTATCAATTTTGTGGTGCGCAAGATTAAGCGAATGGTGCCCAAATACGAATTAGCTAATACCATTAGCTTTAAAGATGCGGTTGCGCAAGGAAAGCGATTTTCCATTATCCCCTTTGATGACACCCCTGAGCGCGTCATTTCTCATCAATACACAGGTGGAACCACCGGAGTCGCCAAAGGAGCCATGCTGACCAATCGGAATATCGTGGCCAATATGATGCAAATCAAAGCCTGCCTCGATACTCAATTTCAGGAAGGCAAAGGCGAGATCACACTTTGTCCTCTGCCGATGTATCATGTGTTTGCTTTTATTGTCAATTGTCTCGCGATGATGTCATATGGTTCGATGAATGTGCTGGTGGTCAACGCACGTGATCTCGGTTCGGTCATCAAAGAATTCAAACGACATAAAATAGCCTTGATGACGGGAGTCAATTCCTTGTATAATGCATTGCTCCACGAAAAGAAATTTACTTCACTGGATTTTAGTTCGCTGCGCGTTTCTGTGGGTGGCGCCATGGCCATTCAGCGGGCAGTCAATGACCGATGGAAAGAAGTAACGGGTAAAAACCTGATCGAAGGGTATGGCATGACAGAAGCTTCCCCGGTGGTATCCGTGAATCCCATTGACGGGTCAGGTAAAACGGGCAGCATAGGCATGCCGGTGCCTTCGACAGATGTCAGAATAGTGGATGATGCAGGAAATGTATTGCCGGTAGGGCAGGCAGGGGAAATTCAGGTGAAAGGTCCGCAGGTTATGCTCGGCTATTATAATAAACCCGAAGAAACTGCCAATACCATTCGGGATGGATGGTTATGCACCGGTGATATAGGCATGATGGATGAGGATGGGTATTTCAAAGTGGTGGACCGGAAGAAGGACATGATCATTGTCTCCGGATTCAAAGTATTTCCCAATGAAGTCGAAGACGTCGTGCAGGCCCATCCCAAAGTCAAAGAATGCGCGGCGGTAGGTATGCCCAGTGAAAAAAGCGGCGAGGCGGTGAAATTATTTATCGTCAAAAAAGACAAGAGCCTGACTAAAAACGAAATCCTCGACTACTGTAAAGAAAACCTGACAGCGTATAAGGTTCCTAAAGAAATTGAGTTTCGGGATTCTCTGCCTAAAACGAATGTTGGGAAAATATTGAGACGGGAATTAAAGGAAATAAAATAGCCCGCAGTCTACAGTCGGCCGTTGGCAGTAATAAGTAATGCCGCTAATTTCCGCCAATTAACACTAATCCAATTATCTGTTAATCCATCTTACAGTGTGGAATCACCCCCAGGGTATAAAATAAAGTAGGGCTCAAGATGTTGAACCCCTGCTTTATTTTATACAAATTTATTTCGACGGCTGACGGCTGACGGCTGACGTGCTGACTGCTGACTGCTCACTGATTACTGATTACTGATTACTGATTACTGCTCACTGATCACTGCTCACTGCTTACTGCTCACTGCTCACTGCTCACTGCTCACTGCTCACTGCTCACTGCTCACTTCTACTTCCTGGCATCCACCCATTTCTTCATCCACTCAAACGTGAGCGATTTCGGGCGCTCCAAAGG
Source organism: uncultured Saprospiraceae bacterium (assembly GCA_963837505.1). Taxonomy (GTDB): domain Bacteria; phylum Bacteroidota; class Bacteroidia; order Chitinophagales; family Saprospiraceae; genus Opimibacter. The sequence goes on along the minus strand of CAWINN010000004.1, from coordinate 16,603 downwards.
TAGATTCAGGATACGGCTCCAACAGGTAGAAGCTAATACACCAAGTGCACGGGATACGGCGAACATGACCGTGTAATAATTGTATTCTTTCATTCCGTAATGCACCAGGATGGAGCCTGAGTGCGCATCGACATTTGGCCATGGATTGCTCACTTTGCCCAGCGAGCTTAAAACTTTCGGAGCGACATCGAATACCTTCCAGACAATGTTCACGATTTCATCGTCCGGCATATGCTTTTGAGCAAAAGCCTGCTGGGCTAAAAAGCGTGGGTCCGGTTTGCGAAGGACGGCATGGCCGTAACCGGGAATAACCTTTCCTTCTGCCAGTGTATCGGTGATGTATTTTTCAATTTGTTCGGTGGTGGGTTTGGTTGTGCCAAGGTGATCAGTCATTTCAAATATCCATTTGATCACCTCCTGGTTGGCTAGCCCGTGAAGGGGTCCAGCCAGGGCATTGACTCCGGAAGTCAGTGAATAATAAACATCACTTAATGTCGATCCGGTCAGATGGACGGCATGTGCGCTTGCGTTTCCGCCTTCATGATCGGCATGAATGGTCATGTAGAGGCGCATGAGACTTTTAAAATCCTCATTCTCTGTAACCCCCAGCATGTGGGCATAATTAGCCGCCCAGTCCAGTGAATCATCCGGCGTAATGATATCATTATTGTAATAGGTACGTCGGTAGATGTAAGCTGCCACCTGCGGGAGGCAGGCGATGAGATCCATGGCATCTTCGTATGTGGCATCCCAGTAATCGCGTTTGTTCATGCCCTCCGCATAGCGACGGGAGAAGGAACTCTTACCTTGCATGGATAAAATGGCGATGCCCAGTTGGGTCATCGGGTGGGTATCTTTATCGAGGGTGTCGAGCAAACGAAAGGTTTGATCCGGGACTTTGCGACGGCGCTCCCATTCATCGCTGAGCCAGTTAACCTGGGCTTCGTCTGGTATCTCACAGGTCATCATGAGCCAAAAGAGTCCCTCCGGTAACGGTTCACCTCCGCGGGATGGCAACAGGGCCTGGAGTTCAGGTATGGAATAGCCCCGGAAGCGGATACCCTCGGCGGGATCCAGCAGGGAGGTTTCCCAAAGCATGCTTTTGATACCGCGCATACCGCCAAACACCTGTCCGATGTTGACCTGGTCAATAATGGTCTCGCCTTGTTCTTTCAGGAAGGTGCGCATGTCGGCAACGGTAGCCATTGCCTTGTCGTAAAATAGAGATTTCAGCTTGTCCATGGATGGATCAACGTATGATGTTCAAAGGATGACGCTAAGTTACGGTATTCTGAATTAATGAGCTTTAGTGGTAAGTAGCCAGTAGCCAGTCGGCAGTAGGCAGATAGCAGTCTCCAGTATGAAGTCTGCAGTAGCGAGTCTGCAGTCTTAAGTAGCCAGTCCGAAGTCTGCGATAGGCAGGGATATGATTAATACTTTTTATTAGTTTCATTCTGAAAACACAGGCTGAAATTTCAACCTGATCAATATTACTTCAACCAGTTAAAAACATAGCTCATGAGTGGTTTCAGAGATCTGATCCTGTATCAGAAGGCATTTCAGAATGCCATGTTGATATTTAAAATATCAAAAACTTTTCCCAAAGAAGAAAAATTTGGACTCACTTCTCAAATAAGAGACAGCAGTAGGTCGGTTTGTGCTTGTACTTCCGAAGCTTATCGAAAAAGAAAGTATATAAAAAACTGGATCTCAAAACTTACTGATGCCGATATGGAGAATAGTGAAACCATAGTTTGGCTTGACTTTGCTGTTGCATGCGATTACATTTCCAAAACTCAATTTGATGATTTGAATGAACGGTATGAAGAAACCGGGAGACTTATCAATTATTATATAGAAAACCCTCAAAAATTTATTTGACTGCCGACTGCCGACTGCCGACTGCTGACTGCTGACTGCTGACTTTCTCCTGCCTCCTGCCTCCTGCCTACTGCCTCCTGCCGACTGCCCTGACTGCCGACTGCCTCCTGCCGACTGCTGACTGCCTCCTGCCTCCTGCCTCCTGCCTCCTGCCTCCTGCCTCCTGCCGACTGCTGACTGCCTCCTGCTGACTGCCGACTGCTGACTGCTGACTGCTGACTTTCTCCTGCCTCCTGCCGACTGCTGACTGCTGACTGCTGACTTTCTCCTGCCTCCTGCCGACTGCTGCTGCCTCCTGCTGACTGCCGACTGCTGACTGCCTCCTGCCGACTGCCGACTGCCTTTCTTACCTTTGCTGGATGATTGCAATCGACGATACCCTCCTCAGCGACGACATTGTCAAAAAGCATTTCGTCTGTGACCTGGAAGCCTGTAAAGGAGCCTGCTGTTGGGAAGGAGAATGGGGAGCACCGTTATTAGAGGAGGAAGTGTTGACGATTAAAAAAGTCTGGAAAAAAGTGGCTCCCTACTTGTCGGAGGAGAGTAAGAAAGTGGTGAAGGAAAAAGGTTTCGCGGAGAAATTCGGAGAGGATGAAATATTAGGAACGCCGTTGTTAAAAAATGGAGCATGTGCGTATCTCATCTGGGATGGAAAAAATATTGGCAAGTGTGGATTTGAGCTCGCGCATGCAGAAGGTAAAACCGATTGGCCGAAACCGATCTCGTGTCATTTATATCCGATACGGGTACAACGATTGAAAAACGGAACGGAAGCCTGGAATTACAGTCGCTGGCATATCTGCAATCCTGCTTGTAAGAATGGAAAGAAGCTGAAGGTGCCGCTGTACAAATTTTTGAAGTATGCGATCATACGTGCGAAGGGGAAGAAGTTTTATAAGCAACTTGAAGCTTGTGCAGCAGGAGTTGAATAGTTGAAATGTTGAAATGTTGAAATGTTGAAATGTTGAATGTTTATTATTTATCAGAATACCGAATACCGAACACCTACTTTTTTACCCACGCACCAACTCCTAATATTTTCTCCTTTTGCAAAATCCTGTAAAAATATTGGCCGGCGGGAAGGTCATTCACCCGGATCTCATAGCTGAGATCATCGGCACTGAATAAAGTGATGCCTTCCGGATTGAAAATCTCGACGCGAAGAGAAGCAGGATCAAAACCATGGACATCGAAGGTGAGGGAATTGATGGTGGGATTCGGATAGACAGAAATGGAAGTTAATTGATGGTCAGGGTTGGTGACTCCGGTGATCTCGGGCAGCTCACAATTTTCCCCAACCCGGATCGCCCAAATATTTCTGCCTAATGTTTTATCATCTCCCGGATTGATCCGACATCCAAATAATATAGATCCCCCACTCTCTAAAGATTGTATCCCAAAGGGATAATATTCAGTATCATATCCCAGAAAATGTTGACATTGAATGTTCAGGTTGCTGTCTAGTTTGGTGAGGGTGTATATATTAAAATTGGTGAACTGAGAATCGCCAAAAGTGCCGGATGCCCATATTTCATTTTCATTTCTGACAGATATAGCACCAGAATGTAACATGGTCATAAGTCCTTTAACATCGCCAGGTGGATATAATACTGCTTTTTTAATAATGTGAAGATTGCTATCTACAAGCCTGACCTGGTTGCCATAGCCTGGCAGCCCTGGTCCTGACTGAATATATTGCTCCAATATATAGTGGGTACCAAATGGAACGTGGGTTTCAGGGATGGCAATGCCAGATTCATCAGTATATCGCTGCTTTCTGTAATTGAAGTTACGATCATAAAAATCGTACAATCCTACTGAGCAAATCACATATCCTGTACGGGCAAAATCAACAGATATAACATCCCATTTACTTAGATTCATTGGAAAAGGATTGATATTAAAAGAAGAATCCAAACTAAATATCTTTTTCACTAATTGCCATATCCGGATCCCAATATCTCACATCCAGGAAATTAACATTGTCTAAACCTTTAACAACAAGAATTCCCAAAATAAAGTAATCACAAATACTATAATCACTTATTTGCTGAAGTTGGTGTGAAATTAAATTGAATTTAGAAATAATAATTTTAGACAAGCATGTATCATTTTTAGTATATCCAATCAGATAAATATCATTTCCTTCTATTTTATATATCCGTTCATAATAAGTGCGATATCCACCCAGATTAAAACTATCAATAATTTCACCGGATGGACTTGTGATCAGCAAATCACTATAAGAATCCCATATATTGTTTTGAGTAAAATTCAAAGAACGTACTTGAATAAGATAAAATAATCCATTATTTTCTACAACATCATGTAATATATCCGTCAGAGGTTGTTCCTGATAAAGCCAAAAAGGTTGTTGACAATTGCTCCTGCTTTAAATATACACAACCAATTAAAAATAAGATAAATTACAGTCGCATATTCGTTATATTTAAATTACATCACCGAGTGGTGGAAGATTACAGTACCATCCGGTGATTGGAGAACAATGTCCCTCATCAGGAAATTATCACAGCAATAATCGAGGTAACGCAAATGGCGTTGGATCTCCTATGTAACATGACTATCATACAAAGGTACAGAAAACTGCATTGAGCAGTGGATCTGAAGTTATGATGCTTGGATCAAAAAGATAGGGGAACTTATCCTCTTCTGTCAGACTATGGAAATAGGCTGAATCGGTGACATCTTGCTTGTTCATATTTAGCATTCATACTATCCTTCAACAGCATAACCGGTAGATAGGATAAGGGTAAATGTATTCAATGGTTTGTGAGTAGTGGTCGTCCAGGTTAAATTGTTGTCCTTTTCCATCCATATTCAGTGTGCCTTCGATGTAATCTCTGACATCTGTTGCCCCAGCTATAATCTTTCGGCTGCATACGTTAATAATGCAGTATGGGATGGCTGTCAGAAAGCCCTTTGCCATTGGAATGTAGGTAATGTCAGTGCACCACACCTGGTTAGCATGAGTGATTTTCAAGCCTCTGAGTAGTAAGGCTTAATGAATTCTCTTAAAGCACCTTTGGTGAGGTTTTTACGACGATACAGCGTTTGATGGTCCATGAGTTTAAACAAGCGCCGGATTCGTTTAGGTCCAACAGGATAGCCTTTTTCCTTAAGCCAATCCACCATAGAAACCACTACTTCCGTCGGATGCCCAAGAAATGCTTGTCCATGAAATGCAGCATTTTGACATTCTCAGGTTTTTCCGGTACTCTGATAGTACAACGAACTTCTCGGTATGGACAGGATATCACATTGCTTGCGCACAGACAGCTTTTTATGGTTCGGATCGATCACTTCCATTCGCTGTCGTTTATCCCCAATTTCCGCGCACTTTTTTTTAAAAAGTCATTTTCACTTTTAGCTGTCCTATCTGTGCATACAGCTTTTCAGCCTCAATGGATGACTCAGATTCACCAGCTATTTGACCGTGCTTGAAGGCCTTGGGAAGATCTTCTAAGGCTTCTGCTTTCCATTTGGAGATCGTTATGGCATTCGACATCGAACTGCTTGCTGAGCTGAGCCATTGTCTTTTGGTTCTTGATGGCTTCCAGGGCAACCTTGGCCTTGAATTCCGCGCTGAATTTGTGTTTTGATCTGTTTTCCCGATAGCTATCGGAATACATTTAGTAAATTTATGTGATTGATTTAACCAAACGCCCTGGACTTAATTATAGGGGAGTACTACTGTTTCCGGCACCGTGGTATTCTTGTGCCGGTGAAAAGAGATATAAGCCAGAATCGCACTCGCTCCCATCAACAGGGCCCCGAGAAAGAAAGGTGCTCCAGGTAAATAAATCGGGTTCCCGGGTTTGACAGCCCACGCAAATAAATTGGTCATCATCGGTGGTCCAATCACCGAAGTCGCACTCATCAGGCTGGTGAGAGCACCCTGCAATTCGCCTTGTTCTCTTGCATCGACCTGTCCGGTCATGGTGGCTTGCAGCGCAGGCCCAGCGATTCCACCCAGACAATAGGGAAGAAGAAATACCAATGCCATCCATCCTTTGGAGGCCAGTCCAAACAATACCATGCCAATCGTATATAAAATCAACCCGATGTATATGCTTCTTGCATTACCCAGTCGGGGATTTATATAGCGGGTGAGCCCGGCTTGTACAGCGCCGACTAAAAAACCAACTATAGCTAATGAAACGCCGATCATACCCTGGCTCCAGTGGTAGCGTTCGATGGTATAAAAGGACCAGTTGCTTTGAATAGCATGCGCGGCCAGGTACACTAACACTAAAGAAAATATCAGCAGATTGAGGTTGGGGTATTTTCGAAGATGTAATAAAGAACCTACCGGGTTGGCTCGTCGCCAGTCGAATGGCCGCCGATGATCTTTGCTCAGGGATTCAGGTAAGATGAAATAGCCCCAGAGCCAGTTGAAGAAACACAATATAGCAGCAGCAATAAACGGAACCCGGGGCCCAAGGTTTCCTAAAAGTCCACCGATCATGGGGCCAAGAATAAAGCCCAGGCCAAAGGCCGCCCCAATCATTCCAAAATTTTGCGCCCGGTTTTCCTTGGTGCTGATATCAGCGATATAGGCAGATGCTGTGGTGAAGCTGGCACCTGTGATCCCTGCAATGATTCGACCTATGAAAATCAAACCGATAGTGGGCGCCCAACTCATCATAATATAATCCAAGCCAAAACCAAAAAGAGACATCAGGATAATGGGCCGACGACCGAACCGGTCACTGAGATTGCCGATGATCGGAGCGAAAATAAACTGGGTAATGGAAAAAGCGAATAAAAGCCAACCGTTCAGGCTCGCGGCCTGGCCGGTGTCGACATGCTGGATTTGTTTGATCAAAGCAGGCATGACAGGGATGATAATCCCCCAGCCAATGACATCTATCAACAGGGTGACGAAGATGAAACTAATGGCAGCTTTCCGTTGGCTCATAACGCGCCGCAAGATAGGGATATGCCGTACTATCAGCTGACATATCCTCATCTTAATGTACTTTTGCGAGGCTTTTTTGGAAAGGGTCCGATATCAATTCGCCAGTTTTCTCCAAAATCAAGTATAAATTAATAATTGTCAAATACTTATACATACATAGTTTTATATTATGGCTTTAATCAGTAAGATTCGCAGAAACAGTTGGTTGCTGATCGTGTTGTTGGCGATGGCCTTGGGTGGATTTGTAGTCATGGACATGGTGAGAGCCGGTTCGAAAGCCAAAGGCAGGGAATTTGTCCTGGGGTCAGTGAATGGCGAGAAACTGGACTGGCAGGAATTTCAAAAAGCGGAGCGTATCCTGTATCCCAATTCCACAGGTGATGTATTTGGTCAGCGCAATTATATCTGGAACTTCATGGTGGAGGATAAATTGGTGCGGGAAGAAGCCGATGCTATGGGATATAATGTGGGTGATGAAGAATTAGAGGAGCTTCAATTTGGCCAGCATCTCAGTCCGATCATACAGCGCAATTTCCGCGATCCCAATACCGGTCAGATCAATCGCCAATCCCTGGAGCAGATCAAAACCAATTTAGGTACGGGCAAACTTCAGCCGCAGTTGGAAGAGTTTTGGGCTTTTCAAAAAAATGAGATCATCAAAGATCGCCTCCAGAGCAAATTGAGTGGCCTGCTGAAAAGATGTATTTACACGCCCACCTGGATGGCCATTCAGTTACAGGCCGAGCAGGGTTCATCGATCGACTTTACCTATGTGCAGGTGCCCCTGGATAAGATACCGGATTCCGATGTCAAACTAACGGATGCGGATTACACCAATTTCATAAAAGAAAATGAAGGATTGGTGAAACGCAAAGAAGAATTCCGAACGGTGGATTTTGTTGTGTTCAATGTAGTGCCTACCAAAGAAGACACAGCGATTGTCCGTGAGAAAATTGCCGAACGCCTCGATCCATTTCGTAATACGGACAATGATTCCGCTTTTGTGGAAAACAATTATGGCCAACTCGATGACGTATACTATAAAAAAGCGGATCTCGCGCCGGCTATTGCGGATACTGTGTTTAAGCTTCCTTTGGGAACGGTGTTTGGGCCCTATATTGATGGGGTGGATTTCAAAGCCGTTAAAGTTATAGGGAAAAAAATTATTCCGGACTCTGTTCAATCCCGTCACATTCTTATCCAGGCTAAAACACAGGCAGAATTTGCATCCGCCAGTGCTAAAATTGACAGCATCAAAGCGCTGGTTGAGTCCGGTAAAGAAAGATTCGATTCCCTGGCGATGAAAGTGAGCCAGGATGGCAGCGCTTCCAAAGGGGGTGACCTGGGATGGTCCGGACCAGGCAGGATGGTAAAACCTTTTAATGATGTGCTTTTCTATAAAGCCGAACCCGGTAAAGTGTATAAGGTGGTCACGCAGTTTGGTGTTCACCTGGTCGAAGTTACCAACCGCAAATTTATCAAGAACGAACAAGGCGTAAGACTGGCTTATCTCATCGAGCCGATTGTTCCTTCGGAAGAGACCCAGTCCGCTGTCTATGACGATGCCCTGGAATTCAGCGGACAAAACCGGACGCTGGATGCTTTGAAAGCCGCTGTTGAAAAAAACCCTGCATTAAGTATTGAATCCGCTCCCGGCCTCAACGCCAATTCCTATCAATTCTCCAATCTCGGCGGCGGAGGAACCGGCCGTGATATCATACGCTGGGCTTTTGATAAAGAAACAAAAGCGGGACAGGTTGCCCAGGAAATTTACATTTTCGATGAGCCTACATTATTTTATAATGCGCATTATGTAGTACCCGCCTTGCGCTCCATCATTAAAGCAGGGAATGGTTCTATCGCTGATGTGAAAGAAAATTTTGCAACGCAGGTGATGGCCAAGAAAAAGGCAGAGATCCTGGCTTCAAAAATCACGACGGCTGATTTGAATGCGGTTGCACAGCAATTTGATGAAAAAATAGACACCTTCAATAATGTCAATTTCAATATGAGTTACCTTAAGGACCTGGGTAATGAAGCCGGACTCATCGGAAAGGTTACTTCCCTGAAAGAAGGTGAAACTGCCGGTCCGATAAAGGGCATCAATGGGGTCTATGTGGTCCAGGTCATCCATCGGACTGAAGCCAGTATATCCACTGACATTACTGCTTATCGCGGACAACTCACTGGTACTGCCCGTAATGCCATTGACAGCCGGTTGATGGAGGCAGTCAGGAGTACGGCGAAGATTAAGGACAATCGATACAGTTTTTATTAGGACGATAGACGATGGACCACGGACTTTAATAAAAAGAAAAAAGCAGGGGCACATATTTTTGTGCCCTTTTCTTTTACATGGAAGGGCACAATATCGTCCGTCTCCGGGCAATTTCATTTTGAAGGCTGCGTTTTCAATATTCGATGACCACCTTGCTCCGAGCCGTTTTTATCGTGTTACTCCTTTCCGGCTGCCAAACCCATAGCAAGAAGCAGGAGATTGATCCCGATACAGGTTACCGGATGGAATACAGCCTGGATAAAAACTCCAGGCTTCATGATGGCCCTTATATCAAGAAGGATTCCTCCGGCGTATTACTGGAAAAAGGAATGCTTAAAGAGGGTGTCCAGGTGGGTATCCGTGAATTATATTACCCTGATGGAAAAGTAAAAGTCAGGGAGCGGTATGTCAATGGCAAGATGGATGACCTGTATGAATATTTTCATCCTAATGGAGCGGTGCAGTTGAAAGGGTACTATGTGCAGGGGGAGATGTATGGATTGTGGCGTAAGTATACACCTGAAGGGCAACTGATAGATGAAGTCCTCATGATTGCCAATGAGGAAAATGGCCCCTTTACAGAATATTATCCCAATGGAAAGATAGCCGCCCAGGGCGCTTATCTTCACGGCGCTAATGAATCCGGTACATTAAAACTTTATAACGAATCAGGTGAATTGTACAAAACCATGCAATGCTACGACGGCAGGTGTTATACGACCTGGCTTAAAGATTAGTTTCTTCTCGTTATTGATCTTGAGTTGTTCCTCATCGGTATTTGCCCAGCGTGGCGGCGAAAGGATATTTGAATTTGTCCAGTTGCCTACATCAGCACGTGCCACGGCGCTGGGCGGCAGCCAGATTGCAGCGTTGACCAATGATTATGGATTGGTAGGCGGAAATCCTGCCCTGCTGAACCCGGAGATGGACAAGACTTTTATTTTCCAGCACAATTTTTATTTCGATGGCATTGACAACGGGTATGCCGGATATGCCAGGTATTTTCCCGGATTACAATCTACGCTGCATGGAGGCATTCATTATGCTTCCTATGGAAAATTTGTAGCCGCGGATGAACAGGGAAATATTACCGGTGATTTTAAAGCCAATGATCTTTCCCTCCAGGCAGGAATTTCCAGGGCACTGAATGAGCGGATGACGGGAGGTATACTCCTTCAATATATTCAATCCTCACTCGAAATGTACACTTCCACAGGGCTCATGATCGATGCAGGCATCACATACAAGAGTGAAGATGGAATGAATTATTATGCACTGGTATTGCGGAGTATGGGTTTTCAGTTTTCGACCTATTACGAAGGCGATGTGCCTGGCCAGATGCCGGTGGATCTGCAGTTTGGTTTCTCCAAAAGGTTACAACATTTGCCATTTCGTTTGTCCATCCTGATCCATGACATCAATCGGTGGGATCTGCGCTATACCAGTCCATTAGACGTCAATACTACCCTCGGTTTTGGCCAGGATATGCCGAAGGAGCCCAGTAGTTTCAGTGAAGGGGTAGATAATGTGTTCCGGCATTTTGTATTTGGCGGAGAATTCATGATTGGAAAAAAGGAAAATGTCATGTTGCGTTTCGGATACAACCATCAGCGGCGCAAGGAACTATACCGTCCCGCTGGAGGTAGGAGGCCACCTCGACCGCCATGCGCCGGAGCTCCGCGTGCATCGAGCCCCGGTCGGTGAGGTCGCGCTCGAACGTCTCCTCCGTCGAGATCGAGATCCGCTCGGCGTCGAGCTCGAGGTCGCGGGGATCGATCCCGCGGGCGCGATCACGCAGCAGCCGACCGACCTGACCGGGAAGGAGCGCCCTGAGCTCGGCGTTGGAGAGCGCCGCCAGCTCGCCGATCTGCTGGACGCCCGCGCGGGCGAGGCGCTCCTCGGCGCGCGGCCCGACGCCGGGGAGGAGCCGGGTCGGCAGGGGCGCCAGGAAGCGCGCCTCGCGTCCGGGCGGCACGACCGTGATCCCTCCCGGCTTACGGCGATCGGACGCGACCTTGCAGACGACCTTGGACGTCGAGACGCCCAGCGAGCACGACAGCGAGGTCGACCCGCGGACGGCGACCTGCACCGCCTCCGCGAGCCCCCTGGCCTGGGAGAACTGCTCCGCGACGGAGCCGAGATCGAGGTAGCCCTCGTCGAGGCCGGTCCGCTCGATGCGCGGTACCACCTCACGGATCGCCGACCAGACGGCCTGCGAGTACTGACGGTAGAGGGTGTGCCGGGGCCGCAGGAACACGGCGTCGGGGCAGCGGCGGAGCGCCTCGGCCGCGCTCATCGCGGAGCGGATCCCGTAGCGTCGTGCCGCGTAGTTCGCGGTCGCCACCACCCCGCGGCCTCTGGGGTCGCCGCCGACGACGAGCGGGCGCGCCCGCAGGGCTGGATCCTCGAGCTCCTCGACGGCGGCGAAGAACGCGTCGAGATCGAGGTGGGCGAGGATCGGCACGGCTGCACGCAAGGCTACGGTTCGCCCGTGATCGACGTGCCCCCGACTCCGCCTCCACGGCCGCCGGCGATCGAGCGGCCGGCCCCCTACCAGGTCTCGTACGGGCTCGTCACGGGAACCGCGGCGCGCGGCGCCCGCCGCGTGATCGTGCGGGTCGACGGGGAGGTCGTGCGCGACGTCCGGTTGCGGCTGCGGTCGTTCTCGCTGGACGTGCCGCTGCCCGCGCGCGAGGTGCGTCTGCGGGTCGAGACGGTGGACGGCCGAGGTCGTCACGCGGGCCGGACCGTGACCCACGTGCTCGGCCTCCCGCGCGCCGCCCGCCCCACCGAGCGGGCACTGCGCCTCGAGCCGCGTCTCGAGCGCGACGTGACCAGGCTCGCGGCGGGGTACCCGGGCACGGCCGCCGTCTACGTCGAGAACCTCACCACCGGAGCCGGAGCAGCCTGGAACGCCCGGGCGACGTTCCCGGCCGCGTCCACCCTGAAGCTCGCGATTGCCGTGACGCTCCTCGCGCGTGTCGACGGGCCGCCCGCACGCGGCAGCGAGCTCGACGGCCTCCTGCGGCGGATGCTGATCCCATCCGACAACGAGGCGGCGAACACGCTGCTCGTCCGCATCGGCGGATCGACGAGCGGCGGCGGTGCCGTCGTCGACGACGAGATGCGGGCCACCGGTCTGGAGCGGACGGTGATGTACGGCGGGTACCTCCTGGGCACGTCAATCGGCGCCCCGTCCCGCGGCCTCGCCTCGGCTGGAGTGCCGCTGACGGTCGTCTCCCAGCCGCAGTGGGGGCCGGGAAAGTCGACGACCGCGCTCGACCTCGCGCGCCTCTACCGTGCGCTGTGGCTCTCGAGCGGCGGGCTCGGCCCTCTGGCCCGCAACGGGTCGGGCGTCAGCCCCGCGGAGGCCCGCTATCTCCTGTACGTGCTCGCGCTCGTTGCCGATCGCGGCAAGCTCGCGCGCACGGTCGCGTCTCTGCCGGGCGTGACCGTCATGCACAAGGCGGGCTGGATCGACGCTGCCCGCCTCGATGCCGGGCTGATCGCGTGGCAGGGGGGCATCGTGGTCGCGGTCGTCATGACGCACCGCTCGTCGGGCGCGGGCTCCCGCGCGGACACGTTCGCCGGACGGGTCGCCTCGACGGCCCTGCGCCGCTTTCACGGCTGAGCCCGGAGGCGGGCAAAGAGGCCGAGGGAGGCGCGAGGGCGCGGCCAAGACGGGCCCGCACCCTCGCTGCGGGCCGGCGGGCGCCCTCGGAGTGCGCTACCGGCCCATCCGGCGGATCCCTGGGAGGCGGTTCGGGATCGCAGGGCCTCGTCCGTCATTCGACCTGCGGCCTGCGAAGGCTTTGTGAGGTTTCGGTACGGGTGTGGTCAAGATCGCCCGGCCGCGAGCCGGGCGCGGCGGGCGGTCGTACACGACAGCTATCTTTTCTATACCTAGTAACTGAGAAGATCCCGTGAGGAGCGTGAGCCGGTGAGCAAGCTGTTGCTCGTCCCACTCGACGACATCGTCGTCTTCCCCCACATGAACGTCACGCTGACGGTCGACGTCGGCGACGAGAAGCGCGTGCTGCTCGTGCCCAAGCACGAGGGCGAGTACGCCGCCGTCGGCACGGTCGCCCTGGTGACCGACACGGTCAAGCTGCCCGGAGGCGCCGTGGCGGTCGCGGTGGAGGGCCTCCATCGCGGCGTCGCGGGCGCGGCCGAGACCGATCCGCAGGGTCGTCTCTTCGTCGAGGTGGAGGACCACCCGGACGGGGCGCGCGCCGACGAGCGCACGCGTGAGCTCGAGACCGAGTACCGCGCCGTCGTCGAGGAGATCCTCGAGCTGCGCGGAGACGACGGCCGCGTCCAGGCCTTCGTCCGGTCGATCGGCGAGCCGGGCGCGCTCGCGGACACCTCCGGGTATGCGCCCGACCTGAGCTTCGAGCAGAAGCTCCAGCTGCTCGAGACGCTCGACGTCACCGAGCGGCTCGAGCTCGCGGTCGCCTTCCAGCGTGAGCGCCTCTCCACCATGCAGATCCGGCAGAGGATCCGCGAGGACGTCAACGCCGGGATGGAGAAGCAGCAGCGCGAATTCCTGCTCCGCCGGCAGATGGACTCCATCCGCAAGGAACTGGGCGAGGACGACGCGTCCGTCGTCGAGGAGTACCGGACCAAGATCGCCGAGGCGGGCATGCCGGAGGCCGTGCGCGAGCAGGCCGACAAGGAGCTCGCGCGCTTCGAGCGGATGGGCGAGAGCTCACCCGAGTCGCAGATGATCCGCAGCTACCTCGACTGGCTGCTCGCGGTGCCCTGGGGCGTCCGCTCCGACGAGGTGCTGGACCCGCAGCGCACGCGTGAGGTGCTCGACGCCGACCACGCGGGGCTCGAGGACGTGAAGAACCGGATCGTCGAGTACATCGCGGTCGCGAAGCTGCGCAAGGAGCGCGGGATCGAGCCGGACAAGCGCGCCGGAGCGATCCTCACGCTGATCGGGCCGCCCGGCACAGGCAAGACGTCGATCGGCGAGTCCGTGGCGAAGGCGCTCAACCGCGAGTTCGTGCGCATGTCGCTCGGCGGTGTGCGCGACGAGGCCGAGATCCGGGGCCACCGGCGCACGTACATCGGCGCCCTGCCGGGTCGCCTCGTGCGCGCGCTGCGCGACGCGAAGACCATGAACCCTGTGATCCTGCTCGACGAGGTCGACAAGGTCGGCGCCGACTGGCGCGGCGACCCGTCCGCGGCCCTGCTCGAGGTGCTGGATCCCGCCCAGAACTCGACGTTCCGGGACCATTACCTCGACGTCGAGGTCGACCTCTCCCAGGTCTTCTTCATCGCGACCGCGAACATCGCCGAGACCATCCCCGGGCCGCTGCTCGACCGCATGGAGGTGATCCGCTTCGACGGCTACACCTCCGACGAGAAGGTCGCGATCGCGCAGGGCTACCTCTGGCCGCGGCAGCGTGAGCGCGCGGGGCTGCGTGAGGACGAGGTCTCGATCTCGGACGGCGTGCTCGAGACGGTGATCTCCGAGTACACGCGCGAGGCCGGGGTGCGGCAGCTCGAGCGCGAGCTCGGCTCGATCCTCCGCAAGACGGCGACGCGGATCGTCGCCGACGAGGCCGAGACCCCGGTCGAGGTCGATGTCGTGGCCGTGCGCGACGCTCTCGGCCGCCAGAAGTTCTTCCGCGAGGCGGCGGAGCGGACGGCGGTGCCGGGTGTGGCGACCGGGCTCGCGGTCAACATGTCGGGTGGCGACGTGCTGTTCGTGGAAGCGACGGCCGCCCCCGGCGAAGGCCTGGTGCTCACGGGCCAGCTCGGCGACGTGATGAAGGAGTCCGCGCAGATCGCGCTCTCCGCCGTTCGCTCGCGGGCCGACGCGCTCGGCATCGACCAGGATGCGTTCGAGCGGAAGTTCCACGTGCACGTCCCGGCCGGGGCGATCCCGAAGGACGGGCCGAGCGCCGGCATCACGATGGCGACGGCGCTGGCCTCGCTCCTCACCGGGCGCCCGGTCAAGCACACGGTCGGGATGACGGGCGAGCTGACCCTCCAGGGCCGCGTGCTCCCGATCGGCGGGCTGAAGCAGAAGGTGCTCGCAGCGCACGCGGCGGGCCTCACGGACGTCGTGCTCCCCGAGCGGAACCGCGGCGACCTCGACGACGTCCCCGAGCACGTCCGCGAGGAGCTGACGTTCCATCCGGTGATGTCGCTCGAGGAGGTGCTCGGATTCGCGCTCGAGCCGGCGCAGACGTCCCAGCGCCATGTCTCGGTGTAAGCACTGCCCTCCGGTGCCAGAGGAGGTCCGCCGCGCGGCGGGCCTCCTCGAGCGGCGCTGGACGGTCTCGATCCTCTGGGCCTCCGTCGAGGGAGCGAGCCGGTTCAACGAGATCAAGCAGGCCGTCGGCGAGATCCCGCCCCGGACGCTCGCCCAGCGGCTGCTCGAGCTCGAGGCTGCCGGGCTGCTCGAGCGCCGCGTGATCGACGCGCGGCCGCCGCGCGTGGAGTACGTCCTCACCGACGACGGGCGCCGGTTGCGGTCGGTGCTCGACGCGCTGGCCGCCTACGCGGCGCGGTGAGATTCCCCCTATAGCTCGATCGAGGGACTGCCGATAGACAAGGGGATGAACCTCCCCGAGGCCGTCTCCAACAGACGTATCGGCGCGCTGTTCGTCGAGCGGGGGCTCGTGTCCGAGAGCCAGCTGATCGTGGCGCTCGAGCTGCAGCAGGAGACCGGGCAGCAGCTCGGGCAGATCCTCGTCGAGCGCTTCGGCGTGCAGCGGGCGGAGCTGGCGAAGGTCGTCGCAGAGCACTGGGCCCGCATGGGGCAGGGAGAGGAAGCGGCCAACACCCGCGCGAACGAGTCCTGGCGCCAACTCGGCGAGATCCTCGTCTCGCGGGGCTTCGTCACGCGGGAGCAGCTCACACAGGCGCTCGACCGCCAGCGTCAGACCGGCGAGCGCCTCGGCGAGGCACTGGTCGGCCAGGGCATTTTGAGCAAGTTCGAGCTCGCCGGCTCGCTGGCGGAGCAGGCGTCGACCGTCGACGCGCCCAACGAGGCCGAGTCCGAGCCCGCTCCCGTCGTGCCGCTGGCACCATGGCTCGCCAAGCCGGACGAGCCGGCCGACGCGCAGAGACCGGCGAGGCCGCCCTGGGCGATCACGCCGAGCCGGGCCGCCGAGGACTCGGAGACCGGTGAGGCAACGAGGGAGGAGTCTCCCGCAACCGCCGAGCAGGAGCCCGGCGAGCCGGATCTCGAGCAGGCGGTAGAGCAGGAGGCAGTCGGGCAGCAGGCGGTCGAGCACGAGCCCGGCGAGCCGGATCCTCTCGAGCTGCAGACGGTCGAGCAGCAGGCGGTCGAGCAGCAACAGGTCGAGCTCGAGGCGGTCGAGCAGGAGGCGGTCGAGCAGGAGGCGGTCGAGACGCTCGTCGGCGAGCCCGTCGAGCTGATCGGGCCCGAGCGGGTCGAGACGCCCGAGCCGGTTGCCGCCACGTCCGCGGACGAGGCTCCCCGACGGCTCACGGGCGGCCGGAGCAGGTGGCCGTGGCCACGTTCG
>CAWINN010000003.1:0-301351 GCA_963837505.1 uncultured Saprospiraceae bacterium | reverse complement strand
CATAAGCTGAAGAAACAGTTAGCCAAGTAGAAGAATGTATTGCTGTTGCTTTAAAAAAAAGATAAACTTTGCCCTTATAATCAAATTGTTATATTTGCCATCCCCTCTTGTACAAGAGGTTACATCCAAATGAGCATGCTGGCATCGCCTATGAGCAAAGAAGAAGAATTGATTAAGAAGGTTTTATCTCACCTATGTAACCCGCAAACGGATTTACAGAGGTACAAGCCAATATTGATGGATTCGAATCTCCTACTGCTCTAAACAACAAAGAAACGGCAAGACCCCGGATTGTACCGATATTTCAGGTATCCGGCGAGGTGGCCGATGGTACATTGAAGTCGTAAGAAAAGATGGTGATGCTGAGAAGCACGCGGTCAGCAAATGAGACTCAATTTATTGAGTGTCCTTGGCCGGGCCAGGGGAGGAGGGGCGATCCTGGATTTCACCTCCGGGCAGCTATGCCTTTGCTGAGCGACTTTCGAAAAAAGCATGACATCACCGTGACCATTGTCAAATTCTAGATTACACAGGATAAAAATTCTTGATCACACAGGATATAGAAAAGGCGGCCAGTGCCGCCTTTTTCATTTTATAATACCTTCAGCCATCCTTCTTCCAGGGTAGTACGTGGATTGACTGCTGCAATTTTTCCCTGCCGATCGATCAAGAAAGTCTTCGGAATTCCCGAGACTCCATATTGCCTGGCAGCCTGTGTATCCCACTTGGACAATTCACTGACATGATACGGCCAAGTCAATTGTCCTGGGCAATAGCTGCTTTCCATTCTTTCTTGATTGCTCGAAGCCTGCCTGGTACGGTTCATCCGTAGTGAAACGGCCCCTGGAACGGTAATCAATGCCATCCAGGGAAACGCTGAATACGGTGAATCCTTTTTCCTTGTATTTCTTATAGATTTCTACCACATGCGGATTGTTTTTACGGCAAGGTCCGCACCAAGCCAGAAATCAAGCAATACAACCTTTTCCCTTTAAGATCTGATAGCGAATATGTTTTGCCCTCCGGACTTTTGAGTGTAATGTTTGGAGCAGGCATGCCAACCTGTATCGCTTCTGCTGATGCCTATCTGCTTGGGAAGCCTGTTCACAGGGCCATGGCGAAATTGGCATAATCATTCCACAGACTCACTGATTCGGATATTTCTTTGATCAAGGCAGTTGCAGCTTTTTTATATACATATAAAATTCTCGGGCCGGTTGCCGAAAGCATTCATGGCCATCTGCATTCCAGCCATAGGATATGGGGTTTTCAAGATATAATCTTCTACATCATCGCTAGTGACTTACCTGTCGCGAAAAGATTCATCGCCTGAAGGAAATCTCTCGCACTCTCAACCCGGTGACTTTTATGTCATAGGTGCTCATGCCTTCAATGTCACCTTTGATAGTGTTAGAGCCCGCGATACTTCAATCACAGAACAATGTTTCCAGTACCGACCCGAATCGGTAAATGGCCTCTTTGATGGCCCTGTCAAATTTGAAACTGAAGTTGCCGCTGCTATCTGACTCCGTTTGAGCGATCACAGAAGTGGTATTATAAGAGCCCGATTTTATCCAAATACACCTTCATATTCGGTGGTGCATCCGTGATGGTACCACTGACCTTGAGACCTTTTGAAGAAATAGCTCCGCAGGACGCAATGCTGATCATGGAAATAACAAAAAGACCGAATGTCAGATTTCTCATGATAAAAAATTTAATATACTATTTATTGATCAAGGATGGTTGATAATGCGATTTTCATAAGCCGGAGCCCACTCTTCCAGCGTCCCAAAGGACTGACCCGCAAAAGCTATGGCATCACCGGTCACTGTTCCTAAACGCAGGAAGGGAACATCATGTTTATTCAAAAGCTGTTGAACTTTTGTTAAATCCGGTTCTGTGAAACTGATAACCACGCGTCCCTGGCTTTCACTGAACAGGAAAATATCTTTGTCCACATCCTCAGGGAATATCCACTTTGAATCCCAATCTACCAGCCATGGCACTCTCCATCAGGCAGACAAACAGGCCTCCTTCTGAAATATCATGCGCACTCTGTACACATCGGGACGAAATCAGATCAGTTAATGCCTGATGTACCTGCTCTTCGCTGATCAAATTAAATTCAGGGCAAGGTGTAAAGCGTTGACCCAATATCTCACGCACATAAACCGAACTATGAGCATTGGTCGGTAGTTGGCCAATCAGCAGGAGCTGATCGCCTTCCTTTTTAAAAGAAAGAGATGTGGCCAACAGCGGATTTTCTAGCAGCCCAACCATGCCAATGGTGGGGGTTGGAAAAACAGGTTCAGTCCGGTCCTTCAGTACAGATTGATTATAAAAACTAACATTTCCTCCTGTCACGGGAGTATCAAATTTCCTGCAAGCTTCTCCCATGCCTTTAATCGCATGCACAAATTGATAATAGACTTCGGGATTGTATGGGTTTCCGAAGTTGAGACAATTGGTCACGCCGATAGGAATACCTCCGGAGCAACGAATATTTCTTGCTGCTTCAGATACGGCTATCATGGTTCCCATATAAGGATCTGCATACACATAGGCACTGTTGCAGTCGACGGTAATAGCCAGTGAGGTGTTGGTTGATTTCAGCCGGATGATGGTAGCATCGGAGGGATCATTAGTATTGGTATTACCGGTTCTTACCGTGTGATCATATTGCTCATAGATCCATCGCTTTGAAGCGACATTGGGAGACGAAAATAATTTTTCTTGCCATGGAGACGAATTGCTCATCTGAAAGAGAAGGCGGAATGAACGATTTGATTTGATCCATGTAAGCAGGACGAGTATAGGCACGGTCATATACAGGAGCGCCTCCACCTAATACCAGCGAATATGCAGGAACTTCAGCTACTTTTTCTCCATAACGATAATATTCAAGTCTACCGGTGTCGGTGACCTCACCAATCTGGACACATTCGAGATCCCATTTGTCAAAGATGTCCTGGATTTCTTTTTCCCTTCCTTTTTTAACGACAACCAACATTCTTTCCTGGCTTTCAGAAAGTAAGATTTCCCAGGCGGCCATGTGATGTTGACGGGTAGGCACCAGATCCAGGTTGATGATCATACCTGTTCCTGATTTTGCGCTCATCTCCGAAGTAGAGCAGGTAATGCCCGCTGCACCCATATCCTGCATACCTACTACCGCCCCCGTTTGGATGATCTCGAGGCTGCTTCCAATAATAATTTTTCCTGGAACGGATCTCCCACCTGTACGGCAGGTAAATCCTTCGGCACTATCTTCTGTCAAATCAGCAGAAGCAAATGTTGCTCCGTGAATACCATCGCGGCCAGTGGCGGATCCAACGATGAAAACCGGGTTGCCCTTTCCTTCCGCAATGGCGGAAACGGTTTCACCAACCTTCACGATGCCAACGGACATGGCATTGACCAAAATATTTTGCTGGTAGCAAGGATCGAAATAAACCTCGCCTCCTACTGTAGGAACACCAAGGCAATTACCATAATCCCCTATGCCACTGACGACTCCTTTGATCAGGTGTCTCATGTGGGCCTTGCGGGGATCACCAAATCGTAAAGAATTGAGTGCGGCTATAGGTCGTGCACCCATGGTGAAAATATCCCGGTGAATTCCACCCGACACCGGTAGCAGCGCCCTGATAAGGTTCAAGGGCGGAAGGGTGATTATGGGACTCTATTTTGAATGCGCAGGCCATTCCGTTACCGATATCAATCAACCCGGCGTTTTCTTCTCCGGCTGCAACGAGAAGCCTGCCTCCGGTTCTGGGTAATGTTTTGAGGTATTTAATAGAATTTTTGTAGGAACAATGCTCACTCCACATTACTGAGTAAATGCTTACTTCAGTGAAGTTGGGCACGCGACCCAGCAAGTCAACTATTTTTCTGAATTCCTCCTTTGAAAGCCCCAGTTGCCCGGCAACCTGCTCATCAACTACTATCTCAGTTTCCTGCATACCGTCTCATATAAGCCGCAAAAGTAATATAACACAATGGATTTGGGGGTGCAGGGAGATTTAAGAGAAGGTTAAGATAGAGGCTAAGGCTGAAGCTGAGGGCTGAGGGGAAAGGACTAAGAAGAAAAGTCAGCAGGAAAATTGTCGACACAACCTCTTGTTTAATTCGGACTGGTGTGGCCATAGAAAAAAGAAGCCAGGTAACTGGAAATGACGAACAGGTAAGCGGCAGAAATATTTCTGTCCCATTTTGCAATTTCCTTCGTGTACATATTCATCAATTCCGCATTATTGATCGGAATGCAGGTATAATACGTCTTGTTGGAGGAGCCTGAATAAGTTATAATCAGGATGCCGGCTAATTCCTGCGTGGAGTCGCGTACCAATTTTTTTAAGGTGAAATGATAGGAATTCACCTCATGATCCCCGATATCCTGAAATGAATATCCTTTCTTCATATCCAGTCCTGACTCCGTTTGGATCCGGTATCCTTTCGTGAGATAATTATATTCTTCCAATGAGGTCGGTTGGCCATGCATCAACATGGAATCCAATTGTGCTTGGGCAACAATGGGTGAAATCAGAAGGAGGAAAAAGGAGAATATTTTCATGCCTTAAAAATTGTAAAGGAAACCAAATAAAATATCCATGATCAGTTAAAAAAAATAACAGGCTTTAAGGTAGCACATGGAAAGAAAGGGAAGCCTTCTTAATTACACAATTGGAAAATAGATTGCAAAAAACGTCAATGCTGCAAGTAATCTTAACTTAATTCCCTGGTGTTGATTCATATAATATCCGGGCAAAGCATAAACCATTTCCTCAGCCTCAATCTCAGTCTCAACCTTCGTCTCAGACTTAGCCTTCGCCTCAGACTTAGCCTTAGCCTTCGCCTTCGCCTTCGCCTTAGCCTTTTATAATAATCACATCAAGCTCCTTTTCCCGTATCATTTTGTTCAGAGCCGGGATCATGACCGTTTTTACTTTTTGAAATTCATTCATTTGTTCAGCCAGCTGGGATTCCAATTCCGATCGGACTTGATATTCCTGCTGCGTAGGTCGATTCTCTCCGCCGTCGAGCAAACTGGTGAGATAAGCCAACTTATTCGTCAGCCGGACAGGATAGTTCAAAGGATCCTGCCCGCTCTTGTTTTTTGTCTGGTATATCGCCTCTTCAATTTGGGTCATGAGACTATCTATCCTTCCGATTTCTTTTTTAATCGTGTCGTCCTTGATGAGGGATTTATAACTCATCAATTGCTCTCGCAGACTTCGAATATCGATGATCGATTGGTGTGCAGCTGAAATCGTGTCACGGACCTCTTTGGCAAAGTCAAAATAAAGCTGATAATCTTCCTCTGTTGCCGTAGATCGCGGATCCTTTTTTATTGTAAAGGTTTGATGCAGGACCGTATCATTTAAAGCGAGGGTCGCCTGGTATTGGCCCGGAATGGCGCGGGGACCAGATAAGTTGCCCGCCCAGAAAATCAGGCCGTCAAATCGCTTTGCAGGTTTGTACTGCAGGTTCCAGTGGAAAGTATTGATGCCTTTTTTCGGGGAAAGTTTATAGGTCTCTTCTTTATGTTTTGAATTGTAAAAAGCGGCCGTATCACCTTTTGTATCGGTTATTAAGATGGATAACGAATCTTTTTTGCCGAGGGTGTCAGGAAGGAAATAAAATAAATTCAAACCACCCGCATAATTCGTTCCTGTGATCAGGCTCTTATAGGATCCTCCTGTTATTCTATAAAAGTCAGCCGTAGGGAATACAGCAAAGGTTTTTGGATGCGTATCCTTCAATTGGCGTAATTGATTGAGATCATCCAGGATCCAGAAGCTTCTTCCCTGCGTAGCAGCGATCAGATTATCTTCTTTAATGGTTAAATCCGTTATCGGTACAATCGGTAAATTCAGCTGCAGAGGTTGCCAATGCTCTCCATCATCAAAGCTGATGTACATTCCTGATTCTGTACCAGCGTAAAGCAATCCACTGATCTTCGGGTCAGCGCGAATCACGCGGGTGAAATGTCCGGGATCGATACCATTGTTGATGAACTGCCATGTCTTTCCATAATCTTTTGTTTTCAACAGGTATGGTTTGTAGTCACCCCATTTATACATGGTTGCAGCCACATAACAACCACCGTCACTGTGCGGGTCGATATCAAGGCTATTGATTTGTATCCATTCGGGCAGGAACGGAGGTGTGACATTTTGCCACGTCGTACCACTATCCCTGGATACATGAATCAGTCCGTCATCACTTCCCACCCAAAGCAAACCCCTAACCCGCGGACTCTCTGCTGCAGTGAAAATGGTGCAATAATATTCGATGGAGGTATTGTCTTTTGTAATGGGACCTCCTGATGAATGCAGCTTAGCTGTATCATTCCGGGTCAGGTCGGGGCTGATGACTTTCCAGCTTTGACCTTCATCCGTACTGACGTGCAAATAATTTGAAGCAGCATATAATTTCCTGGGATCATTCGGAGAAAAGAAAATGGGAAAATTCCATTGAAACCGGTATTTCAGATCTTCAGCTCCGTGACCCATGGGCAGGTCCGGCCAAACATCGACACTCCTGGACATACCGGTCTTGTGATCATATCGTTGGATGACGCCATCATAACATCCGCCGTACACAATATCATCATTGAGCGGATCAACAGCGAGATAGCCGGATTCACATCCCGCCGAATCTTCCCAATCATCTTCGCCGATTCCTCCTCCCGATTTACGGCTGATGATGCGTACGGTGCTGTTGTCTTGTTGTGCTCCATAGATTCGATAGGGGAAATGATTATCGGTGGTCACGCGATAAAATTGAGCGGTGGGCTGGTTATGGTAAGTGGACCAGATTTCTCCTCCGTCCTCACTGACCTGGGCACCTCCATCATCACCCATGATCATGCGTAAAGGATCGTCAGGATCAATCCAGAGGTCATGATGATCACCATGGTTGGCAGAACCGGCAGTAAAAGTGGTGCCACCATCTTTTGATTTATGGTAATTGACGTTCACGACATAAACGACATCTTCCGATTTAGGATCAGCAAAAATTCGCGAATAGTACCAGGCACGTTGCCGAAGATTCCGGTCACTATTGGTGCGCTGCCAGTTCTTACCGCCATCCGTGGATTTGAATATGCCTCCATCGGCATTTTCAATGATGGCAAACAAGAGATTGCTGTTGACAGGAGAAACCGTAATCCCTGAAATCCCCCAGGTGCCTTTTGGCAATCCATTGGCCTTTGATATGTTTTCCCACGTTTCACCACTGTCTTTACTTTTCCAAAGTGCAGATCCATCACCGCCACTACTCAATTCATATGGATTACGATGTACTCGCCATGTTGATGCATAAAGTATTCTCGAATTATTTGGATCGATGATGAGATCAACAGCTCCGGCGCGTTCGTTTACAAAAAGAGTTTGCTTCCATGTTTTCCCTCCATCGGTTGATTTATAAATCCCCCGCTCTTTAGTATCCTGAAATACATCACCTAAAACTGCGACATAGACGATATCAGGATTTTCCGGATTCACCCGGATCCTCGAAATCTGCCTGGATTGATCCAGCCCGAGATGTGTCCATGTCTCTCCTGCATCGACCGACCTCCAGACGCCATAACCATAAGAAACATTCCCTCTGACGGTCACTTCACCCCCTCCCACATAGATGACATTGGGATCAGAAGCTGCCACTTCCACGGCGCCAATGCTTCCGCCAAAATATTTATCGGAGATATTTTGCCAGGTTTGACCTCCGTTTTGTGTGCGCCATACGCCGCCTCCTGTTGAGCCGAAGTAATATAGTCCCGGTTTTCCCCTGACACCAGTCACCGCAGCGGAACGACCTCCGCGAAATGGGCCTATATTTCTCCATTCAAGCCCGTGGAAAAGTGAGGTGTCTACGGGCGAATAGGCTGGGGCAGATTCCTTTTTTTTCTGACCAAACGAAAAGGATAAGCTGATCAGCACAAAGACGCTGGAAAGCAGGATACTTCGGAGCATGCGGGAAGGATTGATATTTTTGAACTCGTAAAGTATTGAATTCATTGAATCCGGACACTACTATTTCGACCTCCTACGACGGATCGTCCTTGCGTGTGCAGGTGCGATTGGCAGCAGCCTGGCTCCAAAAACTAGCCGATGAAAAAGATTTCACCGTTTCGCTGGGCGATCAGTATCAATTGAATCATTTCAAAATCAAGATCGAACCCGGGTTAATTTTCATCCGGGCAGAAATCGTGGACAAGCCGGGATCCGTGATCAACTTCGCTTGCCTCCCAAGATGGGAAGCCGATGATCAAAAATTGTTTTTGGATGAGACCGCTTTTAATACCAAATCCAAAAACCTTTTATTGAAAAGCGCGGGTTGGCTAGCTTCAAATTTTATGCAGGAAAAAATCGACAAGAAGATTGAAGATCAAATCAATAACCTCTATATAACCAATCTTGAAAAATTATTAGCGCAACCTTTAAGCATTCCGATCAAAAGACATGGATTCGTGACTGTTACAGCGAATTCATTATTCATAGAAAAAATAGATTTTTTGGAAGGGAGTATTGAGGCGGATATTAAAGTGAAAGGATTGTTTAGTGTTGGCTTAAATGCATAAATTGTTGTTGATGAGGAGGAATACATACCATTTTCAAGATTACCTTATTGCTGGATTATGCATCCTTTTTATCCTAATAAACAATATTCAAAGTTCTGCCCAGATTATTGAGTTTAATAAACATCTATTTTTGCAGGAGAGATCAACTGTATTGCGAAACATTATGGTTGACGGCGACAGTCTCATTATTTCGGGTGAAATAGGAACAGATTCGATGGGTCTGTCAGGCATCTTTCTATTCAAAATGGATACATTGGGTAATATTGGAACTCTAAAATATTTTAGAGATACTTCATTAACTGATCATCTCTTATTAAGTGGCCGTAATCCTATAATGGAAGATCACAATGGTAAGATAATTTTGGGCGGATTGTTTTTACACCAAAATGATTTATTGGTTTTAAAATTGAATAATGATTTGTCCCAGGTATTTTATAAGGAATATCCACTTAATTACCCAACATTATACATTGAGGGTATTGAAGAATACTTGGATGCTTATTATTTGGTTGGTACGGTTCAAACAAGTAATGGTGATCATGACGTTTTTCTTCAAAAAATAGACTCATCAGGTAATAAAGTTTGGACGAAAACTTATGGCGTTCCGTCAAAAGATGAAACCAGTC
The DNA here is from genome assembly GCA_963837505.1 of uncultured Saprospiraceae bacterium. Lineage (GTDB taxonomy): Bacteria > Bacteroidota > Bacteroidia > Chitinophagales > Saprospiraceae > Opimibacter. Next base: position 292,138 of record CAWINN010000003.1, on the reverse strand, counting down.
GTGCTATTCTCATAGAGGACACTGTAATAACGATTCTGATCACTGAAGCCTTTGATAATACCCCTACTATAAAAAATGACACACGTTACTGGATACGGTTTATGCAATTTGATACGAGTGGAACTATTCGAAGAGATTGGAAAGAAGAAGTGACAGGTGAAGAAGGGTGGTCAGGAAGTATTGTAAAATTTAATACTGACTATATATACACTACCAATCAACTAGGCGAAGAATATGGTTTTGGATACTTCCAAGCTGGTCAAGTGGTTAGGCGGGATCAAGATTTTAACCTTATTTGGAGGAGACCATACGGCGCACCGGATAATTATTTCAATGGACTTGGAGACCTTATCATTTCTTCGGACAGGAATTTACTTCTCACTGGTCAGATACTGGATGAAAGTAAAAAATTGGTCATGCAGCGAATCATGAAAATTTGCCCTGATGGCGACATCATTTGGGAAGTGAGGGATACAGGCATAGTCCAAGATAATGGTGAGTCTCTTAATTATATGGAAGGAATTACTGCTTCTTACTGCAATAGTACTTACGCAGTTGGATACAGTTATAAGAGTTCTGGATTCTATGAAGGGCTGATCCTTAAAGTTACCGGAGATGGATGTATTGAGACTCTATGTACGACGACGAATATCGAAGACCAGATTCAAGCTGAAAGGCAAGACATACTGATCTACCCGAATCCGGCTACTTCAAGTATTCATATACACTTTGCAAATCAATTACAGAATTCAGTGGAAATTAAACTCTATGATAATTTAGGGGTCTTGAGGAAATTCTTTTCAATATCTGGCTCAACATCGGAATTGGATATATCATCTTTGCCAAATGGAGTTTATTGGTTAGTGGCTGAATCCAATGGAAAAGCAATTGCAACTCAAAAACTGTTGAAATTAGGGTTCTAAAAAAATTAACTTGAAACTCTAAGTCCCTCGTCAATTAGTTCTTCATGGTTATTTGCTGAGGGGTAAATGGGACAACTAACCTCTAAAGAATAGTACTATTTATCGTACCTTTGACCGTATGATTACAGCTAATGATATTAAGACACGGGGTGTCAAGGCCATTGAAGAAGGCCTGAAGAATGATGACCGGCTGTCTATTTCGGTAAGGGGACAAGTGCGATACGTAGTCTTAACCACAGAGGCTTATGAACAGTTACGCATGGCCGAATTGGAGGTAGCCTACCAGGGCGCAATAAAGGATATAGAAAAAGGAGACTATAAAGTTGAAGGCGCAGATGAGCATCTCGAACGACTTTGGAAAAAGCCACAACGGAAATCTGCTAAGAATAAATAGATGCCAAAACTGGTCTCTACAAAATCCTACGAGCGCCAACTCATGTTGTTTATTCAACTGCATCCAAATCTCCGCGAATCATATTCCCGTACGATACGCTTGCTCGAGGTGAACCCATCTCATCCAACCCTTCGCCTACACAAACTCAAAGGACAGCTCCGCTCTTATAGTTCTGTCTCCATTAATATGAAATACCGGATTATGATCGATTTTATAGTAAAAGACGACATGATCATCCTGATCGCTTTAGGAAGTCACGAGCAACTTAGTATGTAAGCATGGCTATACCCTCAACGAAATCCTGTGCAACCCCGGCCTGTATTCCTTAAAAATAATTTTACGGATCTCTTCCAAATGGGACGGATTGGAAATAAAATCCATGTCCTCGATATCTACGATGACGATGGGATAGGAATTCTGGCTGTAAAAAAATTCGAAATACGAATCCTGGATGGTTTTCAGATAATTCGCAGAAATACCGAGCTCATATTCGCGTTCCCGCAAATGGATGTTGCGTAATAATTTTTCAGGCGTGCGATGCAGGTAAATCAGAAGATCAGGATTAGGCGATGTTGAATTCAGGACATTGAATAGTCGCTGGAACAAACGGTATTCCTTTTCATCCAGGTTTTTCCTGGCGAAAATCAAAGTTTTCCAAAAACAGTAGTCCGCCAGGGTGAAATCGTAAAAAAGATCTTTTTGCAGGGTGATCTGGGAAAGCTGCTTATGGCGCTCGGCCATAAAGAAGAGCTCCACGGTGAAAGCAAACCTCTCCGGGTTCTGATAGAAATAAGGCAGGAATGGATTGTCATCAAATTCTTCCAGGATGAGCTGTACCGGGTATTGCCGGGACAGAAGTTCGCAGAGACTGGTTTTTCCGGAACCGATATTCCCTTCGATGCAGATGTATTTATAGGGGGTCACCTTGCTCATCTGCGTTGAATATATACACTTCTCCAGTATCTCTTGATGCCAGGTACAATTCTTCAATGGTTTTGCCGAAAACCGGATGCACCAGCAAAGGCGCAACATCCATCAAAGGAATTAAAACAAAATTACGTTCCTGAAGATGAGGATGTGGAATGTGCAGATGAGGCTCGTTGAAGACCAGCTGACCACATAATAAGATATCAAGGTCGATGTGGCGGGCGTGCCATTTTTCACCAGGCTCACGACCTAATTGTTGTTCCATGGATTTGAGAACATCCAGTAATTCAACAGGCGTTTTTTGGCTTTGAATGACCACTACCTGGTTGAGAAACCAGGGTTGATGTTCATAGCCCCAGGGCTGGGTTTCATAGATTTTACTTTCGCCTGTGATGGTACCTGCCTTATCAGCGAGCATACTTTTGGCCAACGCAAGTTGTTGCTGGCGGTCACCGAGATTACTTCCCAGGATCAGGTGATAAGTGCTTGTTTCCATAGATAAAAACAAGGTACCAAGGTAGGTAATCAGTCCATTCCCGGGACTGAAATCCGATCATTTACGGTTTCGTAACCTCCAGTTCAGGGGATAGTAATTTTTCCATCCTTGTTGCGTGTTTTTCAGCCAACCTAAAATAGTGCCTTCATATTCAATGGTATGCCACCCTAAATCATGTGGCGCTTCAAATACCGGAGTTTTCCTTTCCAAAAAATCAAGAGCCACAGGCAAGGCAGCCGGGATGGGAATCATATCCGGATTCCGGATTCCGGACATGGCAAGAAAATGAGACGGAATAAAATCCTTTCCTTTTTGCTCACCAATACGCCCGGTCAATTCTGCTTTAGGCATTCTCATTCGTACTTCGCCGGCCATCAATTCAGCTTGCGCCGAAATAGCAGCTGGTCCTCCTGAAGTATTTTCAATCAAATAGGCACTGGGCCGATGGAGGTAATGCTCCATGAGCCCTGTTGTTTTTTCAAAAATCTTGCGTTGTTTTTTTGAAGGTGCTGAAAGAGAATCCGGTTTTCCCTTTTTTTGAAAGACAGCAATAAACAAACCTTCTCCCTTTACCCGATGAGGGAATAATTGATAACCAACCGCGCTACCATTTTTTATTTCAACGATATTCCAATCCTCCGGAAAAACCAAGGGCATATTTTCAAGTGGATGAGAGGAAAGAAAGGACCCGACATTGCCCATATTCTCTTCAGGGCTATAGGAACAAGTCGAATAAATCAGCCACCCTCCGGGTTTCAGGATAGAGACAGCATGGCGGACAATATCCTGCTGCAACAGGGAGCAGGATTGAACCAGCTTTTCTGACCATTGATGTATGGCTTCCGGCTCTTTTCGCATCATGCCTTCTCCGGCACATGGCGCATCGATTAAAATAATATCAGCAAAATCGTTCGGAAAGGCCGAAGATCTTTCTCCCGAAATGAAAGTATTGAGATAGCCTCCTTTCACCAGGTTTTCATACAACACACTTTTTCTTTGGCTGACCACTTCATTGGCGATCAGTACATCAGCGGCACCGAGATGCCTGGCCAGTATACCGGTTTTACCTCCGGGAGCGGCACATAGATCCAGCCAGATTTTAGGAAAGGAATGCAATGGTAATCGTTGAACGACGGCATCCAAAACCATAGAGGATGCCTCCTGCACATAATAAGCGCCACCATGCCAATGCGGATCTAAATGAAAGGCAGGTCTTTCATGGAGATAATATCCGACATCACACCATTGTACGCGATCTTCCAATGTAAAAGAAGATCTGCCTTTATGGTGATGCAATCGTATACTGGTAGGAGGGGGATCATGAAGGGACGTAAAGAAGGCTTCAGCTTCCATATCGAGTTGCTGTCGCATTCGATGTAAGAAACCTTCGGGCCAACGACTTTCTTCTGTTAAATCCAAATCGTGATCTGCGTTTATCGAAGTGTCAAAATGTGTACTTATAGTCCCTTTATTTTACCATATAACCCGCCACCCGGTCCAAATAACCGGTCGACTTTTTTGCTGGTTTCCGGATCTGGTTCCAGCACCGGCGCATGATGAGGTTTGATACGCGCATCAATGATCAAAGGTGAACGACATGACCAATGTTTGTTGATCACTTGGGCTTCTACACCATAAACATCTCTTGCAGGTTGCGAGCGCGTAAAAGTGGCCCAGAGAAAATTGTTGAGAGTGGAGGCCATCCATTGACTGTCTTCGGTCAGTATCCATAAAGGCCAACTCTCCAGGTCCAGACCCGAAAGTGATGAAGTCAATTCATTTAATTCCTTTTCTGTCTTTTCATAATCAACGAATCGATCTGAACTGATGGCGATGATGCCAGGCAAGACAAGATCCATCCGCTGGCAAAATAAGGGCAACGTGATCTGCGTCGGTAAGTCAGTGGAAAGAGTTCGTTTCTTTTCTCCCCTCGCGGCGATAACCAGTTTTGAACCTGCATTCCATCCATCACCACTGTAGTCCAGGGTATCGATGGTGGTTTTGGTTTGAAAGTGAAGATCCCTTGCAAAATCAATTCGGGATAATAGGTGTTCAAAAAAGGAAGGAATATCCTTTGTGGACAAAGCCGGGTCATCCTCGTCGCAGGCAATGAAAAGATATTTCGCCAGGGAGGTTTGGCCTTTGCCCAGAAGATGATTTGCGATAGTCAACAACTCTTCCGGAACAGAATCGCGAAATGGCATATAACGTTCATGACCGATAGCCAACAATAAGGGATGAACACCTGCTGCGTCAACAGCATGTATTTCTTTAAGGCCGGGAAATTCTGTTGGCGCGAGTGGTTCAGCGAGTTGATGGATGAGCCAGCCAAAATTCGAATCTTCCTGTGGAGGGCGCCCAACCACCGTGAAATGCCAGATTGGATTTTTACGATGATAAATATTTTTTATTTCCAATACCGGAAAGTCATGCTGAAGGGAATAATACCCAAGGTGGTCACCAAAAGGGCCTTCCGGTTTTTTCTCATCACGCCTTACAATTCCCGTTATGCAGAAATCCGCATCAGCTGAAAGCACAAACCCATCCTGCCAGAAATAGCGAAACCTTCGACCACCCAGCAATCCGGCGAACGTCACTTCGCTTAATCCCTCCGGAAGCGGCATGATGGCAGCGAAAGAATGGGATGGCGGTCCGCCGACAAATATGGACACCCTGAATTCATCTTTCGAATGTTGATACATTGTGTGGTGAATTCCGATGCCGCGATGTAACTGGTAATGCATGCCGGCTTCTTCATTTGGAATGTATTCATTGCCACTGATCTGAATGCGGTACATGCCTATATTGGAGTTCATGATTTTCTTTTCTCCGGGAGGAAGGCTCATCACCTGCGGAAGGGTGATGAAAGCGCCGCCATCTTTAGGCCAGCAAACAATTTGTGGCAATTGATCAAGCGTAGTCTGGCCGAACAAGACAGGTTTGCGCAAGGAAACTTTCTTCGGCAATCCCTTCAAAGCCGTTAAGGGAGTATGCAGGTAATGGGAAGGATGTTGAAAAAATAATGCAGGATCACTCTTAAGTTCAATTAGTCGTTTGACCTGGGCCAACTGGTGTCGATACAGGAACGCGGTTCTTTCTTTAGTACCATAAAGATTGGACAGCGCGGAATATGGACTGCCTTTAACTTTTTCAAATAAAAGTGCAGGTCCGCCGGCTTGATTTACCCGGCGATGTATTTCTGCCATTTCGAGAAACGGGTCCGTCTCAAAGGGTATGCGCAAGAGTTGGTCATTCCCCAGATCTGCAATCGCTTCGTTCAGGCTATGATAGGACAAGATGGGCTCAATATCAGGAATATCCGCCTTACTGCGGCTGCCGGTTCCCGATTAATAAAGCCTGGTAATCCGGATTATCATTCAAAACGGCCATATCCGGATCTTCCTGGAAAGTATTTGCTGCCTGGAATTTGATGCCTTCCTGTAATGCATTTTTAAGGAGGACAAGAGCTGCTTTCGTTTCCCCCATATTGGCTTTTATCCGGCCCTGGGAATATGAGATTTCTCCATAATCATAATCATGCCGGAGGAGTTCCAATTTGGATATCATCTGGTTGGCGGCTTCCTTATTTCCCATTTTTGCATAGACCACCCCGAGGTCGGCATACAACCATTTGTTGCCTGGACGCAGGTTGATCTCAGCTAAAAATGTTTTTTCCGCCTTTTTCCATTCTCCGGTTAGCATGAAACAGCGAGCAAGGTTGACATTGTTTTGTTTTCCATTATACTGAATAACGCGAGCAGCATAGCGGTGACTTAGTTCGGTATGACCATGAACATCCGCCAGCCGCGCAGCCAATAAATCAAAACGAGCCTCAGCATCCGTTTTCGACCAGTTTTCAGGTCGGTTGTCGATACCCCGGCGGATCAGGAAATCAATTGAACTGGTGTCCCCGACCAGGACATAATAACCAATCATACGGGCGATCTGTGAACGTTTGATCACATATGGTTTAAGACGGTCGGCCAGTTTGCCGGCATCGATCAGGTCACCGGATTCCATGTAGGCTACCATGGCCATATTTAACCGGGTGTGGCAATAAATACAAGCATTCAAATCCAGGGTGTCGGGATTGATATCCTTATTTAATTCTAGCGCCGTAGCCGGATCATTCAGATATTCAATGGCCATGACCATGCAGGAGGTATTGGTCAGCAAATCGTTTGGCCTTCGGCTATGTTCTTTATATAGATATTTGAAAGCATCTGCATTTCTGCCATGCAGATCGGCTTCATAATATAAGAGATTGTTTGCCTCACGATCACTGAGATCCGGAAACCTGGATTTGATGAGCTCAATCGTATCCGCTTCGGATTGATATTCGTTATCATTATTCAGGCCGTCAAGTAACAACATGTAGGCATCCAGAAACTTTGGATCAGCATTAATGGCTTTGATCAGGTACGATTTAGGATTTGTTTTCGCCTTCGGATCCGCCCAAATTTTTACTGCCTGGTTATAAGCTATTAAAGCGGTGTTGGTGGGGATATGGAGAAAATTGAACTTTTGGCTTTTATAATATCCTTTCAGAATGTCGAGCATTTGTTCGATGCCCTTGGTGGGTTCGCCAGTGGCACAGAATATATCCGGGATGGAAAAAGATAGGGTCTGCATATTGTGCAGGTCAAGGATACTGGCCCAAAAATGAAGAGAGTCCTGGCCGGGACCCTTCAGGGCATAGCTTCCCTGGAGTAAATAGTCCGCTCCAATCCTCCGGGCTAAAACCGGGTTACTGGAAAAAGAAGCGAGATCTGTATTGTTGTATTGATTTAAGGATTCAAAACTCAGGACATTGATTGCGGAAGTCCCGTTCATCATTTTACTTAAATAGCTGGCGGCCAATTCTCCGATGTAGTCCAATTCAGGAACCGATGTCCGGTCAGTGAATGGAGGGATAACAAGGCAGCCCTGCTCGAAAGCATTAGAATTGATTCGCGATTTTGATTGCCACCAGTACAGGCTTCCGGCAGCCAGAAATACCAGGACCAACAACCAAAGCAACAGGCGACTTTTTTTCCCGGTGGATTCGATCTGCTCTGCACCCGGCACAATCAGTCCCTGTCCGGTAACGGCAAAAATTTCCAGCCGGGATTTTACATTTTTCAGAGCATGGTACCCGAGGCTGGTGGTTTTAATTTCAGGATGGTTCCGCAGCTCTTCTGCCACCTTACCAGACACCAATACGGAACCGCTAATACCCAGGTTTTGTATTCGGGAGGCAATATTGACTGCATCGCCATATATGTCTCCGTCTTTGATGACCAGGTCACCCAGATGAATACCAATCCGGATGGGAATACGGTGTCCCTGGGAATGATGTTGCAAATCAACCGCACAACGGATAGCATCGATAACCGAATCAAAAACCGTAGCGCTGCCATCACCGTAAAACTGGATGATATGGCCATGATGCTGGAGCGTGCAATCTTCCAGATCCTGCCTGTGATCCGCCACCAGTTTCATAGCCGCATTTTCATCAAGCTGAAAGACCGAAGTATACCCTTCAATGTCAGCAAACATGACTGCTGCGAGCTTCCTGGTCTCCGGTTCAGAATTCGACATAAGGTTTAGCTTGGAGAAGTGATCAATCAGTAATTTAAGGAAACCTTTTCATAGTCAAAACAATCCGGGTTAATTAAATAGGTTAGAGGAAATTTATGTTCTTCGAATGAGGAAATATGTGAATATTGATTAAATTAGGAAAAGTTTTCACTTAGGGATTTACACCATAATTTTTCTGTTGATAAGTTATTTTTTCGGCTACCAACCCTATTCTTCACTTTGCCTAAATTCTCCTTGTCATGGCATGTTCTAAACCAAAACCTTTTGTTTGTTTCCTGATCAACTTCGCCATAGTGCTGGTGGTCTGCTTATTGGTCGATTTTCTGGTATATGGTTTGATTTTTCCGGGTGTGAATCCTTACCAGCAGGACCTTGTTTCGAAATTACTTTTCACCCTGGTATTATCGATAGTCTTTGCTCACGCATATAACAAAGCATCTGTGATGTGGGCTCCCGCGAGCAAACTGAAGTTTGTTTATCAAAAACATGTTGCCAATCCTGCGGATGAATGCAAGGCCACCTGGCCGAAGATGCTGAATGGTATGATCTTTAGCGCTTTGCTAAGCATTCTCATCATTATGTGTATTCTTCTGAGCGGGCTTTTCATTTCCTTCGTTTACCTCTATGTCTTTCAGGGGACTCACGGAGATTTGCCTACACGCGATATGACTGACATTGGAGGGAAATTATTGGCAGCGGGCATGGCCTTGGAGATAGCAGGCAAGACGGAAGATGATCCCCGTATGTAATAGCAGGGATTTGATGAACAGGATTTTTGAAAATCTATCGAAGCAGGCAGGATGGATATCCTGGTGTTTCATTTGCGATTAAAAAAAAAATTAATTTGGTGCAGTAATCATAATAATTTAAACCTATGGGAATTTTAATAACCTTGATCGTTGGCGCACTGGCCGGTTGGCTGGGAAGCCTCGTATTCCGTGGCGCTGGTTTCGGATTGATTGGCAATATAGTGCTGGGAATCCTGGGCAGTTTTGTAGGCACCTGGCTATTGCACCTCCTTCACTGGAGTTTTGGCTCAGGCCTCATGGGCAGTATCCTGACCGGCGCTCTCGGTGCCATAGTGATATTGGTCTTAGTGAATATCGTCTTTCCAAGAAAAGGCTGAAAAAGGTAAGAGAATATGAGGAACCTTATATTATTTGCTGATCAACCATCAGGCAAGTAACCGCAGGGGTATATTCTGCCCCGGTTTTTTTCAAATATGATTTCTTCTCATATATCTTTTTACCTTAGCTCTTAAATGAGTATGAGTTGAAGGTTTATCAGGATCTCCTCCGCAATATTCTTGATCAGGGTATTCGCAAAAGTGATCGCACCGGTACAGGGACCATTAGTGTCTTTGGATATCAGATGCGCATGGATCTGAGTATGGGATTTCCTTTGCTCACCACCAAAAAACTCCACGTTAAATCCATTATTTATGAGCTCCTTTGGTTCCTAAAAGGAGACACCAATATCACTTTTTTGCAGGAGCATGGCGTCCGTATATGGAATGAATGGGCTGATGCTGAAGGAAATCTTGGTCCGGTTTACGGTCATCAATGGCGTAGCTGGCAGGGTAGCGATGGAACCTCAATAGATCAAATCGCGCAAGCTGTAAAAATGATCAAGACCAATCCGGACAGCAGGAGGATTATTGTTTCCGCCTGGAATGTTGCCGATATTGATAAAATGGCCCTGGCTCCTTGTCATTGTTTGTTCCAGTTTTATGTGGCGGATGGAAAACTGAGTTGTCAGCTCTACCAGAGATCAGCGGATGTATTTCTGGGGGTGCCATTTAATATTGCATCCTATGCTTTGCTTACAATGATGATGGCCCAGGTGTGTGATTTAGTGCCTGGCATTTTGTACATACATTTGGGGATGCCCACATATATCTTGATCATTTGAATCAGGTAAATGAGCAACTTTCACGTGAACCAAGGTCCTTACCTGTACTTAAGTTAAATCCGGAGTTAAGGACATCTTTTCGTTTGTTTTGAGGATTTTGAATTATCCATTATCACTCCGTCATCCACATATTTCAGCGCGTGTTTCAGTGTGAAATTGAACCAATCTGTTTAGATTTAGTCTAAATAGTAAAATGTAGACCCATGCATTCAGGTTAAATCTCGTATCTGATTATTTTTGCAACCATAATCAGCTATCGAATTACAGTCTCTACTTTATTGTTATGCGATCATAACTCTTGAAATACTGCATTTCTACTTGCGTTTAGCTGGACTTTTTTTGTAGGAAGTTCCTTTGCCGCTCCTATCGCCGACGCCGGTAAAACGCTCTTCCAGAATCACTGCGCCATGCCATAACAATAACTATGAAGGATGATATTACCGGCCCCGCACTGGGAGGATTCAAGAAAGATGGGCCGCTTATCCAAAGTATGATCTTTATAGCTGGGTACACAACTCTCAGGCCCTGATCGCTTCAGGACATCCGCGGGCAGTTGAATTGTGGAACAAATGGAAGCCTACTGTAATGACTTCTTTTCCTGCCCTTACACTGGACGACCAGATTGAATCTATATTTCTTTATATTAACCAACAGTTCAATAAACCACCGGAATTGCCAACACAATCGGCCAGGAGGTGGCAGCGGGAGCCGGCCCCAGTCAAGCCAAATATTTTATTTACTGGATTCTTTTTGGAGTACTCGCTCTTACTGGTAATGACGCTTTCCACGGGCCATCGCTAACCTGAGGAATATTGTTGCTGAATCAGAAGGGCAACCAGTTGACACAGTAAAACTGTTTGCCAATTCTTCACGAGTAGAGGGTGTCATCGGATTTTTGGTTTTCGCTTTGGTGGTGCTTGGCGGATATACTACGGTGAATAATGGTATTGCCTTTGGACGTCAGCAAGGGATATTCTCCTGATCAGCCTATTAAATTTTCCCATGCCACGCATGCAGGTGTGCAGGGTATCGATTGCCAGTATTGTCATGACGGGGCAAGAAGAAGTAAACATGCTTCTATCCCGGCTGCAAATACCTGCATGAATTGCCACAAAGCGATTAAGAAAGGTTCACAGCTACGGCACGCAGGAATTGACTAAAATATTTGCCTCTATCGGCTATGATCCTTCCACAGACAAGTATATCGAACATTATGACAAGTTGTCTAATGATGAGATCAAAGCCATCTATACCAAATGGATAGGTGACAATATATGAAAGACAAGAATCTGACTCGCATTGGACATAAGAGGAACCAGAACTGTCGATGAGCAATGGAATGAATATTTCAGTCATCTCTTACCAATGACTTAAAGATAAAATTTCCGGTCCGATTGAATGGACCCGGATTCATATGTTGCCTGATCATGTTTATTTAATCATTCGCAGCACGTGGCGGTTGGAAAAATTGCCTGTCAGCAATGTCATGGCAAAGTGCAGGAAATGGATGGTGTATCAATATGCCCCGCTTTAGTATGGGTTGGTGCATCAATTGCCATCGCCAGACTGAAGTGCAATTTGACCAGGCAATAAATACTATAAACCTACAAGGAATATCATGAGGCCATGGCTAAAGGTGAAAGGAAGTAAAGTGACCGTTGAAGACATCGGCGGCATTGAATGTCAGAAATGTCATTATTGACTTGTTAACAAATGAATTACAACATCTAGAACTTAAATCAGATCATGAAGGATCAGATCATCAAACAATGATATTTGGATAGGAGCTGAGGACCTGGGCCGCGATGAAAAATTCGTTGAGCAGGCCACCAGGAAATGCCCGATACCTCCGTGGCCTCTATGTTGGCGCAGGGTGCCACTTTTGCCTCTGCCACTACCGGCCGAAGGGATTTTTTGAAATACGTTGGTTTTAGTATCAGTGCGGCCACCATCGCTGCCAGTTGCGAAATCCCGTTAAAGCGGGCCATCCCTTTTGTCACCAAACCAGATGACCTTGTCCCTGGTATAGCTAATTATTACGCCTCCAGTTTCGTGCAAGGTGGCGATTATTGCAGTGTCCTGGTGAAAACACGGGAGGGTCGCCCAATCAAAATTGAAGGCAATCAACTTTCAGGCATCAACCATGGTGGGACCTCTGCCCGCGCTCAGGCTTCCGTTCTGGGATTGTATGATACCTACAGGCTGCGTGGACCCCAATTGAAAAATGCAGATGGAAAATTTGAGTCAGCTACCTGGGCACAAGTAGATGACCTGGTAACCGGAACGCTGAAACCCGATAGCAAGATTGCCATCCTTTCGCATACTTTATTGAGTCCAACCGAGAAACAAGTCATCAAAGACTTTCAGGTAAAATATCCAAACACTACGGTCACCATCTACGACCCTTTTTCTTCCGCTGCACTCACGAAAGCACATGAACTGATGTATGGGGTATCCATGATACCAGGTTACCAGTTTGATAAAGCAAAAGTGATCGTCAGCATTCAGGCTGATTTTTTGGGAACCTGGATCTCTCCGGTTCAATTTGCACATCAATATTCCGCTAACCGGAAAATAAAAGATGAATCGGCTCCAAAGATGTCCCGGCACATCCAGATTGAAAGTTATATGTCACTTTCAGGAACTAATGCGGACAATCGAATCCGAATTAAACCGAGCGAGACCGGAGCCGCCATCGCGCGACTTTATAATAAAATAGCCGCTGCCAAAGGAGCTTCCGCTATTTCTGCCCCGGCTGTTTCCGCCACATTAACTGAAGGAATTGATAAAACAGCAGATGAATTACTAAAAACTCCGGGAGAATGCCTCGTGGTATGTGGTTCCAATAATATAGCTGACCAGGCCATGGTTTGCGCCATTAATCAAATGCTCGGTAATGTTGGCAAGACCGTTGATATTGAAAAATATTCATATCAGCGCCAGGGGGATGAGAGCAAAGTTTCGGATTTGATTGCCGCCATGAACAATGGAAAGGTGGATGCTCTCTTTGTTTACGATGCCAATCCGGTTTATGAGTTACCTATGGGGGCTGCATTCAAGGAAGCACTGGTAAAGTTGGTCTGACCATAAGCTTTGGCACCGATATGGATGAGACAGCCGCAGACTGCAAGCTGTTGGCCCCCACTCATCATAACCTGGAATCCTGGGGTGATGCTGAACCGGTGCGAGGTCACATCAGCATGATTCAGCCTACGATTTCTCCCTTGTTCGATACACGACAGCGGCCAGTCAGTTTATTGAAATGGATGGGAGCTGACGCTACATTGTTAGCGAATGAACAACCGTATTATGAATATCTGAAAACAAGATGGTCGTCTATCTTAGGAGGTTCTGTCACCGCATGGAATCAACTTTTGCATGATGGCATATTTACCTATGTTCCTGCAGCTTCGGGCGCATCCTATAAAGACAATCTCTCTGGTGTTGTCTCAAAAATAATTCAACCCGGTTCAGGTACTGAAATCACTTTCATGGAAACGGTGGCCATGGGAAGCGGACAAAATGCTAATAATCCCTGGTTACAGGAAATGCCGGATCCGGTGACACGCTGCGGTTGGGGTAATTACCTGGCATTACCGGTTCATTTTGATGGAGTAAGGAAATTTTTGGCCCATGAAAAATTAGAAGACGGTGACCTGGCGGATATTAAATTAGGAGAACAAACCCTTCGTGTTCCTGTAGTCAAACAATTTGGCCAACCCGATGACACATTTGCGTTGGCCGTTGGTTATGGACGAACTTCTACGGGGCGTGCAGGCCAGGGTGTTGGTGTCAATGTAATGCCCTGGATGAAAACAGATGCAGACGGATTGATTCAATACTATGCAACTGGCATTGAAGTTTCCGGCAAGCAGGGAAAAGAAGAATATTTTTCCTGCATCCAGTATGCGCACACCATGGGAGTGACTGCTGAAGACAGTAAGACCAAAGAGGTGATCAATGCCGATGAAGCTGCAACGGTTTTTATGACCTATGGCCTGGTTCGCCAGGGTTACCAGGGCTCATTGGTTAACCGGACTATTATTCGGAAAAGCCACCTGGACCACATGGAAGAATTTATCCATGACCTGCAGGAAGAAAGACACGAACATCAGGAATTAAATAAACAACAGATATACCCCGGTCATGATAAGACCTATGCGAGAGGTCATCACTGGGGCATGCATATTGATCTGAATGCATGCATAGGATGCGGAGCCTGTACAGTGGCCTGCATGGCAGAGAATAATGTCCCCGTCGTTGGGAAACGGGAGATGAGCCGCCATCATGAGATGTCCTGGTTGAGAATTGACCGTTATTATTATGGTGACGTTGATAACCCCAGTGCAGTTTATCAACCGATGATGTGCCAGCATTGTAATAATGCACCGTGTGAAAATGTTTGTCCGGTCAATGCCACCAACCATAGTTCAGAAGGCCTGAACCAAATGGCTTACAACCGTTGTGTAGGAACCCGTTACTGCGCCAACAACTGTCCATATAAAGTGAGACGATTCAATTGGCTGGATTATACCACAGCCGACTTGTGGCCAATCAATGAACCGGATCTCGGTCTGCGGTCAGAAAAAGATGATATTCCATACGGTGCCGATAACCTCACCCGTATGGTTCTCAATCCGGATGTAACCGTGCGCTCTAGAGGCGTTATTGAAAAATGCAGCTTCTGTGTTCAACGTATTCAGGAAGGCAAGCTGAGAGCAAAGACAGAAGAACGCTTATTACGAGATGCTGATATTAAGACAGCCTGCCAGTCGGCATGTCCGACAGAAGCCATCACCTTCGGTGATCTCAACAATCAGGAAGGTGACTTGAATCAAAAACTGAAATCCAAGTTGAATTATCTCGTGTTGGAAGAAGTCAATACCAGATCTATCGTCAATTACAAAGCGAGGATTATCAATAAAGCGGAAGGAGTAGACGCCTGATGCAGGAAAATAATAATAAGGATCAATATCTGTTGACCAATAGGAATTAAAATATATGGGTGCAGGAGTAGTTACATCACCGATCAGAGAGCCGTTAGTACAGGGTCATAAGACATACCACCAGATTACGGAAGATCTTTGCTCGCCTACCGAACGCGCACCAAACCGGGCGTGGACGATTGCTTTCATCGTCGCTGTGAGTGCACTCACTTTCGGAGTCACCTGTATTTTGATTACCATATGGGTGGGCATCGGAACCTGGCGCCTGAACAGAACCATAGGGTGGGGTTGGGATATTACCAATTTCGTTTGGTGGATCGGGATCGGTCATGCTGGAACACTGATCTCCGCGATTCTTTTAATCTTCCGTCAGAGATGGAGGACCGGGGTCAACCGCGCTGCTGAAGCCATGACCATTTTCGCTGTTATTTGTGCAGCTCTTTTTCCTGCCATTCACGTAGGAAGAGTTTGGGTGACTTTTTTCTTCTTTCCATATCCTAATACCCGAGGGCCTGTTTGGCCAAATTTTAATTCACCATTGCTTTGGGATTTATTTGCCATCTCGACGTATTTCACCGTTTCCCTGTTATTCTGGTATACTGGTCTGGTTCCTGATTTTGCCACGGTTCGCGACAGGGCAAAAGGATTCCGAAAGAAACTTTACACCTTTTTAGCTTTCGGTTGGACCGGTGCAGCCAAACATTGGCAACGTCATGAATCTCTGTCACTCGTCCTGGCAGGTTTAGCTACTCCACTTGTACTTTCTGTTCACACGATTGTAAGTTTTGACTTTGCCACTTCAGTGATCCCGGGTTGGCATACCACGATCTTTCCCTCCTTACTTTGTTGCCGGGGCTATCTTTTCCGGTTTTGCCATGGTGCTAACACTCATGGTTATTACCCGGAAAGTCCTGGGTCTGCAAGAATACATTACTATCGGCCACATGGAGTCGATGAACAAAATTATACTCGTCACCGGAACTATAGTAGGCGTCGCTTACCTCACAGAATTTTTATTGCCTGGTATTCAGGATATGTGTATGAGCAATTTGCTTTCTTCAACAGGGCCCTTGGTCCATATTGGTGGAGCTTATTTTGGTATGATGACCTGTAATGTATTGTCACCTCAGATATTCTGGTTCAGGAAGGTCAGACGGAATGTGACGATGACGTTCCTCATGTCCATTTTTGTCAACATCGGGATGTGGTTTGAGCGTTTTGTGATTATTGCCACCACCCTCGCGCGGGATTACCTTCCGTCCAGCTGGAGTTTTTATGTCCCATCACTTGTGGAGGTCGGGATTTTCATTGGAACACTGGGGATTTTCTTTACGTTCTATCTGATTTTGTTCGTATTGCTCCGGTAGTAGCCATAGCTGAAATTAAACACATTCTCAAAAATGCAGGTGATCAATATTCAAAGCAAAATGCCACCACAACTTATCAACAGGTTGAATCGGGAATGCATGGAGTTAACGGTAGCAGGCCATGGAGAGGATGATCATGGACATACATCATCATTAATCTGAAATTATAATTGAAAAAACAAGTGATCGAATAGGTCATGAAGCATAATGAAAAAAATATAATTTTTGGGTCTTTACGATGACGAAGAGGAGCTGAAATCAGCTATTCGACAGGCCAATGATGATCATCTCCAGATCATGGATGTATTTACACCTTTCGCGGTTCATGGTCTTGACCCTTTGCTGGGATCTGGCGGAATCAAGATTCATATCGCGGCTTTGTCTTCGGGTTGATTGGTACTCTGACAGCTTTCCTGGGAATGACCTGGATATTCACACCAGGGACTGGCCACAGATCATAGGCGGGAAGCCGTATTGGGCGATTTTATCCTTTGTCCCGATCACTTTTGAGCTTACGGTGCTCTTTGCTGCCATAGGGATGGTAGTGACTTTTTATGTCATCAACGGACAAGGACCCGGTCATCACCAATCCTATCATCCATCCGAGTATCACGGATGATAAATTCTGTATTGCTTTCCAAACCGATGGTCTGGACCATCAGGAGATTGAAGGCTCAGAAAATTCTTTAACAATACCGGGGCAAGCCTGGTAGAAACAAAGACCATGTGAATCATGAAGTATTCCTTATACATTTTGTTTTTGGGCATTGGGGTATCCAGTATATCCTGCTCTCCCGCAAAAGGTAACCGCAC
Source organism: uncultured Saprospiraceae bacterium (assembly GCA_963837505.1). Classification (GTDB taxonomy): domain Bacteria; phylum Bacteroidota; class Bacteroidia; order Chitinophagales; family Saprospiraceae; genus Opimibacter. The sequence goes on along the minus strand of CAWINN010000003.1, from coordinate 274,781 downwards.
CGGACATGAATATATGCCTGATATGGTCCATACCACCGGCTATGAAGCGAACCTCTATGACTATTACTGGTTCAACCGTTGGGGAACGGAAGCGGAATATAAAAAATTTGTTATGCCCAGACATAGTGTTCCGGGTACGGTAGCCCGGGGCCAGGTGATGTGGGCAGATGCCTCCGGATGTTGATACCAGGGTATCCGAAAGAGATGCGTTTGAAGGAGAAACGGACGGCTCTATTGCTATTCCACCGAATGGAAGTGTTCCTTATTATTATGGAGATACAGAAGCTGAACGCGCAAGAGCCATTAAGGAAATCACTACCAATCCCTTTCCGATCACCACTGCCAGCCTGGTCCATGGAAAAGAATTGTTTATCATCTATTGCGGCATTTGTCATGGCGCAAAAGCAGATGGCCGCGGATATTTGGTTCGGGATGAAGATCCAGTGAAAGGAATTCCGGCCGGAGTATATCCTGCAGCTCCAGCTAATTTCATGCTGGATACCTTTATCAATTCCAGTCCCGGCAGATTTTATCACGCTATTATGCATGGAAAAAATATGATGGGCTCTTATGCTGATAAACTCAGCTACAAAGAACGTTGGGAAGTTATTCATTATATACGATCACTGGAGGCGGCGTCTAAAAAGCTGGAATATTCTCCGGCACTGAATACCTTGAATCATGAAGCTACACCATGGGCAGTGGTGGAAGCTGATATGAAAAAGGAGAACACTGGTATGCCCGGTGATAGTGCCGATCGTAACATGAAAAGCCTGAGTGTACCTGGTAATTCAAAAAAACATTAATACGGACCGAATCGATTAGCACAGATATGAATCAATTTACATTTGACAAAAGACAAAGGACCCTGTTCGGTGTGATGATGTTGATTGGCATCATCTCCATGGTCATTACATGGGTGGGTGATGATGCTTATCACACCCGCTTTTGGTCTAACTTCCTGCACAATTCTATTTTCTTTACGGGAATAGCCCTGATGGCATTATTTATGCTAGCGGCCAGCATCACGGCATGGGCAGGATGGTATACGGTGATCAAAAGGGTATGGGAGGCCTATGCTTTATTCCTCATTCCCGGATTGGTATTGATGCTGATCATCGCCCTGGGCATTTGGGGAGGGTGGCACCATCTGTATCATTGGGCAGATACTAAGGCTGTCGCCGTAGATGAAGTGTTGAAAGGGAAAAGTTCTTTCCTGAACAAGAACTGGTATTTGTTCGGCACTCTATTGTTTGTCGGGATTTGGATATTCATTGCAACCCGGATCCGTTCGCTTTCCTTGGACCAGGACAAACATGGGGATGCCAATTTTACTCATAGCAAGAAAATGAGAATATGGGGAGCCGCGGCGCTTCCAATCATTGGCTTTCTCAGCGCAGCCATGCTTTGGGAATGGGCCATGTCTGTAGATGCACACTGGTACAGTACCATGTTTGCCTGGTACGCCTCGGCCAGCCTTATGGTAGCGATGATTGCATTGACCACTATTTTACTGATCGCACTCAAAGTCAGAGGGTATTTCCCCTTGGTCAACATAGAACATCTGCATATTTTGGGTATATATCTCTTTGCCTTCAGTATTTTCTGGACCTATTTATGGTTTGATCAGTTTATGTTGATTTGGTATGGAAATATTCCGGAAGAAACTACTTATTTCTTTACGCGGCTGCATCAATACACGGTGCTGTTTTACATCAACATCTTCTTCAATTTCGTGGTGCCATTTCTGGTATTGCTGCGGAATGATACCAAACGCAAATATGGTACCCTGATGTTCATCTCCTGTATACTGGTGATCAGCCATTGGCTGGATTTCTTCCTGATGTTGAAGCCCGGGATCATTCATACTGCGCTGGAACTCACTAGTCAGGCAGCCGGCGGCGGAGAAATACCTCATACCGGAATGATACCCGGATTTACCATACCAGGTTTCCAGGAAATTGGAACCTTTATTGGATTTCTTGGGGGCTTTTTCTATTTCGTGTTTGGTCGCCTGGCCAGCGCCAGTTTGGTACCGGGCAGAGATCCTTATTTATTAGAAAGCGTTACGCATCATGCATAAAGTTAAGATAGGGTGTAAATGATTGAATGATGAAATTAATGTACAGACAATGACCACGGTAATCATAGCCTTAAGTATAGTCCTGCTGGTAATCGTTATCCTCCAGGTAAGTAAGCTTTCCGATTTATATGCCCGCATCACGGGGAGAGGAAGCTGTAGAAGATCGTCTCAATCGTAACCAGGGGAGAGCCATGCTGCTGTTCATGATCGGGCTGCTCTTATTGTGCGTGATTTCGGCCTGGTGGTGGAAGAATTACATGATGGGATATGGCCCGCACAAAGCGGCATCCGCCCACGGTGACACCCTGGATCAGCTATTTAAGACTACACTGGTTTTCACAGGCATTGTTTTCGTTATTACCCATATCGCTTTATTCTATTTTGCCTGGAGATATAAAAAAGTAAAAGGATCGCGCGGCACCCACTGGGCTCATAACAATACGCTTGAAGTTGTATGGTCAGCCATTCCGGCCGTAGTGATGACCTATCTCGTGATCAAAGGACTGCTGGCCTGGAATTCTGTGATGGCGGATGTGAAGCCGGATGATAAATATGTTGAAATTGAAGCCACCGGGTATCAGTTTGCCTGGCACCTCAGGTATCCGGGTCCGGATGGATTGTTAGGAACCCGTGACTTCAGAAAAATTACTGCCGATAATCCATTGGGTCAGGACTGGACCGACCCGAAAAATTGGGATGACTTTCATCCGGATGAATTGTGGTTGCCGGTCGGCAAGAAAGTCCGCGTAAGAATCATTGCCCGCGATGTATTGCATAGTTTCTTCCTTCCTCATTTCAGGGTAAAAATGGACGCGGTACCCGGTTTGCCAACCTATTTCATATTTACCCCTTCCAAAACAACAGAAGAATATCGGAATGAATTAAGAAACTACCCGGAGTATAATGTGCCTAAAGATCCTACTGATCCTGACAGTAAAATGCTTTGGGAAGAATTCAATTATGAATTGGCTTGTGCAGAATTGTGCGGTAAAAGTCATTACAGCATGCGGCGTATTGTACGCGTGGTATCGGAGGATGAATACAATGCCTGGCTGGCCAAACAAAAATCGTATTACCTGTCCGCCATACGGGGAACAGATAGCGATCCCAATAAAGGAAAATTGCTGGATTTTGAAATTAAAGCCAACCGCGAAGCCCTGAATACGGCAGTGGAAAGTGCCGTGAAAGCAGCCTCTGGCAAGCTGGCTAATTATGGAGCCGTCGCTTCGGATATTAATATCATTCCGCTGAATTATATTCAATTTGATTCCGGATCTGACTCCCTGACGGAGGACTCCAAATATCAATTGAATGACCTGGTGGATATTTTGAAAAAATATCCTTTGATGAAAATCGAAATTTCCGGACACACGGATAATGTCGGTGATCCGGCAGCGAATAAGGCACTTTCCCAGCAGCGGGCTGAGCAGGTAAAAGCTTATTTGATAACACAAGGTATAACAGACGCACGCTTGACGGCTGTTGGATATGGTTCTGCCAAACCTCTTGATACGAGCAATACAGACGCTGGACGTCAGAAAAACCGAAGAACAGAATTTAGAATAACAGCTCTATAAAAACATAAACACATGTCAGCTGCACAAGACCAAGAGACTGATGTTCTGATCCGTGAGCAAGGATATAACGATCATTTTCACGAACAACATCATGGGGATAAATATCAATCTAATTTTATCACCCACTACATCTTCAGCCAGGATCATAAGATCATTGCCCGGCAGTTTTTGATCACCGGTATTTTTTGGGCGGTGATCGGTGCGAGCATGAGTATCATCTTCAGATTGCAACTGGGATTCCCGGAAGACAGCCTGGCCTGGTTGAAACCCATTCTCGGAAAATGGATTACCATTAATGATGCCGGCATGGGGTCGCTAAACCCGGAGTTCTATTATGCGCTGGTCACCATGCACGGGACCATAATTGTCTTTTTCGTATTGACAGCCGGATTGAGCGGAACTTTTGCCAACCTGCTGATCCCTTATCAATGCGGCGCCCGGGACATGGCTTCCCCTTTCCTCAATATGTTATCTTATTGGTTCTTTTTCCTGGCCAGTATAACCATGTTTTTCTCCCTTTTCCTTAGCACGGGTCCCTTTGCCGGAGGCTGGACGGCATACCCTCCCTTGAGTGCGTTGAAAGAAGCGAGTGCGGGCTCAGGGGCAGGAATGACATTGTGGTTGGTGAGTCTTACTTTTTTTGTGGTTTCGGTACTGTTGGGAGGTATCAACTATGTCACCACAGTGCTCAACCTTCGCACCAAGGGAATGAGTTTATGGAGGTTACCCCTGACTGTTTGGGCTTTATTAGTGACGGCGATCCTGGGTATTCTTTCTTTTCCGGTTTTGGTTTCAGGATTCTTTCTCTTGATGTTCGACCGGGGTATGGGCACCAGCTTTTATCTGAGCGAGATTTTTGTCAATGGCCATGCCCTTGAAAATGTCGGGGGAAGCCCGATATTATACCAACACTTATTCTGGTTCCTCGGACACCCGGAAGTATACATTATTATCCTTCCGGCAATGGGCCTCGTCAGCGAAGTACTTTCTGTTCATTCACGTAAACCTATTTTCGGATATAAGGCGATGGTGTATTCCATCCTCGCCATCGGATTTTTGTCTTTTATCGTGTGGGCCCATCACATGTTTATGTCCGGCGTGAATCCTTTTATTTCAAACTTCTTTGTGATTTTCACGCTGATCATTGCCGTACCCTCAGCGGTCAAGGTATTTAACTGGATATCCACTTTATATAAAGGGAATATCCGTTTTACCTCAGCGATGCTGTTTGCCATAGGGTTTGTATCCATGTTTATTTCTGGCGGTTTGACAGGCGTGTTTTTGGGCAACTCTGCCCTTGATATTCAACTTCATGATACCTACTTCGTGGTGGCTCACTTCCACATTGTCATGGGGGTCGCCGCTTTCTTTGGCATGTTTGCCGGGTTGTATAATTGGTTCCCCAGGATGTATGGACGCTTTATGAATGAAAGCATGGGCAGGATTCATTTCTGGATTACCATGGTTGGTGCATATGCTATTTTCTGGCCCATGCACTACATGGGAATGGCGGGCGTGCCGAGGCGCTATTATCGCTTTGACACTTTTGATTCTTTTAATCAATTTGCCGGCCTGAATCAGTTTATTACAGTAGCGGCTATTGTGGTTTTTGCGGCCCAGCTATTGTTTGTTTTCAATTTCTTCTACAGCATCTGGTATGGAAAGAAAATGACTACGCAAAATCCATGGGGATCAAATACCCTGGAGTGGACAGCGCCTATACATCCGGGCCACGGCAACTGGCCGGGGAATATTCCGACTGTGCATCGATGGGCCTATGATTACAGTAGAGAAGATTCCGAAAAGGATTTTATTCAACAGCATATTCCGTTGACGGAAAAAGAAAAAGCAGAACAAGCCGAACATTGATGAAGAGGAAGGAAGAAGCACAAGTCAGGACGGCCACCATTACCTTTAAGGATTGGCTTCAGGATCTTGAACTCCTGGTGAAGTTCAGGTTAAGCACTTTTGTGGTGTTTTCGTCAGCTATGGCCTATATTATAGCTGCCGGGGGGGATTTCAAAGTAATAGCCTTCATCATCCTGATTGCCGGCGGATTCCTGATCACTTTTGCAGCGAACATTCTTAACGAAGTATTGGAAGCGGATTTTGACCGGTTAATGCAACGAACCGCCAACAGGCCTCTTGCAGCCAAAAGATGGAACTCCTCTTCCGCCGTTTTCCTGGCCGGAGTATGTTGTTTAGTAGGGATTGTTTTACTGGCCTTACTCAACCCGCTGACCTCCTTTCTCGGGATGATTTCCCTGGTGACCTACGCATTTTTATATACGCCATTAAAGCGATACAGCACCATCGCGGTATTGATCGGGGCCATTCCCGGTGCGCTGCCGGTGATGATAGGTATGATTGCACATGACGGGATTATCACCACGCAGGCCTTATTCCTTTTCGCCATTCAATTTCTCTGGCAATTTCCTCATTTCTGGTCAATAGGATTTTTGTCTTTTGATCAGTACAGGGATGCCGGATACAAACTTTTGCCGGAGGATGACGATGGGATTGACAGGAGACTCGGACGGCAGGCATTGATCTATACCTGCATGATGATTCCGGTTATTATCATTGGATACAGTACGCACCTGATTTCTCTGCCCGGTACTATTGGCATGATCTGCATTTCAGGTTATTTCATTTACAGGGCGTGGAGGTTTAACATCGAATTTGATAAGCCCAGTGCAAGGGCACTGATGTTTTCATCTTTTATCTACCTGCCAGTTGCATTAATGTTGCTCTGGTGGGGCATGTGATTAAAATTATAATGGTGAACACGAACGGACATAGTGGCGTAATAAAGGAAAAGACAAGGGGGATATATCCGCCATTGTTTGCTCTATGGCTGGCCATGGGAGGCATGGTGATGATGTTTGGCTCTTTGACAAGTGCCTACATTGTCCGTCATGCTGCTGGAAATTGGCTGGAGTTTCGGATTCCCGGAATATTTTTCTTCAGCACCGCGGTCATACTGATGAGCAGTGCGACCCTTCACGGGAGCTATACGGCTTTCAGGAAAGGTAACGCCATGCAATACAGGCTGCTGCTTTTGCTGACGTTGATTTTGGGTATCGCTTTTGTAGTCCTGCAGTATGAAGGGTGGCTCAAACTATACAGTATAGGGGTGGCCCTGGATGGTAACCCGGGCGGATCTTTCTTTTATGTGATTTCCGGGATCCATGCTGCGCATGTGATTGGCGGGATATTTGCCTTAACGACGGCTGTATTGCACGCCTTTTCCCTGACCTATCGACCTACTGAAATAAGAAGGAGGAGATTTCAACTCGTGATGCATTACTGGCATTTTGTTGATTTTCTATGGCTATATCTCTTTTTGTTTTTATTGATACAATGATTTAGATCGTAATACATGGCAACAGATACTTTAGATAAAAAACATACGGACCAAAGCACGCAGAACGGTAGCTGGGAAGGCGGTGAATATCCCTTCAAGGTTGGCTATGGTAAGCTCATGATCTGGTACTTTTTGGTTTCAGATGCTTTCACTTTTGCAGGCTTCCTGATCGCATACGGCACTTTACGTTTCAGTACACCGACATGGCCGGTACCGGATTTTGTCTTTAGTTTATTCCCTTTCATGACAGGACATCATCCCTTGTTGTTTGTAACCTTTATGACTTTCGTATTGCTGTTCAGCTCCTTTACCATGATTCGCGCTGTCCAGGAGGGTCACAGGGAAAATAGAAGAGGGATCGCCATCTGGATGTTTCTGACCATCCTGGGAGGTCTTGGGTTTCTCGGAAGCCAGGCATGGGAATGGACCACACTGATTGGAAGAGAACATATGAGTGTCACTACCAACCCTTTTGGAGCACACACGGAAGCGGGTATCTATCTGGGTGCGGATGGAAAGGAGTCTGAAGAGACTTTCAATGCTCATACCAGCTACATTGTCCACCACATAGATTTTAATACAGCACCGGAGGAGGAAGGCGAACATGCGACTGGTGCGGAACACGAGGGGCACGCCTATGCCGCTCCGGGAGATTATCCTGATGCCAATGTGGATGAGCGAGGTTACGTGCACAGAAAATATATAGTGGCTTCCGGCGAAAATGCAGGCAAGATCATGACTGATAATTTTGGTCCAAAAGCGTTCGGGGCCCTGTTTTTTTTCATAACCGGATTCCATGGATTCCACGTTTTTTCCGGCGTATTGTTTTTACTGACCATCCTGATCAATGTGATTGGCGGCGTCTATGTGTCCAGGCACAATGGCAATGAGATGGTGGAGAAGATCGGTTTGTACTGGCACTTTGTGGACCTCGTATGGGTCTTTGTCTTCCTGGTATTCTACCTTTTATAATGTACCAGATCACTTTTTATCCAACTACTAAACTCATAAATCCTTCCTGATGGGACACGATTATCAAGGAGCAAAAAAAATAGCACTCAAGACCATATTAATCCTCGGCGTGGTGACGGTAATTGAAGTAATGATTGCCTTGACCGGCAAAGGCTATATCATTGAAGGGTACCATTCACCTAAAATATTGATGAATTCATTGATGATTTCATTCAGTTTGTACAAAGCCTACCTGATCGTTTTTGAATTCATGCACATGAAATATGAAGCCAAAGGGCTTAGGTTCAGCGTATTGCTCCCCGTGTGCCTCCTGATTTGGGCCGTCATTGCTTTTTTGTATGAAGGAAATGCATGGAAGCACAACCGGAAAGTGATCCAGGATCGTAATAATATTGAACTGACACAAACGCCAACGAAAGCTAATTGAACCGGAATACAATTTAATAACCGCTATTATTCGTTTATTCTTCGCTGACCATATGCCTTCATTCCTGTAGAGCGGGTAAGCCGGAGAGAATCACCAATATCATGCCGCGGAAGCTTACTATTACACTTATTTTCTTTCTGTTTCTGCTTCCGTTTGTTTCCTGGTATTACCTGCAATCCGGGCTGGACTGGCGAAAAAAAGCCCAACTGGTGATGAGTGGCACCACTCCTTTTCCATTTCTTCCCTTTCAATCCGATAAAGGCTTACCCATTGAAAAAGCGCAACTGGAAGATCATGTTTCCCTGGCAGTGATCCTTTCCTGTGATAGTTTGTCGGTTCAAATGGAATTGATGTACAAGCTCTATGCACAATTCAGAGAAACGCATAAAGCCAATTTTCTTTTCATGGACACTTGTTCAATATCTTCCCGGCTTTTCCCCGATTCACTGAAAGCCGGTATGTATATTCTGCTTTGTAAGGATTCGTTACGTTCATGTGGATCCATTTTTGACACCTGGCCTTTGGGTAAAAGCTATGCATTAATTGATCGGAACGGTATCCTGCGGGCCTACTACGCCGCCAATACACATGATGAAAAGAAAACCCTGGTGGAGCATATGGCCTTGTTAATCCCCAGGGATTACAGTGAAAAGGTGCAGTTAAAACGGGACCTTGAAAAGAAATAATGAAAAGTGAAATTTCGGAGGCTGGGAAGCGAAAGATTAAAAAGCTGAATGTGTATGCCTGGATATTTACTGTGGTGGTTTGGCTATTGGTGGGAGCTATGCGTCAGATCAAGATTAAGACCGGGCTGAACCTGGATTTCCTTGCCGGCTTTAATGCCTTATGCAACACGGGTGTGGCTATTGCTCTTGTAGCAGCATATTTCTTCATTAAACGGGGTAGACGGGTGAGGCTTCATCGACGGGCTATTTATTTGGCCATGTTGTTGTCTTTTGGTTTTCTTTTATCTTATGTGGCCTATCATTTTACCCATGAAGAAGTTCCATTCTGCAGGGCAGGAACTATCCGAATCCTCTATTATCTCATACTCTTCAGCCACATTGCGCTGGCGGGTTTAAGTTTGCCTTTTATCCTGATGGCCTTTATCCGGGGATATACCGGGGATTATATCACCCATCGCAAGATGGTGAAGTGGGTGTATCCGGTATGGCTTTATGTAGCGGTGACAGGGCCTTTGGTGTATTTATTTCTGCTTCCTTGCAGGTAAAATCAGGTGAAAGTCCTATTTTTACGGTATGAAGAACATAAGTCGTGTTCTGGTTTTTATGATCCTGTTTTCTTCGGGCCTGGTATTACCCCCCGAAGCGAAAGCGCAATGTCCAATGTGTAAAATATCAGCAGAGTCCAATTTAGCCAATGGAGGCACTGCCGGCAAAGGACTTAATGCAGGTATCTTGTATATGCTGGCTTTACCCTATACGCTTGTAGGATTTTTCGGTTTTATATGGTGGAAAAATAGCCGGCGCAAGCAGGAAGATGAAGTGGAAGTTCTTCCCTAGTCTTCAGACTCCAGTCTTCAGTCTTTAGTTTTCAGTCTATTTAGGTTTTCAAAAAAACAACTGCATCGGCTGTCCCATGCATCTGTTTGATCAAAATAAAATGAAAGGATAAATCCTCCCTGGAAATTCATTCGATATCCTATTCCTGCACTGATTCCTTTCGATTTGATCCGGATGTCAGTGAACTTGTCCAGGAACATGTCGTTAAGGCATTATCGGTATGCCACTTCCACCTGAATGGATTCGACATCATTCAAGGTTATGCTTACCCCTGGCCTGACCTGGCCGGATAAATTACAGGATATCCCGAGTATTGATTTTATTGGAAAAGAAGAAAAAAGATTTTTGAACCGCGTCAGTGGCGTCCAAATTTTTTAATCAGCCAGATGATGAGCGCGACAGAACCAATAATAAAGAATGAGAACCAAAGAATGCCAATGAAGCCGGAGGCTATGCTGGCCCCGGATATTATGGTAATCAGGATCCCAATGCCCCATCCGAATACCCATACCCAAAACCATTTGTCAACCGGATCGCTAAACCCATTCAGGCCATGACGTTTGGATCGTTTGGAAGCGTAAAGTTTCTTCAGTTTCGCCTCGAGTTGTACATAATGTTTTTCTTCCTGTTGAAGCCTTTGGATTTCCTGTCGGGTGGCAGGCTTGTCGATGATGTAATCATGCATCGTGACAACGGCGTCCGGATGATCTTCTGAATTGATAAACTGTTCGCCGGCTTTTGAAGAGAGTAAAGGGAATAAAATAAAAACTAACAGAATGACGGAATTTTTTTTCATCCTATACGGGGTGTTACGTGAGTAAAGGAATTCAAAATGAAACCTATGACCTAAGATAAAGGAAATGTTTTTACCAGGGGGAAGTGGCGGATTTGGATCAAATAAAAAAGGCTGCCAATCCGGACAGCCTTTTTGTGGAGGAAAATATATCTGCTATTTGAGTACATATCTGGCGGATAAAGCACCCCATGAATAGTAACCGTCATCCCAGCCTCCTATACGGAAAGTGGGCATAAAGTCAAGACTCAGATTGAAGGGTGCATCAGCAAATTTATAATCAAGTCCGATTACACCGCTTATTCCTACGCCAAAACTTCCGCCGTTGTCAAGACCAACAAAGTAGTAATTGTCATAAGAGTAAAACTGGACACTGGCGCCACCTCCATAGTACCAATGAAGCCCCTCTACATCTGTGAATGGCTTATGGATTTCATATAAAGCACCAATAGCAAAATAGCTGTATATGCCGGAATATCCCCTGTAACCTGCATAGACCTCAAGAGCGTTGGATTCCGTGAGGAAGGTTTTATAAGTAACCGAAATAGGATAGCCGAGGCGCAAACCTATTGCACTCTTGTAATCCTGGGCCCTTACCTGGGAGGCAAACCCCAAAACAAAGAGTAAAGAAAAAAGTAAAGCAATCTTTTTCATAGTTTGATTTTTTAGCATGTTGATTGGTTGATGAAGTGTTTTCGTCTCCTAAATATAGCGAGAATAATAATTTGTACAACAATATAGCGAGAATAATAATTTGTACAACACCCTTTGAAAAATAGCGCCACATTTATCAATGGCCTTTCCTAAAAGCCCAAAGGGTTAAACCGGCCCAACCAGCAATGAAACACAGGCCGCCAATGGGGGTGACCATTCCAAAATACCCGATTTCTATGCCAGTCAACGAGGACGTGCCAATGACGAAAAGGGATCCCGAAAACAAAACTATGCCGGTTAAAAAGAAAATACCGGTCCCTTTCAGCCATTTGGAACCACTATCCGTCCAGCCCAGGCTGACCACGAAAATACAGGCCAGAACGTGAATGAATAAATATTGAACCCCGGTTTTCATGACCTCTAAAGATTCAGAAGAAATCCGGGTTTTTAACGAGTGAGCACCAAAAGCTCCAACGATCACGCCAATAGCACCTGTCAGTGCGGCTGCCCCAGCTAACCGACGGAAAAAAATATTATTCATTCAGATCCCAGTTTATAGGGGTTTCGCCCCGTTGTTCAAGTAGCTGATTAACTTTTGAAAAATGCCCACATCCCATAAAAGCATCCCGAGCAAGAGGAGATGGGTGCGCAGCTTCCAATACCACATTGTGTTGGATGTCAATTAAAGGTTTTTTTGACCTGGCATAGTTACCCCACAACAGGAAAATAATACCCCGTTTTTGATCCGATAACTTTTTAATAACGGCGTCAGTGAATACCTGCCAACCTATTTTACTATGTGAACCGGCTTGATTTTTTTCAACGGTCAGGATCGCATTGAGCATGAATACACCCTGGGCCGTCCAAGGAGTCAGGTCTCCGTGATCAGGGACTTTAAGTCCTACATCCCGATGTAGCTCTTTATAAATATTTTTTAGTGAAGCAGGGATAGCGATGTTGCGCGGAACCGAAAAACATAATCCCATGGCCTGACCCGGCCCATGGTAGGGGTCTTGTCCTAAAATCACTACCCTGACTTTTGAAAACGGGGTTTTATCAAAGGCATTAAAGATCAGGGGGCCGGGGGGATAAATGGTTTTGTTCAGGGCCTTTTGCGCGGACAGGAATTGTTTGATCTGAGCGAAATAGGGCCTGGCAAATTCTTCTGATAAGGCTGCTTTCCAACCCGGTTCTATGCGCACAGTAGAAGGATCAAGTTGTAGAAGAGGCACCTGGATTGGATTTGAAGATCAAAAAGTGACTCCATCTGGGTTCGAACCAGAAACCTACGCTTTAGAAGAGCGTTGCTCTATCCAATTGAGCTATGGAGCCATATAGTCAGATCGCAAAGATAAAAACGGATCACTACTTGACCTCCTAAAGAAAACCTGGACAGCTGGCAAAACTTTCTTGCTTCTGTGCCATCAGGTGTCTCGAAAATAAATTTGATTAAACGGCTAAGATTTGGACTTGTATTCGTCCCAACTCATGGTTCTGTACAATTCCTCATAAGCATATCTCAATTCTTTTAACAGCGCCGGGGGCTCTTTGTATCCGGGACTTATGGAGATACGGGCAAATTCCTTATCCAGCATGACAAAGGAAGGAAAGGACATCTGATGATTGAGCAACTCTAACGCCAGGCTGTTGAATCCATTACGGCCACCGTCTATCCACTTGAATTCCATATCCCGCCAAAAGATACTTTCGCGTTGTTCGGCATTCAGCTTGACGGCATAGAATTTATCATTCATGGTAGCCACGACGGTAGAATCAGTAAACGTGGTCTGGTCCATTCGTTTACACCAGCCACACCAGTCAGTATACACATCAACAAAAATTTTCTTAGGCGTTTTTGCATTGGCTTCCACGGCATCATTCCAGGACATCCATTTTATTCCCTGGCTGTAAAGACTCAGGCTGATCAGCACCAGCAAGGTGGATAAAGTATACCTGGAAAAAGACATTATATGCTTACTTTGTTGAGTTGCAAATATATGGATAAAGTTATAATAGGTTTAGGAGGGGCCAGCGGGGCTATTTATGGTAAACTTCTACTGGATCGCCTGGTTTCCATTCCGGAACAGTATGCTGAAATGAGTATAGTGATGAGCAGGAATGCAGCTGTTAACTGGACCCTGGAAATGAATGGGCTGGATATCCATTCTTACGGGGTAAAGGTCTATTCGAATGATGATTTTTCAGCTCCCTTTTCCAGCGGTTCCGCCCGTTATAATAAAATGATTATCTGCCCCTGTTCAATGGGTACGCTGGCCAGAATAGCCAACGGCCTGTCTGATGATTTAATGACCCGCGCGGCAGATGTGATCCTCAAAGAGAAGAGACAATTGATCCTGGTACCCAGGGAGACGCCTTTTAGTCTGATCCATTTGAAAAATATGGCCCAGCTGACCAAAGCCGGAGCCATCATTTGTCCCGCAATTCCATCCTTTTACAGTGGGGTTAAGACTATAGAAGAATTATGCCTGACCGTGGTGGACAGGGTTCTTGATCTGGCAGGATTTGAAATTGATTCCTATCGGTGGGGGGAATAGCATAGAGCGGCAAAGAGTTCAAAAGCATCATGTATTTAATTAGCCAGATGTAAAAAAGGCATGGATATACAGGTCTTTTTTTACGTTTTCCTTTAAGCTCACTTAGCTGTCTTGGTGTCCACCATTTGCTCTTAGCTCTATGTTAAAGTAGCCCCGGCAGGAATCGAACCTGCATCAAAAGTTTAGGAAACTTCTATTCTATCCATTGAACTACGGGACCTTGTGCTGTCGAAACGGCTGTAAATATAGAACTCCTCCGGAACACCCGGGAAAGGGGTTTAAATCATACATAGACCGTTGATTCACACCTTATTAACAGCAGGAGGAAACATCTTAACTTTTTCTATTTGTAATCTTGTCTTACTTTTGTGACTGGATTGTAGAAAATTAAAAAATATCTCAAAAATGAATATGCTCAAAAATCTATTTGCCGCCCTGATCATCGTCGGATCATTGGCCATGTTTGCTTGCCAGGGTGATAGCAAGGATGCCCGTGACAAAGCAAACGAAACTCCTGCAAACACTGCTGCTACGCCTACTGGTACAAGTGATGCCGCCCAGCAAGCCGCTAACGCTGCTGCCGCCGCTGAAAACCAAGTACCTACCGGTCCAACAACCACCATCGTTTACGAACAAACAGATTTCGACTTCGGTACTGTAAAAGAAGGGGAGAAAGTAAAGCACACTTTTAAATTCAAAAATACCGGAAGTGAGCCATTAATCATCAGCAATGCAAAGGGAAGTTGCGGATGCACCGTTCCAAAATGGCCATCTGAACCCGTTGCACCTGGTGCCACAAGCCAAATTGATGTTGAATTTGACAGCAAGGGCAAACCAGGCAAACAGACCAAACGCGTTACGGTAAATGCTAATACCGTGCCTGCACAAACGTTCCTGAATATCACAGGAAATGTTGAAAAGGATCCTAATGCTCCTGCGCCGGTTACCGCTACCCCGGTACCCCCCAAACATTAATTCATAACCCTACCAGGGTCAACAAATAAAAGCCTGCAAAGTGGAATTCTTTGCGGGCTTTTTTAATTTTATCGGATGAAGGCTTATTTCTCCCTGATCAAATTTGCGCATACTGTTTTTGCCTTACCATTTGCTTTCCTGTCTTTTTTCCTGGGAATGAAAATGGAGAATCAGGCCTTTAGCTGGAAATTAATTTTACTGATACTGGCTTGTATGATATTCGCCAGGAGCGCGGCAATGGCGTTTAATCGTTATGTTGACAGGAAAATTGACGCTGAAAATGCAAGAACAAGTGTTCGTGAGATACCTTCCGGGATCATCTCACCTTCTTCAGCGCTGTGGTTTGTGATCCTGATGTCGGGCGCATTTATTTTTACCACTTACTTTATCAACCAGGTTGTATTTTTTTTATCGCCGGTTGCGCTGCTGATAGTCCTCGGATACAGCTACACAAAAAGGATTACCTGGTTATGTCATTTTGTCCTGGGCATTAGCTTAGGACTTGCCCCGGTTGGCGCTTTTCTTGCCGTCACCGGGCATATAAGTTTGCTACCCGTGTTATATGGACTGATGGTGATGCTTTGGGTCAGCGGTTTTGATATTCTCTACGCCCTGCAGGACGAAAATTTTGACCGCGAACACCATTTGCATTCTGTTCCATCTGTCTTCGGTAAGCAAAAAGCAAAAAAGATCGCCATGGCTGTACATATTCTCTGCGCGGTCCTGCTGCTATATATTACGTTTTATCAGGCTCGATTACTGCCCACGTTCGGCTGGTTGCATTGGTTCGGGGCAATTGGATTTATGGGACTCCTGGTCTGGCAACACAGTCTCGTAAAACGATATGATCTCCTGAAAATCAACCAGGCATTTTTTGAGACCAATGGTATCGCCAGTGTCCTCTTTGGTCTCAGTGTGATTTTAGACGTGCTTTGGTAGGACTTATTGCAGTGTCGATAGCAGATGTTCCTTTTGGGCAAGAAATTCAAGAAATTGAATCATCGATTTTGAACGATGACTGATCCTGTTTTTAAGTGAGGTGGGCAAAACAGCAAAAGGCTGGTCAAACCCCAGGGGAATAAATATAGGGTCATATCCAAATCCACCTGAACCCGATGGAAATTCAGCAATGGTGCCTTCGACAACACCCCTGAACAGGTAAATGTCCTCCGGTCCTGGCTGAAAAGCAATAACAGAAATGAACCTGGCTGACCGTTGGTTTATATTCTTCATCTCTGCCAAAACTTTTTCAAGGTTGCGCTGACTGTGACCATGATTTCCAGCGTACCTGGCTGACAACACACCCGGCCTTCCTTCCAGGGCATCAATTTCAAGTCCGCTGTCTTCCGCGAAACACATCAATCCTGTAGCCTGAAGAAGAAAGGAAGTTTTCGCAGCCGCATTTTTTTCAAATGTTTCGAAGGGTTCGGGTATTTCCTCCTTCCATGCGATATCCTGCAAACTTTTGACTTCAAATGTCGCTGGAATAATTGCTTTGATTTCTTGCAGCTTGTTTGGATTGGTGGTGGCGAATAAAATCGTTTTAGCCATGTTGCTTTTCTTTTGATTCCAAATACAACTGCATGTTTTTCCACAATTCTTTTTTCGCTGGTGCATTTTTTTCCAAATCGGCTATAGGAAGTGTCAGTATGAAGGTCAGCGTTTCAAGAAAGCGTATCCCCGGAGTAGAAAGATCAATCCAGAGGCCAAGGGAGGACGGCAACAGGCCAAAACTGATCAGTAATTTCGAAGAAGAATTGACCATATCCTGGATGGAAACGTCGGTAAATATTGACCTAGAAAAGGAGACAGCATCCTTTTCAACATCTGCATGCAGGGCAGCTCCGATTTTTTGTATTAAGTCTTGCTGAGGCATGGTGGGTTCTCTTTCGGTGATGAAAAGCAACCATTTTCCATCAAGTATAGTTTTGTTGGCGGTTATTTCAGGAATGGTATAGGTGGCGAATGGTAACATTGACCAAATTTTATTATCAATTAATTGTAAAGAATAAAATTAAGAATGCTTTTAAAATATGTAAAAGCCTGACTATGAGATACAAATGTAAATGTTTACTTTTGTAGCAAATCTAAGATAATGAAGGACCTTAGCATCAATCTATCCAGAACATCCCGGGTATCCTCGGTGGATTTCGATAGCCTTCCATTCGGAAAGATTATTGCCGACCATATGTTTGAAATCGATTTCGATGGCAAACAATGGGTTAACCCAAGAATAAATCCGGTCGAGCGATTGAGTATCCATCCGATGAATATGGCTTTACATTACGGTCAGAGCATTTTCGAAGGGATGAAAGCTTCCAGATCCAAAGATGGAACGCCTTTACTCTTTCGTCCTGAATTGCATGCAGTCCGTATGAATGCTTCGGCGCGAAGGATGTGTATGCCTGAAATTCCTCATGAAATATTTGTAAATGCCATTCATGCCCTGGTCAATATTGACCAGGAATGGATCCCCAAAATCCCTGGAAGCGCACTTTATATTCGACCGTTGATGTTCGCAACGGATGAAATGATAGGGGTGAAGGCATCGGACACATTCAAGTTCCTGGTTATTTGTTTACCGGTGGGTCCCTATTATCCCAAACCAATTAAATTGTTGGTGGAACCTCATTACATCCGTGCCGCGGCCGGTGGAGTGGGAGAAGCTAAGACGGCCGGTAATTATGCAGCGGCGATGTATCCTTCCAAGTTGGCCCGGGAAAAAGGTTTTGACCAGGTCATATGGCTGGATGCCAAACAGCATAAGATTGTACAGGAATGCGGTACGATGAATATCTTCTTTGTCTTTAAGGATGAGGTGGTGACGCCGGCAACCACGGGTACTATTCTGAAAGGAATTACCAGGGCATCAGCTATAGAAATCATCAGGGGTAAAGGACTGAAATGTACTGAGAGGGAAATTTCAATAGATGAAGTTTTTGAAAAATACAATTCAGGAGAGCTGGTGGAAGTATTTGGAACAGGTACTGCCGCCCTCGTAGCCAACGTGGATGAAATCGTATATGGCGAGGCTAAGATGATTTTTACTCCGGATCGCTGGACGATTTCTACAGCTATACGGGATGAGATCAATAACGTTCGTTATGGTGTGATTCCTGATAAAAGGGGATGGACAGTTCCGGTAAAAGACTCCGTATCGGTGACAGTGTGATCGCACGTTCGCACTTTCTTAATGTGTAAAATAGGAATGTATTAGTTCCAGCAAGAGATATAGAAAGCTGAAATCAAAAAAAATCCCGCCTCCTGTTACCGGAAGCGGGATTTTTTATTGCTGTTACGTGGTGAGGAGTTACTACATCATGCCTCCCATACCGCCGCCGCCATGCATATGAGCGCCGGCACCGGCTCCCGCATTTTCCTCTTTCTTGTCATTGATCACACATTCCGTGGTGAGAATCATGCCGGCGATAGAAGATGCATTTTCAAGTGCAATCCGGGTTACTTTTGTCGGATCTATTACTCCGGATTTCTTCAGGTCCTCAAATTGATCCGTACGGGCGTTGTATCCTGTACTTCCTTTTGATTTGATTACTTCCTGAAGTACCACAGAGCCTTCCACCCCTGCATTTTCTGCAATAGTGCGAAGGGGTGCTTCCAGGGCTTTTTTAACAATTTGAATTCCGATAGTTTCATCCTCGTTGGCCCCCTTCAGGTTTTCGAGGCATTTCATTGCTCTGACTAAGGCAACACCGCCTCCTGTTACAATACCTTCTTCAACAGCTGCCCGGGTTGCACTGAGGGCATCATCCACACGGGCTTTCTTTTCCTTCATTTCAACTTCGGTAGGGGCACCCACATACAGGACGGCGACACCGCCTGCCAGTTTAGCGAGTCGCTCCTGCAGTTTTTCCTTATCATAATCCGAAGTAGTCGTCTCGATTTGTTGCTTGATCTGGTTGATACGGGCCGTGATCATGTCCTGGCCACCTTTACCATTTACAATCGTCGTATTGTCCTTATCCACCGTGATCTTATCACAACGACCCAGTTGTTCAAGCTCGACACCTTCCAGTTTATATCCTTTTTCTTCGCTGATCACTGTACCACCGGTGAGGATGGCGATATCTTCCAGCATAGCCTTTCTACGATCACCGAAGCCCGGGGCTTTAACGGCTACTATTTTCAATTGGGCACGAAGACGGTTGACCACCAAAACACCGAGTGCCTGGCTTTCCACATCTTCGGCAATAACGAGAAGAGGACGACCGGCCTGGATTACTTTTTCAAGCATAGGAACGATCTCCTGCAGGTTAGAAATTTTCTTATCATAGATGAGGATGAAAGGATCTTCATAATCCACTTCCATGTTCTCCGCATTGGTCACGAAATAAGGGGAGAGATAACCGCGGTCAAATTGCATTCCGCGTACTTCCTCAACGTAGGTGTCCGTACCCTTGGCTTCTTCAACCGTGATGACGCCTTCCTTGGTTACCCTGCGCATGGCATCGGCAATCAGGGTACCAATTTCCTCATCATTATTGGCCGAAATGGAACCGACCTGTTTGATTTTTTCATAATCATTGCCGATCACTTCAGACTGTTTTTTCAGGTCCTCGATGACGGCTTTCGTGGCTTTGTCAATACCGCGTTTGAGATCCATTGGATTCGCACCCGCCACAACGTTTTTCATACCGGCACTGACCATGGCCTGGGCGAGCACGGTAGCTGTTGTCGTACCGTCACCGGCTATGTCGGCGGTTTTGGAAGCTACTTCCTTAACCAGTTGTGCTCCCATATTGGCTACCGGATCATCGAGTTCTATTTCTTTTGCTACCGTCACCCCGTCTTTAGTAATGGTGGGGGCGCCAAAACTTTTTTGAAGAATTACATTCCGGCCTTTCGGTCCTAAGGTAACTTTCACCGCATTGCTCAAAGCATCAACGCCTTGCTTGAGTTTTTCACGGGCATCTGAATTAAAGCTAATTTCTTTAGCCATTTTATTTGGTTTTATCTGTGTTTAAAGGAATACTGATTAATTCTGTCTGACGGCTGGGGTTATTGTAATACCACCAATACATCATCTTCGCGCATGATGAGATAGTCGATCCCATCATAGGATAATTCCTGACCCGAATATTTTCCATAGAGGACGATATCTCCAACCTGGATGGTCATCAGGTTGCCATCCTTACCAGGTCCTACGGCTACCACTTCACCACGTTGTGGCTTTTCTTTTGCCGTATCCGGAATAATAATCCCCCCTTTGGTTTTTTCTTCTGCCGGGGCCGGTTTGACGACGATACGGTCATTGATTGGTTTAAGTTTCATAGAATTTATTGATTTTGCTATTGATTATTAGGTTTTAGTCTTTCCTTTCATGTGACCCTTATCATAAGGTGTGCCATTGGATCGTAAACTGACAATATTTCAGCTATCGGGACCCAAGTGCGATAACCGGATGGACCCTTCCATTTTCAAACAGACATTGCTGCCATTGTGACAAAAGGAACAGGTATTTTGACAGCACCCCTGTAAAAATATTGGAGGATAAAACCGGAGAAGGATGGAGCGTTTATTTGACGAAGAAGCTGGCAAAAATGCACAATCCAAATAAGGCGGCAGCTAGCCCCCAGGTCAGTTTCTCGATAAAATCAACCGATCGGGCTGCCCCTAACATCTGGTTGGCACTTTGTCCGCCAAAAGTGCTGTCCACACCGCCCCCTTTAGGGTTTTGGATGAGAATAACGAGCATCAGCAGGACGCCAATCAAAGCGATAAGGATGGTGATGAATTTGAGCATACGATAAGGATATTATGGTTGCAGAGCCTCTATTTTGGCTGCAAAGAAACGACTTTTTTCCGGGAATTTTTCGATTAAGCGGGTATACATGGCAATAGCCTGATCTTTATAGCCTTGCGCAGCGAGAAGATCGGCAAAGGTCTCTGAAATGCCCTCTCCTGCTTGGTTGGCAGCCTGATTGAAGGCAAAATCATCGTCATATGGGTGAACATATTCGGAACCCGAAAGCCCTTTCAACCAGCTGGTAAAAGGAGACAAATTGGTTTCCAGGATAGGTGCCGGGATATCCTCCTTTTTAGGCTTCCGGTTTTCTTCCTCCAGGCGCACCTTTTCAGCTACTTTCCGGATTCGTTTGCCAACCTTGAGAGCTGGCTTTTCCTTTCCTTTCCTGCCTTTCTTATTTTGAGCCTCAACTGGAATGACAGGAGAGGGGGTTAAGTTTTCCGAATAAGGTGGTGGAATAACTTCATTTGAAACCTGATCCTGTGGTTTTGGTTCCAATGATTCCGAAGTCCCTTTTATTTGATGGTTGTCTGAAGTTGGAAGTTCGTCAGTATCCTGTTGCCGGTATCCACTTTGCATTTCCATCCCGGGAGGATTGGACCATTGATTAATGATTTTCGCGGAGGTCATGTCCTCCACGAGTTTTCCATCCAGGGATTTTAACGGATCAACAACGCTCAGTGAAAAATCGTGTTCATCATTTGTCCACCATGCTCCATTACCGATTTCAGGATGAAGGGCTTCTTCAAGACCGGGAGTGATGTCTTTGTTTTTATCCGATTCCTTCATGCCGTAGACCTACCAATTATTAAAAGCCTGGTTGAAAATATCTTCAAGGATTTGTTGAAAGATGGTGTTTATCAATTCATCTTGCACCTCCAGCAAATTTTTGTCAGTCGCAAAGTCGGCGAAATGGGAAAAGGACTTCGTCCAATGATCCTTCGCATCTTTGTGATTGGAGTACTCGACATTTACGCTGATCGTCAACCTGTTAAAAGCTGTCTGCTCATTAGGCTGCGGAGCAATCGGTGCAACGATATAGCTTTGAATAGCGCCCTCAAACTCTAAATCAGGTGTATTTTCCGTGTATTTCAACCTGGATTCTTTTGATATTTTATCTTTCAATGCTTCCGCAAAGGTCTGATTAATAGTAGCGGGAGCATTGTAAGCGGTAATTTTAAACTGACCAACAAAGTAAGTATTGACATCCTGGTTGATACTATAACCTTTTAACGAATAACAGGAAAACTGGCCCAGCGCAAGAAAAATTCCTGCCAGGTAAATCCACGACCTATAACCACTACATATCATACTGCTTGATTTTCCGGTACAGCGTACGCTCCGAGATGCCGAGTTCCAGGGCCGCTTCCTTTCTTCTGCCTCCATGCCGTTTCAGCGATTTTTTGATCATGTCTTTCTCCATATCTTCCAGGGCAAGGGACTCATCCACTAATTCAGTATTGTCATATTTTTTGTCATCCAGTAAAATCGGACTTTGATCACCATGCAAGTTCTGATAAACTTCGGGCTTATTGGATAATGGCCATGCATCCTCAGCATGGAAATCAGATCCACCGCCAGCATTGCTATATGATCTTAACTGAGCGGGGTCAGGAACGCGCAGGTTGTTACTCCGGATCAATTCAAAAACCAATTGTTTAAGATCATGGAGATCTCCTTTCATATCAAATAATAACTTATACAGGATCTCCCGTTCCTGCAGCCCATCATTGTTTTTAGTGAGGGCAGGAAGATTTGTTTTCGACAAGTGAGGGGCTATCTGCAACAGGGTTTCGGCATCGATTATTTTGTCTTCCGCAAGAACACTGAGTTGTTCAATAAGATTTTTGAGCTCACGAATATTGCCGGGCCAGGGATATTTGAGTAGAATATTTTTAGCATGTTCATCCAGGTGGATGGGTTCCGTATGGTACTTTTCTCCAAAATCAACGGCAAATCTCCGAATCAAAATCGGAATATCCTCCGTCCTCTCTTTTAAACTCGGAATGTGTATGGGTACCGTATTGAGGCGATAGTAAAGATCTTCCCTGAATTTTCCTTTTCGAATTTGTTCTTTCAAATCCACGTTGCTCGCTGCAATCAATCGCACATCCGTTTTTTGAACCTGGGAGGATCCTACTTTCATGAACTCGCCGGATTCCAGTATGCGCAACAAAAAGGACTGGGTATCAAGGGGCATTTCGCCTACCTCATCAAGCAAAATGGTTCCGCCATCCGCTGTTTCGAAATAACCTTTCCGGTCCGCCGTGGCCCCTGTAAATGAACCTTTTTCGTGACCAAATAATTCGGAATTGATGGTTCCCTGGGGAATGGCTCCGCAATTGACAGCGATAAATTTGTTGTGTTTCCTGGTGCTGAGGTTGTGGATAATTTGACTAAAGACTTCTTTCCCAACACCACTTTCCCCGGTGATTAAAACCGTCAGGTCAGTAGCGGCAACGCGGGCAGCCGTGTTCAGTGCACGGTCGTAGGTCTCTGATCTGCTGACCAGCCCAAAGCGTTGTTTGATGGAAGCTGCATTCATGTTGTTTCGAAAACCAGATTAAATTATCCTGCCGATCAAAGTGGCACTGGTGGAGGATTCTATTAGAACATTTACATAGTCTCCTGGTTTATAACCGGCTTTCTTTTCGAAGACCACCATTTTATTTTGAGTGTTTCTGCCTTTAAATTCTTCCGCCGATTTTCGTGAGTCCCCTTCAATCAACACTTTGAATAATTTCCCTTCATCCCGCTTGTTTTGATTTCTGGAAATGGCATTTTGAAGCAAAATGATTTCATTAAGACGGCTCTTTTTAACCTCTTCCGTAATATCATCTTTGTATTTACGGGCAGCCAGGGTGCCGGGACGTTCTGAATACATAAACATATAACTCATGCTGTATTCCGCCCATGCCATCATAGAGAGGGTGTCCTGGTGATCAGCTTCGGTTTCGGTGCAGAATCCCGTAATAACATCGGATGATATAGCGCAATCCGGCACAATCCGACGAATCGCCTTTATACGGTTGATATACCATTCCCTGTCATAAGTCCGGTTCATCAGGGAGAGGATACGGGAGCTGCCTGACTGCACGGGTAAATGAATGTAATTGCAAATGTTGTCGTATTTCGCCATCATGTACAGGACATCATCGGTCATATCTTTAGGATGGGAAGTGCTGAAGCGGACACGCAAATCGGGATGCACCCGGCTAACCAATTCCAGTAATCGGGAAAACGTGTAGGTTTCTTTCGTTTCCGGATGTTGCCATTTGTAAGAATCGACATTCTGGCCAAGTAAGGTGACTTCGCGATAACCTTTTTCAAATAAATGTTCGGCTTCTGCAACAACAGTAAAAGGATCGCGTGAACGCTCCCGGCCACGGGTAAAGGGGACCACACAAAAGGAACACATGTTGTCACAGCCTCGCATGATCGAAATGAAAGCCGTCACTCCATTGCTTTCCAGTCTGACCGGGCTGATATCGGCATACGTTTCTTCACGAGATAAATAGACATTTATACCCTTATCACCATCTGCAGCCTGGTGAAGCAAGTTGGGTAAGTCACGATAGGCATCCGGACCCACTACCAGATCAACGAGCTTTTCTTCTTCGAGCAATGATTTTTTCAATCGCTCAGCCATGCATCCCAAAATACCCACAATGCTGCCTGGCCTGGATTGTTTGATTTTATCAATCGTTCGTAAGCGCTTTCTCACGGTCTCCTCTGCCTTTTCACGGATCGAGCAGGTATTCAGCAGGATCAAATCGGCCTGCTCCACATCAGGGGTTGGGCTAAAACCGCATCCTGTGAGAATGGAGGCTACAATCTCGCTATCGCTGAAATTCATTTGACAGCCGTAACTCTCTATATAGAATCGCTTCAGGCCTTCTGATGCAATAGCTTCGCTTTCAGGCACATAGAATGCTTCTCCCTGACGGGACTCATCGGTGATTTTCGGTTGGATATCTAAGTGACTCATGGATGCAAAAGAAGGCAAAGATAGGGGAAAATCTGCCATTTTGGCACGTTTTTAAAACGACTCGACACATTGAGGTGCTAATGCTGTTTATTGGATATCTGCCTGAAAATGTGGTAATTTTGAACTATAAAATCCGTGAAATATGGCTATTGAGACCTTGAAATCCTCTCAGAGGTTTATAGACCTGGAGGACCATTACGGAGCTCATAATTATCATCCGTTGCCAGTGGTGTTATCCAGGGGCGAAGGGGTATTTGTTTGGGATGTGGAAGGGAAAAGGTATTATGACTTTTTATCCGCCTATAGCGCTATTAACCAGGGACATTGTCATCCCCGCTTGGTGAAAGCACTCAGGGACCAGGCCGATCTTTTGACGCTCACCTCCAGGGCATTTTATAATGATCAGCTCGGCCCATTCGAAAAATATATTACGGCGTACTTTAATTACGATAAAGTGCTGATGGCCAATTCGGGTGTTGAAGCAGTGGAGACTGCGATTAAATTATGCAGGAGATGGGCTTATGATAAAAAAGGATTGACCGATCAGGCGGCCAAAATCATATTTGTTTCCGGCAATTTTCATGGAAGAACATTGGGAGCGATTTCTGCCTCAACTGATCCGACCAGTACGGGCGGCTTTGGCCCATACCTGCCAGGATATATCGTGGTTCCTTATGATGACCTGGAAGCCATGAAGGAAGCATTAGAAGATCCATGTATAGCGGGCATAATAGTGGAGCCCATACAAGGTGAGGCCGGCGTGGTGGTGCCATCTGCAGATTATCTGCCTGCCCTTCAGGCCATGTGCAGGGAAAAAAATGTTTTACTCATTGCCGACGAAGTTCAAACCGGTATCGGACGCACAGGTAAACTGCTGGCAACTTGTGGCAACTGCACCTGCAGTGGTTTTTGTGAGAACAAACCCGAAGTAAAACCGGACATTCTGATATTAGGCAAGGCGCTCTCCGGAGGCATACTTCCCGTGTCAGCCGTACTGGCCAATGATGAGATCATGTTGTGCATCAAACCAGGAGAACATGGTTCAACTTTTGGGGGAAACCCCCTGGCTTGTGCTGTAGCCAGGGAGGCTCTTGAGGTGATCAGGGATGAGCGACTCGATCAAAACGCGGAATTTCTCGGGAGCCTATTCAGGGAACGTATGCAGCTGTTAATTGAAAAATATCCTGTTGTTCTTCTGGTGCGTGGAAAGGGATTGCTGAATGCAATTGTTTTGAATGATGAGGAAGAAGGTCATTTAGCCTGGGATATTTGCCTGAAATTGGCGGAAAACGGATTGCTGGCCAAACCAACGCATGGCAATATCATCCGGTTTGCTCCTCCCTTAGTCATGACCGAAGATCAATTGCATGCCTGTTGTGATATCATTGAAAAGACAATAGCCACTATGTAAGCAGACGCCTTCTTAACTTATCCGGATCATCCGGTCAATATCAGTGCATTGTTCTATCAATGACCTTTCTCCATCATTGAAAATGACAAAATCAGCTAAAGGAATTTTTTTATCATCTGTCCATTGATATTGGATCCTTTCCCGGATCTGTTCTGCTGTCCAATGATCGCGTTCCATTACTCTTTTTATCCTTACCGATTCCGGGGCTACGACGAGGATGATCGCATCCAGATCAGCCGAGAGATTTTCTTCGAAAAGAATGGCGCTTTCCTTAAGTACATAGGGTTTAGCGGAAAACGCAGAAGAGGTAGCCCATTGGAGGGCATCAGATTTCACGACAGGATGTACTAATGCATTAAGTTGCTTCAAGAGGCTAGTATTACTAAACACTTTTTCAGCCATCCAGGACCTGTTGAGTTCACCCTGAACATAAGAATGGGGACCCAACAAGGCTATAATTTTTTCTTTCAATCCGATGTCGGTATTCATCAGGATCCTGGCCCTGGCATCAGATTCGTAAACAGGTATGCCCAGGGTTTTGAATATACTGGCCACAGTAGATTTGCCTGAACCAATTCCGCCGGTAAGCCCGATGAGTTTCATAATTGTAAAGGTGCGAAGAGCAATGGAATGTAATGAAAAAAGTATAGAGTCAAAACAATTATTAATTTAAAATGCAATATATTAACTTTTGTTAATCAATAATATAGGTGATTATTCGAACTCATTTGCCCGAATAGGACACCCGTTCTTCCCTGAGATTGACAATGACAAATTCAAGATAATCAGCATACTCTTTCAGGGTGTCAAAGTCTCTTCCGGAATAATTCTTCAAAAGAGTCATAAGTTCAAATTCCGCGTTAGTTTTTTTAAACCCAACTTTTATTCGGGCTATATCACTGAATTGTTCTTCATACAGCGGAACCCCCGCCTGTAAAAGATGATTTTTAAAAGAAGAGAAGAGTTCATATTTCATGGTGACCTGGAATACGGTATGACTGGTTTGGCTGATAATCCTTGCATTGGCAATGGCCGAAGCGGTGCTGGTTTTATAAGCTTCAATCAATCCGGGAATGCCCAGTTTAGTGCCGCCGAAGTATCTGACGACAACCACTACTATATTGGTAAGATCATGTTTGATGAGTTGGCCTAAAATGGGTTTTCCTGCACTTCCGGCAGGTTCTCCATCATCATTTGAGCGTTCAATGGAAACCTCCGGACCTAATCGAAGAGCGGTACAAAAATGTCTTGCTTTTGGATGCGATTTTTTTATTGACAGTAGAAAGGTCTGAACATCAGCTTCATTGGTAACCGGAACCAGGAAGGCATAGAACTTGCTCCCTTTTTCCATAAAGTACCCTTCCGAGGGGGCTGCTACCGTAAAAAATTGATCTGCCAATCCGGAATCTATTGAATAAATGTTAACAAGTCAAATATAAATTTTTGCTAATCTTTGTAACAGCATCCCAGGATGAAACACTTTCCATGACTGTTACCCGATGTTCATTCCTTTAAAACAACCTGCAGTGGACCAAAGTCTAATCCAATACGATAGTGTCATCAGCCGGTGCAAAGAAATTTTCCTTCGAAAAAATAAGGATTATGGTACAGCATGGAGAGTATTGCGTCTGCCCTCCCTCACGGATCAAATCTATATCAAAGCTTCCAGGATCCGCACTTTTGAAGAACAGGGAATTCAGAAAGTAAATGAAGGGGTCGAAGGCGAATACGAAGGAATCATCAATTATAGTATCATGGCCCTGATTCAGCATCAACTGGCGGATGATGGTCGCCAGGTTTTACCCGAAGTAGAATTGAGCCGGCTATATGATGTTCAACTTGGAAAAACGAGAGAACTGTTTAAAAATAAAAACCACGATTACGGCGAGATTTGGCGGGACATGCGCGTCAGCAGTTATACAGATCTCATCCTCATGAAAATATTACGTATTAAACAAATCGAAGACAACCAGGGTTTAGTCCTTGTCTCCGAGGGCGTAGAGGCTAATTATATGGATATCATCAACTATTGTGTTTTTGCTTTAATCCGAATGGAAGAACAATCGACATTATGAATTTTATTACGCTGCTTATATACATCGCCATTGCGGCGGCCTTGCTGACCGGTATCATCGGATGGTGGAAAAAAGGCCATAAGCATTGGCTCATGACCTTCCTGCAGAATTTTACGGGGATATTGTTTATTATCTCCGGTTTTGTCAAAGCAGTGGATCCGCTTGGTACGGCGTACAAAATGGAAGAGTATTTCACGGAATTCCAATACACCTTCGCCGGGACAAGTTTCAAATTCCTTGCCCCTCTTTTCCCCTTACTCAGCCACATTGTCCTGCTCTTTTCCATTGTCATGATAATATTGGAGATTGTAGTTGGGGTGATGTTATTACTGGGTCACCGATCCAAACTGACCAGTTGGATTTTCCTTTTACTGATTTTGTTTTTTACGGTACTGACCGGATTTACTTTTTTGACCGGGTATGTTCCCAGCAACGCCAATTTCTTTGATTTCGGAGCGTGGGGCCCCTACACAGTCACGAATATGAAAGTAACGGATTGCGGGTGCTTTGGAGACTTTATAAAACTCAAACCCAAAATTACCTTCTATAAGGACCTGGTATTATTATTACCTGCATTTTATTTTATTTTCCGGCACAAAGACATGCACCAGCTTTTTTCCCTGACCACCAGGCGAATCCTGACCTGGGGGGTCACCGCGGCTGTCCTGTTGTTTTGTGTCCGGAATTCCATGTGGGATCTGCCCGTCATTGATTTCAGACCGTTCAGTGCAGGAACAGATCTCTATCAAAAGAAAACAAATGAAGAAGCTGCGATGGCTTCGGTCAAGATTATTGCCTGGAAACTGAAGAACAGAAAGACAGGGGAATCAATAGAATTGCCAACAGAAGAATATCTCAGTAACATAGCCAAATATCCAAAAGAGGAATGGACGGTCGTAGACCAGGTTAAGTCCAAACCCGCCATTGAATCCACCAAAGTCAGTGAGTTTTCCGTAGTGGACGCAGATGGATTTGATGTAGCCGAAGATATACTGACCGATTCAAATGACGTATTTCTGATTGTTGCCTACAATCTCAAGGGAGAAGAAAGCTCAACGGAAGTCATGGTGCCGGACACCCTTTGGAAATCAGATACGATCAGGACGACTGGGGACAGTATACAACTGGTCAGAACTATAACTGGTGTCAACTCAAAAAAGAAGACAGTGGCAACTTACACATGGCATAAGCACTATGTTCAGGATTATACGGAGAAAGTCAATCCATTAATGCAAAATGTGATGAAGCAGGGGGCGAAAGTGTATGCCATTGCAGGAGGAGCCGGGGAAGATAAGATTAAATCCTTCCAAGAGGCTATCAGCAGCGAATATCCCTGGTATGAGGCAGATGATATTCTCCTGAAAACCATAGTCCGTTCCAATCCGGGAGTTGTTCACCTGAAAAAGGGCAAGGTGTTGGAAAAGTGGCATATCTGCCATTTGCCCAAAGAATTGAAATTGAAATAGAAGCGGAATGGATATCCTGCAATAAAATATAATATTTTTCTGTATATGTCAGATGAGGAGTGACAAAAAGCGCTTATTTTTGTGTGAATGTTCGTTGAATTAATCTGAGGTAGATTCCCATATGGTAAGCAGGAGAAGTATTCGGGTCAAAGTCATGCAGTTGTTGTATTCCCTTGATCGTGACCCAGGAGTAAGCCAGAAGGAGATATTACAGCGTTATACCCAGGCGGTAGACCTGGCGTATGAAAGTCTCTTGTTTAACCTTTACCTCATGCTCGAAATCACCCACTTTGCCGTTATGGACAGGGATAACCGCAATGGGAAACTAAGACCCGATCCGGACGATTTGCTCTGGAATGCCAAGTTTTATGAAAACGACCTTATCCAGAGCCTTGTCCAAAATAAACCGCTGCGCACATATTTCGATAAGCGAAATTTTAAATCCAAGGTTGATCAGGAATTGATCCAGAAAATGTATAATTCCTTTTCCAAACTACCCGAGTATAAAAATTATATGTTTGGGGAAATCGATGAAGCCGGTCATCGTGAATTTTTACTCAATATTTACCGGGATCTCCGAAAGAATGATCTTTTTGAAGAAATGGTCGATGATCAATACCCATTCTGGCAGGAGGACAAATCGCTGGTCATCGGAGCCCTGAAAAAAATATTCAAGCAACTTCCCAGTCCGAACGATAAGTTTTTTGAGGATTATCTGCCGGACGATGATACCGTCATTGATTTTGGTCAACGATTGATCAAACTGACCATGGAACAGGCTGAGGAGCTCGAGAAATTAATAGAGCCAACGCTCAAAAACTGGGACATGGAGCGTCTTGCTGTTCTGGATGTCATCCTCATCAAAATGGCGCTGGTGGAATTCCTTTATTTTCCAACAATACCGACCAAAGTAACCCTGGATGAGTACGTGGATATATCCAAAGAATACAGCACCCCCAAGAGTAAGGATTTCGTCAACGGCATTTTAGATCGCCTGATGAAATCGCTCCACGAAGAAGGGAAAATCAAAAAAGAGGGCAGGGGCTTACTGGAAGAATAAGGATATGGAAGAGGATAGTCTGATGCCATTTGACATTGCATATCTTTTACGCTATATATTACTACCCTGATGCAGGAAAAGGTTCTCATCCTTGATTTTGGTGCACAATACACCCAATTGATTGCAAGGCGCGTTCGCGAGCTGGAAATTTATTGTGAGATTCTGCCTTATAATGCACTTCCTGAAGCACTGCCCTCAGATGTGAAGGCATTGATTCTTTCCGGGAGCCCCTATTCTGTCAGGGATGAAAATGCACTGCGCCCGAACCTGGACAACTGGGTTGGAAAGATTCCGATTTTAGGGATTTGTTATGGCGCACAATTGATTGCTGATACCTACGGTGGCAAAGTGGGCCGCTCAGAAAAAAGGGAATATGGTAAGGCGCATCTTGATTTGTTGATTCCGGAGCATCCTTTATTAAAAGATATCCCGGAAGGTTCACAGGTGTGGATGTCTCACGGGGACAGCATTCTTGAATTGCCGGAAGGATATGAATTGCTGGCGAGGACAGAAAGCATCCCTGTGGCAGCCTATGCCAGCCGGCAGGGAAAATATGAACAGATGGTATGTTGCGTTCAGTTTCATCCTGAAGTCACCCATTCCATAGAGGGGCACCGGTTGCTTTCCAATTTTCTCAGAGGCATAGCTGGATTGAAGGATAAATGGACACCCCAACTTTTTATTGAAGAGGCAGTAGATCTGATTCGACGGCAGACCATGGGGGAAGAAGTTTTAATGGCACTTTCCGGCGGGGTGGACAGTACGGTAGGCGCCGTATTGTTGCACAAAGCCATAGGGGACAAATTGCATTGCTTCTTCGTTGACAATGGTTTGCTACGAAAGGATGAGTATCAAAGTGTATTGGATCGATATGCCGGTATGGGATTAAAAGTACATGGAATCGATGCAAAGGAGAAATTCTATAGCCAACTGGCAGGAGTGACGGATCCTGAACAAAAGCGGAAAATCATTGGTCGGGTATTTATTGAAGTATTCGAGCGGGAAGCGATTTTATATCCCAAAGTAAAATGGTTAGGCCAGGGAACGATTTATCCGGATGTCATAGAATCTATTTCTGTACACGGACCATCTGCCACCATAAAATCACATCATAACGTAGGTGGTTTGCCGGAGAGACTTAAGCTTAAAATGGTTGAGCCACTCCGGATGCTCTTTAAGGATGAAGTGCGTAAGGTAGGCTCAGCCCTGAATATCCCAGGCGAAATTCTAAATCGGCACCCTTTTCCCGGTCCGGGGCTGGGGATCCGGATATTGGGCGAGGTGACCCGGGAGAAGGTCATTACCTTACAGGAGGCTGATGCTATTTATTCAGGATTATTGAGAAAGCATGGATGGTATGATAAGATATGGCAATCCGGGGCAATTTTGCTTCCTGTACTCTCCGTCGGTGTGATGGGGGATGAGCGCAGTTATGAGAATGCGATTGCGTTGCGCGCCGTAAATTCATTGGATGGAATGACGGCCGAATGGAGTAAGCTGCCACATGAATTATTAGCAGAGATTTCAAGTGAAATCATTAATAAAGTCAAAGGGATCAATCGAGTTGTATATGATATCAGCACCAAACCGCCGGCAACGATTGAGTGGGAATAGCGTAATTCTGGTTTGGATGTGCTTATTGGCCATGTTTTCCTGCGCCGGTCCTAAATATGCGATAAAAAAGCCTCCCGTGAATGAGCGTCCCCCTGTTCCAAAAGAAGAGCAGGTAAAAGTTTTCGATCCCGCTACCGGAACTTACGTGCTGGTGCCAAGAAGTACGGTTAAACTGGATACAATAAAATGGACGCAAGACACTCCATCTCCTCTCGTTACTGATAAGGTGACCGAATCCGAGCAACCCAATAAGCAAAATAATTTTCAGATTTCATTATTGATGCCCTTCACGTTGACATCTGATATTGAAGGCGATGATTTTAATGGGAAAGTGAATCGTTTTTTGCAATATTATGGGGGCGTCCAGCTTGCCCTGAGTGAAGTTGATTCTGGTGCGAATACATTATCCCTGCATGCTTTTGATGTTGATGGAAGTTTGTCTCAAACTCAAGCCATCCTGAATGACCCGGCCGTTCAAAGGTCGGATGTTATTGTTGGCCCTTATGATAGAGAAGAGATTGAAAACGTAGCTTCGTATGGTTTAAAACATGAAACCATGGTGGTCTCACCCTGGCTTCCTGCTTTTAACATAGGAGAGGAAAATCCGTATTTCATCCAGGTGAATCCGGGACTCAGCACACATGCGGATGCCATCACTTCGTTTATCGTTTCTAATTGGCCGGGCAAGAAAGTTTTTTTGGTTGCCCGCGACTATCCTGCGGAGATCAATCGTCTCAATTTATTCAAAAAAAATAGCGAGCTGAATGCTGAAGACCTGATCATCCGGGACGACAGCCCTGATATGGCCAATACTGATTTGCAGACCTTATTGAGTGATGAGGGTACCATTTTTATCCTGCCGTATTATGCCAGTGCTGACGAGGGATTTGTGAACTCTTTTCTGCGAAAATTGCATGCAGACAAGGATATAAAAGAAGTGATGGTTTTTGGCATGCCGCAATGGCTGGGATTTGCCAATCTTAATCCCAACTACCTGGAAAGCCTGTCTGTCCATATCAGTGTATCCACCTACATTGATCCCAGCCAGCCTGACTACAATTCTTTCCGGGAAAAATATTTTGACCGGTATCACACCGTGCCTGACTTACAGGCTTTCCTTGGATATGATCTGATCAAATGGATTTCCAATACCCTGGTCAATAGTGGCAAAGAAGGATTAATAGGCCCATCTTCGGCCTGGCTTTCCGGTATAGCCTCCGGTTTCGATATTCGTCCTGTTTTCAGAAATAGTGATATCTCCACCACCGCTGAAATGAAGACTCCCATGTATTACGAGAATACACGCATTCGAATACTAAAATACGAAGGCCAGGATTTTCACCTGGTCCAATAGATCAATGCAACTGGGATAGGGCGACGGCAATGCGTTTGACTGCTTCCTCAATCTTAGTTTCCGAAGTGGCATACGACAAGCGGATACATTTTTCATTGCCAAAGGCAACACCAGACACGGTACTGACCTGGGCCGCGGACAATAAGTATAAACTTAAATCATCGGCATCCTTTACTTCGTAACCGTTCGTGGACGTCCTGCCAAAATAGGCCGATACATCAGGGAAAATATAAAATGCGCCTTCCGGTCTGTTCACGAGTAATAAAGGAATTTGCTCCAGGCGTGAGATGATCAGTTCCCTTCGTCTGTTAAACGCTTTTACCATTTCGTAAGTGGGCGTCAGATCACCATCAAGTGCTGTTACTGCGGCTTTCTGACCAAAAGAGTTTGCGCCGCTGGTGACCTGGCCCTGGATCTTAGTGCAGGCATCTGCGATCCACGCCGGACCTGCAATATAACCAAGCCGCCATCCGGTCATGGCGAATGCTTTTGACATGCCATTGATGATTACAGTCCGATCCTGCATTCCTTCCATTTCAGCTATAGAGCGATGAGATGAAATAAAATTGATGTGCTCATAAATTTCATCCGATACCACCATGACCTGTTCATGCGATTTCAGCATATCGGCTATCGCCTGAAGCTCATCGAAGGAGAATACAGAACCGCTAGGATTACAAGGCGAAGAATATAATATAAATTTGGTTCGGTCAGTGATCAGGGATTCGATCAATCCGGGCGTGCATTTAAAATCCTGTTCAATCCCGGAGGCGGCAACGACAGGAATACCACCGGCCATTTTGATAATCTCATAATAGGAAACCCAATAGGGAGCAGGAAGTATCACTTCATCGCCGGGATCCAGGAGGGACATGCAGAGATTGTACACACTCTGTTTGGCTCCGTTGGAGACAACAATATTATTCACTGTATAATGAAGATGATTCTCCCTGGCCAGTTTGCGCACAATGGCTTCACGTAATTCAAGGAGACCATTGACTGGAGTGTATTTGGTATAGCCGTCGTCAAGCGCTTTTTTGGCAGCATCCTTAATGTGGACCGGCGTATCAAAATCTGGCTCACCCAGGCTCAGGTCAATGATGTCTTTTCCCTGGGCTTTCAGTTCCCTTGCCATCTTGGCCATTTTCAGGGTTGCGGATTCCTGCATTTCAGTGACAAGCCTGGAAAGGGGTAGGGAGGTCGCGGGCGAATTCATCATCTTGCTGGTATATTATCTAATTTCGGGCTAAGTTACCAACAGAATGAATAAAAAGGCAGACGAATTAAACCGGCGGAATGAGTTAGCGCAATTGGGTGGCGGCCAGGATCGCATTGACGCTCAGCATGCCAAAGGGAAATTAACAGCAAGAGAGCGGATCCTGTTGTTATTTGACGAAGACAGCTTTGAAGAAATCGGAATGATGGTAGTACATCGTTCGACGGATTTTGGAATGGATCAGCAGCATTTTTATGGCGACGGGGTGATTACCGGGTATGGTACGGTTGATGGGCGGCTGGTGTATGCTTATGCACAGGATTTCACAGTTTTTGGTGGGGCCTTATCGGAGACTCAGGCAGAGAAAATTTGCAAGATCATGGATATGGCTTTGTCCAATGGAGTCCCGCTTATCGGGCTGAATGACAGCGGAGGAGCCCGGATCCAGGAAGGGGTGAGATCGCTTGGAGGATATGCCGATATCTTTTATCGGAATGTGCAGGCTTCCGGTGTGATACCGCAGATCAGCGCCATCATGGGACCTTGTGCAGGTGGAGCAGTATACAGTCCCGCCATGACCGATTTCACCATTATGGTGGAGGGAAGCTCTTATATGTTTGTCACCGGGCCCAATGTGGTAAAAACGGTTACCAATGAAGAAGTTACCAGCGAGGAATTGGGAGGTGCCATGACGCACGCTACTAAATCAGGGGTTACTCACCTTACGGCAGCGAATGATGTGGATTGTATTCAACAAATCCGGAAACTCTTAAGTTATATTCCGCAATATAATCAACAACAGCCTGTCAATATTCCTTATACCACGAATGATGAAATGAGACCGGCATTGTCTGCGGTTATGCCGGAAAGTGCAGCGACTCCTTATGAAATGAAAGAGGTCATCCGGGAGATAGTCGATCAGGATTCCTTTTTTGAAATTCATGAACATTTTGCAAAAAACATCATTGTTGGATTTTCCCGCATTGGCGGTCAGAGTGTTGGTATAGTTGCGAATCAACCCTGGCACCTGGCAGGCGTACTGGATACTGATGCTTCCCGC
Source organism: uncultured Saprospiraceae bacterium (assembly GCA_963837505.1). Taxonomy (GTDB): domain Bacteria; phylum Bacteroidota; class Bacteroidia; order Chitinophagales; family Saprospiraceae; genus Opimibacter. The sequence continues at coordinate 238,847 of CAWINN010000003.1, read as the reverse complement.
AAAGCAGCCAGGTTTGTAAGATTCTGTGATTGTTTTAATATTCCTCTATTGGTTTTAGTAGATGTCCCGGGGTTTTTACCTGGCACTGACCAGGAATGGGATGGAATCATTCACCATGGGGCAAAACTCTTGTATGCATTTAGTGAGGCTCTGGTCCCACGCGTAACTTTAATAACCCGAAAAGCGTATGGGGGCGCTTATGATGTGATGAATTCAAAACATATCGGAGCGGACATGAATTTTGCATGGCCGACTGCAGAAATAGCGGTTATGGGGGCAAAAGGGGCGTCTGAAATCATTTTTAAAAAGGAGATTCTGGCTTCCAAAGATCCGCAGGAGACCTTAAAAGAAAAAGAAAAAGAATATGCAGAGCATTTTGCCAACCCATACGAAGCAGCCGAGCGCGGGTTCATTGACGAGGTGATCTGGCCAGAAGAATCCAGGCGAAAGATCATGAAAGCGTTTGCCATCCTGAGGGGTAAGAAGAAAACAGGACCTGTCAGGAAGCATGGAAATATTCCGCTGTAAAGGAAAAAGAGCCACGTGATTAGTGCAGCTCTTTTCCATAATTAGTTTTTTGGCGTGGTCATTCGGCGGTTAATAACCTGTGCTGATCAACTTGACCGGCCAGGTTTGCTGACCTTGATTGACAATGAGGATATAGAAACCATTGGGTATATTTTTGAATTCATAGTAGGCATCCCGGGCGACCTTTACATCATGGAGAACAGATTTCCCATTGGTGTTGAAAACAGAAACCGAAATATTACTTTTTGCCAGGATACCGGGGACCGTACCATTATTAAAGATGGCAAAATATGCATCCGGGTCAATGAATTGAGTACCCACACTACAATCGACCACCCCGGGATTTACAGAATCAAAACAATCCGGATGTGCTGCATCCGAAACCAAAAATTCATATTCAGTGGCATTGGCTTCGAATGGGCCTAAGGTGATGGGAAGAGCGGCATAGTTGAAATTTCCATAGTTGTTGCCATTGCCAAATACATTAAAACCTCCATCACCGATGTGATCATATTGAAAGTCCAGGATGAAATAAAACAACCCGTTGGAATCACACTGCGTCATTGTCCAGGTCAGATCAAGAATATGACAGGCATTTTCTCCACAAGTCGGTCCATTGAAATCAGCAGTGGCGCAACATTCCGTATTATCATTTTCACAAATGTTGACCAGATAATGGCCGCTAGCATTGGACGGAAATTGCCCGGTCTGTATGGGCAATTGATCTACGGTGTAATAGCCGAGGAAGACATCTCCGGCATAGAGATCGAAACCTCCAGTAGCAATGTTCTGGTAGTCAAAATGGATGACAACACCAAAAGTAGAATCTGATGTGCACCCGAATACCTGGACCTGGATATTATAAATGATGCATTGGTCAGTACAGAACGGAGTTTGAAAGTCATAGCTGTCACAGCAATCCGGTGCGCCGGCTGCGCATACCTGCAAATGAGTGATTTCACTGGAAAGTTTCGGGAAATTGTCTATGGTCAACCCGTCGGGACTGGTTGCATAAGTGCCTATCGTGAGGTCATTAGCGGTCACGATAATGGAGTCACCCGGAAGGTTATTGTTATAGTAATGGATAAACAAAACAAAAGTGGAATCAGAAGTGCAATCTCCCGCTTCAGCCGTAAGATCAAAAATATGACAGGTTCCTCCACCTTCACAATTTGGGGTTTCAAATTCAATCTCATCACAGCAATCAGGACTGCCAATGGCGCAAACCGTTACCAATGTAGCAGGGGTGCTGTAAACCGGGAATTGGTCAAGGAAAATGCTGCCGGCCTGCACCTCGTAGTGGCCAATTTCATTTCCGTTAGCCACTATCTGGACGGAATCAGAAGGCAGATTTTCAAAATTGAACACCAGGTGCAAAATATAGGTTGAATCAGATTGACAATCTCCGATGATAGCTACCAGATTATTGATTTGACAATTTCCATTGGCTCCGCAGGAAGGCGTTAGAAAGTCGACATCTTCACAGCAATCCGGCGCCCCAGCCGCGCAAACCCGAAGGTGCGTAAAGTCGGTCTGGTAAACAGGGAAATTAACCAACAAAATTCCTCCCGGATCGTGCATGAATTGTCCAATATAATTACCATTGGCAATTACAATGACAGAATCCGATGGCAGATTGTTGCCGAAATAATGGATGAACAAATTATAGGTAGAATCAGATGTGCAATCGCCGGGGTCAGCTACCAAATCATAGAGGTGACAGGCCCCACCGCCAGAACAATCCGGTGTCGTATAATACAAACTGTCACAGCATTCGGGAGCACCCAAAGCGCATATAGTGATCATGGTTTGCTGGGTATCATAAACCGGAAAATGCTCAACAGTAAAATTGCCTTCCTGAATTATGTGATGCAGAAGTTCATTTCCATTAGCAGTTATCACCACAGAATCTCCAGGGAGATTAGCGAAATTGAATTCAATGTGCAACAGATAAGTGGTATCGGTATTACAATCACCTACTATGGCCTGAAGATTCCAGATATGGCAATCATTAGTGCCTGCGCATCCGGGTGTTTCAAATTCCACCTGGGCACAACAATCCGGATTGCCAAGGGCGCAAACGGCAAGGTTAGTCATTTCTTCTGCGAACTGAGGAAAATTTTGCAGGAATATACTACCATCACTTACCGGGAAGTTGCCAAAATCATTTCCATTGGCTGTAAGGTGTATAGAATCACCGGGGAGATTGGAATAATTAAATTCAAAGTGTAGCGTATAGGTCGAATCGGATTGGCAGTCACCTGGAAAAGCCTGCAGATTAAAGATGTGGCACTGCCCGAAAAAAGAACAATCAGGTGCCAGGTAAGTTACCTCTTCACAACAATCCGGTGCCCCGGCACCACAAACCAGGAGATGAATAGTATCGCTTTCTATCACCGGGAAATTTTCAATGTGGTTAAAAACGGAATCAATGAGATAGGTGCCAATATATTCACCATTAGCAGTTACCGTAATGGAATCATTCGGCAGATTAAGGTAATGGAAAGAAAAATCCAGCACATAAGTGGAATCTGAGTTGCAATCACCATGTTCAGCGACCAGGTCCCGGATACTGCACAGGCCATCCACGCAATTCATTAAATCAATAATGACTTCAGCACAACAATCATCGACATCATTGGCACACACTCTTAAGACCGCCGTGCTGTCCCCCTCCGGAATAGTATTGATAATGATGGGCAGATTTTCCGCATTATAATTACCCCAGTAAATGTCATTGAGGTAAACATTGATGTTATGATCAGGTGTGTTTTCGCTGGTAAAATTAAGGGCGATGGCAAAAGTGGTATCTGAAGTGCAATCCAGGTTTTGGACCGTGGCTTCTAAAATATGACAAGGGCAAACCGGGGCATCAAAATCCAAACTTGTGCAACAATCGGGATGATCGTTGGCACATACGGTAACTGTATCGCGGCCAGTACCACCGGAAGGGAACTGATCGATAGTGAGTGGAAGATCTTCATAAGGGAAGAAAGCATAAAAAGCTCCATTGATATAAAGATCAAAACCCATGCCGTCCATGCCTTCATGGTCGAAATTGATATGAGCCACGTATGTATCAGGGCCTGAACATTCACCGGTTTCTACCGCAAGATTGAAAACATGGCAGATATCCGCGCACGAAACAGGGTCCAATTCAATAGCATCAAAGCAAAGTGCATTGTCAGCATCGGTAGCTACGAATTCGAGCCCGACCGGAACTGCGCCATTGAAGGGTCCGAGCTGAACGGGTAAATCTGTGTAGGCAAAGGTGCCGTAATCATTGCCATTGCCGGTCAGGGTAAAATGATCACTGTTATTTTGATGGTTAAAATTGATGATCACCAAGAATTGATCACTTGAATCACAGGGAAGTGGTGTGGCTGTGAGATTATAAATAATACAATCACTGCATAATAAAGCCTCATAGATAGCTGTGGCACAACATTGAGGATTGTCATGATCACAAACGGTTACATGATCCACAAAATCACCTGAGCCTGAAAAATTTTCTATGACCAGGGGGAGATCATTATAGGCATGGTTTCCATAATAATTGGAGGCGGAGAACACCTCAAACCCAGAACTTCCCTGGCCTTCGAATTCCATACCCAATTGCAGCATGTAGTAGTCATCTCCATTGCAGAGAAAAGCATTCGCCCCCAGGGAGTCGATCGCGCAGGGAGGAGGACAATGATAAACGCCCAACACGTCTGTGGCCTGGCAGTTTGGATTCTGGCTATCCTGGATAGTAAAGGTCCAATTGATATTGGTGTTGCCGTTTAACGGACCGAGGGTGACCGGCAAGTCGGTGTAGGCGAAAGTGCCATAATTCAACGCATTGCCACTGATCGTGAAACTATCGGAGGCCGGGTTATCATACTGAAAATTGATATGCGCCAAAAAAAAGTTATTGTTGATGCAATCCGGATCCACCTGGAGGCTAAAAATTTCACAATTATTGGGATTGCAGTCAATTGCATCTAAAGTGAAAATTTTACAGCAATCAGATGAAGTGTGGTCGCAAACTTTAATCGTAATAGGGGCGGCGCCATTGACGAGGAAACCTACAATAGTCACAGGAAGATCCTGGTAAAGCCAGGACCCTACCTGGTTTCCGTTCTGATAAAACAAGTCAAATGCCGGGTTAGAGGTATTGACGTGATCAAAATCAAAATTGACAATAGCGGAATTCGAAGACATGCAGGTGACGAGATCCAGGTTCGCGTTGCTAAATCCACAGATGGGTCCACAATTCAGAGCGGGCAGGGTAGTGGAATTTTGGCAATCTCCGTTACTAACGTCCCAGGCAATGAATTCATAAACAGATTCATCATCCCCAAGAAAAGGTCCGATGGTCACCGGTAAATCTGCATATAAATAGGTGCCGTAAATAGTGCCATTACCAGCCAGTGTAAAGCCGGGACTTGACGGATTATTGACTTCCAGATCTATGGAAACCATAAAGTAATTGCCCGTACATGCGGTGGGGGTGGCATTAACAGCCGAGATTTCACAAGACTGCCCTGTCATCAAATGAAACGAATAAAAAAGGAAAAGAAAGGAAAGCAGGTACCTGGTCATACAGTAACGTTTAGTGGAATACAAAGCTATGAAAAGGGAGGCAGATCAATCTTTATTCTCGAGATACCGATATATTTACATTCGTTGCTTTTCTGCTTTAATACCATATCCATATGATCGCTGCGATGTTACGTGGGCTGGAGTTGCCTTTGGAATTAACTGAGTTGCCGGATCCCCAGCCAAATCCACTTGAAGTCTTAATTCAATTAAAAGCGGCGGCACTCAACAAACGGGATTATTGGATAACAAAGGGGAAGTACCCCGGCCTAACATTTCCACTTGTTCCGGGAAGTGATGGTGTCGGACTTTTGGGTGACCGGCATATCATCATAAATCCGGGATTGGCATGGGGTGATAACCCAGCTTCATTCGATCCTGAATTCAGGATTTTAGGCATGCCTGATGAAGGGACATTCGCGGAATGGATCAAAGTCCCCCAATGCAATATTTATGATAAACCGTCTCATCTCTCCTGGTTGGAGGCAGCCGCTTTGCCGGTTTGCGGTGTGACTGCCTACCGTGCCCTGTTCACCAGGGGGAAAGCCACTTTCAAAGATCGTATGTTGATTACAGGTATTGGCGGAGGTGTAGCCACTATGGCCCTTTTATTTGGTGTCGCTTTGGGCATGGATGTCTGGGTGACTTCTTCTGCAGATCACAAGATTGATCTTGGGATGCGACATGGCGCTGCAGGAGGTGTAAATTATTCAAGGGAAGAGTGGTCGAAAGAATTGGTGGACAAAGCAGCAGGTCGTTTTGATTTGGTCATTGACGGAGCAGGGGGTGCCGATTTCGCCAATCTGGTACAGGTTATGAATCCGGGAGGACGTATCGTCATCTACGGAGGCACCAGGGGATTGATCAATGGCCTGAGTCCACAACGGATTTTTTGGAAGCAACTGGATATCCTCGGCTCAACAATGGGATCGCCTGATGATTTTAAAAACATGCTTGATTTCGTCAATCGATATGAGATCAGGCCCATTGTCAGTCATGTTTTTCCATTGTCGGAGATTAATCAGGCTATGGAGGTGATTGCCCGGGGAGATCAGTTTGGAAAAATCTGCATTGCCATTCCGGGTGAATAAGATTGGTCTGCTGTCGGATACCCACGGTTACATGGATGACCAAATATTAACCATACTCATGGACTGTGATGAAATCTGGCATGCCGGTGATATCGGCAACAGGACAGTATTGGATAAACTGGAAAAGCTAAATAAAAAGATTCGTGCGGTATATGGCAACATAGATAATGCGCCAATGCGGTTGGAAACAGCAGAGCAATTAAGCTGGGAACTGGAGGATAAAAAATTTTTCATGACCCACATCGGAGGTTACCCGGGTCACTATGCAAAAGGTATCAAAGAGCTATTGAAGCAACAAAAGCCAGATGTATTTATCTGCGGTCACTCTCATCTGTTGAAGGTAATTTATGATAAGGAGTTGAATTTATTGCACCTGAATCCCGGAGCTTGCGGCAGAGAAGGATTTCACCAGGTCAGGACGATGTTACAATTTAGTCTGGATCAGGGCCAGGTAAAAGATATGGCTATAGTTGAATTGGGGAAACGCGGCAGCGGATAATTAAACGCTTTCATCCATCCATAGCCTGTAAAAGATCATCGAGAATGTCCTGGGGATCTTCAATCCCCACGGATACGCGGATCAGTCCATCTGATATCCCTGCTTTCTTTCGTAAATCAGGATCAACGCGCAAGTGGGAAGAAGATGCCGGATGTAATACTAAAGTATCAACATCACCCAATGTGGGAGCCAATGAACAAAAAGTCAATCGATTCATCACCTTCAATGCTTTGTCAAAACCTTTTTTCATTTCAAAGCTGAGCATTCCGCCGAATGCTTTCATTTGATTTTTTGCCAGTTCGTGTTGCGGATGTGATGCCAGGCCCGGATAATTGACCAAAGCGACTTCAGGATGATTTTCCAGCGTGGTGGCAATCAACATGGCATTTGAAGAATGTTTGTCCATGCGGAGAGCCAATGTTTTCATGCCCTGGTACACGAGCCAGGCTTCAAATGGACTGCAATTGGCTCCGGTCAGTTTCATGGTATTCCAGATTCGGTTTTTAAAAAGCTCTTCATCCTGGCCTATGATAACACCGGCAATACTGTTGCCATGGCCGTTGAGATACTTCGTGGTGGAATGCAATACAAAATCCACTCCATGCAATAAGGGCTGCTGCAGATAAGGGGTAGCAAAGGTATTGTCAATAGCTGTCCATCGGTTGTATTTTTTGGCCACCCCACTTAGGGTAGCGATATCGATACAGGCCAGTGTCGGATTTGCGGGAGTTTCCAGGTAGATTAAACGTATGTCTTCATCCGCTTTCAACAGCGATTCCAAATGCATGCTGTCGGACAAGTCAGTATAGAGGATCTCGATGCCGCGATTGGCAATTACTTTTTGTAATAATTCTGTGGTCCCTCCATATATATTGGGTTGAGAAAGAATTTTATCACCCGCTTTTAGTAGGCCTGTGATCAGAACATGAACAGCGGCCATCCCTGAATTGGTCATCACAGCGGACCCAGTCAAGGTGCTTCCATAAGTTTCCAGCGCGGCTATTTTGGCAGCGGTGGCTTCAACCGTTGGGTTGCCATATCGGCCATAGGTATGTCCTTTTTCTTCCTGGGAAAATATGCGCATCCCTTGCTGGATATCTTCAAAGGAAAAGGAAGAAGTGGCATAAATAGGAAGAATGTGTGGCGCCGTAGTCCTGGGATCAGGCCATTCCCGAACAGTCATGGATTCGATTCGGATCATGAGGATGGATATTACTGATTACATAAAGAGTATGGAATAGGGGAATAAAGCTAAACAGATTCAGTCAGGCGCATAAAAAAACTCCGGAGAACAAAGCTCCGGAGTTTTTATTTATTTAGTGACAGGGTTCACTGTCACTTTATGCTGATCCTATTTTACAATAATCACAGGCACTGAACGCTGTCCGTCTTTATTTTGAACTTGTAACAGGTAATTTCCCGCTGCGAGGTCAGTAGTTCGGATAGATTCAATGTGTGTGGAATTAATTTGTGACAATTGTTTTTGATATACAATGCGGCCCAGGTTGTCGACCAAACGAAGCTGAACACGGTCATAAGGTTTTTCGAATTCGAGTTTCACCTGGACATTGTCCTTGGCCGGGTTTGGATATACATTCACAATATCTGTTGAAGGCAATTGATGATCAACAGTACCGGAAGTTGAAGGTATAACACGGACAACAGGAACGATATCATCACCAAAATGAACGCGGGTATCCGTTGCGCTCAGATCTTTTACTTCAATGTCTATATTAGCCAGCATACCATCGGGAGCAAATTCGAGAGCTGTCATATAGATTCTGTGATCGGCCCAGCCCTTGACATAAGCGGTATCAGAAGCCAGGACAGTTGCATTGTAATTCCTGTCTTCGCTGGCCAGCATGAAAAACTGAGGATCATCTGTTGTGGCTGCAACATATTCTACCAGGGCGATGTAGTTAAAACCGGCTTTCATCACTATGGGATCACCTGGATTTTCAAAATTTTCCAGGTCTGATTCGATGATGGCATCATCACCCTCGGTACCGGTGAAAGTATAATACGCTATAGCCACAAATTTCCTTTCTGAACTTTCGGCTATCTGGTCACCATTAGTATCAGTCCACTGCAGCAGGTATATGCTGACTTGTTTATCGATCATTTCAGTGGCATTTGCCACACCCCATTGAATGCTTTTTACCTGTACATCAGCTACCGGACGGAAAATATTTCCATACCCGTAAGATAACGGAGCACCGGCATCATAGGCGGTATTAGCTACGGCAACAGATCTTGTAGGTCCGGTTTCGTGGGCGAAGTAATCACCTCCAACATCGAAATTGAAATTGATCACATTATTGGAAGGATCAAAATCCTGCTGATCCTGGGAAACGGTATAGGTTCCTTTGTAAGTGGCAGGATGACTGGGGATCACGACAGCGGTAGGGAAGACTTTATTTTCAGCCAAAGTATCAGGTGTTAAAGTCCCAAAATTCAGATTTTCATTATAGATAATAATGGCGTTATTCGTATCCTGGATGGCGTGATTCAGCACCACATTGGTTTGTGGACCAGCACCAATATTAAGGATGTCATTTTCTGGGAAATACGGATACACCTGGTTAGATGGAAGAGTGGCAAATGGTGGTATAGCATAGAAATTCTTCTGTGCGACGAGGTTATTAGCCTCCGTTTCAACAATCTTAACATCGTCAATTATCCACCAGTAGTACGTGCCTTGAAAACGGAAGCGTAGACGCAACTGGCTGGAATTCTGGGCACCCGGCAGTCTCAAACGGAATTGTTCGTTGTAATATCCGTCACCCGTAGTCGGGACCGTACTGAGATAGGTATAGTCTGAATTGATTTCATTGACTGTCCAGGTGGTACCACCGTCCATAGAATAATCAACAAAGTGAAGACCTTCCCTCCAACGCTGCATGGACTGGTTGAAGATAACAGAAACACCAAACACCCCAAATTGAGCCACATCGATGACTGGAGATATTAATGAACCTTCCTGGCCAATCGGGCAAGGTCCGGTGCCAGAAGTCCCTGAATCACCTAAATCCAAATATCCGGAGTCAAACATCATCGCTCCGTTGCAAAGTGTAGGTGAATTGATTGGGGCAATAGATCCGCCTCCAAAAGTATAACCTGGCAAGCCAGAGGCTGTCCATGTCCACTGCGCATTAACAGAGTCAGCATTATCAGCACACGTAACACTTTCTGTTGTCCAGTTATTTAATCCTCCGGCAAAGTCACCTTCACCCGGTTGATTACCCCAGAGAACATTAAAGTTGTTAGAACCAGCAACTTCCCTGGCATAGGCTGCAATTCTGAAGGTGCCCTCTCCGGTTTCCCAGTTGGTGGCATCTCCTTCTGCTGACCAAACGCGAATAAATATGGTCTGTCCCGGATTGAGACAGGCCGTTACTTTATCCTCAGCAGGGGTATTCAGGCAAACAAAAGCTGCATTTGATACATCCGCATCGCAGGAATAATATAAGCCAATTCCGAATGCTGTAATGTCTGTGGCCAGGCCATTGTAGTAAACCTTAATTGTATAGCCATTGATACTCATGGTATCCGGAGCAGTCAGGGTATACCATACATCATCTCTGTAAAAATTAGCTGAACATACCGGAATGCCGTCTGCAGAGCCGTCTTCTACGCCACGGGTATCCCCATCATAGCGGACAGCTTCAGCTTCATTCTTACCAATTGTGATTGGAATGGCCCCGGAACACTGATCATTGGCAGGTTGTGCCCAGGAAGTCATAGACCATAAAAGGAGTCCAAAAAGCAGACTCGAAAAACGTAAAGTTACTTTCATCATTTTCAGATTTAGGTTAGTAGTAGTTGAACTATTCAAGATATAGTAAAAGTCAATTGAATTGCTATGATAGATCCTAGTTGAGAGGGAAACTCGGGTAAAAATAGAAAAAAATGGCATTTACCATCCGATGTAATGGAATAATGTAGGATAACAGACAAATATGGTTAAATCCATTGATATATCTCACGCACATTGACAGCGACAACACCGGAATGGGAGCAAACATAGGCCCCCGCTAAATTTCCCAGGGCCCCGCCTTTTTCAGCATTTAACCCCGCAGATAAGCCTAAAGCCAAAGCGCAAATGACGGCATCACCAGCACCGCAAACATCCACCACGTCAATGGATCTATCCGGTTTTATTAGTTGCCCGGATTCACGATCCTGTATAAAAATGCCCTGTGCACCCAGGGTAATCGCCACAGTGTCTATTCCCTGTACTTTTTGCCACTCCCGGCTTATATCGGAAAGATCATTTATATCAAGCGTTTGATGCCTGGCTTCGCTCGCTTCCCGAAGATTTGGCTTGAAAAGATTGGCCGATTTATAGGAGAAAAAGTTTTTTTCTTTTGGATCAACCGCCAGGTAAACCGCATGATCCCGGCAATATTCGATGATGGATTCAATGATTTGGCCGGTAAGCAATCCTTTGTTATAATCTTCAATAATAACCAGCTGGGGATCAAATTGCCGCATATAAGATCGGATACCGGCAATTGCCGTTTTTTCTTCTTCACCTGACAGGTAAGTGGAAGACTCTTCATCAATCCGCAATAAATGATGAGATAGTGCCACGACCCGTGTTTTAATCGTGGTGGGTCTTCCGGGACTAACAATCCAGCCATGCTGAATATGGTGCCCGTCAAGCAACGTGGTCAGCATGCTGGCATGATCATCATTTCCGACTAACCCGATCAAGGAAGTCTTACATCCCCATGCTGCCAGATTTACGGCCACATTGGCTGCACCACCTGCCTTTATATCTGTGTGGTGAAGATTGACAATAGGAACCGGTGCTTCAGGCGAAATTCTGTCCACGGTACCATATACATATTTGTCGATCATGACATCCCCAATCACGACCGCGCGTAATCCCTGAGCCCGCTCAAGGACGTGTTTCAATTCTTCTCTTGTAATCATGATTTGCCGGCGAAAGGTATTGATTCCCTGAGGTATGAAGTGATCGTTTGGGTGGCCCCTTTATTTTTTTCCAGATAAGATTGTGCCAGTAATCCTGCCTCTTTTCCTTTTTCTCCGGAGAAGGAACGTATCGCTGTTAGCAATTCAGCTTCATCCTGAACAGACCTGGCAGCGGCGGATTTGACCATAGCTACTGCTTCGGGAAACTTTTGATAGTGAGGGCCAAAGATTAAAGGCAGATGATGAGCAGCCGGTTCAAGTATATTGTGGATTCCTCTCCCGAAACCTCCGCCTACATAAGCCATTCTCCCCAGCGCATACAAATAAGCCAGCCTGCCTATACTATCTACAACCACTACTTGTATGTCCCTATCCTGATCTGTAATGTCTGATAATCGAATGACCGGGACATGGATATTTTGAATAATACGGGCAATCCGGGATGCACTCACCTCATGCGGGGCCAGGATGACTTTTAATTTGAGTTTTTCAATAATTGGAAATAATAAACTTTCGTCTTGTTCCCAAGTGCTTCCGGCGATGAGGTCGAATGTTCCCCATTGGAGGAGAGGTCCGGATAAATGGGATGCTGTCTCGCGGGCGATTTCGAGCGTCCTGTCAATCCGGGTATCACCGGCGACCCGTATGTTGTTGAACCCTTTTCGCTTCAATACTTCAACATGACTATCCTCCTGAAGGAAAATGGCACCTGCTTTTTTCAACAGCGATTTGGTCGGGGGAATGGACCAGGAGGAAAAAGAACGCGATTTGAAATGAGCTGAAATCAGGCAAAAAGGAATTTGATGTTTAACTAATGCGCGCAAATATCCCGGCCATAAATCGTATTTGACAAATACGGTAAAATCAGGCTGAATGGCTGATAGCCATTTTTCCGCGTTCCCTGGAATATCAGCGGGCAGGTAAAGGACTTCGTTGACCAATGCATAATCTTTTCTGATTTCATAGCCGCTAGGGGAAAAAAAAGAAAGGATCAATTCGATTTCCGGGTGGCTTCGTTTTAAATCCTCCATGACCGGCCTGGCCTGTTCAAATTCACCCAGGCTCGACACATGAAACCATATGCGGAAATTTTGTTTTTCTAAAATTGTACGGACCCTATTCTTCCAGTTTTTTCTTCCTGACCACCAACGAGCAGCTTTCGGATTCCAAAGGGAAGAAATACGGATACCCAAAATCATGAAATACATGAGGGTATAATAGAATAGCCATATCATTCGGATCAGTAGTAAATGTTCTCTTCGGTTCTCGTCCGGCTGATGGTCACTACATAAGCTATGTTAATGCCATAAAGGATGTCTGTACGTGTCTGATCCAGGTAAGTGCCGGTAGCATAGTCCAGGTCTCGCCTGGATTTCGTTCGACCTGCCGTCATGTCTCCCATGATTCTGAAATGAAAATTGTTGTAAGGGCTATCATATTCATAGCCCAATCCCAAATGTATGGCGGGGCCATTGGAGAGCCTGTCATACCCCTGCAGGTATTTTTTATTAAGGGGAACAATGTTTTTCAGATTATCCTGTATCCTGATTTTGTGCTGCATTAATCCTGCACCTATCTGAGTTCGAATGCCGGTCAGGGAAGATTTCTTGTCTGTAGTACTGAATATTTTTCCGGCATGGAGACCCAGGTAGAATCCTCTTTCTTTAAGATTGATATCACCGGTTTCACCATTGATGCCAATGATATTACCATCATAGGAGCGGAGCGGAGCTAATACATCCTCTTTGACATTGCTGCCAAAAAAGAATCCCCATTCGATGCCATAAAACTGTCTTGTTTTCTGGGAAATAGTTTCCAGGCCAATCCCAAGAATATTATTCCCTCCAAAGCGATCCTTCATATCGGCAGTTGGTGCCTGGAAGCCATACCTGAAATCCAGCAACTTGGCCGTTTTGGGGCCTTGGGCCTGAACGGCAGAAGTCATGAAAAGGCAGTAAAGACTTAGAAAAGTCCTGAAAGTGAATTCTAGTATCTTTGCCAGCCGTAAACGATTCATAATCATAAATAAAGGTATTGAAAAGGGTCTTAATCACCGGCGCGGCCGGATTTATCGGTTCGCACCTTTGTGATCGATTTTTGAAAGAAGGCTACCACGTCATCGGCATGGATAATCTTCTGACCGGTTCGCTGGACAATATTCAGCATTTATTTCCCCTTTCTGAATTTGTATTCTACCATCATGATGTGACAAAGTACGTTCACATTCCCGGGGAATTGGATTTTATCATGCATTTTGCTTCCCCGGCAAGCCCCATAGATTATTTAAAGATGCCGATTCAGACCCTAAAAGTGGGCTCATTAGGCACTCACCAGCTCCTGGGACTGGCAAAGGCAAAAAAATCCAGGATACTAATTGCCTCAACATCAGAAGTTTATGGAGATCCTTTGGTTCATCCCCAAAAAGAGGACTATTGGGGCAATGTGAACCCGATCGGGCCCAGGGGCGTCTATGATGAAGCGAAACGATTTATGGAAGCCATTACGATGGCTTATCATCGATTTCACGGAGTCGAGGTCAGAATCGTCAGGATATTCAATACCTATGGTCCCCGGATGAGGATCGAAGACGGGAGGGCGCTTCCGGCCTTTATGGCACAGGCTTTGAGAGGAGAGGGATTGACAGTGTACGGTGATGGAAGCCAGACCAGATCATTCTGTTATGTAGATGACCTGGTGGAGGGTATATACAGGCTATTACACAGTGACTATTCCATGCCAGTTAATATTGGTAATCCGGACGAAATCACCATCATGCAATTGGCTAAGGAAATTATGAGCCTGGTCAATAACCCGGCTGCCTTTATTGATTATCGCCCTTTACCGGAAGATGACCCCAAAGTTCGGCAACCGGATATCACCCTGGCCCGCACACTTTTGGGATGGGAACCTAAGATTCCCAGGGCTGAAGGACTCATACATACATTGACATATTTCAGGGAAAAAGTACATGCCGGAGGATGAAATCATATAAAAATTGTCAGCAGGTAATGTATCGTTTGGTATTGATTCGTCTGCTTTGTTTGTTCCTTTTGCTGGTCGGGACGTCAGCAAACAGTCTTCTTCATGCCCAAATCACAGAATCACAGGCTCGAGCATTATTGGCTCAAAAAAATATTCCGGAGGACACCTTGCGGGCCAGATTACTGAAGAAAGGATATGATGTCGACAATCTTTCCCCGGTGCAGGTAGATTCGTTTCAACAGGTGGTGACGGAAACCATAAGTGAAATTGAATCAGCACAACAAGATCAGAAAACCAAGGAAACACCTGCTGTACCTGAAATTAAAACCCCGCCCTCCACACCTCCTCAGGAACAACCTGTGGTCGCCCCTCCTCCAAACCCTCCTGAAAATCCTAAACCGGGACCGACCATTTATGGACAAGACATCTTCCGGAATAATTCCATCGCAGTCTATAAGACTTCTAGTGAAACGGTGATACCTGATGATTATATATTGGATGCCGGGGACCAGATTGGAGTCATTGGTTTTGGGAAATCACAATTTGATCAGAAGTTGGTTGTTTCCCAGGAAGGATTCATTGTGTTAGCTCCCGGGCTTCCAAAGGTGTTGTTAAAAGGGGTGACATGGAAAGACGCCAAAGAAATTTTGTTTCAGCGCTATAGTCAGTATAACAGCATCAATCGTAATGAATTTCAGGCCACGCTTGTTCAGCCAAGAAATATGACGATCAATGTATTTGGCGAAGCCAGAACCACGGGGGCGATTTCCCTTCCGGGAGTGAATAATGCCTTCAATGTCATCACTGCAGCAGGTGGCCCTACGGACATCGGGTCGGTTAGAAGAATTAAAATCATTCGTGGAAAAAAAGTAATTCCGCTGGATGTATATCAGTTCATGAGCGATCCCTCAGTGGCGACAAACTTTTATTTGCAGAACAATGACTTTATCCATATTCCCATAGCACAGAAAGTAGTCACCATCAACGGGGCAGTTACACGCCCGATGGGGTATGAGTTACTGGATGATGAAAATCTGCTGCAGCTCATTAAGTATGCAGGTGGTGCAAAACCTGAAGCTTACCTCATGGATGTTCAGATCACCCGGTATATGAATGACCGCAAAATCATTACTGATGTAAATCTGCGAGACTTGATGGCGCATGGTGGAGACTATATCCTGGTCAACGGGGACGTCGTGGACATCAAAACCGTAGACAGTGGTACGGGGAGTTTTGTTACCATACAGGGTGCCGTTTCTTTCCCTGGTAAATATGAAAACAAAACAGGCAAACGAATCTCCGACCTGGTAGGCCAGGCTGTACTTAAGCCGGATGCGCGGCTTGATTTTGCTTATTTGCTTCATCATCAGGCGGACGGTACATACAAATATGAACGATTCAATCTTCGGGCAGTCCTGGATCATCCGCAATCGGATATAGATTTCGAACTCGGCAATCAGGATGTGGTTCAGATCATGACCCTCATAACGTACGCAGTGAAAGAGTCATTCGCCGTTGAGGGCGCGGTAAATCAACCCGCGGTTTTTTCCTTTAATCCGGAAGGACACCTGAAACTGGAAGATGCTCTTCTCCTGGCAGGTGGGCTGAATATGGAAGCTGACCCGAAAGGATACATTCTCCGTCATAATCCGAAGGAACCTAAAACCACCGATTATATTTCGGTCGATTTCGAAAAAGCCATGGCGGATCCTGGATCTGATGCCAATGTTGGAATACTTTCCGGAGATGTCATCCAGGTTTTTGATAAAGCCAAAAGGCGAGATGATCTGCACGTGTCTATTTCCGGTTATGTTCGAAACCCCGGAACTTACACTTTCGGTGCGGATCTGACACTGGCTGATCTTATCAATCTGGCAGGTGGCTTGCTATTCGGAGCAGACAGTACAAGGATTGATGTGGCCAGGGCTGATATTGAAAACGGGAAAGCTTTAAACTTTACGCAATCCACCGCCACCCTTACATCCAAATCACTGGCTGAGGCAAACAGCATGGTCCTGCAGCCTTTCGACCAGGTGTACGTCCGGGCCATTCCGGAATTTGAATTACAACAGATTGTCAATATTTCCGGCGAGGTACGATATCCAGGAAATTATACCCTGATAAAAGATAAAGAGAGAATTTATGACCTGATCGAAAGGGCAGGGGGTCTTACAGGGGAAGCATTTCCGGAAGGAGCCAAGTTGTATCGCCATGGAGATGACACCGGGCTGGTGGTTATTGATCTGAAATCTATTCTGCAAAACCAAAACACCCCATCGAATATTGTATTAAGTGCTGGCGACGTGATCGAAATTCCGAAGAGTCATGATCTGGTCACAATAGAAGGTTATGTCAACCTTGACCAGGCGTACTCCCCTTCTTTTCTTCAGGGTTCAGGATCGATTTCCGTAGCCTTCAGAGGGGCAAAAAGCGCCAAATACTATATCGATAATTTTGCTGCCGGAATTAGTGACCAGGGAGCAGCAAGTAAGATCAAGGTTCAGTTTGCTGATGGCAGGATGGAACGAACTAAAAAGATTTTATTCTTCAATAGTTATCCAAAGGCCAGCAGAGGATCTCACATCATAGTTGGCGCAAAGACCGTCAAACCGGAAAAAACAAAAGAACAAACCAAGACTGACTGGTCCGGTGTATTAAGAGACACCATGGCCCAGGCTACAGCCGTCCTGACACTGCTGATTCTGGTGGATCAGCTGGCTAAATAGGGCTGTCCTTCCTGTTTACGATATTCTCTATTTCTTTGTGTGATAAATAGCAATACGATCGAATAATCCATGGCCAAAATTCGCGATCTCGATTTAGGTGAATTTCCACTCTTGCTGGCTCCGATGGAGGATGTGAGTGATCCGCCTTTCCGGTTCCTTTGCAAGGAGCATGGTTGCGATATGTTGTATACCGAATTTATCAGTGTGGAGGGATTGATCAGGGATGCCGAAAAGAGTATGCAGAAACTTGATATCTATGATGCAGAGCGTCCCATTGGCATTCAAATCTTCGGTGCGGAACTCGAATCGATGTTACAGGCTACCGACATCGTCATTGAAGCGAAACCGGAAGTGCTGGACATCAATTATGGTTGTCCGGTAAAAAAAGTGGTTTGTAAAGACGCTGGAGCAGGCATTCTCCGGGATATTCCCAAAATGATCCGGCTGACCGAAGCTGTTGTCAAAAGAAGTCCACTGCCGGTGACAGTAAAAACCAGGCTGGGCTGGGATGATAACTCCAAACATATTGTGGAAGTTGCCGAACGTTTGCAGGATATTGGAATAGCAGCACTCTCGATTCATGGTCGTACGCGTTCGCAGATGTATAAAGGTGAGGCAGACTGGACTCTGGTTGGTGAAGTCAGGAATAATCCACGCATGCATATTCCCATCTTCGGAAATGGAGATATTGATTCTCCACAAAAAGCAAAGGAGTACAAGGACCGTTATGGGGTTGATGGAATCATGATTGGCCGGGCAAGCATTGGATATCCCTGGATATTTAATGAAATCAAACATTACCTCGCTACCGGAGAAGTGTTGCCACCTCCCTCGATAGCAGAACGCGTGGAGGCAGCCAGGCAGCATCTCACACATTCGATAGCCTGGAAAGGAGAAAAATTAGGGGTAATTGAAATGCGTCGCCATTACAGTAATTACTTCAGGTCGCTGGACGGCATCAAGCATTTCCGGTCCTTATTGGTCACCGAGATGGATCCCAATACATTGTATGCTATTTTTGAGCAGATACAAGATCAATACACTCCGCAACTTTTGGAGGCGATATAATTTTTCCATACTAATCAATTTGCTTTTCTTCCTCTTCGTCAACAGAGGAAACTACATCAAAGCATGAAACTCAATATTACCTCTGAGGAAAAGGAATTGTTCAACACGATCCATCTTGTAGCAAAAGGTTTGGGTCAGGATGTTTTTATTGTGGGTGGTTTTGTGCGCGACAGGTTGCTTCAATTCCCATGCAAGGATATAGATTTTGTAACGACTGGAGATGGTCCTGCATTAGCTGAAGCGGTCAATAAAGCTTTGGGAAACCCGGTTTCCCATCTGACTATCTTCAAAACTTTCGGAACTGCCCTGATCAAATTCGGGGACTGGGACCTGGAGTTTGTCGGAGCCAGAAAAGAATCTTATAGTCCGGACAGCAGAAAGCCCAGTGTTTCACACGGCAGCCTGCAGGATGACCAGTGGCGAAGGGATTTTACTATTAATACGCTGGCCTTTGCCATTGGAGGAGAAGAGGCCTATATGATTATTGATCCTTTTCATGGGAGGGATGATTTGGATCACAAAAGAATAGTAACGCCACTGGACCCGGAAAAAACTTTTTCTGATGATCCATTGCGTATGATGAGGGCCATTCGGTTCGCCAGTCAGTTGGAGGATTTCTTTATCGATTCCGGTACCCTTGCTGCGATCACTTCCATGCAGGATCGAATTTCCATCGTCTCCATGGAACGGGTGACCCACGAACTCAATAAAATAATCTTATCTCCGCGCCCTTCGAAAGGATTTTTGCTGCTTGATCAAACAGGTCTTTTAAAATCCATTTTCCCGGAGTTGTCGGCCATGAAAGGTGTAGAGCAATACGAGGGATATGGACATAAAGATAATTTCTATCACACGCTTCAGGTCCTGGATAACATCGCCACTACTTCTGAAAATCTTTGGCTGAGGTGGAGCGCCATTCTTCATGATATCGCAAAACCGGTCACGAAAAAATTTGAACCCGGTCATGGCTGGACTTTTCACGGACATGAAATGGTAGGGGCCCATATGGTCGCCAGAATATTCCGGCGGATGAAACTGCCATTGGATGAAAAGATGAAATACGTTCAACAATTGGTCAGGTTACATTTGAGACCGATTGCCCTTGTCCAGGAAGAGATTACCGATTCGGCGATCAGGCGCTTACTGTTTGATGCCGGGGATCAACTGGATGATTTGATGTTGCTCTGCAGGGCAGATATTACGTCAAAGAACCCTGACCGGGTTGCCCGGTATCTTCGCAATTATGAAGAAGTGACCGAAAAATTGAAGGATGTTGAAGAGCGGGATCATCTTCGAAATTGGCAGCCCCCCATTAGCGGTGAGGTCATCATGAATACCTTTGGGATTCCTCCGGGCCGGATAGTTGGTGAGATTAAGACGGCTATTCGTGAAGCGATACTGGACGGCAACCTGGAAAATGCGTATCAACCTGCCTTTCAATTTATGCTTGAAGAAGGTCGTCGGCAAGGACTCAAGCCCCTTTGATAAGCCGTTTATCCCTATTTTTAATGACAGATTGTCGACTGGAGGGTCTGATTTGGCCCTCTCCATCGTTTTTCTATAAACATGGTGATGCTATACAAGCGGATATTTATTGCGTTTTCTTTTTTGACCGCACTGACTTTTCAGTTGCGCGGCCAGGAAGCCCGCCTTGTCGTAAACGCCGAACATACGTTGCCTGCTGATTTTTTTTTAGAGCTGAGTCTTCAGTCCGGTATCAATATCATTTATAGTGATAATGTGATATCCAGCCTGCCTGAGATTACTATTCAGATGAAAGGAGTGACGATTGAAGAAATACTCAATCGCGTTTTACATAATACGAATATTCAATACGCCTACGCCGGGGATCAGCTCGTCTTGTATCGGGTGGCAGATAGTAATTTGAAATACACGGTGAGTGGGGTGGTTACTGATTCCGTTTCCGGGGATCCGATGATCTTTGCCTACCTCTACGATGCCATCACCGGTAAGTCCACCACCACCAACAATTACGGATACTTCAGCCTAACCCTGCCTGCAGGAAAAATAGAATTAATGGCCGGCTACATCAATTATATTCCAAAGTCGATCAGGCTGGACTTCCATCAAAATGAAATCATATCCATCAAACTTCATCCGAATGGACTATTACCTGAAGTCATCGTTAATTCAGGCAGTAAAAAGGAACAAAACGGTGACATGGTTCCGCCAATGGAACGCATCACGGTTAATGAATTAAAAAATGATATCCATATTGGCGGATCAAGCGATTTGTACCGGACGGCTGATTTTATTCCGGGCGTGCATACGGGAACAGACGGGGTAGGCGGCATCCATGTCCGGGGTGGTGCGAATGATCAAAATCTTATCCTGATGGATGGCGTGCCGGTTTACCATCCCAATCATTTACTAGGTATCATCTCTGTTTTCAATTACCAGGTACTCCAACAAGCGTCCATTTATAAAGCCAACTTTCCAAGCCGTTTCAGCGGTAGGTTGTCTTCGGTCATGGATGTCAGGACCAGGGAAGGGAATATCCATAATTGGGCGATGAGTGGAAATATAGCCGTCTCTGAAGTCGGGGCAACCGTGGAGGGACCAATTGTTCCTGATAAAGTCAGTGTTCTGGTGAGTGGAAGGTTTTTCCTGCCGGGGTTGTTTATTCCGGATTTGTCCCGGCGATATAAACAAAGAAACGGGGTCAGCGGATATTCAGACCTGGATTATTTTGATTTTAATGGAAAAATCAATTGGATAGCGGGGCCTAAAGACCGGCTCTATCTGAGTACCTATCGGGGGAAAGATAAATTTAGTGATCTCACCGATACCCATCGGGATGTAATTCAATCTAACGGGGTTCGATTTGTGGCGGATGAACGATATGATAAAAGACTCAACTGGCATAACCAGACTGCCGTCATGCGGTGGAATCATATTCTGACTGACCGGATTTTTGCCAATTTTATTCTATCTACCAGCCAGTTTGTACTTCAGTCTGTAGACCGGGGAGATTTTCAATATTCCTATCCCGGTTCCGGTATCAGTACATTAAAAGGATTTGATACCAAGGAATTCAAATCCAGTATCAAGGACGTGACGGCCAAAATTGAATTGGATATCCGGCCGGCTGACGACCACCAGTTTTCATCTGGGATCTATGCCATTCAATATGCTTTTCAGCCCAAGTCCATCACCATCAATGATGAAAGCCAGATCGGTGATTTATTCCTCAATGAAGGATTGCTGGAGGACCAGATCTTTTCTTCTCTGAAGGTAAAAGCAGTTGAATCGGGCGCTTATTTTGAGGATAAATGGCAGGCCTCCGAAAAGATTGTCCTTTCTACGGGAATACATGTCTCAGGATTTTTCGTACAAGGGAAACATTATCTCGATCCTCAGTTGAGAATGAGCTTTGATTATCTGCTGGCACCAAAACTGGCCATCAATCTGGGATACAGCCGGATGGCACAATATCTGCACAACCTGACCTCCAGCAGCATTGGATTGCCCACCGACCTATGGGTTCCCACTACAGCTAAAGTCTTTCCGGCTTTGTCAGATCAATATTCATTTTCGAGTCGCTGGAGTTTAACCAATGACCTGACGATCGATTTTTCTACTTATCTCAAAAGCATGCGCAACCTGATCTCTTACCAGGAAGGAGCCAGTTTTCTTCTCAAAGGAGAATTCCTTCCATCAAGTATTGTTGATGCGGCTAATTGGGAATCCAAAATTACTACTGGTGTGGGCGAGGCTTCAGGGGTTGAACTTCAATTCAAATACCAGCACGGTCATATTCAATTTACCGCCAATGGAACCTGGTCCAGGGCTTACCGGACTTTTGAAGACATCAATGGTGGTAAACCCTTCCCGGACCGATACGACCGAAGATGGTCATCTACTTTTTCGGGTATGATCACGCTCGGACCGAAATGGACAGTTGGAGCAGATTTTCTTTATGGAAGTGGTATTGCCATTACCCTGGCTGAGAGTAAATTTTATAACCCGGGTTCCTTTTTCCCGGAGATTGGAATCAGCTACAGTGAACGAAATGGATTCCGGCTACCAGCCTATCACCGGTTGGATCTCAGCGTAAAATATCAGCTGGCTAACCGGGAAAAGTTCAACCATGCCCTCATCCTGAATCTCTATAATGTATACAGCCGAACCAACCCATTCTATATTACCCTTGTGCAGGATCCGATTACAGAAGAATTCCAGTTCCGTCAGTTTTCACTTTTCAAGTTCTTTCCATCAATTAGCTACCGGTTCGCCTTCCTATAAATCCCATTCAGCTATGCAAATTCAACGACAATTACCCATTTTTAATAATTCGCAGTATTTTTAAGAAGAAAATGAAACTAAGCAAACTGTCCTATATTTTCCTGGGCTTGACCATTTTGATGGCAGGATGTGAGTCCACCCTGGACTGGACATTTGATAGTTTGCCTAAGTTGACCATTATCGCGCATCCATATACGTATAGCGGGGACACCGCAAGGGTGAGGGTATATGTGTATGCTTCACTTTCTCCACTGGATAGCAGCCAGTTCTATACACCGGCTAAACTGGAGGTTGAGGTGACGGAATTGGAATCTGAGCTTACCTTCAAACTGGATTCCGTTCGCAATGGCAACAATACCTATTTCGAGTTTCCACTCAATTTTTTGAAGGAAGGATTTCAATACAGCATCAAGGCTTTTGCCCCGGGATTTGAACCTGTCCATGCGACCACAGAGATTCCAACCCCATCGAAGATCACGGATTTACAAATCAAAGACGTGGAGATTAAACCTTCTGACCTTAATGATTTTAAAAATATCCTGCATTATAAGGTCAGTTTCAATATCGATCATTATCCTACCAATTGGTATTATCATCTTATATTCTACAATGTTTATCAGGGTGATTCAAACCTCTACATGGTAGATCCTGAAGTGTCCGATAAGATTCCTTTTATCAAGAACTATGAATTTGGTATCCTGATTGACCGGCATGATATTCCGGACGGCCAGCCTCTCGAATTTAGTTTTGTCGACTGGTCCATCAAGAATAACGACCTTAAAACCGTGTATGTTGAACTTCGTTCCATCACGGCCGACTATTATAAATATAGTTCTTCCCTGGCCCGGCAGGTCATCATCCGGCAGGATCCTTTCGCCGAACCTATCCCCATTTTCAATAACATTGAGGGGGGATATGGTAATTTCTCCGGATTTTCTCCCAATGTCGTCTCTACAGAGGTGCCTCACTGAGGAATTTTAGGCATTTATTTGGGAAAGCGTGGGGGTATCAACAGGAAATTGTGTCATTTACCTGACAAACATCCTTTTGATATCGATACACACTAATGATGACAAAAATAATTGAAGTCCTCGAAAGCATACCTTTTTTCGCTGTACTCAGCGAAAGGGACATGGAAGCCCTGGCCCAACAAATGGAATATGCGACAGCTCCCAAACATGCCCATATCTATGCAGAAGGCGATTTGGCGGATCACTTTTACATCCTGGCAGAAGGGAGCATTAAGATAGGAACACACCATGAGGATGGCCGTGAAGTCATCAAGCAGGTTTTGCACCCCCGCATGGTTTTTGGCGAGATGGCACTCATCCAGCAAAATTCCCAGCATCACAATTATGCCATGTCCATATCCCCGGCAACAGCTTATTACAAGATCAAAGTGCACGATTTCCAGCAGATCATGGACAGAAGCCCACAACTGACCATGAGTATCATCTCCATGATCGGATTGAAATTGAGGCAGACTGAAAATCAATTGGAGTCGCTGATTTTTAAAGATGCGCGGGGCCGGATCATTGATTTCATTTTAAATAATGCCCAGGCCAGTGGCCGGCAGGTTGGTTTTGAAACCTTGCTGAAGCATTCGCTGACTCAACAAGACATCGCCAATTATACCGGTACCAGCCGCCAGACGGTGACCGCGGTACTCAACGATTTGCGCAAGATGAATAAGATTTACTTTACCCGCAACAGCATCCTCATCCGGGATATGACGGCACTCGCTTAGCCGGCAGAGATAAAGTTTGGTTATGTATATAGCCGGGAAGAAATGGTAATCATTACTTCCCGGTTTTTTTATGGGGGCTGTTTTTTCAGTTGGAAGGGGTTCCCCGTACTTTCACCCGGAGGCGATTACCTTCGGACAGGTAAAAAATATGGCCTCCTGAGAAATTCAGGATTTTTTTTTTGTTTGTCGCCAATATTTTTCAATTTACGCCCTCGAACCGGAAAAGACCATACATTCGCTCCGGTTCTGAGAGCAACACATCTATTTATGTCGAACAAACCACGTGTCGTCAAGGATTATGAAAAACTGGATCCCGAGATCCAGGAGCAGATCAAGCTCACGTATCCTTATGGTTTTGCCAAGCACCTCATTCAATACAAAAATGCAGAAGGCAAATTTGTATCTGCGCTGCCTTTAGAAACGGATGATCGGTATTACCTGGTCCGTATGACCCTGATCGAAGCCAAACAAATCATTGAAGACGATGATGACTACGATGCAAGCGGCGAATTGAAGGAAAGTGTTAAGGAAGAATATGAGGAAAAATACGGTGATCTTGATTACCTCACCATTACGGATGGCGAAGGTGATACCGGGACTGACGAAGAGGAATAGCTTATTCTCTTCCGTTTAGAAAGCAACCGCTTTCCATTCAGTACCGGTCCAATCTTCTTTTGCACCTGCCAGGTTTGCCTTTACCATTTTAGATGGAGGCTTCAGGCCTGGACATATTCCCGATTGTCATCACAGCAGTACTTATTGATTATTCCCGCCATTGTTCTGTGCCAGGATGTATTCCGGGTGGCATGCTCCATATTGCAGACCTCGCTGCTTATATAAAAAGATGGAATAAAGGGGGGAAAAGTTGTTAAAATTAAAAATTTAGTTGCATAACGTAATAATACGTTATATATTTGCTTTACCAAAGGAAGCATCATGAATAGAATAAGAAGCCTGACACGGGTGGAAGAAGATATCATGCATCATATCTGGGAATTAGGCCGGTGCACGGTAACTGAGATCCTTGATAAGCTGCCGGAACCACGCCCGCCACATTCGTCCATCTCCTCCATTGTGCGTATCCTGGAGAAGAAAAATTTTGTGGGACATAAATCCTACGGTCGTACCTATGAATATTTTCCATTGATTACAAAGGACGAGTATAGTCGTAAAAGCGTGTTGTCGCTCATCAGGGATTATTTCAATGGGTCCCCTTCCGAGCTGGTTTCCTTCCTGATCTCCAAAGAACATACTTCGGTGGAAGAACTGAATGAGCTGATCCGGGATATAAAAAAGAAAAACACTACGCGATGATAGCCTATCTTCTTCAGGTCACGATGTGCATGGCGGTATTTTATACCTTTTACCATTTTGCCTTGCGAAAGGAGACCTTCTTTCAATGGAATCGCTTTTATCTCCTCATTACTTTATTGCTGAGTGTGACCTTGCCCCTGGTTCGAATCTATGTCCATCTCCTCCATTCAGCTGCTCTGGTAGCCCAGGCGCCTGTGTATGTGGGAACCTATCTTCAGCATTTTGGCGATGAGATATCGGTGGTTCCTGAAAGACACCATTTCCCCTGGATAAAAACAGTATCGGTGATTTATTTTACCGGTGTTGGGGTGATGACCATCCGATTGCTATTCTCCCTTCGGTCTATTTGGTTACTGAGAGCCAGGTCATCCATCATCGTGATAGAAAATCTGTATTGCGCCATGGCGTCCCAGGTTAAAAGTCCGTTTTCTTTCTTCAATACGATTTTCCTTCCGGGTATTCAATCATTCTCGGTTGATGAACTGAAGGATGTCATTTGTCATGAAAATGCACATGTGAAAGGAAAGCATTCCTGGGATGTCATCTTTCTGGAAATCACCGGGATCCTCTTATGGCCCAGTCCTCTTATGTACAGCTACCGGAATGCATTAAAGGAAATACATGAATATATTGCTGATGCCGTTGTTATTCGGCATACCCCCTGGACAACGTATAGTGATTTTCTTATTCAACAAAAAACGCAAGCTTTCCAAAACAACTTACCCAGTTATTTGCAATATTCAACACTTAAGAACAGATTGATTATGATGGCGCAGGAAAAATCAAAAGTCAAATCAAAATGGCGGTATTTCGGGATCCTTCCTCTGCTTGTGATACTCATGACCTTTGTTTCCTGTCGAGGGCAAAACGAGGGTCAGCAGGTAGTGAGTCAGGATTCGGCATCCGGCCGGGAGAAAATAGATACAATAAGTATAAATACACAGCTGCAGTATTTTATGAACGGTTATTCTATTTCAAAAGAGCAACTGGCTTCAGCCATCTTTACAGCTGCCAATCATAATCTACAGCGAAACGTGATATTGAAGTCTGACCGGTCTAATACGGTTCAGGATATTGCTGATGTGTTCATGGTTGCAGATAAGGCAGACGCGAGAATGATATATTTAGCCGCCAAATAAATAGGGTACACCGCTTTGGAAATGATGAAAAAAGTTAATCAACTATGTGCTTTCTTCCAGGGCTTATTCACCTGTGATGGCCTTCATAACAGTTTGTGCAACCAGCTCATCTATTCACAACTTAAAAATCGCCTTATCATGATGACACAGAAACCTTCTTCCCTGCTTGCCAGGTGGAAATACGGTGGGGTAGTGCCTTTATTATTGATGACCCTTCTTATGTTCTCCTTCAGACAAAGAGGGAATCAAGTGGGATCAGCCCCTGAAATATTCCAGGAGGGTCAAAACGTTGCGCGAGCAGAGGATAACACGGAGCAGCCCCTTTTTCCCGGATGTGAGAAAGTGAACGAGATGGAAAAGAGCGATTGCAGCCATAAGAAACTCTATGAATATGTCGCCAGCCACCTGAAATATCCTGAGGAATTGAGAGCTGCGAAAATTGAAGGTAAAGTCTATGTCAAGTTTCTCATCACCAACAATGGATATGTGTCTGATGCCCGGATACAAAAATCTTTACATCCCGCTGCCGATAAAGCTGCCCTGGATGTAGTCAATAGCATGAACGACAATGTTGGCAAATGGACACCGGGCACCAAAGAGGGAATACCGGTGACCATGGATATGTTTTTACCCATCAGTTTTGTTTTGAGTGACAGCACAGGATCAAGTTCTAATGACCATACGGACGCTGGAAATAATAAGCAAGGAGATCCCTATACATACGTTGAGGAGATGCCTCGGTTTCCAGGCTGTGAGGACTTACCTACTGGATCTACGGCGGATGCAGGGACCGGGTCTGATTGTTCCAATGAAAAATTATATACATACATCTATGAGCATATTCAATATCCAAAGGAAGATATTGTCGCAGGAAAGGAAGGTCAGGTTATTGCCCAATTCACCGTGAAACCGGATGGAATCATTTCAGATGCTCATATTTTGCGGGGCGTATCCCCCACAATGAATGCCGAAGTATTGCGCATCATAAATGAAATGAATGATATGCCTCAACATTGGATCCCAGGAAAGAAAGATGGTCAACCCGTTGCTGTACTATTTACTCTCCCGGTAAAATTTAAACTTCAATCTGAAAATAGGGCCGTAAAGGATACGGTTACTTCCTTAATAGCTGAGGCGCCTGCAGTCGAGGAAATTAAAGAAGACCCGCATTACAAAACAGTTGAGCAGGAGGTTAAAGCGGCCGTTGCTGAATTACATATTTCTCCAAACCCGGCACGCGATCAAATGGTAATTGATCTTTTCGAGGGTGCCAAATCCCTATTCGTTTTCGATGCAGGAGGTGTCCTGATTTCAAACCTTGACCTGACCGGCACCCGGGATAACCAATTCCAGCTCGATGTATCAAAATATCCCGCTGGTCATTATTCAGTGCGGGTGAGTTCTGCTACTACCTCGCGCTCTGCTCTTTTTACGGTCATCAAATAGAAAAGGCCCGGATGGGCCTTTTGCATTATCGGTACAAATACATCGTTGATTTTTTCTGATTGTTCCTCCACTGAAGCGTGTGGGGATTCAAAACCCGTATCGTATCTCCCCGCCGGTTTTTATACAGGGCATTTTTATTAATCCTTTCAAATTTCATCCATCGGCCGCCGGATTTTCTGATCCGCAATGCCTGATGTTTTGTTTCAATCTGGACAGGGCGCCTTCCGTTAGGTTCAAACCACCTGCCATTCAGAGACAGACGATCTTGATTTACCCGGTTTACTCTGTATGCGTTGTACTGGCCTCTGTTTGCTTTCAGCTTCGACCACTTTCTTTCATGATGCAGATTTGAACTCCTGCCGGCTTCCTGTCGATTATTTTTCCAGGCGGATGGCCTGCCGGCGCTGTTATCGGTATCAAATCGTTTATGCTTATTCTCTACCTGGTGCTTACCGTAATTTCCAGGTTGGCCAGCAGATGAGCGATTGCCCTTACGTTCATGCTTATCCCATATTCCTTTATAGGGCTGTTTGGCTGAATCTGCACGCTGAGTGCTTTGGTGATGAAGGGCGATGGATCGCTGATTGTTGGGCCACTCTCCATCTAAGTGACGCGCCTGCAGTTGCATGACCGGCAAGCCGGCGATCAAGGTCAGGATCAAAGTTTGAAAATGCTTTTTCATGGCTGTCATTTTTCAGTAATGACGCACCAATACCTGTATTCTCCGTTAAGGAATTCTTCTGGTGAGGTTAAGGAAAAATTAATTTCTTTACTTCTCTTCTTTCTTCTCCTTGTCTTCTTTTTTGCCAAAGAGATCATGTAACAATTTGGTGAAGCCTTTTTCCTTTTTGATCGTAAATTTTCTCGGCCCGAGATAAGTGGAATCCCGCGGAGAGGAAGGATCGACATTCAATTCTTCCAGTCCCTCTTCCTCCATGGTAAAAGGGCAATCGTTGATGTAATTAAATTCTTCCGGCCAGCTGCCAGTAAACCAGGATTTGTAAGCCGGATCGTGTTGCAATTTTTTGATAAAGATGCCCCAGATCGGCAAAGCTGTTTTGCCACCTTGTCCATCCCGAAGGGAAGTGAAACTCAATCGCCGGTCAAAGCAACCTACCCAGGCACCGGCTACCAGTTTTGGTGTCATGCCTACAAAAAGACCATCGGACTGAAATTGAGTCGTTCCTGTTTTTCCCGCGATCGCACCGGTCACGCCTATCTCCTTGTAACGAAGCGGAGCTGCTGTGCCGTGATCCACGACATTAGCCAGCATCTGTTCCATAATGCCTGCTGTCTCAGGTGAAAAAACGGAAACTCCTCCAGGGGCCTTGAATTCTTCCAGCACTTTACCATCCTGGTTTTCAATGCGGGTAATCAAAAAATAAGGCCGATGTATCCCTTTGTTGAGAAAAGTATTATAGGCACTGACTAATTCCAGCAAGGTAATTTCTGCCGTACCCAACGCCAATGAGGGCACCATTTTCATTTCTCCAGTGATTCCCATGCGACGTGCGCGATTGGCTACTTCTTCCACGCCGACATCAAAGATGAGTTGCACAGCAATGGTATTGATACTTTTAGCCAAAGCGCCAGTAAGGGAATAAATACCTTCATAATTTCCATCCGCATTGCCGGGTGTCCAGCCATCAAAATCGTCGTAGCGAATCAACCGGTTGGCATAATAGGTGCAAGGATCTATGCCCTGATCAACAGCAGTCGCATAAAGAATGGGTTTGAAAGCCGAACCCGGTTGCCTTGGGGTCAATACATAATCAATATTGAATTGTTGAGCGTCATTACCGCCGACCCACGCCAGCACCCCTCCTGTTTTTGGGTTAATGGCCACCAGCGCCGCCTGTAGCATTTTCAAATAATACCGAACGCTGTCCAGCGGAGAGGCTATCGTATCCATCATGCCGTTCCATGACCACCATTTCATCGGAATGGGTTTGGACAGGGAATCTGCGATCGCGGCTTTACTCAACCCGGCACTTTTCAATGATTCATATCGTTGTGATCGTTCAACCGCGTCCTTAACCGGATCATCATAATCCTCCCAGTCATCAAATTGTTTATCGAAATTCTCTTGCAGTCTGGCCATGTGAATCTTCATCGCTTCTTCAGCATACTGCTGCATTCCGAAATCAATGGTCGTATAGATTTTCAGTCCATCAGTATAGAGGTTGTAAGGCTCACCGTTTTCTTTTTTATGTTTTTCACACCAATCCAGGAGGATGGGCCGTATGTGGTTTCTGAAATACAAAGCAATCCCTTCTGAGTCTGTATTCCGCTGATAGGACAGGTTGAGCGGTATTTGTTTCAGGGAATCATAGGTGATAGAATCAATGACCCCGTTTGCCATCATCTGGTGCAGTACGACATTTCTGCGATTCAGCGCGCGATCCGGATTGTTGCGAGGATTGTAATAGCCGGTGGCTTTGAGGAGGCCTACCAGGGTGGCACATTCTTCGATATTGAGTTGTTCTGCTTTTTTTGAAAAATAACGATCCGCCGCTGCATCCAATCCGAAAATGGCTTCACCAAAAGGGACGGTGTTGATATAAAACGCAAGCAATTCTTCTTTGGAATACACTTTTTCCAGCCTGGAAGCGATGATGAATTCTTTATACTTATTGATCAGCATGGAGGCTATCCAATAATTTTTTCTGGGGAAAAGATTTTTTGCCAATTGCTGGGAGAGTGTACTTCCGCCTCCTGCGCTTTCCTGGCCAAGCAACATTCGTTTTACCAATACGCGCATCCAGCTTCTGAAATCGATGCCGCTATGAGTCCAAAACCGGGAATCCTCCGTGGCGATCAGGGAAGACATGAAAGCCGGCGGTATCTGCTCGTATTGAAGATTGTTCCTGTTTTTAGTATAGAATTTTCCCATCAGTTTTCCATCCACGCTATAAATTTTGGAGGCTTCCGGTTGCCGGATGGAGAGTAGGGCTTTGTCATTTGGAATGGCACCAAAGAGTCCGAGCCAGGTGAGAAAAAAAATAAAAACGAGTAAAAGGATAAATGCACCCAGGGCTTTGAGTCCCTGGAAAAACCATTTTTTTCGCTGCTGTGGATCTTTAATCCCTTCCGAAAGACGCTTGGGTAGTGTGACCAAAAAAGTCCGGATCCTTTGCGGTGCTGACAAGACAAAGGCTTTGATGGACGTGGAGGAAAAGGAGGGCAGCTTCATCAATTATTTTGAGGGGATCCGAGTGTAACCATTAAGGTAGTGGATTCCTCTCTTCGCTTCACCTTTACTTTGACCTGGTCACCTGTTTTATATTTTTCCAAAGTCAGTAATAAGTCACTATACGATTTTATAGGGTCATCATTAACTTCAACGATAAGATCGCCCAACAGTATGTCCCCCTGGGGGGATCTCCTGGTTGGTAAAATCCCCGCTTTCTCCGCACCACCTCCTTTGGTAACATCCATCACAAGTGCCCCCTGCAATCCCATTCGATCGACAATTTGTTGTTGGGCGAGTTCTACCCCAAGCGAAGGACGCTGCAGTTTACCATATTTGATTAAATCCGGTACGACCCAGTTGACGATATCCACCGGAACTGAAAAACCAATACCTGCATAAGCGCCGGAAGGACTATAGATAGCCGTGTTGACACCAATCAAACGACCTGATATATCGAGCAGCGGACCCCCGGAATTTCCCGGGTTGATGGCTGCATCGGTTTGTATTACATCGCGTATGGGAACTTTGGCCACGGATTCAATCTCCCTGCCCAATGCAGAAATAATTCCGGTGGTCAGGGTTTGATCCAATCCAAATGGATTGCCAATGGCAAAAACGGATTGTCCGACCTTGAGATCGTGAGATGAACCCAGCGGAATAGGTTTTAATGCACTTTTTGGTTTGATGCGAAGAACAGCCAGGTCCTTGGTAGGCTCAAACCCAACCACCTCGGCATCATACGAGGTTTGATCCGATAAAGTCACTTTCGCTTTGTAACTGCCCTGGATGACATGATAGTTGGTCACGATATGGCCCTCTTCATCCCAGATAAATCCTGAACCGGTACCGGAAGGTATTTCATATACATTCCGGGTCCAATAGTCCTGTTCTACAGCGGTCGTGGTGATATAAACCACCGATGGCGCGGCGTCCTCAAACAACTGGATCGTAGCTTCTTCCGAAGTGCTGATTACTTTTACGGGGTCTACCGTTCGACGCGATGCATTGATTTCCGGAGCTGCCGCAGAAGTGGGGGCAGATGGATTTTCACCTGATGGGTTACACTGAAAGAGTACGGCTATCAGGAAGCCGCATAATAAACCGCCAATTCCAAAAGTTATCTTATTCATTTTCCAGGCAGAAAATCTATTGAGTGAATTGGGGCAAAGATCGTCATTATCGACAGGCAAAGAAAAGAAAGGTTTACTGTCCCATCAGAGTAAAAATCGGAGAACATCCATTTTAAGCAAGAGGTTTAAATCTTTACTTTCTTTATCTTCAGTATGTATAAACGCACCATGAGGTGAAAAAATATTTTCATCATGAAAAACCTCCTCCATTCAGGGACTGCGGCTAAGGCATTCGTGGTCATTATTTTCCTGGTTTCCAACTCCTGCTCGGTCAACCCGGTCAGCGGAAAAAAGGAGTTCCTGCTGATGTCTGAACAACAGGAAATAGCTCTGGGTGCCGAGTCGGATCCACAGATCATTGCGGAGTTCGGATTATACGATAATTCCGTTTTTCAGGATTTTATAACCACTCGTGGAAAGGAGATTGCCACTGTCTCGCACCGGCCCAATTTAAAATATCAATTCCGGGTATTGGATTCACCGGTGGTCAATGCGTTTGCCGTACCGGGTGGGTACATATATTTTACCAGGGGGATCATGGCTTATTTTAACAATGAAGCCCAGTTTGAAGGCGTCCTGGGTCATGAGATGGGGCACATTGCTGCACGGCATTCTGCGGAGCAGTACACAAAACAGACCATAGGACAAGTATTGCTCATTGGCGGTATTTTGGTTTCGAAGGAGATCAGGACATTTGCCAATGAGGCCCAAACGGCAATGGGACTGCTCTTTTTAAAATATAGCCGTGACAATGAGAGCCAGGCGGATGAATTAGGAGTTGAATACTCTACCAAGGTGGGATATGATGCAAAAGAAATGGCTGATTTTTTTAAAACACTTAAGGCACTAAGTGATGCCAGCGGAGACCCCATGCCCACTTTTCTTTCTACGCATCCCGATCCCGCTGATCGTTACAAGCGTGTCGGTGAACTGGCTACCGAATGGCAGGCTAAAGTACCCATGCCCTCTTACCAGGTTAACCGGGATAGTTACCTCAAGCTGATTGATGGCGTGATCTACGGTGAGGATCCCCGACAGGGTTATGTGGAATCGGGTGTGTTTTATCATCCGGAATTAAAATTTTCATTTCCGGTACCTTCCGGCTGGCAACTGGCCAATAGTCCTTCTCAGGTAACTATTGCCCCGTCAGATGGAAAAGCTCTTATTGTTTTCTCATTAGCAGAGGGGAATACTTTACAGGAGGCAGCTTCCAAAGCTGCATCTGATTTAAAGCTTACCGTATTGAGCAGTAAACAGCTTAGCATAAATGGATTGCAGGCCCTTGAAGTTTTATCGGAACAGGTGACCCAGGATCCTTCCACCGGCGCGGAAAGTAAAATCGAAGTCAAAAGCATGTATATCCGTTATGGCAGCAACAATTATGTTTTTCATGGGGTTGCTGCTCCGGAGGATTTCCAATCCTACATAAATGTTTTTGATAAGAGTATGAATGGATTCAGAGAGCTGAAGGATCAGTCAAAAATCAATGTGGTGCCTGAGCGAATCAAGATCGTAACCGTAAAACAAACCGGGAGCCTGGCGAATGCGTTTCAGTCCTATGGTGTGGCCTCTGGCCGCCAGAAAGAGTTGGCGGTGGTTAACGGGCTGGAACTCAATGACCAGGTCCAATCCGGCCAAAAGATCAAGATCTTTACCAAGGAGGGAAGTGCCCAGCCGTAGACTGCTGATTTTCTGATAGTTAAGTATATGAATCGATTGCTTGGTGGTTTGATAAATGTGAATTACCTTTGCCCCGCTTTAAAATTAACTATCCGTAATGCTCATTATCGAAGTAAAAGAATCCGAGTCCATTGACCGCGCCCTCAAAAGGTATAAGCGTAAAGTTCAGAACGTAAGGCTCATCCAGGAATTACGCCGTCGCAAAGAGTTTGTGAAACCTTCTGTATCCCGTCGTAACGAGATCCTCAAAGCGGTGTACCGGACCAGGAAACAAGGCGACGAAGTTTAATCCCGCATTGTTTGCTTTCTAAGGCAATTCCGATTTCCTTTTTCTTTTTTCATTTTCATTGCCTTTTTTACCATTGGTATACGCAGTGAATAATACTACATTTGTCTTCCCTGTAAGGCATGATTAATCTTTGCCCGGGTGGTGAAACAGGTAGACACGCAGGACTTAAAATCCTGTGGCCCGAAAGGGCCGTGCCGGTTCAATTCCGGCTCCGGGTACAAGATGTAAATGTCACGAAGTCTTCGTGACATTTTTTTTGCAAAACCTTTACTGCTCTACACCGGGCTTTTACATTGAGGCAATCTTCAGCTGCTAAATTTGCTGTTAATCAGTAATTTTTATATGAAGAAAGTTCTTGATATATGTGTGATCTCCGATACCCACCTGGGTACGTATGGTTGCCGGGCGGAAGAACTATTAGCCTATCTGAATGACATTGAGCCTTCCCGGTTGATTTTGAACGGGGATATCATAGATGCCTGGCAGTTCAAAAAAAGTTATTTCCCGGCCACCCATTGGGAGATTATAGAGCGCATTCTCCAGATGGCTAATTCAGGAACCATCGTTTACTATCTCACCGGTAACCATGATGAAATTTTAAGACGGTTTCATGAAATTGATTTAGGCAACATTCGCTTAAGGAGCC
Source organism: uncultured Saprospiraceae bacterium (assembly GCA_963837505.1). Taxonomy (GTDB): domain Bacteria; phylum Bacteroidota; class Bacteroidia; order Chitinophagales; family Saprospiraceae; genus Opimibacter. The sequence continues at coordinate 203,584 of CAWINN010000003.1, read as the reverse complement.
AGCTTGAATTGCGCCTGCAGAATAAAACATATTGGTTTTTTCATGGTGATGTCTTTGATGCCTCAGTGCTGATTTCCCCGTTTTTAGCGGCATTAGGCGGGAAAGGGTATGATCTGCTGATACGCATCAATGCCTGGATCAACCGTTGGCGGCTAAGTTTCGGTTGGCAAAAGATATCGTTTGCCCATCGGGTAAAGCGGTCTGTCAAGCATGCCGTAAAATTTATTTCCGACTTTGAAAAACAGGCCGTGCGTATGGGCATCCGGAAAGGGGTAGATGCGGTTATTTGTGGCCATATTCACCAGCCATGTATTGAGCAGGTCCGCCAGGACAACCATGACATTACCTATATGAATTCCGGGGACTGGATAGAAAACATGACGGCCCTGGAATGTTTACATGGGAAATGGAACCTGTTTAAATTCGGAGAAACGGTAGATCCGGCATTAAATGAATACCTGCAAGTGCTGGAGGATGATCAATATATTTTCTTAAATAAAAGACAGAGGGCTAAGGGCTTGTAAATGAAAAGCCCCGGAGTGATCTCCAGGGCTGATTGAGCGGAAAACGAGACTCGAACTCGCGACCCCGACCTTGGCAAGGTCGTGCTCTACCAACTGAGCTACTTCCGCCTGTAAAATGGACTGCAAATATACATTTTTTATAGTTTCACCCCCGCTCCGGTCCTGTTCGACAAGTGCACGAATTAGAATAGCAAGATGAACGTTCTCCTGATTGATAATTACGATTCCTTCACCTATAATCTCGCTCATGACCTGAAAGAGATCGATGATGTCAGCCTGACGATTGTGAAGAACGATCAGGTGCGGGAGAATGAATTTAACGGAATTGATAAAATAGTGATTTCCCCCGGACCGGGCCTCCCGGAAAATAATGGGAACATCATCGATATCATTCGTTTGCATTACCAGGAGAAACCGATTCTTGGCGTATGCCTTGGATTACAAGCCATTTACGAGGCCTTTTACGGCAGGTTGATCAATCTTCCAAGAGTATATCATGGCGTTTCCTCCATTATCAATATCATTGACCAGGAAGACCTCCTGTTTAAAAATATTCCTGGACCGTTCAAAGCTGGACGGTACCATAGTTGGGTTTGTGATCCTTACCATATCCCCGACCATCTTCTCGTCACTGCCATTGATGATCATGGTTCGATCATGGCCTGCCGACATGCCCGTTTTCCATTGCATGGTATTCAATTCCACCCGGAATCGATACTCACACCCGACGGGAAGAGGATGTTGAGGAATTTTATTACTGAAACCTAAAGGAAGTAGCGCCGCGATGCGGCGAAGTGTAAGAGTTCGGATGTTGTATGGTTAAGAACATAGAGCCGCTATGCGGCTGTGCAGTTATATATAAAATCTCACGCTCTCACGTACTCAAGCAATCGTTTTAATAAAAATCATCGCACAGGGTTCAGAGTGAGCATCCAGTTATTTAAGTTTACTTACCTATCCTGTTGCTCCCTTTCTCTCTTTCTCCTTTACCATCCAAGTATATAAGCAAAAATCAGCGGCGCTACAATCGTGGCATCGGATTCAACGATAAACTTCGGTGTATGAATGTCCAGTTTTCCCCACGTTATTTTTTCATTGGGCACTGCACCGGAATAAGAGCCATAAGAGGTCGTAGAATCAGAGATCTGGCAGAAGTAACTCCAGAATGGAACGTCGTGCCACTCAAGATCCTGGTACATCATAGGTACGACACAGATCGGAAAATCGCCGGCGATACCTCCACCGATCTGGAAAAATCCGACACCTTTCCCGTCTGAATTTTGCCTGTACCAGTCAGCCAGCCAGACCATGTATTCAATTCCGCTTTTCATGGTGGTGGCTTTGAGTTCATTCTTGATGACATAGGAAGCGAAAATATTGCCCATCGTACTGTCTTCCCATCCAGGCACGACGATAGGTATATTTTTTTTCGCAGCCGCCAGCATCCAACTGTCTTCCGGATCGATTTCATAATACTGTTCAAGTACGCCACTCAAAAGCATTTTATACATAAACTCATGTGGGAAATACCGTTCGCCCTTATCATTGGCTTCTTTCCAGATTTTATAGATATGTTTTTGCAACCGGCGAAAAGCTTCTTCTTCCGGAATGCAGGTATCCGTCACGCGGTTGTAATGATTGTCAAGCAACTGCCATTCCTCCTGCGGGCTTAGGTCGCGATAATTGGGTACGCGTTTGTAATGGCTGTGTGCCACGAGATTCATAATATCTTCCTCCAGGTTGGCTCCGGTGCAGCTGATGATGCTGACTTTATCCTGGCGGATCATTTCGGCCAGGCTGAGCCCAAGTTCTGCCGTGCTCATCGCGCCGGCGAGGGTGATCATCATCTTGCCCCCTTCGTCCAGGTGGGTCACATAGCCTTTAGCGGCATCAATCAATGCGGCTGCATTGAAATGGCGGTAATGATGAAGGATGAAATCGGTGATCGGTTTATTACTCATGGTAGTATGGCATTTTATGTTAATTCAATTTCAGGTTCAACCGCCAGCATGGGTTGTGCCGGGCAGGTCAAAAGTATAAAAATCAACATGGCAGATAAGTTAATTCTGATTTACAGCCACCGCTGCCGCCTGAAATATATCAGCAGGGAAATGGTCATGACCAACATGAGCCCCCAAAGTGCGGGATATGCCCATGGCCAGGTTAATTCCGGGAAGTATTTGAAGTTCATCCCATACAAGCTCGTGATAAAAGTGAGTGGTATGAAAATGGAGGTAATGACGGTGAGAATTTTCATCACATTGTTCATGCGATACGTCATTTCTGACATGAACAGATCGTGCAGGGAATTCAGGTGTTCATTTTGATTGTCATTGATGTCCATGATTTGCATGATATGATCCATGATGTCCCGGAAATAATGCCGTGTTTTGTCATTGATGATTTTATTATCGGTTCGTTGCAGGGAACTGACCACTTCCCGGGTAGGAAGGATGATACGATGAAAATCTGCAATATCCTGCCGGATGTGGTAGATGGAATTTTTTAAGTCCTGGTCAGGGTCTTCACTGATTTCCCCTTCGAGGGCATGAATATGATCACTGCAAATGTCAAGTACATAGAAATAGTGATCAGTGATATAATCAATGATGGCATACAAGAGGTAATCCGGTTTTTTATTCCTGATCCTGGAAGCCGAAGACTGCATCCTGATTTTGACGGATTGAAAACTGTCCTCCGGATATTCCTGGAAAGTGATCAGGAGGTTGTCCGTAATGTACAGGCAGATCTGTTCACTTAAAAATTCTGTTCCATCCTGACCGGGAATCAGATTTTTCAAAATAATAAATATGGAATTGTCATAATCTTCAAACTTGGGTCGCTGCTCCGGATCGAGAATATCTTCCAGGAGCAGGGCATCAATCGAAAAGTTTTTGCCGATGGCTTCAATCTCGCCGGGATTGTGAATGCCGCGGACATCCAGCCAATAGAAAAACCCGGGTTCCAGTGCAATGCTCTTCTCCGGATCAATCTCTTCGATGATGTCGGGATTGAACCTGACCAACTCTTTGATGATTTCATTCGACTTCTGGATCCCGGTATAAATCAGTGATCCGGGAGGAAGACCGGCCTTACGGATGCGATGCTTAGACATGGGTTTCAGTAATCATTTATGATGAATTGTAGTTGGTTCTTTTCTTTCCTTGCCGCATTAACCACCTGTCGCAATGGGAAAATAATTGATCCACTCACTCCAGCTTCCGTTATAGAGTTTGCCATCCAGACCTGTCGCTGATTTATAGGCAAACAGGTTATGACAGGCGGTCACTCCGGAACCACAATAAAAGACCGGGGGGGTGGAGGGGTCAGCCGTTAGCGATTTAAATTTTTCAAGAAAAAAATCCTTCGGTTTCCAATATCCCTTTTCATCTACATTATCGGTGTAGGGAATACATATGGCGCCAGGGATGTGGCCGGCGACAGGATCAATCGGTTCAAATTCGCCGGTGTATCTTTTATATTCCCGGCTATCGACGAGCGTATTTTTTAAGGAAGTAACTTCTTCTTTGGTCACCCTAAGTTCAGTCCTAAGGTGCGCCACAAGATTTCCATTTGCAGGCGGGGGCCATTGATTGTCTGTTGCATATCCTTTCATTTTCCAGGCTCCAAACCCTCCGTTCAGTATGGCCACTTTAGCATGTCCCAGCCAATTTAACAGCCACCAGGCTCTCGACGCATAGACGCCATTCGACTGATCATAGGCTACTACCTGGCTGTCCTCATTAATACCGCAGGCTCGTAAAGTGTATGTAAGTACTTGCGGGTCCGGTAAAGGGTGTCTTCCAGTCACCCCCTTGATCACTGGAGAAGAAAGATCAAGCCCAAGGTCCAGAAAAAAGGCTCCCGGAATATGTTGTTGGAGATATTCCTTTCTTCCCTTATCAAAATCACTCAAATAATAGGTGCAGTCCAAAACCACGGGATTTCCATCGGTCATGGCCCGTTGAAGTTCTTCAGTGGAGATCAGGGCGGTATATGCGTTTATCACGATGATTTTAGATTGGCAAGTGATTCCAGGATCTGCTGACTGTGATTGGCGGAATCCACAGGATGAATGACTGCTTCAATAATGCCCTTTTCATTGATTACAAAAGTTGTCCGGTGTACGGCATCACTGATGCGGCCCATAAATTCTTTTTTACCATAGATATCAAATCCTTTTGCCACGACATTTCCTACATCGGCGATCAATGGGTAAGGCAGGTCATACTTCGCAATAAATTTTTGATGTTTCTTCATATTGTCTTCACTGACGCCAAAGAGGAGATAACCTTTTTTTTTCCACCGTAGAAAATCATCGCGGAGATTGCAGGCTTCCTTGGTACAGGTTTCTGATCCGTCATGATTGTAGAAGAAGAGAATATATTTTTTGCCAATGAGTTGCTCTGCGGATAGAGTGCTTCCATCTTGCAGCAGGGCTTTGAAATGAGGAACAGGTTGTCCGGCGGTTAATCGGCTCGTCCAGGTGGCCCGCATAGGAGAAATGGTTTGTTGACCTACAAGGTAAAGGATTTTTGTAGCACACCTTCATTGTTGCGATCGTCCCAGACTTTGACGATCAATTGATGCTCACCAGCAGCAATATGTCCGTCAAATTCATGAGTAAGGGTTCCGGTCTTGCCATCTAATGCCATCAGGATCCATTGACCATCGACCCACGCTGAGTAACGAAGGTCTTTCGCTTTATCCCTCGCTTTGAAGTTGTCGGAAATTTTGAAAGACATTTTTTTCCAGGTCGACATGTTGGTGGAAAACTTATAAGTGGAAATCTTTGGTGGAATGGTATCTACCATGACCGTGTAAGTACCCATTTGTCTCGCACCAGTCGTCACGTTATGCCCCACCCATAATCCGCCACAATTAACAATGCTTCCATTGGCTTCGCACCGGGCCACGAAAGCTTTATCCCGAAGCGTTAACGGAATCGAGTCACCATCTATGGCAATATCAAAATAATAATGAACGGGAATATCGTTTGGTGATATTTCATAACGAGGGCAAAATTCTCCCTGAACCCTGCCCGGCAAGGGAGTAATGTCAAGTGGAATTATTTCATAAAAAGAACCTCTGGGCCATACGACCTGTATACCCGGCCTGGCGAGTATACTCATCTCATCAGGGTGGGCCAGTAATTCAAACGGAGGCATCAGCGCCGATGGGGGAAATAAATTACGGTTGCGCACGACTTTCAAATCCACCTGCGATACATTGCCATTAAAGTCCGCTACTGAAATGGATATTTGCCTGGGTTGTTCTGTATTGAGATAGATGAAGCCCTGGTCCGCCCCCCGATGATAAATAGGAAGTTTATTTCCTTCCAGGGCAAAGCATCGGTGAAAGAAGCGATTCTGATATAATTTCTGCTGGTAATCAATATGGGCATTGAGATAGCGGGTATCTTCGAAAGGAATCTCATCCATGGAAAAGGCGAAAGCGGGTACATTGTCTGCCAGGCACTGAAGGCTATAGATGCCGTTGTGATTATCAACATCGTCCTGGTCGTCATAGGCTCTGATGCCGAAAGTGATTTTGGAAACTCCGATTTCAAAAGGTTGATCAAACCCGTATACACCGGCGCTTTTATATTTGGGTTGCAATACCGTGGTTTGGACTAACTGGCCGATATCATCATATTGGTAGGCAATCAATTGCTGGATGACAGGTGGTTGCTGGTCCGCAATTTGAAAACCGAAATGAAGAGGGTTGATGGGAACCTGCGTATCCGTGTGCCGGATTTCGAAATGCAAATGAGGACCGTAAGAAAAACCAGAATTACCCAGTATGCCGACCTGGCTTAACTGTTGTACCGGAAATTGAAAAGGCGCAGGGTAGAGATCCACTTCAAATTGTTGCTGTCGATACTGCTCATCCTTCACGTATTGTTGATATAATGGTGCAAAGCGGTCAAGGTGACCATACACCGTGGTGTAGCCATTGGGATGATCGATATAGATCGCATTTCCGTACCCAAAAGCACTGACCTGGATGCGGCTGATATATCCGGGAGCTGCAGCATAAACCGAATCGCCGATGGTGCCATGTGCTGATTTAATATCCAATCCGGCGTGAAAGTGGTTGGTCCGCAATTCACCGAAAGTGCCGGAAAGTTGAAATTGCCTGTGGAGAGGAGATGTAAACTGACCCTCCGGATAATTCGATTCAGGCCCATGCATCGCGAGGAGAGAGAAACCGGTTAACAGAAAGGTAAACAATCGCATATCCTTAGGAATTGGAATTGGAAGAATGTAATAGGTCAGACATCAGGTTTTCGATTTCAAATTCTAAATTGAAAGCCGTTGAAGGCACAAGCTGTATTTTATCATTGGCAGTCTCCATCTTTCGTTTTACAGCGGGATGGTTGACCAGTATTTCCTGGGCAGTGAGGCGGATTGACCAGTTCAGCCAATTCAGTTTTTGCCGGATGCGTTCCTGCTTTTTGGTTTGCAGCCTGTCAAGGTAAGTTATATATAAACGTAATGTTTCCCATGCATCGTCTATCCCGGCATGTTCAATAGAAGAACATGTCAATATTTTCGGAATCCATCCTTCACGCGTGGAAGAGAAAAAATGGAGTGCGGTTTCGTACTGACCCTTTGCCACATTGGCTAAGGGGAGAAGATGGCTATCTGCTTTATTGACAACGACAATATCAGCCAGCTCAGTGATTCCTCTTTTTATGCCTTGCAATTCATCGCCCGCTCCGGGTTGGATGACAAGAATGAATCCGTCAGTGAATTGCCAGGAAGTATGTTCGGATTGACCTACGCCCACGGTTTCCAGGAATATGATATCATACCCTGAAGCAGCCAGTAAGGTCATCAATTCCATGCTCCTGCGGCCTGATCCGCCGAGAACATCACCCGCACTGGTTGACCGGATGAATGCATCAGGGGAGGTGGATAATTGCTGCATCCGGGATTTGTCTCCTAAAATACTGCCTTGGCTTATCGAACTGCTGGGATCTATGGTTAATACGCCAACTTTATGTCCCGCTTTGATGGCTTCCATACCCAGGGCTTCGATAAAAGTACTCTTGCCTACTCCGGGGGCGCCGCTGATGGCAAACCTGTAGGATGGATCTTCGTTATCCAGTTTTTGTTCGCAGAGATGCAGGATGGCAATAGCTTCTTTTCGATCTTCTACGCGATTACTTTCGATTAATGTCATGACTTGCCCTAAGGCAACCCGGTCACCCTGCATGATCTTGTTAAAAAGTGACTGAATATTTCTCAACATACCACCATCAAAAAGTTAATGAAGCAAATATAAATATTTTATTTAACTTGTATGTATCTTATAATCAATGATTTAAAATGTTAATATCATTTGTTAAGGGATTTAAGGGTGGTTCACTGAAGGATTAACGCTTCCATAATAGCCATGTGTCGGCGATAACGGTTCTTTTGTTATCCACTGCGAAACGGAATGGTGGGCAGTCCTATATCAATTGATTCATCGCCAAAGTGGCAGCATCTGCGATACATCCAACTGCCCACCTGTTTTTATTCTTCAAAAATTTGGCTCCAAATCCTTTCTGTCCAGCGTTTCGTATAGTAATCCACCGTATAGGCTCCGGCTAACGGATCTTTTGCCCCCTGCAGGTTGCTTTCTAAATGTAAAAGATGATGGATATTCCGGTCAATGCGTTTGTAAAAATCTGGCAGGCCTTCCGTTTGAAGGTGCCGGATACATAAAGAAGATGTTCCAGTAAGAAAGGCAGCGAGTGATGATAAAGATGCGCTGATGAGATAGTGCTCAGGGGATTCTCCTGCTTTGGGCGTAATATGACATTCGAGGTATCGAACTTTATCATTTGCTTCTCCCGAATATTCCCTGCACAGATTGAGCCAAATCAAATGCAGGACACGGGTTTGGATGACCTGTTTGAAATAATGGACATCCGCATCCAGCTGAAGTATGCAATGTTGAAAAAAGGAGGAAGTGGAATTTCCCTTTTCCCATTGCCGCAAGTCTTCAAGCAGTTGCAGGAATATCTGACTGGCATTTTCAATCCAATTTCCCGAGGATAAGAAGTGATATTCGAATTTGAAAGCCGGTATTAGGGCAGGATCAAGCCGTTGATTATCAAGCATGGTTTTGAGATCCGTTTTGGCAGCTGATCGCGGAAATCTTAAATAGGTGGTTTGGGGAGAAAGATTCCACATCGATTCAAAAAAAACCGGGGATTGATCATTTGCATAAATGTGCCAATCGATCATGTCCGGAAAGATTTGGCCCATCATGACATTGAAATCAATTGGTGATCTATGGTCAGGTTGAATTAAAAAGCTCTGCGTACCGTATTGCAATGCTTCGAGCAGGATGCCATTGACCTGAACAGCACTTTGATTATTGGTATCCACGGCTTCCACTATCTGCGGCGGTGCTGCAAATAAATCATCCGGGAGCGCAATGGGCTCCAGGTAAGAATCGCTGGCATGATGGAAGGGGACAAGAGGCTCGCCAGGCCACCATTCGTTGTTCAAAGACTCCAGCGTTTTGCCCTTGAGGTCTTTTTCAATCTGCCTGATCCAGTCTTCTTTGGAGGTGGGAGGAAAGGTGTATTCCCAATTCTGCATACGCTAAATTAACTTCCCTGATCAAAAAGCAGCAATTTTGTGTTGGTTGACCAGAAATCAAGCTTACAAATCATCAATGAATCGACCTAAAGCACCAATCTACCTGGATTATCACGCCACCACCCCGGTGGATGAAAGAGTATTGCAGGCTATGCTGCCCTATTTCAGCGAAAAATTTGGAAATGCCGCCAGCAGGTCACATAGTTTCGGGTGGCAGGCCAGTGAGGCCGTTGAACTCGCCAGAAAGCAAGTAGCCGAATTGTTGATGGTGGAGACGAAAGATCTCTTTTTCACCTCGGGAGCAACGGAAAGCCTCAACATGTTGATCAAAGGAATGGCAGAGGCGAGTATTCTAAAAGGAAAACACCTCATCACTTTCACTACAGAACATCATGCTGTGCTCGATGTTATGACATGGCTGGGTACGAGAGGATATGAGATCAGTCTCTTGCCTGTTGCTCAGGATGGAACCATTGATCTGGAAAATTTCAAACGGCAAATAAGAAAGGATACCATTTTAGTTTCGGCCATGTGGGCGAATAATGAGACTGGTGTCATTCATGAAATAGGCAGTATCAGTTCTATCTGCCGGGAAGCTAAAGTGCCCTTCCTGTGTGACGCAACGCAGGCTGTCGGAAAGATTCAGGTAAATCCAAAAACTGTTGGCGTGGACCTTCTCGTTTGTTCTGCGCATAAGTTTTATGGGCCTAAAGGAATTGGGGTGATGTATATAAATCCTGATCTTAAACCGAAACCGACACCTTTGATACTCGGAGGAGGGCATGAGCGTGGATACCGGTCAGGCACTTTGAATGTGCCGGCCATTGCGGGAATGGGGGAGGCTGCAAAAATTGCGAAAGTAGAAATGGAAGGCAATACTGAACGAATTCAAAAATTCCGGGATCATTTTGAGAAGAGGGTATTGAATGCGTTGGAGGAAGTCAGGGTGAATGGGAATATAGATAAAAGACTTCCGTCAGTATCCAATCTTTGTGTTCGGCTGACCGATAGCCAGGCGGTGATGACAAAGTTCAGAAGTAAACTGGCGATATCATCAGGTTCGGCTTGTAGTTCGGCTGACCCGGCGCCATCACATGTCTTGCTGGCGATGGGTTTGAGTGAGGAGGATGCTAAAGCATCTTACCGGATAAGCTTCGGATGTCCGGTCACCGAAGAAGAAGTGGAAGCAGCCGCGGAGATTTTTATAGAGGCGGTGAAAGAATACAGGCATCAAAGCCCGATTTGGGAAATGCATAAGAATGGGATTGATATTTCGAGTCATAACCGGGGATAAACTCTTTATCCTACGGTTTGTTACCTTATCTTTACAAACTAATTGATCGAATAAAATGCTTTTTGTAGCGGACAGTGCGAAAGAGAGGATAGTTAAGATCCTGGAAAGTGAGAACAAACCGCTTTCAGACTACTTCGTTCGGGTAAGCGTCACCAGCGGGGGATGCTCGGGTCTCAGTTATAAGCTCGATTTCGACAATGATCTCAAGCCGACCGACCAGGTTTTCGAGGACAAGGGCATACGGTTGGTGACTGATCTGAAGAGTTTCCTCTATGTCCACAATACCATTCTTGAGTTTTCTGATGGACTCGATGGTAAAGGCTTCTACTTCAGCAATCCGAATGCTTCGCGGACGTGTGCTTGTGGGGAGAGTTTCGCAGTGTGATTGTTTGATATAGTTAACTTCCTTTCCTCTTTATTAATGAACTCCGATTTGTACGGGAGTAAGTCTTTCATTGTATGTGCCATCGCCTAATTGGCCATAATAGTTCCATCCCCATGCCCACAGTGTTCCATTAGTTTTTAGCCCAATGGAGTAACGAGCCCCTGCTGATATCATCGTAAAACCTGTTCCTGTTTGTACTGGCATGCTCTTATCCGTCTTTGTGCCATCACCCAGCTGGCCATAATAGTTGTATCCCCAGGCCCACAGTGTGCCATCTGTTTTTAAAGCCAAAAAGTGACCCGCTGCTGCCATTGCTTTATAATCCTGACCTATTTGTACCGGTAAAATGTCATATTTTAACTGGTCTGTTCCTATTCTGAGTAGAACCATCACCTAGCTGACCCACAAAATTTTCTCCCCAGGCCCAAAGCGTACCATCCGGTTCCAGGGCCAGTGAATGATCCTGACCTGCTGATAGCAACGAATACACAGAAGGTCCGTACCGATCCTCTTTGGAGCAACCAACCACGAAAAGGAATAACCATCCCAGCAAGAATACTTCCCAAATCCCAATGATGCTTTTATTTTTATTATACTTCAAGGCAATGGTTGTTTAAAAAATGCAACAGACAATTCAATTTATTTTACATCCGCTTTCCAGCCTCCGTGGACATGAAATTCTCAGAAGAAAATGCCAAAGCCAACATCGAAGGTCAGGCCACTATTGATGGACTTGTAATCACCCAAAAAACTGTTTTTGCTTGAGGCTGTTAAAATAGTATAGCCCAGTCCAAGATCGATGGATACACTGGATACCGGAAAAATGGATATTCCGGCACCTCCTCCGAATTGAGAAAGGTTGATGGGATCGCTGCTTTCTCCATCATATTTGGTGGAAACAGATCCAAGGGAGGCCCCGCCTCTTAACCAGATTTCAGTCTTTGCCCCGGAATCAAAATAATAACGGACTTCCGGCCCCAATAAAAATATACTTGCAGAAGACTTATATTCATCCCCAACGTCCGCTTTATAAGTTGAACGACTTGAAGAGAAGTTTCCGACGAGACCCATAGCGAAATGGTTGGCCACGAAATAGTGTGAATTTAAACTCATTCCGAAAACGGTTGTAATTTCCTTGTCATCTTGCAGTACGCCATCAATTTTATCCTTCCTGGTGCCAAAGGAGATTCCAAGGGCATTGGACTGGGGAAAAAGATTGTAGAGTGATCCATCGGAAGATAAAGGAACGGGACTAAAATTGTGAAGACCGATGACCCATGTTCCTTTTGTGGTCTGGCTGTTGACGGTTCCAATAAGTGAAATCATGATCGAGAGTAAAAATAAATTTTTCATTTATAATAAGTTTTAAGGTGTGAATTGATTAAATACTTTTCGCAGGTATCAATCTGTCCTGCTTCCGGGACACAAATTAAAATGGAAGGGAACCAGCATACTATACTTATTTATTATGAAATCGGACTCATTACAGTATTCCGACTACTTGTTTTTTTTCTTGTCGTATAATCTGTACTGCAAGCCTAATACAGCCCGGTAACCACCACCCTGATGGCTGTTATTTTTGCTGTAAATAATAAATTCGGGAGCGATAAATAGGTTGGAAAACAGGGGTAATTCTCCGTGAACAACAAAGGATCCACTGTTGTAATTTGACCAGGCCAATCCAGTTAGTAATAAATAGTGGTCACTATTGAATCGTGATCCGGCCAGACACTGCCAATTATATGAGCCCACAGCACCTGCATCGTAGCCGATCACGCCTTCAAGAAAAAACTTACGTTCATTGAATAAACGAAGTCTGGTTTGCAGCACAAATTCTCGCAAAGCGTATTTCGGTTCGTAAACCTTGGGATAAGAAAGGTCATACGATTGATCATATCCAACCATACCTATGGATCCACCCAGGCCCAGGCCTATGCCCTTGGTGTCATATTGTAGCATGGGGTTGATACTCCACAAAGTATTGTGGAAAGCCGAAGGGACATATACACTATCAGGGTAATCAAAGGGAGTTTCCACCTCCGCGCCCCCAAATATATCCAAAGAGGTCGTTGTACTTTTCCAGGGGGAATAGAATTTTTTTCGACTGATACCTATTCCGCCAGCTCCGTAGGTATGATGAAAAGGAACCTGAGAATAAACATGATTGACATACGTGTAGGGATTTCCTTCACAATCATATCCTGTGCCTAGGATGGTGTGGGGATTGAACTCATGGTTCAGTTCAAATTTTCCGAAGACGGATGTCAGGTTAAATGAAGTGTAAGACGTAGGTGTGTCCGGTGGGTCATCTGCTTTCTGGCTCATGAAGATAAAGGCGAGGAGTACGATCATGCTCGTCTTAATATATTTAATATGCCGAATTGTCCTCACGACTTTCTCCAGGATAACCAGGCCGCACAATGGAAATAGGATCAGAAGTATTAAAGCACGCTCCCCTGAATTAAACCAACCCGCAAGTCGGATACTCATGGTCAGCGTAATCAGCGCGAGAGAAATTATTCTTAAATCATAATAGGATCCATGGATTCGGGATGTTTTGTCCGAGGTATGGTTGTGCCGGACTTTCCACTCCTGATATAGCAGTACCGATGATAAGAGGATAAGCATCCACGCCTTCCACCCTGTTGAATTCATGCCCATCCACACCCTGGCCGGTAAACTATAAGAGGAAAGACCTTCTGCCACCCGGTAGATCAGGAAGAGTATGATTGAAAACATAAAATTTCCGGCAGGTGATTTCCACAGGGTGCGGGTTCTCCAAACAATGAAGGCGATAAAGAGACAAGCCAGTATAGTATAGAATTGACTGGGATGCACCGCCAAAGAGGTGATTGCATCTGAAGGTATTAAACCAAGTTGTTGCTGTTCAATAAATGGCCTGGTGCCCGGACCGTAAGTAACTCCCCAAGGGAGATTGGTCAGTGCTCCGTGACAGCATCCTGCTGATAAACAGGCTAACCCCTGGACCGCCAATCCCAGCGGCAGGGATAATGCGAACAAATTCAATACGGATTCATTTTTACCGAGCCATCTTCCTGCAGACCACAATCCGATGATCAATCCCAACACAGCTCCAATAGTTGATTTCCCGTTTTCTTCCGGTAAATTATAATGGGTAAATAAATAATTCCACTGAGCTCCATCAAACATCACCAGTTTGCTGACTATGAGTAAGGTGAGAATTCCTGAAGACACAATCACTGCAAATTCGCGAGTGCCAAATTTGCTCTTTATTGCTGCTATGCCGGCAATGCCAACCCCTGTGAGAACTGCAGCGATATAAAAGAGTCCATAATACTGCACACCAAATGGTTGAGAAATAGAAATGTGTATCATTGGGTAAGGTTGAGCAGGTTGATTAATTTAATTTCAAACAACAACAGCTTCGTAGAGGATTGTCTTTACAATCCCTGAGCTTAGCTAATGGTGACGACGATAGTATACACTTATAATACCATGGTCAATCCTAAAGAGCCGGCTACTCATTGAAAAAGCGCTAATGCAAAAGAATGCTCGTTGAGGGGAAGAATAAATACTTATTAATAATGATTCTTGGAAATATCAATCAACAGGGATTGCCCTTTTGACGATATAAAATATTTCCGGATGGCCATATCGGGACTATTCTGTTTCCTCTTTATCCGGTGACCAGCCAGGTTTCTTAAATAAATACAATATCCTGTCTTTCCAGGACGGGGAATTTTTCATGGTAAAAAGCAGATCCCTGAATTCATGAACCATTATTTCATGAAATGCATTAGAGCGTGGCGGTTTAGTAACGCCGAATATGACCTTACAATTCGGAGTTATAGGTTCATATGTTCCAAATAGGCGGTCAAACAGAATAAACACCCCGGCAAAATTCTTATCGATTGATCGATCTTCCTGGCCATGGTGAATCGCATGAAGTCCCGGTGTGACCAGGAATCCGGAAAATTTGTCCCACCATGGAAGTATAGTAGTATGGCAGAAAAATCCGTACCCATTATTAATCGCGAGGCAGCTAAGCATCATTAAAGGATGAAAACCGATGACGGCCATCCAGATCCAAAAAAGAGGTTTATATGTATACGAAACCCAGCCGTTCCGCACTGCTGTTGAAAAATTAAAATGCTCGGAACTGTGATGAACAACATGACAGGCCCAAAATAAGCGAACAGTATGACTGCTTCGATGAAACCAGTAATACGTGAAATCATCCGCCAGAATACATAGCAGCCAGATCTTCCAGCCCCATCCCAGGAATGTATAATGAAAGCTGACCTCCCTATAGGGTTCAAAAAAATGGAAAAATAAATAATACAAACCCAGATAATAACTGGTTGCCAAACTGCCCGTGAGAATGCCTCCGGCGCCAAAACTTATATTCGTCAGAAAATCATTTTTGGTGTATAATTTAATTCCTGATTTTTTACTTATCCAGTATTCCACTACCATGGCGATCAGAAAGATGGGTGTGGAATAAAATAGAATATCCGGAAAATCCATGATTCGGATTTTTTAATGCAAATGATTGAATAAACCAGCTGGTCTTTGTGACGATTAAAAAAATATTCATCAGACAGGCTCAAGGAAGCCGGTTGTTAACCCGACAGATAATCTCAGTGAATTCTCATCCATAACCAGTGCCTGCAAAAGAAAGCACATGGGTAGCCTGAGACCATACTGATTAATATTGAATTTGCAAGGCAAAGGCAGCCTGTGACAAGCCAGCATAGAGGTTAAGATGGAATGCACATTTAAGATTCCTGCACAGCCATTTGCCAAATAGAAAAGCCTGTGCATCATCTGCGCACAGGCTTTTCACAAAAATGTTTTTAAAACAACAGGCTGCCGGATGGAATGGAAGTTAGCAGCCTCCCGAATAGTATTATTGCAGCATTACCATTCGGTTCGTCACCTTCGTCCCGTCTGTTACGACAATCAGGTAAATGCCTTTCGCAATTCCGGTTAAATTAATTTCTGTAGAAGTTTGACCATTGATCTTGCGGGCTGTATAGACCTGCTCGCCAAGGAAATTGAAAATTTCAACATTTCCCAAACTGATAGCACTGGTTAAGGTGAAATTCCCATTGCTTGGATTTGGGGATACCGTCAATGATTCATCTTCAGGTATCAGGTCTTTGGTGGCCGCAACGGTTTTGAAATAATAATGCGTACTGTCACCACTGGTTATGATATTGTCAATCCCATCAAAGGCCCGGCTTCCTTCACCGCTTATGAAATTGTTTTCCCCATAAGTATAAAAGGTTACATCAGAATACTTCCAGGTGGTACCATTCCATATTTCAATCAACTGATTCGTCAAAAGGTGACTTCCGTTATAGGTGTTGGTGACCCTCCCTGCATTATCAAAGTTGGAAACGTTCCAGTTTTGTGTCAATGAATTCGTTACATTATGAAAGCCATCATACGTATACGTTGTTTTGCTGACATTCACCCATTGCGTGCCATCCCAATACTGATCCAGTTCGCTGATCTGATTGTTATTGCCATCATATGTATAAGTTGTCAAGGATGAATTGTCCCAGGAAAGCCCGTTCCAGGTTTGATAAGTACTGCTGGTAAGATTGTTGTTACCATCATACGTGGATAAGCTTTGTGTATCATTTATCCAAAGAGCATCGACATCGTCCCAGTATTGGGAAAGATAGGAGGTCTGATTGTTATTGGAGTAGGTATATGTATATTTGGACGAATTCACAAAGGAAGCACCATCCCATATTTGATCAGTCTCGGTGAGGACATGGTGGTTACCATCATAAGTGAAAGTATAATAGGATGAATTCAGCCAGGCAATGCCGGCCCAGTACTGGTCCAGTTGAGTGATTTGGTCATTGTTAGCATCATACGTAAACATGGATTGAAAAGCATTCATCCAGGCAGTGCCCGTCCATGATTTGAATATCTGGGATGTTTGATTATTGTTGGCATCATAAGTATATACGAACTGTAGGGATTTATCCCAGCTACTGCCGTTCCAGGACTCATAGGTCAAACTGGTCGGGTAATTATCTGCATTGTAAAGGACGTCAGTAATTTTTGATTGAAGGGCAAGTTTGGCACCCAGGGTATCCCATCCCCACATATAAATACTATCAAATCTCTCGATTTGGCCTAAAACTTCCCTTGAAGAATGACCGACTCCCTGATGCAGTGGTATTTTTGCATGGTTGGCAGAAGAAAACATCTCAGCATCATGTTGCCGTAATTTTTGATGCATGGAAATGCCTCTCGAATCAAGTAGCGGCAAGGTCTTTGGATTGACCTGGGCGAATGCATTAACGGATAATGCAAGAATGGCGAAGAGTAACGATTTTTTCATTATAGGTTAGGTTTAAATTTGGTTTAAAATTCCACCCCTAAATTAAGGGTTATTTAAGGCTGCGGTGGATTAATATTGAAGCAAAGCCCGGATGGAAATAATCACTTTTTCAGCAGATAAAATCATTTCCTTTTCGAGTACTTCATTTAAAGGCACTGCCGGCATATCCACTGAGCCTATGGTTCGAACCGGAGCATCCAATGAAGTCCAGCAATTTTCCTGTATTCGGGCGGCCAGGCTCTGGGCAAACGAATTGGATAAAGTTTCTTCGGTCACCACCAGGCATCGTCCATGACTTCTGACGGTTTCATAAATCAGGTTCTCGTCCAGGGGCACCAGGGTCCGTAGATCCAGAATGGTGATCCTTCCTTCAAATTCTTTAGCCGCTTTCAAACTCCAGTGAACCCCCATGCCATAGGTGACGACGCAGAGAGCGGCGCCATTTTCAATTTCTTCCCGATTGGCTTCCAAGACGATTCGACCGACGCCGATAGGCACCACATAATCTTCATCGGGCAGGGGACATTTGGCGGTCTCCGTATTGGCCACCTTGCTCCAATACAATCCCTTGTGCTCAAAGATGACCACCGGATTAGGATCGTAATAAGCGGCTTTTATCAATCCTTTCAGGTCAGCTCCGTTGCTGGGATAAACCACTTTCAGTCCTTTGATGCTGCATACCACCGTCTCCACACTGGAAGAATGATAAGGGCCCCCACTTCCATAAGCGCCTGTCGGGACTCTGAGTATCATGCTTACCGGGTACTTTCCATTGGTCAGATAGCAGGATCGGCTTACTTCAGTAAAAAGCTGGTTCAAACCCGGCCAGATATAATCGGCGAACTGAACTTCTACAATTGGCTTTAAACCAACCGCTGACATGCCTACAGTTGATCCGACTATAAATGCTTCCTGTATCGGCGTATTGAACACCCGGTCTTCACCGAATTTAGTGGCCAGGGTGGCCGCCTCACGGAATACACCGCCAAGTCTTTTCCCGACATCCTGGCCGTAAAGGATGCACTCCGGATGTTTGCGCATCAATTCCTCTATGGCAATTAAAGCACAATCCACCATCATTTTGACTTCCGCGCCTTCCGGAGCTCGAAGACCCGTTTCATCCGTTATCGGTGTTGGTGCAAAGTCATGGGTGTATAAATCCTGAGGTTTAGGATCCTCTGCATTTCTTGCGCGCTCAAAATCGGATGCCACTTTTTCAATGGCTTTGTTTTCTATACGCCTGATCTTCAATTCAGGAATTCCTTCTGCTAATAGC
The DNA here is from genome assembly GCA_963837505.1 of uncultured Saprospiraceae bacterium. Taxonomy (GTDB): domain Bacteria; phylum Bacteroidota; class Bacteroidia; order Chitinophagales; family Saprospiraceae; genus Opimibacter. Next base: position 185,159 of record CAWINN010000003.1, on the reverse strand, counting down.
AGTCTGCGCAGTTTGGGATAAGGATCCTGCAATCGATCTTCGTCCAGGTCATCCCGATACCATTCCATTCGAACGCCGGAGGTATGATGGTTGAGCAGCGGGACCTTAGCATGTACGAGAAACGGTCTTCTCTCTTTCCTGATCAACTTGATGACTTCATGTAAAGTATCATAACAAAGTTTGAAATCAGTCCCGTCCATGCTTCGTATTTCAATTCCTTTAAATCCTTCTGCGTATTCAGCAGCATTCATTGCCCGTGTTTCTTTAGCATTAGCAGAGATATCCCATTCATTATCCTGGATGAAATACAGAATGGGAAGTTTTCTCAAGGCCGCCATTTGCAAGGCTTCTGCCACCTCGCCTTCTGTTACCGCCGCATCACCAAGCGAGCAAACCACTATGGGTGGTTTTTGCCAGCTGCCCAGTTTCCTGTTTTCCAGGTATTGGATGCCCATGGCAATGCCGGTGGTAGGGATGGCCTGCATGCCCGTGGCAGAGGATTGATGAGGAATTTTTGGTTTATCCTTGTCCCGAAGGCTGGGATGTGAATAATAAGCTCTGCCGGCTGAAAACGGATCTTCCCGTTTTGCCATCAACTGGAGCATCAGCTCGTAGGGCTTCATGCCGATTGACAGTAAAACAGAATCATCGCGATAATATGCCGACAACCAGTCATCGGGCCGGAGTTGCATGCCCAATGCAATCTGCACTGCTTCATGGCCACGGGAAGTAGCATGAACGTATTTGGAAACTTCTTTAAAATGAGTTTCATAAATATCGGTCATTGCCTTTGCTGTGGCCATATAGGCAAAAGCCTGTTCCAGGAGTTCAACAAAACCGGAAGCGGGTGACTTTTCTTTTTTCTTTTTTGCTTTAGTTGCCATGAAGTGAGCCAAAGATAAAGATTGATCTTCGGCCATTGGGTTAATCGCCGATTTCCGATAGAGAGCGTTTATATTTAACCATAAAATTTATTGTCATGGATGACTATAATGGCCTGATCAGCAAAGTAGAGCGTTATCAAAGTATTCTCAACAATACCCTCATATACCGGGAAAGGTGGGAAAAACAACTTAAAGCCTTAATTATCAGTGAGTTGGAAAACATGGTTAAAATTTCAGGGCTCAAAGGCACTATCGAGACTTCAAATAAAGTGAAGCATCTCGAATATATCGTCCTTTCTCTTGGTTCTGAAGAAAGTGGCATCTCGGAAATCATCAATGACAAGATCGACAAACCACTGATCAAGAGTAATGGCTCATTGATCTATCAGCAATTGTTTAACGGGAAAGTGCAGGTCATGATCGTATACCCGTTCATTGAAGGATTTGGTGAGCCTCGCCCCCCAAAGTCATAGCGATCTACCGGCCCGAAGAAATTAAATTACCATTTCTCATCCGGCACATGGAGGACTTTGTCAAGGAGATCACCCTCTGGGAAGATTATGATGACGACGACCAGGTGGTAGCCAGGATAGGTTTTAATCATACGACACCTAACACTAAGACCATCAGTGAGGGACAGTGACTAAGAGAAATAGGTACTGATCGGAAGCCGGATGACATGATGCTCCCTCGCTATAAATTCATTCCTGAAAAATAAAAGTCCGAAAAGAAAACAATCCACACTTTGCTGTACTTCGGGAAGGCGGATGAGTTGTTTCCATCCCTCCTGCATGTCCCTTGACCAATAAATATCATCGACAATCACAATGGTATGAGAAGCAAAACGGGCCTTTATCCTTGCAAAATAATGCAGCAGGGCTCCGGATTCATGATGACCATCAATGAATAGGATATCAATTTTTGAAGTTTCATTTGCTGTGGCATCCAGGTAGGCATCGAAGGTGGAATTCAAAAGAACTATTTCATTAAGATTAAGTTCCCGGAAAGTAGTCAAAGCGATCCTGGCGATTTCAGGATCTCCTTCAATAGTCGTTATGTTGGCCTCAGGATTACCGGCTTGCAAATAACAGGAGGAAATGCCAAGAGAAGTGCCAAGTTCTACCAAATTTCCTGCGTTTTCGTGATTTACTAACCGGGCCATAAACCGGCATTGGAATGGACTACTCAAAGCATGACGGGCTATGGCCCCGATGCGTTCCCGGGATCGTTTGCCCGTATAACTGCTTCCGGCTCCCCAATCCTTTCGATGGATCAAAGTGTCCGTTTTTAACCATTGGTGACGGAGGGCCTCGATGGAACCAAAGCCCTCAAGTCGAATCTTTTCATCACACGTATAAGAAAACAAATTGAATAAATAAGGAGAATGAAAGGCATCCCACCGCCTGGCGCTCAGTCTGTTTCGAATAAAGGACCAGAAGGTAAACCAGGACATGCAGCCAAGATATTTATTAATTCAGTTCCTTAGCCAGTCACCGTGGTTTTCAATTTGTCCATTCTTGGCTCTATGGCCAAATAGATAGTGGCTAATACCGGGGGAATAGTATTTTTGTTCATCTACAAAGTACTTATGCTATCCTTATGAAAAAATGCCTGACCCTTTCTTTTAGCCTGATGGTTTTCGGCTTTTGCCTGGAGGCTCAAACCGTATTCGTCAATAGTAATGCTATGCTCCATGAAAAAGATCAACATAGTGCCATTCCGGTGGGCATAGCGGATATGAATGGAGACGGGCTTGATGATATCGTCACGCTCGACAATGGGAATACACTCAATATTCAATATCAGACGCCGGACCCGCACCGTCCATTCGTCCGTTATGAAGTGGCACGAAATGTAGACCTGATGGAGCAAAATGACATGTGTATTGCCGATTTTAACAACGATGGACTCAATGATATATTTATTATTGGTTCCTATGACAAGGCGAAAGTGTATTATGCCAACAAAGGCTCTTACCAGTTTACCCTGCAAACCATCACCAATCTCTCCTTCTTTTCACAAGGAGCTTCGTCCGGTGATTTTAACCAGGATGGATGGGTGGATGTGGTTATACTCAACGACAATGCAGCCAATTTCACACTGATTAATGATGGTACAGGAAATCTTGTCCAGCAGAATTTTTTTGATTTTGTAACCGTACCGGCTTCTGACAATTCTGGTAATTATGGTTCGGTGTATACGGATTTCGATATGGATGGTGACCTCGATCTTTTCATTGCTAAATGCAGGCAGGGAGTGAATGATCCCACGGATCCCCGACGTATCAATCTGTTATTCGAAAACGACGGGACAGGACACTATACTCAAAATGCAAAAGCCTTTGGCCTCGCCGACGGACATCAAACCTGGACAGGAGATTTTGGCGATGTCGATAATGATGGTGATCTCGATCTCTTCAAAACGCAGCATGATGTCATCAGCGAATTGGATGAAAATATCAACAATGACACTTTTGTCAACATCACTTCCGGCTCCGGGATAAATATTGTCGGCATTCCATTACAAGGCATGTTTTGTGATTTTGATAATGATGGCTATCAGGATATTTTAGTGGCCGGTGATAATGTGAAGTTTTATCACAACAACGGTAATAAAACTTTTACTGAAGAGACGCCTTTCAGCCCGGTGATATTCGGGTCCTTTGCCTTAGGGGATTTGAACCATGACGGATTCATGGATGTATATGCCTCGCGCGTGATCCCGTTCAATAATCCGGATCCGCTACACGAAGATATCCTGTACCTCAACCAAGGCAATAGCAATCATTTCATAGGATTACAATTGAAGGATACCGAGCATAATTATTCCGCTATCGGGGCCATGGCCAGGCTATATGGATCCTGGGGCATTCAGGTCAGGGAAGTCCGCGGTGGTGAGCAATACGGCGTTTCGAATACGCATAGTCTTCTTTTTGGATTGGGCGCAGCTACCGCTTATGATAGTCTGGTGGTCCGATGGCCGGATGGTACCGTTGAAAGATATAATGGTCTCACCGTGGATACGTATCATACCCTGACAAAAGGGGAATGCCCGCACAGTGATCAACAAGTGTTTCCTGCACTAAAGGTGCTGTGCAATAATGATTCCTTAATCCTCAGCGCCAGTCCCGATCTTCAAGTGTTAGGCTGGAGCACGGGATCAACTGAAGACTCGATTATTGTTAAGACAGCGGGTTTGTATTACGCAACGGTTGAGGGAAATGATTTATGCCAGTTTAACACCATGCCTATTGAAGTGGCTAACGATCCCGATTCCATCAAACCTGTACTGGATTACGGCGGACCTGTATTAAAATGCTCAGGGGAGTCCGCGGAAATTTCTGTAACCGAAGGCTTGAACTATGTGTGGTCCAATGGTGATACCACACAAACCATTGAGGCCGGGGTCACCGGAGCTTATTATGCCCAGGTGCATGGCTATTGTCACGATCAATATTCGGATACGCTAAACCTTACTTTTCTTTTACCGGATGCACCGATGGTCGAAGGGGATACTTTTTTACCAGGCGAATCAGCTTTTCTGCATGCGACAGGCGATAGCATTGTATGGTTTTATGATCCCAATGGGGTGAGTGTTATAGGCACGGGTCCTTCGCTGACTTTGGATGGACTCCTGGATACGACTACGGTATACGCGGCTAATCTGTTACCCATCACCGGATTAGATTACCCTGTCGGACCTGTAATGCAGCAGGGCAATACGAAATACAACGCCAATTTTGTCAATGGCGGACTCTTATTCGATGTTTACGTGCCCATTGAAATACATCAGATAACAGTATATACGGACACCCTCGGCGAACGTACCATAGAAGTCTACGATGGTGGTACTTTCCTGTTTCAAAAGACCGTTGATTTGAATGCAGGTGCAACTGTTATAGACCTGGACCTTAAATTGCCTCCCGGATCCTATACGATGGCCACAAACACGGATAAGAACCTGGCTGAGTTTGGTGTCAACAGCCCATATTTGTGGAGATCTTCTGATGCCGTTTTATTCCCCTATGAAATTCCGGAAATTATGTCCATCACCAATTCCACTTATGGGAATAGTTTCTTTTATTATTTCTATGACTGGAAAATTTCAACCCAGGATAAATACTGCACGTCCGATATTGTACCGGTGACGGCCATACTGGATTTAGGTTCTGCGGTGCATCAGGTTCCGGCCCCAATCACTTTACCATTGCTTCCAAATCCAACGGAAGGATGGGTAAGATTGCTACTGGAAAATTCAGACTATGCACAAATTGAAATTATCAGTGCGGATGGCCGGACCAGGCAGGTTTTGAGAAATGTTGCCATTGAAGAACAATCAGTCTTGCTGGATCTCAGTGATTATGCTTCGGGATTGTATGTCATCAGGGCGATACAAAATGGAAAATCCTTTATCGGCAGAGTGGTGAAATTATAAAACCACAAACCGCCGGAGACCAATCAGTTTAGTGCCCTCAAATATCAGGAGGCAATAGACGGAAGACGGCATAGTAGCCGGGAGATCAATGGTATGGGACAACATGCCCTGACAAATCCATCTACCGCTATAATCAACGATGTGATAGCTGAATTTACTTTGTTCCTGATCCCCTGGAAAATTCAGGTATATGGTTTTCCCTGTCACCGGGTTCGGTGCCAATTCGAAATCCCATGCATTGGCGGGGAAGTGAGTGGCTACTGTGTTTAGCAGAATGTCATCTACCGTCATGGTGTCGATCACTTCATCAAATTTGGTATAATCTGAATACATGGATTTAAAGGCACTTACGGCTGGCAGAGAATCATCTGTGAAAATATCTTCGATCCATCGATGGGGCAATGTTTGATAATGAAGGGAAACTTTTAATTGCCCGAAACCTGTATGGCCATTGAGTGGAATCCGGTATTCAATTTCATCCATGCCTTTCAGGCTCTGTGTATCGTAATTGATATCTGACAAAGCACTTCCCCAAACCGCAACGGTGTCATACACAGGACTGTTTTTTCTAAATCCGACCGGCAGGATCCGGTTATCCTTGAGTGGAGTATACGCAGCATTGAGCCTTGTGGTTAGTTGCCCATGGATGTCTGCCATGGCCATTTCATAGATTTGCACATCATCAGAAGTCCTGCAAATTTCGTGATGAGGTTCAACCGGGTAATCCCGACCGATGATATGGCCCTGCTCATCCATCAAACCGTTAGCATACAGGGTATCGGAAGTTTGGGCGTCCAGTAAAATGATTTGCAGCCAGGCAATGCGGCTGGGATAACCGGATGGAAATTTATGTCCTGTTTTATTCTTGATAGTAAGATGGGCATACAGTGTGTCCTCAGCGACCATGACAGGCTCCATAGTAAGCTCAGTTGCTTGTTGCAGACTGATCCGGTTATTGTCGATAGATTCGGTCCAGGCTTGTTGTGAGGAAACTTTGGGCAAACCCAACTCATCCTTATGATCATTCATCAGGGACAGCATGGCCGTATTCCCACCAAAAAATTGATGTAATCCAAATGGCGACCGGGCTTCCAGGGCCAGGAAATCAGTCGCGATCACCACATTGTCCGGAATGAACGGAAGATGACAGGTTTGGCATTCTTTGCCTTGTATGGGATAGACGGAATTGAGCCATTCATGATAGGTAGCCTGTTCCACAAAGAAATTACCGGTAGGAGCGCCTTGTTCATCCAGGGTTTGTGTGATCAGGGTGTGGCAGCCCACACACAGCCCGCTGCTGTAAATATGATCAGAAAACACGGGTTCAAATCCCACGTAGATCTGCATTGGTCCTTTAAAAGGATTTGGCAGATGGCCGAACAACAGGCGATTAGTATCAATGGAGAAATTCCCGGATTGCCCTTTTCCTAGATTGTCCGCAGGTTGTTGATGGCAGGCACTACAGGACACACCATCCAGACCGAGGGTATCATGAAGCATGGTCTGATACGAATATTCCATACCGTCCAGGTGAGCCTGAATGTTTCCAAGTGGCGAGTGACACTTTAAACAAGTAGTTTCAATGGCCGCCTGGGCAGCCGGATATACATTCACTTCATGCGTCAGTGTAGCCCGCCAAAAAGGATCATGTGCGGAAAGTCCCATCATGCTGACCTGCCAGTCATCAAAAATATTGACATCATGACCGGCTTCATCCACCAGGGCCATGGCCGTATCGTCATGGCCGTGACAGCCGGCACAATGAGAAGAGTGAGCAACTTTTTGGGATGAGGGGACAGGGCCCCGGTAATGTTTGGGTGGCGTGTCCGGCAATCTCATTCCAACCAGTATGATGCAGATAAAAAGGCAACCTGTCAACCCGAATTTGATCATGGGTTAAAATTACTGTTTTTAGCCATAGGCAAATTTTGGTCAAATACGCCTTCTATATCCTCAGCTAAGGGTATATTTGGAGAATTATGTTTTTATAATATTTTCGCAAGACTATTATTCCACTCACTCCGAAAAAACTACCTCATTATACACACTGACTTCTCCTCGTGTAAGCAATGAAATATCTCTAATGAAAAAGATTTTATATCCGACTGACTTCTCTGACACTGCGGAGAATGCTTTCCTTTATGCTTTACAAGTCGCGGATACCCTCGGCGCATCCGTCATCACCATTCACGCTTTTGATCGACCTGACATCAGCAATTTTAATTTGCCAGGGGTACTTCGGGATGTCTATGACTCGATTGACCTGGATGAATTTGAAAACTATGAAGACGAGATTCCTTTATTGAGGGAAATGGCTTCCAATAACGGGTACTATCATGTGCCCATGGTGCATGTGCTCGAGGAAGGGGCGCCGGTGTCTGCTATTTTACGAACAGCCAATAAAAACAAAGCTGACCTCATTGTCATGGGGGCTACCGGAGCCGGTCGAATGGAATCTTTTTTCTTTGGTACGATTTCCGGGAAAGTATTGGAAGAAGCGCATTGTCCCGTTATCCTGGTTCCGGCCGAAGCCAAATTTGACGGCCTCATCGACAATATTGCTGTGGCTATCAATTTCAAACCGGAAGACGCCATCCTCATCGAACAGCTTAGAAAATTCAGGGACCAAATCGGGAGCCAGATCCATGTCATTCATATCGATACGGATCCGGCTGTATCCAGCCAGGACAAGATGAAAGCTTTCTGCGAAGCCTGGCAAAATGACAAACGTCTGTCTTCTTATTGTATCCAACACAAGGAGGTGAATGCCGGACTACAATCATTCATGAAAGAGAAAAACATGGATTTGCTGGCGATTCTTTCCCACAAAAGATCATGGGTAGATGAAATATTCCATCAAAACCGGGCTAAATCCTTATCCAATGCCCACACCATTCCTTTAATGGTATTCCAAACCGAAAATCTGTCCCATTCCGGGTGAGGGTAAGGGTTTCGAATGACGCTTTCGCCCGTATATAGTTTATTTCCTGTCCTTCTCCCGGATAGCTTTAAATTCTGAAGCAGGCTTCCATTTTGGCCACTCCTGACTATCCGCTAATTCTTTACCCAGGTTGAGATACAATTCCGCATCCTGGATCATGCCCCCCATATCCCAGCTAGCTTCATCATATTCGTCCGAGGGTTGATGATACCGGTTAGTCCGGAAATCTTTTCCTTGTTCAGCGGCATAATCTTTCCCTTTTTCCCGGTGGTCAAAACTGCCTTTAGCATCCAGCGCCGGAATTCCGATTTTGGCAAAATTGAAATGATCGGACCTGAAGAAATAGCCCTTCTCGGGTTCCTGGTCCGGGAGGACATAACGGTCCTGTTTTTTAGCCCATTTTGCAGCATAATCTTCCAGTTCACTTTGGCCATAGCCGACGATACTAAAATCTTTCATCGCACCAAAGGTACCGAGAGCATCCATGTTTAAATTGGCCACCGTTTGCGCTGGAGGAAAAACCGGATGCGCTCCATAATAGGCAGAACCTAACAATCCCTGTTCTTCCGCTGTAACCCAAAGAAAAACCACACTTCTTTTATAGGGTCCTGTTTTCATCATGCTTTCAGCAATAGTCAACAATGCCGCAGAGCCGCTGGCATTATCACAGGCGCCATTATAAATCGAATCCCCATTCACGGGTGTACCGATGCCAAAATGGTCCCAGTGTGCCGTGTAAATGATATATTCATTTTTCTGGTCCGTACCCGGAATCATGGCTATGACGTTCCTGGAGGTATTGGACCGGATATCATTTTTGATGCTGACATTTCCTTTATAGGGTAGTGGCATGGCTTTAAATCCGGGTCGCCTGGCGGCTATCATCGCTTTTTGAAAATCGAGATCAGCACTTTTAAATATTTCTGTTGCCGCTTCCGTGGATATCCATCCTTCCATCTGGCAGGGCGTATAGGTAAGCGATTGAAGGTTCATCTTGGCTCCGGTACTGGCTTCCCGCACAACATTCCAGGGATAGCCGGCCATGGAGGTCTCATGGACTATGAAAATGGCGGCCGCGCCCTGCCGGGCAGCTTCTTCATACTTGTAGGTCCACCGGCCGTAGTAAGTCATGGTATTGCCTTTAAAAAAAGTGGAATCGCTACTACCTAAACCAGGATCATTGACGAGGACGATAACGATTTTACCTTTTACATCGATAGCTGCATAATCTGACCAGTTGTATTCAGGAGCCGTGATGCCATAACCACAAAAGACAACATCTGCATTAGTAATGGAAATAGCCGTATCAGGTCGCTCCGTAAAAGCTGCGTACTGATCGCCAAGGTGAAGTGAAACCTGGTTTTTTCCCATGAGATCCAGGGTAGGAGAGGGATGACCGGTAATTTCCGTCAATGGCACTTCCTGGGTGTAGGAGTTACCATTGCCCGGTTGAAGTCCTATGCGCTTAGCCTGGGCTTCAAGGAAACCCACTGATTTTTCTTCTCCGATGGTGAATGGTTTCCTTCCCTGGAAATCATCCGAGGAAAGGGTTTTAATGTAATCGCGCAGATTCTGCTCTGAAATTTCGGATTTACCGACAGGTGGATTTTCTTTGCAGCCGCTCAACAGAGCGATGGCCGTTAAAAATGGAAATAGGAATTTCATGCCGATGATTATTTGTTTCGAAGGTAAGTAAATCAGTCTATTCAGTTTTGCTGTAGCGTCCTGTGCATCATGAACTATAAACAAACCATCGAATTTCTCTTCAACAGCCTGCCGATGTTTCAGCGGATAGGAGATGCGGCCATTCGAAAGGATCTCACGAATATCAGGCAACTCAGTGCACACCTGGGTCAGCCGCAGGAGCATTTTTCTTCCATACACGTAGCCGGAACCAATGGAAAGGGAAGTACCTCTCATATGCTGGCTGCTATCTTCCAGGCTGCCGGTTTCAAAACAGGGTTGTATACATCCCCACATTATATTGATTTTCGCGAACGAATCAAAATCGATGGCGTGATGATCAGTCAAAAAGAAGTGACCCGTTTTGTTGATCAACATAAAGCATATTGGCAAACCCTGCAGCCTTCATTTTTTGAGATCACGGTGGCTATGGCATTTGATCATTTCAGCAAACACCGTGTCGATATCGCCATTATCGAAACCGGTTTAGGTGGGCGACTGGATTCTACAAACATTATCCGGCCATGGCTTTCCGTCATCACCAACATTGGTTTTGATCACATGCAGTTTCTGGGTCATACGCTGGAGCAAATTGCCTTTGAAAAAGCCGGCATCATTAAGTCAAATATCCCGGTCGTCATTGGAGAATGGAATCCAAAAACAGCTCCCGTATTCAAAGAAAAGGCAAAGCTGGAAAATGCTCCCATTCACTTTGCTTCAAAGCACCTGCAGGTGAAATGGCTTCGACAGACACGGTTTAAAAACACGTTTTCTGTTGATGCATCCACGGTGCCCTGGATAAATAATATTTCGACTGATCTCACTGGCCCCTACCAGGAAAAAAATGTCAGAACGGTATTGGAAGTCATTTGGAACTGGAATAAATATTACCCGGTCCAGACGATATCCATAGCAGCTTTAAAGCGGGGATTGGCCAACGTCACCTCCTCTACCGGGATGATGGGCCGATGGATGATCATGGGGCATCGGCCATTGATCATAGTGGATGCCGCACACAATGAGCATGGCATGAGGGCGATGCTTCCGTCTCTTTTGCGCATACCGGCAAAATCCAGGCATTTTGTGCTGGGATTCGTCAATGACAAAGACATTTTGAAAATGCTGAAATTATTTCCATCGGATGGAAAATTTTATTGGTGCTCACCGGCTATTCCACGGGGCAAACCTGCACATGAGACCATGGAAACCGCTGCCAGCATTTTCCGGTCAGGGACAGCGTACGAAAATGTTTATGCGGCTTTCAAAGCGGCTGTCAAAAAGGCTGAAAAAAATGATTTGATATTCGTCGGGGGAAGCAGTTATGTCGTAGGTGATTTTCTAAATAAAAAAACATTGCAGTGATAAACCGCAATGTTTTTAATTTTTGGGTGGTAGGAGGGTCTCGAACCCACGACCTCTAGAACCACAATCTAGCGCTCTAACCAACTGAGCTACAACCACCAGGTAAGTATTTTACGCCGGCAGGGCGGGGTAAAACGGACGCCAAAGATAAATTTTCTTTATTTGTTGACGGGCGTTTTTTCCAGTTGAAATTTTCGCGTCACCGGGTTCAGCGGTACTTTGGCGATCTGCCCGGTTGAATCCAGCAAGGTCAGGGTGATCGTGTTGTCCCCTTCCGGCAATCCTTCTATATAATACGGCTGCCATTTTTGGATCAAATGTTTCTCCCCATTGATATCAGCCTCAACTTTATATTTCGGTAGCTCAGCATTCACCAGGTAAAAGTCCAACATGACTTTTTTGATATCATCCCCGGTGTATAATCCTTTCGGACGGCTGTAAAATAACATTGGACCCTGGATGTCGGAGGATTTGATAATATTTTTGTCCTTGACGGAAATCAGGGAAGCCCGGTGGGCTGCCGGTGTTTTGATGCTTTCATGATAGGACCTCGATAAGAAACACAACAGGTAATGATCGCCATCAGGAATATCAATAGGAAATGACGATTCATACTTCGCCAGGTAAGGCTCATTATCAAGGATCAGATGAAGATGCTGTCCTTCCTTACTGTTGGCACATTGCTTTTCTGCAGCATCCGAAGTCTGTTCACCAAGTTTATAGGAGGATCCTCCAATCACGGTTGAAAATGTACCGCCTATATAGGCCATAGCTTTTAAGCTGGCGTCTTCAAATTCTTTTGAGGGGCTGAAAGGGGTCAGTGTATATTTCACTGCTGAAGTATCCGATGCTGTATTCCCGGCCTGATCTTTTGTCGAGCCCTCATTCTTACATCCGGCCAATAGAAGGGTAAGGACCAAAAAAAAGGATATGCTTTTCATCTTACAAAGATTTTTGTGTGAATTTCGGTATTTAATGTAGGAATGTCTATTATTTTACCACGTTTCTTTCGAAATAGTTACTTCCATTCCTCATATTTTGAAGCCTGCCGAACAACCCACTAACTTATTCAACGATCCTGATGCGGTCGAGCGTATATTCAGGCAGTACTATGGCATGGTCTGTAATACCATCAATCACTACCTCCGGGACCGGATTCAAGCTGAAGATGTAGCTCAGGAAATTTTTGCTGAGTTATGGGTTAAGCGGAATCAGCTGGTTATACATACCTCTGTTCCGGCATATCTGAGGCGGATGGCCGTCACCAGGACCCTGAATTATATCCGGGATTCCAGGAAATACAATTGGGATGACCTGGATGCCCCGGAAAGCGGCGTTTCTCAGGCCATTGTTCAGCCGGATATCCTGAAAAGCCTCGAGGAAGAAGAAATAAGAGAAAAAATAGATTTGGCCATCCTCCGGCTACCCGAAAAATGCCGGGTGGTCTTCCTGTTAAGCAGGATGGAGGAAATGTCCTATGCCGAGATTGCCACTCAGCTGGGCATATCCGTAAAAACGGTTGAAAATCAAATTGGCAAGGCGCTTAAACTTCTGCGTCAATATGTAGAAGGTATAGGGGGTCATAAGGAATAAAGTGTCTAATACCACATAGCATGAAAGATTCGATGGAAGCAAGAATTGGCCGATATCTCGCGGGAGAGATGGATGAACAGGAAATGAGGGAGTTTCAGCGGGAAATGGCATCTGATCCGGCTTTGGAAGAAGCCTGTGTGGCCTATCGACTCATTTGGCAAATTAAACCATCGGCACCGGCTGAACACTGGGATGAGGACAGGGCATGGGTTGATTTTGGAAAGAAAAATTTTTCTACAATCATTCCATTGAAGTCGAAAAGAAATGTCGCCTACTGGTCAATAGCCGCATCGGTTATCATTCTCGTCGCAGCAGCCTTCTATTATCTTTCCTTGCCTGCCACTAAAACGTATCTTTATTCAGACGCAGCCTCCTCTATTATCGATCTGCCCGATGGGTCAAAAGTCCACCTCAATAAGGGAAGCAGCATTACGGTCTATCCATTCAATCACCAGGAAAGACACTTAGCGTTGTCCGGCGAAGCCTTTTTTGAAGTAAGCCCGGATCCCAAACGTCCATTCACCATTACTTGTGGAAAAACACAGACAGAAGTAGTAGGCACCACCTTTGACATCAAACAACTCAAGGAGCAGGTTCAGTTATTTGTCAATACAGGCAAGGTGATTTTCCGGTCTGTTGACAATACACAAACAGCCCTGGCCCTGAATGCCGGAGAAGCCGCCTATTTTGAAAACAATAAAATGCAAATGGTCCCCAATCCGTCACCCAATGCCAATGCGTGGCATACCAAAGAACTCCGGCTGTATAAATTGACAATTGAACAAGCCATTAAAGATGTTGCCGAATATTTTGGAAAAAATATTGCTATCGAAAATCCGGATATCAAATCTTGTGTATTTAGCGGCTCATTGCCTTTCAATAATCCGGAAATTCAAAATGTACTCAATGCTATCGCACGGTCCATCAATGCAAAGATGATAGTGGAAAATGACAAATACATCATCAAAGGCGGAAACTGTTTGTGATATTTTAAACCTTCCCCAGCACATTCATTCTTTCCGTCTCTTCAGCTCCTAAATCCTTTTTGTTTCGACCAGCCTGATATTTCCTGATCCCATTTCTCGACTACTAAGGGATGGTATGACGGCCTTCAGTGGTTTTCTGTTTTTTTTACCTTCCTTATTTGCCCTGAGCTTTGTCAAACGTGTGTCGCCATAGCTTCAGCGGTGGCGCAAGGATTCGTCCTTCCTTATTCCCTTTCCACTGTTCTATTACCTTTGTCGATTCAATAAACTATATGGAGCCTATTACAACGGATTTATTGATCATAGGAACTGGTCCCGTAGGATTGTTTACGGTTTTTGAAGCCGGATTACTAAAAATGAGGTGCCATCTTATGGATGTTCTTCCTCAATTAGGCGGTCAACTGGCGGAGATCTATCCCAAAAAGCCTATTTATGATATTCCCGGGCTGCCGGAGATTCTGGCTAGTGACCTCATTGAAAATCTCAAAAAACAAATTGACCCTTTCAAGCCCACCTTTACACTTGGAGAGCGTGCGGATAGAGTCGAACAATTAGAGGATGGGAGTTTTAGGGTGACTGGAAATGCAGGAACTGTGGTGAAATCAAAAGTGATTGTCATTGCGGGCGGATTGGGATGTTTTGAGCCCAGGAAACCGCCGGTGGCCGGACTCGATAAATTTGAAGGTAAGGGTATCAATTACTTTGTCAAGGAACCTCAACATTATATCGGAAAGCAGGTCGTGATCGCAGGAGGCGGAGATTCTGCGTTGGACTGGACTATTGAATTAGCAGAGTTGGGAAGTCATATCATACTGATTCACCGTCGAAGTAGTTTCAGAGGCGCATTGGATTCTGTTGATAAAGTGACGAAACTGGTGGAAGCTGGGAAAGTAAAACTCATCACCGATGCTCAGGTTGTTGAAGTCGGAGGTGAGGGAAAGCTGGACTATGTCATAATTGAACATCCGGATGGAAAGACAACTCTTGAAACGGATTATTTCATTCCGCTCTTTGGATTGACCCCCAGGTTAGGACCTATTGCGGAATGGGGTCTTAACCTCGACAAGAATGCCATCGTCGTGGATCCTTATGATTGCAGTACCAACATCAAGGGCATTTTTGCGATTGGGGATATCAATTCCTATAAAGGGAAGCTGAAACTCATTCTTTGTGGATTTCATGAAGCTACCATGATGTGCCAGGGAGCTTTCCGTCACATTTACCCGGATCAGAAATTATCGTTCAAATACACGACAGTTACGGGTATTGAAGGATTCAGTTAAATTATGGTTGACCGCTTGAACAAGATTAGCCACCTGTTTCCTGGCGAAGTTTTTTGATTTGCGCGTCCCAGAGTTTTTTGAGGTCACCGACTTCTTTCTCATTGGCGAAATCGGTAATTTCTAAAACGGTCTCTTCCGTTACCGGGGAGAGATACATCCTGAATTCCAGGTATTCAAACCGGGGAGCTCCTTCCCAGCGGAAACGGAGACGTTCTTCTTCAATATCATCTACGACTTCAGCATTTTC
The DNA here is from genome assembly GCA_963837505.1 of uncultured Saprospiraceae bacterium. GTDB lineage: Bacteria > Bacteroidota > Bacteroidia > Chitinophagales > Saprospiraceae > Opimibacter. The sequence goes on along the minus strand of CAWINN010000003.1, from coordinate 169,746 downwards.
TTCACTGCCATCCCAAGTAAATGTATATACATCAGCATTGATGTCCACACCGTCACAGAACCAACGAACGAGACAGGCTGGAGTCGTAAGAAATTTATAGAGGATAGCCGGTGAGGCTTTAAAGATATATTCGAGATCTACGGGTATTCGCTTCATACTACTTTATGGCTTGCAGGTTTGCGGGTTTTCAATCCTGCATCATTCAGCACGGCGTAAATAAATCAGAATTATTGAATCTTGCAAATAATTGAACTTTTTTTCATTTTAGGTCATTAGGCCTTTTGGTTGGCCCGGTGAAGGATTATACAAGACGGACCTATATTGTGACAGTGATCAGGTACTTGAGGATGATGCTTATAAAACAGTAAAATTTAACCCGGAGAGCTTGGAAAAGCCTACCTTTGCGCCTCTTTTACGGGAAAACTACAATTCGGGAACGTTTATTGTTGACCTGATCATAGACCAAAACTTAATATAACTGATTCATGAGGCAGCTAAAGATTACGAAATCCATTACCAACCGGGAAAGTCAGTCCCTGGAAAAATACCTTCAGGAAATCGGTAAGGTGGACCTGCTGACCCCTGAAAAAGAGGTGGATTTGGCCAAGAAAATCAAACAAGGCGACCAAATCGCCCTGGAAACCCTCACCAAGGCTAACCTCCGTTTTGTGGTTTCAGTGGCTAAACAATACCAAAATCAGGGGCTTTCCCTGAGTGACCTCATCAATGAGGGCAACCTTGGCCTGATCAAAGCCGCCCAACGATTCGATGAGACCCGTGGATTTAAGTTTATTTCCTATGCTGTTTGGTGGATTCGCCAATCCATCCTGCAAGCCCTGGCCGAGCAGTCCCGGATAGTTCGCCTGCCTTTGAATAAAGTGGGATCACTCAATAAGATCAATCGCGCCTTCTCTCAACTCGAGCAGGAATTTGAACGTGAACCTTCTTCCGAAGAATTAGCCTCCATTTTGGAGATTTCCTCTGACGAAGTAGAAACTACGTTGGGCGTTGCTGCAAGGCACGTATCCATGGATGCTCCTTTCGTAGATGGAGAAGATAATTCATTGTTGGATGTTTTGGAAAATCCAAATACACCAGGTACCGATGCCAACCTCGAATATCTCGATTCCCTCCGGAGAGAGATCGATCGTTCTTTAGGTACGCTGACCGATCGCCAGGCTGATGTGATTAAACTTTATTTCGGTATTGGAGTGGAACATCCGCTCTCCCTGGAAGATATCGGGGATCGTTTTGGCCTTACCCGTGAGCGTGTACGACAGATCAAAGACAAAGCCATCAATAAGCTGCGATCAGCCAGCCGTAGTAAGCTTTTGAAAAATTATTTAGGAGCTTAAGTAAACCTGCAGATTAAGGTCAGCAGTACGCCATTTAGAATAGACATAAAAAAAGCCATTCCTTCCGGGATGGCCTTTTTTATGTCATTTTCTAAAAGTGGAAATAGGTCTTAGGCATAAGACAGGAAACAAAAGATAAAAAACGCGCGACTCCAGTTTCCATTAAATTTTTAGATGCATAATGTTGCAATTGTAACACTGACTTCAAACCCCACATTTTACATTCTACGTCTCATATCATCACTCATCACTCATCACTCATCACTCATCGCTTCAGGTCACTTCTTGTCATCCAGATTCTTCAGGTATTGCAGGTTATCGATGTTGAGGGCTTCAGCGAGTTTGCCGATTTTCTTGAGATCGATGTTGCCGATGAAGCTCAGCAGGGCAAAATCAGAATCACCGCCGACGATCATCAATAATTCCTGAACGATATCGCCGTTTTCCTTCACCATGAAGCGAACGTTTTCACCTTTATCACGAGCGGTGAGAAGCAGTTCGTATTCATTGGTATTGATGACCTTCAGGGCTTCCTGGTAGTATTTGGACGCATTTTTATCGGTATGTAAAATCCGTAGTCCTTTCAGGCTGGCGATGACTTCCTGGACTGCGGGATCCATGTCCTTAATCTCCACTTTGGAGACCATGTTGAACATTTTAGGGCTGATGTAAACCGCGCTAAAGGTGGTATCATCAATGTACTTGTTGAAATATTTGGTGATGGCATCTTCCTGCGCCGTCACGGATACAGAGGCGATCAGCAGGGTAAGCAAGGATAAAAAAAGAGATTTCATGATTTACGGGTTGTATGAAAGTGAAAAAATTGAATTTATTTAAACATCTCAGCATAAGTGCCGGCCTTTTTGATATTGATCAGCGCTTCACTTTGCGATTTATTGAGTTTGGTGGAGACAAAGGCTAATGCATTGCGTACTTCTTCATAGGCCTTTTGAGGGTCATCGAAAGAATCTGCCATGATATCGGGTTTAGCTTGGTGATGGGTGTAATTCCAGAGTCCGACAGCAGTAATACAAAACAATAAGACAGCAGCGGCACTGGCAATCCAACGGTACAGGGGAAGCACCATCAGCCTGGGTTGCGGAACTGAAACTTGTTGATTGTAGGCTTTAATATCCTCAATTTTCAGAGTGCTTTTCTGTTTCCGTGCTTCGGCAATCATTTTGAAATAGAGGGCATCGGGTGCAGATGACGCAGCCATTTCCTTCAGGATCTCCTGTTCCTCCTGCAGGGAGGTTTCTCCATTCCAATATCGATCCAGCAATTGTTGATCCATGATTATTAAGCTTGATATATTCCCAACGTGTTGATTTTGCTCAGCATCCGTTGTATTTGTTTTCGTGCCCGGAAAAGGCTCACCTTGACATCATCAAGATTGAAACCCGTAGCCTGGGCGATTTCATCGTAGGTCATTTGTTCTATTTCCCTGAGGTGAAAGACTTGTTTTTGTTTTTCCGGCAGCTGGTCCACGCAGGCATTCAATTGTTGCATCAGTTCAGCGCTTTCCATTTGCTTATCAGCGAGAGGATCCTTATCACTCACGCCAAAAGCTTCGTCTACACTCACCTGGTTATCTTTTACTTTCCGCAGAATATCCAGCGACCGGTTGCGCGTCAACACCATCAACCAGGCCTCCAGATTTTCAATGGTTGCTGCTTCCTGGCGTTTTTGCCAGAGTTTAAACATCACATCCTGAACGACGTCCTCAGCCACTGCGGATTCCCTGACGAACCGCAGTGCGTACCGGTATAATTTATCCCTCATCTTGTAGAAGAGGGCCTCATACTGTTCAGTGGTCATTTCATTGGTATTGACGGCATGAGAAGGGATTTGTTACAGGAATTTAGGCTATAAAAGTAAAAATGCTGCGATTTGGATAGGTTGCTGGACGAAGATGAAGGGCTCCAACCAACAATGTGATTAAAATCTGAAATACCGAAAGGTCTGATCTGATGGCCGGAGTAAACTCCGTGCCACGGCATCTCGTTGTATTACTTCGCGGGGTTTAGATCCATGCATGAGCCGAGCTATATGGCTATGGCAGATTAACGACCCTAAAAGGCCTTCAATACTGTCTTTCGAATAACATCGAGATCCGTTTGTATTCCGGCCAGGTCATTTTGGAGGGTCTTCAGCTCCTGGGCTTCCTGTTCGATGAGGTCATCAAATTTTTTGAACTGATCATTCATGCGGGTTTTCAACGTTTCGATATACCGGTATAATTCTTCGATCAATTCCTGGTGCAGTCGATCGCGCCCTTTATCCATCTCTTTGCGGTATTGCCGTAATATTTTTCCGCGTTGTAACCCTAAAGTGATACCAGCCACTAAAAATCCCAGCGTCGTCAGGATGCCTCCCGTGATATCAAAAATCATCCCGTGGGTAACAGCCGCCAGGATGATCCCCACTACCGCCACTCCACTGCCGGCAGCCACATTAGCTCCTATGCGGGTATCAGTATCAATCAGCCCTTTGGTAGTAAAATTTTCCGTGCGGTTAAGAAACTGTTCAAAGGCATCTCTCAATTCGCGGAGAATATTTTGCCTTCGTTGGGCAATTGCAGAAAAGATTTCGTGATCATTGGCGAGGATCGTTTTACTACTGCGAATCTGCAGATCAATTGTGTGCGCCATTTGCTGAATACTTTCGGCGAGATCCAGCACCCGATCATTGATTTTATCCTGCATGCCGGTTCCAAAATCCGCTCTGAGACGTCCGGTAAAGTCCTCCAGCCAGGCCTTCAGGGATTGTGATTTCGAAAAAATGGAAGCCAGCGACCTGCGCAGGACAGGGAAGAAGGAAAGCGTATCACTTAATTCTTCTTCATACTTTCTTGAGATTTTATCATAGGCACCCATCAGGTTTTCTACCAGGATATCTGCCTGGTGTTTTGCTTTCTGGCCATGATCGGTGAGCGTCCATTTGATTTCCTGGCGAAATTCAATGTCTGCATCCAACTGCAATTTTCTGACATCCAGTCCAGCCTGCAGTTTTCCGATGATCTGGCTGGAGGTATCCGAAAGACCAAGGAGTTTTTGTTGCCGGGCCTTCCCGCCGGTCACCTGGTCGAGGATATAGGTGCGAAGAGGTTCAAACCCACTGTGTTGCACATAACCCTCTAATTCCTGTTTAGCCGAAACGGAAAATAAAACCGGTTTTTTTATTCCTTTTTTATGGGCATAATCGATCACCCCTTTTTCATTGATCTTCAGATCGGATTCATCCATCAGGTCTTTTTGCTGAAGGATGAATATGATTTTCTTATGCCATTCTTCATGCATGAAATTGAAAAAATCCCAGGCTGATTGCCGGTAAGGGTTCTTTGCTTCAAAGACAAATACAATCAGGTCGGAACCGGGAATAAATCGCTCTGTGATTTCCTGGTGATGCGTGACGATAGTGTTAGTTCCGGGCGTATCAACGATGGCAATGTCCCGGAGGATGGGATTGGGCTGATATACTTTTTTTAGATAAGGATTGATGACTTCAGTTTTTCTGTCCTGTCCATACAAGATTTGTTGGATGGTGTCGGTCATCGGGGCGGGAGCAACAGCACACAAATCCGGATCCCCCAGCAGGGCATTGATAAAAGAACTTTTACCGGCTTTGACCTCACCGACAATGACAAACATGAAGGGTTCGTCAATCCGTATCTGCAGGTCACTCAGAATTCTCGACGTTTCCGGATGGGCGATCCGGACAGTGAAGTCAGCCAGTCGTTGAAGGACGTTTTTTAATTCCTCCTTTTGTTCCTGAAGTTTCTGATCAATGATCGGGTTCATGGTGTAGGATAAAGTAGTGCTGCATACCGGGTCAAATAATCCATGGTGCCTGGACCCAAATGACAAAGTGCATCCAAGATAGTGAGGTTTGGCTGAAAGGATTGTTGAAGCCGTTGCACTTGTGGATAGGTAGGAAGAGCCTCTATGGGCAGCCTGGTTTTTCCTGCCGGAAGAACATAGCGAAAGTCACTTACCTCATCCGGGTAATTGGAAATAAAATTATTCGTGAAGGAATATTTCCATGACCCGCGCATCAAAAAAGTCAGGTAATCCAGCAGCGCCAGATTAAGATCCCAAAGTTTTTCCTTCTTCGAATCCAGGATTTCTCTGATCCCGTACAATGCTTCTTCGGCATAGGCCGTCTTGCCATAAGCGGTTTGCAAACTACGGATGTGTTTTTCCGGCCAGGGTTCGTCATAAGCGATTTTTACCCCCTGAATATTCAATTGCTGATGTTTCCCTTTCTGAAGTGGAACAGTAAGCGTTAGAATTTTGCCGGGGGATAAAATGCAGGTCCGGTTACGCCAGGAACGTTTTTGAAAATTTTCATGGGCCTCAATGCATATTTTTTCATGGTGCAGCCAATGAGCAAAGTACTCGATAGAAGGTATATATTGGCATCCCAGGATACAGGTATTCATCCGGGTACAAATGTAAAAGACATGGCGGAAGATTTTCAATGGCAACAATATGAAAGGCGGTTCAGGACATTTGCCAGGCTCCTGGATACGGAACCATCGATTCCGCCCCAACTGGTTGTTTGTATCCCTTCCTATGCAGAACCCAATCTGATCCAAACACTCGAGTCGCTGGAAGGATGTCGTTATCCTGGTATACCTATGGAGGTCCTGATTTTATTCAACGAAGATGATCGGATGAATGAAGCTCAGCGAATTTTGCACCGGCAATCATTTGAGGATTGTAGAGCGTGGATTAATGAGCACAGCCATTTGGCTTTCATCATTCACCCGATTTGGTTTGAAAAAATGCAGGACGTCAAATGGGGAGTGGGGTGGGCCCGGAAAATGTTGATGGATGAAGCAGCAAGAAGAATGGATAAAGGTGGCATTATCATCAATCTCGATGCCGATTGTACAGTAGAAGATAATTACCTGGAATGCATTTGGAATCAATTTGTCGATGAGCCGTCGATGGAGGCTGCATCTGTTTATACTGAACATTTGCTTGACCATCTTCATCAACCGGAAAGAGATGCTATCATAGCTTATGAACTTCACCTGCGTTATCTCGTCCATGCTAAAAGATGGGCCGGACATCCATTTGCCTTCCAGACCTACGGCTCGGCCATGGTGGTGAGAAGAAAAGCTTATCTCGGGCAAGGGGGAATGAATACCCGACAAGCCGGTGAAGATTTTTATTTCCTTCAGAAATTTATTGAAATCGGGGCATTAAAGGAGATTCGCGATACTGTAGTATTTCCGGCAGCACGACTTTCCTTGCGTGTCCCTTTTGGGACCGGTAAGGCCATGCACCAGATTTGTGGAAACCATTTGGACTGGGAAACAACCTCTTTTGAAGCGTTCAGGTTGATCAGGCCATTATTTCAACACCTGCAGTTGATGTATTCCATTTTGCTCCAACGGTATGATAGAAAGGAACAGGATACACTGTTTGAGCAAATGGGACTTGGGCCTGAAGTCATTACTTTTTTACAATTGATCAATTTTAAGTCCGAATGTGATGCTATAGCCCGGAATACTTCCAGCTTTACTTCTTTTGAACGGCGATTCTACAGGTTCTTCAATGCCTTCATGATGATCCGGTACATGCATTACATGAGGGATCATTTTTTTCCTGATACGGGGATTCAGGAAGCGGTTGAAAAACTGGTGACCGCCCTGGAATGGACACAACCGGAGGGGCATGATCTTGAACATTATCTAAACCTGTTCAGGACGGTGGATAAAAATGGGATTGCCTCTATTCACCTATTCGGATGACGTTAAATTGAACGGCGGCATGAATGAGTTTTGCCCTATTTAAAAATTTCCGTCTGGGCGAAATGAAAAGAGGCTTCACGAAGTGCATTTTCGTCTGAATCCGCGCCATGGACAGCATTCTCACCGATATTTTTTGCAAATAAAGCCCTAATGGTACCGGGTGCCGCTTTGGAAGGATCGGTGGCTCCGATCAGGGTCCTGAAATCTTCCACGGCGTTTTCTTTGCGAAGTACAGCGGCCACGATCGGGCCAGAGGACATGAAATCCACCAGTTCACCGTAGAACGGCCGCTCCTTATGGACTTCATAGAACTCACCTGCTTTTTCGGGAGAAAGTTTGGTGTATTTCATGGCAATAATCCGGAATCCCGCTTTATTGATAAGGGCCAGGATGGCCCCGATATGCCCTGATGCTACTGCATCCGGCTTGATCATGGTAAAAGTGATATTGCTGTTCATGTAAAGAATTGACGTTTAGGCGTTCAAATGGGGCGCAAATTTAACATATTTGTTAGTATGACAATAAAAACAGACCTTTGCGCCCTAAAATTCAGGGAGCTCTAGGTGGATTCTCTATTTCAATTGATTCGTCAGCCTGCGCGTGTGGTGATCGTCACCCACAAAAATCCGGATGGGGATGCCCTTGGCTCCACACTCGCTCTTGCCGCTGTATTGCAAAAACTCCTTCACCAGGTTAAGGTTGTGCTCCCCAATGACTATCCACCGCTATTCAATTTTCTGCCCGGCATTGAACATAGCCATTATCGGGGAGATGAACCCTGAAGAAGCCATGGCGGCTTTTGAAAAAGCGGAAATCATTTTTTGCCTTGATTTTAATGCCCTCGATCGCATCGATCGCTTTGGCCTGGATGTCATGGCTTCCAAAGCCATAAAAATTCTGATCGATCATCATATTGATCCGGAACCCTTTGCCGATCATATCATTTCCAATGACCTGGCCAGTTCAACAGCAGAACTGGTCTATGATTTTCTCCTGCAGTTTAGCCTGGAGAAGTATATCGATATTCCTGTGGCGGAGATGTTATATACCGGCATCCTGATGGATACCGGTTCCTTCCGCTATGCCACCAATCCACATGTATTTGAAATTGCAGCGGCATTGAAGAAACTGGGGATGGATGATTATATGCTACAGATCCGGTTGTTTAACAGCATGACCGAAAAGCAATTAAAGTTGCTCGGACACTGCCTGGCCAACCGGATGGAATTGATGCCCGAATACCAGGCCGGCATTATCTGGCTGGACAAAGAGGATTATAAACAATGGTCGATCGGGCGCGGAGATACGGAAGGGATCGTCAATTATATTTTGATGGTGAGAAATATGAAACTGGCTGTGTTTATTTCCGAACAGCAAAACGTCACTAAACTCTCCTTTCGATCCAAAGGAAATATCAATGTGCAGGAAATCTGTCACACCTATTTCAATGGGGGAGGTCATCGCAATGCTTCCGGCGGTCAGCTTAAAGCTTCCATCTCGGAGACCCTGAACAAGGTTAAAGAAATCATTCCTATAACAATGAACTCATATCAACTGCAACATGAATCTTAAAATTTTTTATTACCTGCTGGGACTCCTTCTTTTCGTCGGATGTTCCTCTGAAGGAAAGCGCCTGAAGGCCGACGGTGGATTTGAATATCAAATGATCCGTAAGGGTTCTTCTGATCCTATTCCGGTGAACAACTATGTCTTTTTCAACATGGATCTTTATTATAAAGATTCCCTCATCCAAACCAGCAAAACCGCGGCACAACCCCCTGTATTGAAGATTACGGCAGAGAAGAAAGACTATGGTTACTTCACTTCACTGATTAATCTTCTCGGAAAGATGCACGTACGTGATAGTTTTCACTTCTACTTTCCGGTAGATTCGTTCCGTCAGGTCCCGCCAGGATTTGACAAGTTTACTGAACCTGTCGTATACCGGATAGGTATTGTCAGGGTATTGGATGAGCCCCAATTCAAGGCCTTTTCTGATTCCATACAGCAAATCCAGGAAAAGGTAAAACAAGTGATCCGCGATCGCTTGCCGGAAATCGAAACCATGGTAAAGGGCTACTATGAAACCTATAAAAAAGGTGGTTTTGACAGCCAGATGAAAACTACGCCCAGTGGTTTGAAATATGTCATCCATGAAGAAGGCACCGGGCCCAAACCGGCTAAAGGCGAACAGGTATCTGTCAATTATTATGGCATGCTGGATTCCAACGGGGTGATGTTTGATAATTCCTGGAGCAGAGGCCAACCGTATCAATTTCCAATTGGTTCCGGGCAGGTGATCCAAGGATGGGATGAAGGCATAGCCTTACTGAACAAAGGAACAAAAGCCACGTTATTCATTCCGCCAGCCTTGGGATATGGAGCAGCGGGTTCTCCACCGAATATTCCGGAGAACGCTTCTTTGATATTTTACGTTGAAGTACTATAAAACATAAACAGGAAGGGGGCATCAAGCCCCCTTCCACATAAAAAGAATAATTATGACGGTTGATCAATTCAATGAACTCAAGACCCGTGTGGAAGTATTAGGGAGGTATCTTTGACGTCCCCAGGCGAAAAATATTATTAGAAGAAAAAGAACAACTCACGCTGGATCCTGATTTCTGGACCAGATCAGAACGTTCACAAGCTGCCCTGAAAGAAATCAAGGCACATAAACATTGGATCTCTCATTTTCAATCCATTCAGACGGTCATTGATGACCTGGGTGTCCTGCTGGAATTTTATGATGCCGGTGAGACAACGGAGGAGGAACTCGATGCCGCTTATGAAAAGGCGGTCGCTATTGTGGATGATGTCGAATTCCGCAGCACACTTAACGAACCTGAAGATGAATTGTCCTGCATTCTGGAAATTAATGCAGGAGCCGGTGGAACAGAAAGTTGTGACTGGTCGGATATGCTGCTGCGCATGTACATCATGTGGGGTGAAAAAAATGGCTATAAGGTCTCGGAATTGAACCGGGTCAACGGGGACGTAGCCGGCATCAAAAGCGCAGAAATTGAAATCAGCGGGGAATATGCCTATGGTATGTTGAAAGGGGAGAATGGAGTACATCGATTAGTCCGCGTCAGTCCTTTCAATTCGCAGGGAAAAAGAATGACTTCCTTTTCTTCAGTGTTTGTTCATCCGCTTATTGATGACAGCATCAAGGTTGAAATTAAAACGGATGATCTCGAATGGGATACTTTTCGGTCAAGTGGTGCCGGGGGACAACACGTTAATAAAACAGAATCGGCGGTCCGGGTCCGTCACCTGCCTTCCGGTATTGTAGTGGAATGCCAGCAGGAAAGATCTCAACATCAGAACCGGGACAAAGCGCTTCAGATGCTGAAGTCAAGACTTTATGAGAAGGAGATTGAAAAGCGTAATGCCGCCCGCGACAGTGTGGAATCCGGTAAAATGAAAAATGAGTGGGGGAGTCAGATTCGAAGTTATGTACTGGATGACCGCCGGGTGAAAGATCACCGCTCCCAATACACGGTGTACAATCCTGATCTCGTTTTGAACGGGGACCTTAATGGATTTATTAAAGCTTATCTCATGTGGAATAAGCGCGGGGATGCGGAGCAAAATTAGCTTCGGACTTGGGGCATAGAGCACAAAGCACAAAGCATTGAGCATTAAGTGATCAGGGGTAAAGACGTGGTAGTGATAAATAGCCAGTAAGAAAAATTACAACTAAGTCAGTTTCATCACTTCTTTCATCCAGTCCGCATAACTTTCATTCACTTCTGCGTCCCAATGGAGGATGCCTGGAATTTTATAGGAATGATTGTTTTCAATAAAACGTTGCAGCCCGGCATTTAATTCCGGAAAAGTTTTAAGGATCAGGATGAATTCATGATCCTGTTGCAATTGTCCTTCCCAGGGATAAAAAGATTGTACAGGAAAAACGTTTATGCAAGCGGCGAGGTTATTTTCAATAGCCATTTTGCCAAGCGTTAGGGCTTCATCTTCAGTTCCGGCAGGAATATAGAAGACAGAAATCTTCACGATTAAAGGGACAATATTTCGGCCATGCGGATCAGATCCTCGTCGATGGATTTGGTTTTGCTGATGGCATCCTCAAAGGGGATCAGTACAATTTCATTATTACATATGCCCACCATTTTATCACAGTGACCGGCCAGTAGCGCTTCCACGGCTTTATATCCCATCCGGCTGGCAATCAGGCGATCCAGCGCTGACGGCGCACCGCCACGTTGCATATGACCTACGATGGTCACTTTTGGTTCATATTCCGGCCATCGGGATTTGATTTCATTAGCCAGGTGCTGAGCATTTCCGGTTTTATTGCCTTCCGCTACGATCACGAGCGAGAAAAGCTTCTGACGCTTGGCGGTTTTCTCCAGGTGTTTGATGAGGTAATCCACATCTACATTGGATTCCGGGATGAGAATAGCCCCCGCTCCGCTGCCAATGCCTGTATTCAATGCAATGTATCCCGTATCCCGGCCCATGACTTCCACGAAAAAAAGACGACTGTGGGCTTCTGCCGTATCCCGGATTTTATCCACAGCTTCAATCGCCGTATTCACCGCCGTATCAAAGCCAATGGTATAGTCCGTTCCATATAAATCATTATCAATGGTGCCGGGTACACCAATGATGGGCATACCATATTCTTCATAGAAAACTTTTGCTCCTGCAAATGTTCCGTCCCCTCCAATGGCCACTAAGCCATCGATGTCGTGGGTCATGAGTGAGTCATAAGCCGCCTTTCTGCCTTCCGGTGTTCTGAATCGTTCACTTCTTGCCGTCTTCAGAACCGTGCCACCGCGTTGAATGATGTTGGCGACATGTCCTTTGTCCAATCGTTCGATCTGGCCATCAATCATGCCTTCATATCCACGGTATATGCCATAAATGTGGAGACCGTAATAAGAAGCGGTACGAACCACCGCACGAATGGCGGCATTCATTCCGGGCGCGTCCCCCCCGGACGAGAAAAGTCCAAGTCTGCGAATTACTTTTTTCTGTTCACTCATACTGCAAATGCATTTCAAACAATCGTTGAGCCGGATCTTTTATAAATGTTCCGGGCTGAAGGTCATTATTTTCCAGTGCTTTCTGAAATAAGCCGGCAAATATAGTGCCTACTGAACCAATCACCTGTATCGGGCCAACCGGATGGAGAGCCAGTAGATGATTTTTAATAAATAATTCAAAGCGTGATAACACCAATTGTTGAACCCAGGCATTTGCCTGATGTTCAGCGGCCACTTTGGCAAACTGCGCCAGGAATTGATTTGGGGCAGCGTGATGGTAAAGTTGTTGTAAAAAATCACTTCGATTTTCAGGAACCAATTTCCGCATGCTGTTAGTAATTGCCTCGGGCATTTGACGGTAAAAAAAAGCTTTGATCAGTTCCTTGCCGATATCAGTCCCGCCACCTTCATCGCCGAGTAGATATCCGAGGCTGGAGGCCTGCCGGGTTATTCTGTTTCCATCATAAACTGCCGCATGACTTCCTGTGCCCAAAATGGCTAAGGTGCCGGCGTTTTTTCCGCAAGCCGCCCGGGCCGCCCCGAGAAGATCAGAGTCTATTTCAATTTGCGCAGACGGAAAATATTTTTTTATACTCGTCAAAATCGTATTCGCCACTTCTTTATCCACCACACCTGCCCCATAATACCAGATATTACTGAAAGACGCTCCTTCGGTGGTATGCCATAATTGTTCAAACAGCCTTGTTCCGACCTCTTCGCTTTGGGTAAGTGGATTGTAGCCGGTCAGGAGGAACTCTCTGTTCCCCTCGGAATTGGACCACCACGTCGATTTTGTGGAACCAATGTCACCAACCAGGATGTTTTTAGGCATATTGGGCAAAGGTATGAAAGGATTAGGCTAAGGTTAAGGCTGAGGCTGAGGAGGGTAAATCTTTTAAAGAAGAATTTTGTTCTCCTGTTGTTTCTTACTTTTGACTTGTTCTAATCAATTGAAAATCTATAGACATGCTAATTATCTTCCTAATTGTTCTTATTGTTATTGGATTGTTGGTGATGAGCACTTACAATCGCCTGGTGCGTTTGCGCAATGGAGCTGAAGAAGCCTTCAAGTCGATCAATGTTTTCCTTAAACAGCGATATGATTTGATCCCTAACCTGGTCAGTACCATCAAAGGGTATACGCAATATGAAAGCGGTACGCTCGAAAAGATCATTGCGCTGAGAAACACCGCCATGAATGCTGGTGGAAAAGATGGTGGTGCTGCAGAGAACGCACTGTCCGGAGCGTTGAAATCAGTATTTGCCCTCGCTGAAAATTATCCTGACCTCAAAGCCAATACGGAATTTTCCAAGCTCCAGGATACGCTGACCGGTCTGGAAGAGAGTATACAGCGTTCGCGCCGGTATTACAATGCATCTGCCCGCGATCTGAACAATGCGGTGGAGGTATTTCCCAACAATCTCATTGCCGGTCCTTTTGGTTTCCAGCGCATGGGATATTTTGAAGTGCCTGAAGAAGAGACGCAGAATGTGAAAGTCCAGTTCTGATCCATGAAGAAAATTTATTTTTTCTTACTGTTGCCTTTTTGGATCTGTGCAACAACGGTTAAAGCGGAATATTATAATATTTCGCTCTACGAAGTCCATGTCACTATTACCCCCGAAGGGTATGCTGATTTTGAAGAATCCATTACGGTACAGTATAGTCAGCCCCGTCATGGGATTTTGCGGGCCATTCCTTATCATAATATCATCAATGGTAAAGCAACCGATTTTTTAATAGAAAATGTGAAGGTGGATGGATATGATTTCACTACCTCTAAGGAGAATGATAATCTCATCCTCAAAATCGGAAATGCGAATACCTATGTAGAAGGTGCCCAGTTTTACCGGATACATTACCGGATCATCAATCCCATTATCTTCTTTAACGATCATAGTGAATTTCAATGGAACTTATTGGGGAATTTATGGGATGTAGAGATCGGCAGTTTCAACTATCGCATTGATTTACCGGAAAAGGTATTCTTACATGATGACGATGTGGTATGGGCGACAGGAGTTAAAGGATCACATGCACAGGACGGCCTTATCACCATTTCACCCAAACAAGTCAAGGGTCATACCATCCGCGTATTCCAGCCGGGGGAAGGGCTTTCCATTGCATTACGGTTTAAGAAAGATGATTTCACGCCCTTGAGTGACTGGGCATTGTTTTCGAAGAAGCATGGTCTTTTGTTAGCCCCGATATTATTTCTGATTGCCGGAATTGTGGCCAAGGTGGTTTCCCGCAATAAACGGCAAACCATCATGACCGAATATTATCCGCCGGAAGGGATTTCGCCTGCCATAGCCGGTGGATTTGTGGATAATAGTGTAGATAACAATGATGTGTTGTGCCTGATTCCGCACCTGGCTAATAAAGGTTACCTGAAATTAGAAACTAAAGAGGGAGGATTTTTACAAAAGGACAATGTCACTTTTACCAAACTCAAGGAACCGGGGACAGACTTATTTGATTTTGAAAGAGATTTTCTCAACGGACTTTTTGCTTCAGGCGCTGTGGTCCAATTAAAAGACCTCCGGGATAAATTTTATGTTACTATGGCTTCAGTGAAAGCTTCTGTGGGTGCGTGGATAAAGGCACAAGGCTGGTATGAAGCAGATCAGAAGACGATGGGTTGCGTTACAGGACTGATGGGGCTGGCTTCCCTGGGTTGGGGTGCTTATGCATTATTTGGCAGGCAAAATCCGGATGGCATCGCCCTGATGCTTGTCGGATTTATTTTGTTTTTCCTGGCCAGTCGTTTTCATAAGCGTTCACCGGCCGGAAATGAAACGTACAGGAAGTTCCAGGGTTTCCGTGAATTTGTCGCTAAAGCAGAACGTCCCGTTATTGAGCGGCTCATGAAAGAGGATCCCAATTATTATGATAAAACCATGGCCTTTGCCCTCGCTTTTGGATATCTGAAGCAATGGAACAAGAAATTCGCAGGATTACTTACACAACCACCTTCCTGGTATTCAGGGCCTATGGTTTATGGTACGAATGCAATGGATAGTTTTAATCACTTCTCGGAAAGTTTTCCTTCCCAGGTTAATACCATTGGTTCAGCCTTCAGTAGTAGTCCAAGCAGCAGTTCTTCCGGTGGTGGCGGTGGATTCAGCAGCGGCGGTGGCGGCGGTGGCGGCGGTGGAAGTAGCTGGTAGTGTATATTTGCCTTCATGACTCTATTACAAACGGATTATCCTGTAGCCGTGATCGGTGCGGGGACCATGGGGAACGGTATTTCCCATGTCTTTGCGCAATACGGCTACCCTGTAACTATGATCGATGTCTCGGAAGAAGCGATCAAGAAAGGCCTGGGCACGATCAAAAAAAACCTGGAGCGTATGGTTGCAAAAGAGAAGATTACTATCCAGGACCTGGCCTCCATTTTATCCCGCATTACTACATCCACCTCCATTCCCTCTTCTGTTGAACAGGCGAAATTGGTGATAGAAGCAGCTACTGAAAAAGCTGATCTCAAGTTGAAAATATTTGAGGGTCTGAGCCAATGGTGCAAGCCGGATGCCATACTCGCAACGAATACCAGTTCAATATCCATCACCAGGATCGCAGCGGCCACTTCCCGGCCGGAGCAGGTGATCGGGATGCATTTTATGAATCCGGTACCTGTGATGAAATTAGTGGAGGTGATTCGCGGATATAGCACATCTGATCAAGTCGCGGATCAGGTTACTGCACTCTCGAGAAGCCTTGAGAAAATTCCTGTCGTGGTCAATGATTATCCCGGATTCGTAGCTAACCGCGTTTTAATCCCGATGATCAATGAAGCTATTATTTCCCTTTGGGAAGGAGTAGCTGGCGTTGAAGAGATTGATGCGGTAATGAAATTGGGCATGTCACATCCTATGGGACCACTTCAATTGGCTGATTTTATAGGTTTGGATGTAGTCCTGGCCATCCTACGGGTCCTGCAGGATGGATTTGGTGAAGCGAAATATGCACCTTGTCCTTTATTGGTCAATATGGTACAGGCCGGAAAATTAGGCAGCAAATCCGGCGAAGGATTTTACTTCTATACACCTGGAAGTAAAGACCTGGTTGTGAGTACCGGATTTAAGAAATAATTCGTTTTTAAGCTATTGGTTTACAGGCGAATTAATTTTTGTGTCGTCCGTTGGCCATCTTTTTCAATCGTCACAAAATAAAGGCCCTGCGGTAATTGATTGACTGCTTCAATATGTAAGGTCGAAGGTTGGTTGGCTTCCGCATAGAAAGACTGATGTTCCAACAATTGGGCCTGAAGGCTGTACAACGACAGGGAATATGTACCAGATGCAACAGGAATCATTCGCACAGAGGCTTCGGCTGAAGTAGGATTTGGGTATACAACAAAGCTGGATAGCAGGGCCGTGGGACCTTGAACTGCCACATCGCATTGCGTTTCCAGGATATAATTCTTAACATATCCGGTAGTGTCAAACAGACAGATGGTTCTGACCTGAACCTCATACATTTTACATTTATCCAAACCTGCGAGATTAGCCGTGGTATCTATAGTAGCCAGTTCTGTGTAGTCCGTTGTGCCTACTTCGCGATAACGATAGGTATACGCGATCGCTTCATTGACATCAGGCCAATACATAAAGGCACCTGTAAAAGATATACCATCAAAAAATACAGAATCAACGGATGGGCATTCTTTCGGACGTCTGACAATGTCAACACAATAATCTTCAATCTCACCATAGTCAATTCGTCCGCAGGGATCCTGGTTGGTCGGTAAAAATGGATTGGCATATGCCATACTCACTCGCATTCTTGTGCTTCCAGCCAGCGCATTGCCTGCAATGGTCAGGGAACTGGCAAGGGAAGTATTCCCCTGGGCAAGAACTGAATCCAGCAATAATTCATTTTCATCAAAAACCCCATCCTGGTTCATGTCCAGCCAGATACGGAATTGTTCATCAAATTGTTCTGCGCTAAAACCCGGACGGATCCAAACCGGATAACTGTCACCAGCCAGGTACTGCGGATCAAAACCATCAAAGAGGACATATCCTCCATTGTTTCCGGACGGATTGACCAATGGGCCTATGATCAGGGAGTCAATGTATTCACCCGAAGCATCATCCGAGGTGTTATCACAATAACCCAGGTCTATGCAATTACCGCAGCCTTTGGTTCTGAGGGTTTGAATATCGGAAAACCCGGTTTCTGATGTATCGCAAGAAGTCTGAAGTCTGACCTCATAATAGGAACAGGGCGCCAGGTCATGAATGATATAACTGTTTGAGGCCGTAGCTTCTTCAATCCAATTTTCAGTGCCCAACGGGCGATATTGAATTATATAATAATCTGCCGCCAGGACAAAAGTCCAGTTCATATCCACGTTAGTACCGGCGACTGCTACATTGATCTCTTTGGGCAATTCGCAACATCCGTCTGTTTGGAAATGATAATTAGATTGAAAGCCAGTGCTGGTGTCACTACATATGGATTCAAATTCAATCTCATATTCTGTGCAACCGTGAAGATTGGTAAGATGAAGGGGAGAAAAAACATTTTTAAGAGTATCCCATTCTGATGCATTGACCGGTTTGTACCGGGCATTGGTGGCTTCAGTAGTATCGAGCATTGACCAGGTAATGTTGGCCAAAACATCGGTAACCTGGTCTGCATTTATACTGAACGGCACCGGGCATTCGGAACATAACGATACCATCAGGTTCATGCTATTTCCGGCATTCAGACTTCCTCCTAATCGAATAGTTGAAGCTAACTCAGGTATTGGTTTGATGCCCATGAAAATAACATCACGGACATAAGCTGCAGCAGCAGCAGGATTTTTATGGGTTAGTTTGGCAAAACTTACACATGGAGCAGAATAGAGTAGCCCAACCAAACCTGCTGCAATCGGTGAAGCAAAGGAAGATCCGGTATGGATACCGTAATCATTGTTTTTCTGCGTGGTATAAACCTCTCCGCCTGGGGCACCGAAATCAATGGTTGTAATTCCATAGGCTGAAAAAGTTCTTTGATTGCTTGCATTTAATGCGGTCACGCTGAGTAAATATTCACTTGGACATGCTGTAGGAAGATCCCCTACCTGATCAATATCTACATTATTGTTGGCAGTAGCCGCAGCACTTAAAATGCCGTGAACACCAAGGCTGTCATAGAAAGCACACCACAGCGGTGCATCAGCGGGCTGACCAAAATCAATACCCCAGGAACTGTTCGTCGCGACTACGAATGCACCTTTGGCTCCATGAGTACTTTCATACATTTCACGTTCAGTCAATGCATAAGCATAGGAAGCAATGGCAGCCGATTCCGGATCGCCACCGACTATCATCATAATTTTGACATTCCAATTGATACCCGCGATACCAATATTATTATTGCCCCGTGCACCGATCATGCCTGCTACATTCAACCCGTGATTATTGTTCCAGACATTGGGATTGTTGTCATATGCATTCCAGCCATGGATATCGTCAATGTATCCGTTACCATCATCATCAATGCCGTTGCCATCGATTTCGTGATGGTTAATCCATGCATTTGCAGCAATGTCTTCATGATTGTAATCTAAACCATCGTCAATAATGGCGACGACAATGGTGTCACCTAAAGCCGTCAGCCCTCCGGTAGTAATATCCCAGGCCCTTTCTGCATCGATATCAGCATCGACCAACCCACCAGTCTGGCCCGTATTGAGCCATTGCCATTGGGACGGGAATTGCGGGTCGTCAGGGATACTCCTCTGTTGGGTGAGGTGATCATATTGAGCTACGATCACTCTTCGATCAGCTCGTAGGGCATCCAACAGTTTCGCTTGATCAACGACGGCAAAATCAAACTTGAGGAGATATATACCCAGTTGGCCGGCTAAGGTCCTGTCGATAGTCAGGCCACTTCTCAGGTTCCCTGCGTAATCGGAAGCGAAGGCGTTTGGGTTGATATCTTTTTCCAGTTGTACAATGATGTAGCCCAGGCGATAGTCCAGTTTTTGGGACTTCATCACCGGGATACTCAGCAACAGACAAAGCAGGGTCGACAGAAGTAGGCGCATAAATAGATATAGATATGATCAAGCGAGGATGAAGTGATAAAAATAGAAACTCTGACATAGACTTCAAGAGTTTTCTGGTTAAGTGTCAAAATACCTTCAAAAGGAGGATTTCACCTGCCCTGGAAACCAGTCTAATCTGGTCAGTCGCATTAAAGAATTAATACATATTATTTTTAAAAATAATGTGTATTTTACTGAAATTTATATATCTTTACATTAATTTTTATCTTAATATAAGACTCAATGAAGAAAACGATACTCATGACCCTCCTGTGGTTTACTGCTGGTTCTGTCTATGTACTGGCTGGTCAGGGAGACTCCGCCAACAGGAGTGGGGTGCCCGGAATCCATGAAGCCCGGTTCAATGTCTTCGATTATACCACGAAAAAACCGGTGGCCAATGCCGGCTTTTTTAATACGTCTGGTGCCAAACTAGGTCAGACGGATAAAAAAGGGATCCTGGTGCTCCGGCTTCCGGCTACCTCTTCAGATATTTACACCGTCAGGTTGGCGGGATTCACTCCCTCCAATATCCGGCTGACCCAGGCCGAAAAGAAATCCGCAGATTACCAGGTGTTTTTACAACCAGATAAAGGGGAAAACGGTATTGAAAATGCCCCTTCGAATGTAATGAAAGAGGAGGCTTCGACAGGAGATGACCTTGTCAAGGTATACGTCAGGCAAGATCCCGCCGTCTACCAGCAATCAAGGGAACAAACCTCCTCAAAAGTGGAATTCGCCGTTCAGTTGTCCGCCTCATCTAAACCCGTCACCAATAAAAATTCGCTGAAATCATGGGAAGACCTGGGCCATGTCTACGTCCATACTGAGAACGGTCTGTATAAAGTTCGCATAGGGCCGTTTGATACCCAGGAAGATGCAAAGGCAGTTCTCTTGCAGGCAAAAGCCAGGGGGACGAAAGATGCTTTTATCGTTGTGCAAAAAGGGCTTGAAGATCAAAAACCTTTCGAATTTCAATCGCATCCTGCTGAAAAATCAGCAACTGTTGTTAATGCGCAGCCCCTGACACCAGGTGAATCCATTACAACTAAAGATGCCCCCCAGGGAGAATATAAAGTAAGACTGGCCTCTTACCTCCATCCCGGTGGATTCAATACCAAGGACATCGACCAATATGGAAAGCTGGAATCCTACCGCCAGGGGGAGTGGACGATCATGTTGATCGGAGGTTTCAAAAATGAAGCGGATGCAAGAAAGGTCAGGGACCAGGTGATCCAAAAAGGATACAAAGATGCCGCCGTAGTCATCGACCAGGATGGCATCCTCGTCGAGACCAAATAAACAGGACACTACTGAAATAAATTAGAATGCCATGAAATGGATTTGCCGGGGCACCCCGGCAAATCTATTTTTACACTATGTCCTCCGTCCTTCTTCAAGTCGATTCCCTCAGTTTGGTCTCCAATGAAGGCTATATCACAAAAGATTTTTCTTTTGAATTGCACCGTGGTGAAATCATCGCCCTGACAGGAAAATCGGGAAGCGGAAAGACTTCTGTCGCTATGGCTATACTCGGATTATTGCCCCCGGGTATCAGATTCAATAGTGGCAGCATTCATTGGACAACTGACGATGTACAAATGTCATTTCCGGCAGATTCATCGGACTGGCCTTCGCTTAGAGGGAGGCATATTGGATTTACCCAGCAAGATGTTTATGGCACTTTCGATCCCGTCCTAAGCATGGGAAAGCAAATGATGATGGTGGTTGCCGAAAGATCCCAGGGCAATCTTCCCGATATCGAAAAAAATATCCGGTTGAAAATGCAGGAAACCGGTCTGGAGGATATTGATCGTTTATGGAAGTCCTATCCTCATGAGCTCTCAGGCGGTCAATTGCAACGCTGCCAGATTTGTATGGCCATTTCTATCCAGCCGGAATTGCTGATCACGGATGAACCCACTTCCGCCGTGGACAGGATCAATCAGACTGAAATACTGGATGTGTTTTCCAGGCTGAGGGATAAATATAACATGGCCATTCTTTGCATTACCCATGAGACATCCGTGGTGAATTATCTGGCCGACCGGGAGGTCAGGATAGGAGAGATGATAACCGCATCACCGGCGCCCCCCAAAAGCAGACCAGAAGGGAATAAAAGCATTATGTCCCCGATCTTGATGGCAGACCATTTGACCTATGCATATCGCTATGCCGGATTAAGGAATAGAAAAGGGGCTGAAGTGGGTCCGGTTGATTTTAGTCTCCTGCCCGGCACTTGCCTGGGGATAATAGGTGAGTCAGGGAGCGGAAAATCTACACTGGCTCAGCTCTTGGTTGGTTTGCTTGAACCTGACAGCGGAAAACTGGTGGTCGCAGGAAAAGAGATTGATTTCAGCAAATCTCAGGAGATAAGTTCATTGAGGTCTAATGTGCAATTGGTCATGCAGGATGGACGAGGATCTCTTCATCCCTATTTTACTATCGGCCGACTCCTGAATGAGGTGGCTGGAAGACCAATGTCGAACCTCGGGGAAATTGCATCCGAAGTCCGGAAAGTTATTACCGATGTAGACCTTCCTCAAAATATTTTGGAAAGGAAACCAGGTACCTTATCCGGAGGAGAATGTCTCCGAGTATGTATCGCCAGGGCCTTGTTATTGCATCCGGGTGTATTGATTTGTGATGAGTCTACGTCAGGCCTGGATGCTGTGAACCGGGATAGCATCATTGAATTACTAAGGCATCTCATGCAAACCTGGTCCCTGGCCATCCTTTTTATTACGCATGATGAGCAATTAATCCGGACGTTGGCGGACTACATCTTAGTCATGGCTGCTGGCCAGGTGGTTGAACAAGGCCCGGCAAATGAACTCCTCAGGTTTCCTGCTCATCCAGTGACAAAAAAAATATTTTCCAATCATGCAACCCTTGCCGTAAGAAGGCATCCTTAAAGTGATTTTCAGACTTCAGGACAAGCAGGTTTGTCATAAAACCGGCGAATGGTTAAAGAAGTATTAAAGTGCTAATATCTGAGAATTAAAAAGTTATATTTGTCATTGATTGAAGGGTTTACCTGTATTGTAACCTTTTCAGACTGTACTTCGTTATAGCTGTAATCATGGTCAGAATTAAAAAGAACACACTCAGAATATCAGGCTTTATCGCCCTGTTCTGCCTCAGCCTGGCCTGCTTTACCTACATCAATTCTATCCGGCTCGATCCTCCGAAACCTCATGATACCATCTATGTTGAGGAAATAGGTAATGATGACAATACCGTGCTGCCCGATGTTGACTTGATCAAACGACTGGTCAGAAAAGCTTTTGAGTTTATGTCAATGTCCAATTTTTGATTTGATATCCGTTCAGGAAATCCTTTACATTCATTTTTCTCTTTCCTGCCAATTGCACTTCCAATAAGGCTAAACTACCCCGGCCTGTACGGACGCACAGGTTTTTTTCTTTGGTAAAAAGGCTGCCTGGCGAATTGGATTGTTCCATTGAAATCATAGTTGATTTTAGAATTTTCATTTCAACCCCATCCAACGTGGTCCAGGCCCCGGGATATGGGGACATACCGCGAATGTGATGTTGGATGACATCAGCTGACTTTGTCCAATCGATACGGGCATCTTCATGAAAAATTTTTGGAGCATGGGATACAAGATTTTGATCCTGGGCAATAGTTTTAGCCTCACCACTGCTCAGCAAATCAACTGTTGACAATACGAGGGCAGCCCCGACAGGCATCATCCGGTCATGCAGGGTACCGGCATCATCATCTTCCAGAATCGGGACCTCTCTTTGCAGCAATATTTCACCTGCATCTATAGTATGTTGCAATCTGAAAGTGGTCACACCGGTCACTTTATCACCATTGATTATAGCCCATTGAATGGGGGCAGCACCGCGGTATGCAGGCAACAATGAGCCATGCAGGTTTATGGTGCCCATGGAAGGCTGGCTCCAAACCACTTCAGGGAGCATGCGAAACGCGACCACCACCTGCAGATCTGCTCCAAAGGAAGAAAGCGTCTGAATAAATTCTTTTGATTTCAGATTGGCGGGTTGGAATACAGGAATCTTATTTTCCAGGGCAAAGGATTTGACAGGAGAGGAGATCATTTGTTTCATGCCCCGCCCTCCCGGCTTATCAGGAGCGGTGATGACGGCCGCCACGGGATAACCCGCCTCCAGCAGGTATTGCAGGCTGGGAACCGCGAAGAGCGGGGTACCCATGAAAACAATACGCAGGTTTCGATTGACCATTCGTGCCAAATGTAAATCATTACCCCAACTGCTTCCACAACATTTCCTGCGCAAATTGCTTTCTTTACAAAAAGAATCTGCAATGAATACAAGAGAATTGCTTTATGGATTGCCTGCCAAGGTATCTCCATCAGCTTTGGAAGGTCTGGCGACTGTCTTTCATTTTGATATTGAGGGTAAGGAAGGAGGACAATACACCATAAGTGTGGATAATGGGAAAATAACGGTAAATGATGGTTTACTGGGTGAGCCAAAATGCGTAATCAGGTCCTCTGATGAAAATTTTGTCCATCTCGTCACCGGTGAATTAAACCCCATGATGGCCGTGCTCACCGGTAAAATCAAAATCAGCAATCAGGGCGAGATGCTGAAGTATGCGAAGATCTTTGGATTGATGTAATCATGGATATTGAGGCATTCAGGAAATATTGTCTTTCCCTTCCCGGAGTGGAAGAGACGTTACCTTTTGGACCAGATACATTGGTGTACAAAGTGATGGGAAAAGTATTTGCCCTCACCGGGCTCGATGAAGAAGTTTTCCAGGTCAATCTCAAGTGTGATCCGGAACGTGCCATCGAACTGAGGGAAGAACATCCGGGACTTATTATTCCCGGTTGGCACATGAATAAAAAACACTGGAATACGGTGTTCTTTGAAGAAGGACTTCACCAGCGGTTATTGGTTGATTTGATCGATCACTCCTATGCCCTTGTCGTCGGGGGCTTGCCGGTCAAAATAAAAGCACAGTTAAAAACACTTCATGACTAGTCCTTTTACCGTCGTTGGTCACGGACTATCGGGTTGTGTGATGGCGATGACCCTGTTCCGAAAAAATATTCCTTTTAAGGCTTTCGGCACATCACTGCCCGGTCAAGCTTCTATGGCCTCCTCCGGCTTAATAGCACCCATCACCGGCAGGCGATATGTGAAAGCATGGAATATAGAAAAGTACATTGCTTTTGCACGTGATTTTTATGAATGGAGCGAAGCGTTATTGGGTAAAAAATATTTTTTTGAGATAGAGATTGCGCGATTCTTGTCCAATCCGGAAGCTGCAAAAGCCTGGAAACAACGATCTGCTGACCCTGAATACGAAGCCTATATATCATCCAAAACGTATGCGGAAGTAGATCAACTTCAACGACCTTATGGAATTCTTACCGGTGGATACCGATTGGATACTCCCGGATGGCTCAATGCCACAAGAATATTTTTAAAAGAAAAGGGCATGTTGAACATCGAAGATGAACCATTCGTCCTCAGCCGGGCAGCACCCACCACTTGCATACTGGCGACTGGCGCCGTGGACAAGTACCTGGCGCATGGCGTAATCCCTAACAAAGGGGAAGCCCTCCTGGTGAGATTGCCAGGTTGGAGAATCCACTTGATAATAAAAGATGAAGTATTCATCGTTCCGCTTCATGACGGACTTTATTGGGTAGGAAGTTATTATCAACCGTGGCCGGAAGACTTCTATCCTACTCCGGAAGGGAAGGAGCGGCTTTTAAAGGGAATTTCAAAATTATACAGCGGACCGGTTGAAATCGTAGAACATCTGGCCGGCATACGTCCAACGGTAGATGACCGCAGACCAATAATCGGAGCATTCCCGGGAAAATCGAACGTTTATCTTTTTAACGGCATGGGAACGAAGGCCACGAGTCTTGCTCCCTATTGGGCTGATCAACTGCTTGGCCACATCACTGAAGGTGTATCTTTACCCAGAGAAGTCTCTCCGGCGAGATATGGAACAGATTTTTGAATCATTCCTCCGGTTCTTGATCCTTAGGGGTTAATAAATCGTTAAATAAAATAATTCCGTTTGTAATTTTTACTTCACAGGCATCATCTGACTGAATAACCGAAATGTATCAATATGAAATTAGTATGGCTCTTTATTGCAATTCTTTCTATTGCCTTTTTTTATTCCTGTAAAATAAAACCGGTTACGGTGGAAAACCATTCATCTGAAGATCTTATGGCGCTGGATTTACTTTGGAAGAAAGTGGACTCGCTGGAAAAGAAGGGACTGATCTCTTCGGCATTAGAACAGGTGAAAAAAATCAAGCAATCCGCTATTTCTCTCCAGCATTCAGGACACCTGGTCAAAGCCATTTTGTATGAGAATAAATATCAAAACCAACTCGAGGAAGAATCATCTTTGAAGGCCATTCAACGAGGGGAAGCAGAATATGCAAGTTATCCCGAACCTGCTAAAAGTGTTATGCATTCCCTGCTGGCGCAATGGTATTTTAACTATTTGCAATCGCATTTGTGGCAGCTTCGCGGCTCCACCGAATATGCCGGTCCTGCGGGTCCTGATATCCGAACATGGGGTGTGCGGCATTTCATTGATAAAATCCATCAACATTTTGACGCTTCCATTCAATGGGAGGGATTGAAAAATGCAAAAGTGGCGGACTACCTTATCCTGCTAACGGATGCGAATAAAACAGATTCATTGCGGCCGACGCTCTTTGATATACTGATCAACCGGGCGCTTGATTTTTACAGTAGTGCGGAATCGTACCTGACGAAACCGATATTCTCCTATACCCTGACGGATGCCGCTGCCTTCGGGGATGCGAATGATTTTATTAATTATTCATTTACAACACCTGATACCCTGGATAATGTCTGGCAGGCCCTGGTCGGATATCAGCAATGGCTGAATTTCCGTTCTAAAGACCAGGATCATGATGCCGCTTTCCTGGATGCGGATTTGAAAAGATTACAGTTCGTCTATGACCAGATCCAGGTGGATGGAAAGGATTCACTTTTCCAGGCAGCATTGGAAAAGCTGGCTCATCGAAATCAAAATTCACCGGAATCCACATTGGTCAATTATTATCTCGCGCAATTGTGGATGCAACAGGCAGCTAATTCGCAGGAAAATCATTCGGGTCCATTCAAGGACAATTATACCAGGGCAAAAGAACTTTGTGAAAAAGCCATAAGTGCTTATCCTGATGCCTATGGCAGTCAATTGTGCAATACGCTAATAAATCAAATTGTTCAAAAAAGTATTTCGGCTTCCATGGAGTCTATCGAATTGCCTGGGGAAGAACTGTTGATGAAAATAAATTATCGGAATATTTCCTCCGCCTTCGTCAAAATAGTTCCCCTTCCCGAGGCACCTCGTCGATGGAAGAATGATACCTGGGAAGGGGAGAAAATATTGTCCCGCCTCAATCAGCTGACCCCGATTAAATCATGGACCCAGTCGTTGAGCGGAAGTGAAGACTTTCAACCTCATGTAACGGAAGTAGGCATACCCTCGATGAATGCAGGACATTATGCACTCGTCATTTCCGATCGGGAAAATTTTGATCCGAAAAGCTCGACTACAGGCACCTTGCTATTCACAGTATCTGAATTGGCCTATTGGTTCCTCGATGACCGAAAAGAGGACCAGGTAGTCGCTGTGATCAACCGAAGAACCGGAAAACCAATGGGAGGGGTTAAGGTTGAATTCTTTTCGATGCAATATAATTCCATGTCGCGCAAGCAGGAAGAATTAAAATTAGGAGAGGAGCTAAGCGATCCAAATGGTTGGGTAATGTCTGCGAGGAGTAATGATCAAAACCTCAGTCTCCGGCTGACGAAGGATAATGATGAATTATACACGGAAGATTCCTATTACACGTATCGTTATGGTGGTGAGGCAAACATTCGACCGTTAACGTTATTCTTCAGCGACCGTTCCATTTACCGTCCCGGACAAAATTTTTATTTCAAAGGTTATGCTGTTGAAATTAATGGAAAAGGGATACCGGGTATTGTGGCCAATAAGAGTGTGGAAGTCATCCTTTATGATGCTAATGGAAAAGAAGTCACAAAGAAAAATTTTGTCACCAACGCCTATGGAACTTTTGCGGGTCAATTTGATCTGCCCATGGGCGGACTGACAGGTCAGATGTATGTCTCTTCTTCGCATGGTTCCAGCCGGTATTATTTTCAGGTAGAAGAATACAAGCGGCCAAAATTTGAAGTCACTTTCGATACGCTTAAAGAAACAGTAAAGCTGGATGATCATGTTACGATCAAAGCTATCGGTAAAGATTATGCAGGAAGTCCTGTCGGGGGTGCTCAAGTAAGTTACCGCGTCGAGCGCGTAGCCTACCAGCCCTGGTGGTATGGATACTGGAGGAAATTTGCTCCGGTCTCGAATGACCGCCAGGTGTTAGCTGTCGGACAGGGGATGACTGCCGGGGATGGAAGCATTCCAATATCCTTTATTGCTAAAAGCAAACCAGGTAGTGATGTTGACCTGATGTATCATTTTGAAATCACCGTGATGATAACCGATATCACCGGGGAAAGTCATGAGGCCACCAAATCACTGGTGCTGAACAGGCAAGGATATGAAGTTGGAATAAAACTTTCCAATGAGGTTCCTGCTTCTGCATTAAAGGAAATTGAAATCAATGCGACAAACAGTGATGGAGCCAAAGTGAATGTTACCGGTACTGTCGAGATCGGAATGCTTGCAGGCCCTGAAAATAATAAACGTGACCGGATGTGGGAAGCGCCTGATATACTCACGTTGTCTGCCGCTCAGTATAAATCCAGTTTTCCGGATTATTATTTCCCGGGCAGTGAAGATATCTCTACCTGGCCGTTAACTCAATCTATCGGATCAAAAACATTTAATATCCGGGGCGAAGATAAAGTTGAACTTGCCTCATTGATCAATCAACCTGGCTATTACCGGTTAAGTTGGAAGTGGAAAGATGCAACAGGAAAAGAATTGGTTTTTTCTCAAAATATCATGGTGTATGCACCAGGCCAGCCACTCCCTGGAAGTGAGGTTTCTTTACTGGATTGGACAGATAAACCATACGAACCTGATCAGATAGTTCCGGTGGCGATGTTAACTGGAGTGCCAACCCGCCTCCGGTTATAAAATTGATTGAACACCGCTGGGCGCCACTTCAAGAGATTGGATGCCGATACCGGAATTCAATGATCAATCCATAAAAGTCACGGAAGAAGATCGCGGAGGAATAATAGTTCAGTACCTGGTTGTCTATAATAATCGATTCCATAAATCCATGCAGGTGATCCGGGTGCCCTGGTCGAATAAAGATCTCCAGGTCGAATTAAAAACCTGGAGAGACAAACTTGAGCCCGGGGATGAAGAGACCTGGACCATAACCGTTCATGGACAAAAGGGAGAGCAGGTCACTGCGGAAATGTTGTTGAGCATGTATGATGCATCCCTTGATGCTTTTATTCCTCACCAGTGGTCCATGAGTTTATATCCCTCCATGTATTCAGGATACATGGTTCAGGGAGCAGAGGCCAGGGAAGTCTCCTATTGGGGACTGACGTATCATTGGGATCAGCGATATGATGATGTACCCTACCGGCAATACCGGGATATCAACACGTACGGATATTTTCCTGAAGGCAATTATTATCCGGGACGTTCCAGGGGAGGATATAGTGCCCGGAACGAAGAAGGATCCGTAATGATGCAGGCCGCAGAAGCGCCGGTATCCAAAAAGGATGGAGCTTCAGCTGATCTTAAGTTCGATAAAGATGAGCAACCTGCCAATCCTCCGGCGGCAGACTCAACTTCATTGACCACTCCGCCACCGCTCCGATCAGCGCTGGATGAAACGGTATTCTTTTATCCGCAAATGATGACAGACGCTTCGGGCAACCTCACTTTTAATTTTAAGATGAAAGAAGGGCTAACCCGTTGGAAATTTCAAGCCCTGGCACATACCAAAGATTTGGCTTACGGACTGACCAAAGAAGAAGTGGTGACCCAAAAGCAACTCATGGTTTTTCCCAATCCACCGAGGTTTTTCAGAGCTGGGGATACGATTGATTTTCAAATCAAGATTGCCAACCTCAGTCCCAATGCACTATCCGCAACGGCAAAACTCACCATTGTGGATGCCTTTACGAATATGGATGTATCCGACCAATGGAAGTTGACACCTGTTGAAAAACAATTACAGGTCAATGCTGGCGGGAGTGCGCCTGTCTCCTGGACTTTGCAAATTCCATTGGATTGGACGCGACCTGTGAAATACCAGGTTTATGCTAAAGCCGGATCCTACACGGATGGTGAGGAAGCTTTATTGCCTGTAGTAACTAATCGTGTGTTGATCACCGAGACCTTGCCTTTGCCTGTCAAAGCCAATGAAACGCGAACATTTATTTTTAAATCGATGCAGGATCAGCATTCCGCTACATTAACGAGTCACCAGTATGTAGTTGAAATGACTTCATCCCCGGCCTGGTATGCTGTACAAGCTCTTCCTTACCTGATGGAATATCCGCATGAATGTGCAGAGCAAACGTTCAGCCGGTTGTATGCCAATACGCTGGCTGCCTTTATCGCCAATAAGTACCCGGCAATAAAGCAGGTTTACGATGCATGGCGGCTAACCGGAGATGATGCCTTACTGAGCAATCTTGAAAAAAACCAGGATCTCAAATCCGCCATGCTCGAAGAGACGCCATGGGTAAGAGATGCCATGGGGGAAACCATGCAGAAAAAAGATATCGCTCTTCTGTTTGAGCCCAATCGTCTTTCTATGGAAACCAAACAGTCGTTGGACAGGCTACGGGATCTGCAGATGGCCAATGGCGGTTTTCCATGGTTCCCGGGAGGTCAGGACAATTGGTACATCACGCAGTACATCGTTGAGGGATTTGGTCATTTGCGAAAAATGGGGATCCCGTTGAGTGGCAATGACAGTTATTCCATTGTACAAAAAGCCGTGCCCTACATTGATGCCAGGATGATGGAATGGTATGATGAACTCAAACGGTTGGCGAATGCCGGTAAATTGAAAATGGATGATCACCAGATCAGTGGTATGCAGGTGGATTACCTGTATGCAAGATCCTTTTATCCGGAAATTCCACATGAAGCTGCATTGGATGATGTTATCAACTATGTCAGATCTCAAATGGGCAAATATTGGCTTGATCACGGAATCTATGACCAGGGATTGATGGCCCTGGGCAGCTATCGGTGGTGGCCGAATGATCCCCTGGCCAGCAACATACTGGCTTCTCTCAGAGAACATACTATTCTAAATGATGAGTTGGGCCGTTACTGGAAAATACCCAACGGATTTTTCTGGAATGAAAGTCCCATCGAAATGCAAGCCCTGATGATTGAACTCTTCCAGGACATGCACGTACCCCAGGCTGAAGTGGATGAATTGCGGGTATGGTTGTTGAAACAAAAACAAACCACGCAATGGAAAACAACCAAAGCCACGGCAGCAGCTATTTATGCTTTACTCATTCATCCGGATACCTGGTTAGCTTCTTCCGGAATCATTGAAGTAAAATTGGGCGGACAAGTAGTGATCAATGGGGATTCAGATGCCCAGGCCGGCACAGGATATGTGAAAAAATCATGGGGCGGAAATGAAATCCGTAATGACTGGTCAACCATTGAAGTCACCAATCCAAACAATCATATCGGGTGGGGCAGTGCCTATTGGCAATTTTGGGAAGACCTGGACAAAGTGAAATCAACCATTGATAATAACCCGCTTAAAGTCACCCGTTCTTTATTAATAGCTCAAAATACCGATCGTGGGGAGCAGACTGTTTTGGCTTCAGGACGTCACCTTCATGTGGGGGATAAGCTGATAGTACGACTTACTGTGGAAACCGACCGGGCTATGGATTTTGTTCACCTGAAAGATCTGAGAGCGTCCGGTTTTGAGCCTATGGATGTGATCAGCGGATACCGGTGGAGCGGGGGAGTGGGGTACTATCAAAGTACGAAAGACCTGGCCACGCATTTCTTCATTGATCATTTACCGAGAGGAAAATTTGTCATCGAATATCCGGTCACCGTTGCGCAGGCCGGATCCTACAGCGAAGGGCTGGCTACCTTGCAGTGCATGTACGCTCCTGAATTCAGTGATCACAGTGCAGGCAGCAGAGTTTCAGCCAGTATGCATTGAGTAGTTGTCTTTTCTATGTGTTGCTTATCGCTTACAGCTATTGAATAGTCGAAATTTAGTGGAACGGAATCGCCAAAATGCCTGATCTTCGGGAGGCTGAAAGTTTTAATCAACCTTTCAAAACTTAACAAAATGTCAGAACAAACGGAAAGAGAAAAGCATGCCGATACGATAATAAAAAATCACATCGTCTGGTCCATGGGTGCCGGGCTCATCCCTGTCCCAATCGTCGATTTCTTTGCGGTGAGCGGGATCCAGTTGGATATGATCAGACAGTTGTGCAAACTCTATGATCAGGATTTCAAAGAGTCCCAGGGCAAAGCCATTATCTCCAGTTTAACCGGTTCGGGAATAGCCAGAATGGGAGCAAAAGCCATGATCAAATTTATTCCCGGAGTTGGATCTGTGATTGGTGGTGTGACGATGGCCGTATTATCCGGTGCCTCCTCTTATGCCTTGGGAGAAGTATTCAAGAAACATTTTGAAACGGGTGGTACTTTCCTGGACTTTGACGCCAGTCGTTTGAAGAAGATGTATAATGAGAAATTTGAAAAAGGCAAACAGGTCGCTGAACAGATAAAAAAGGACCAGGAGGCCAAACTTAAAGCAGCAGAGCAAGCCTTTGAAAACAAGACTTCAGGTAAACTGGTAGATAAGCTTAAGGAATTAGCTGAACTCCGGAAGGAGGGCCTGATTACGGAGGAAGAATATACTGCAATGAAGAAAAAACTCATAGGCGAATAATCCTGTTGATGGGGGAGCTATCCCGGTATTTCCGCTCTACAAGGTCTCCTTTTAACGTTCTATTGTGATATGACGGGCCTTGCCATTTGGTACGGTTGTTGGGCAGTCCATACCTTTGGAAGACTGAGGAGAAATATTCATTTTGAATCCAAGTCCAGTATGACACCATGAGGAAAATAACAACCCTGATATTTTTTTTATTGGCCACGGCCTCTTTTGCATTAGCCGGGAGCGGAGGTTACCGGATTGAGGTGGAATTGCAACATTATACGGGCGATACATTAATGCTCGGGTATTATTTTGGCAAAGCTCAATATCTCAAAGACACCACATTCATCAATAAGGGTAAATATGTTTTCCAGGGTGCAGAGCCACTGGAGCCGGGGGTTTACCTGATTGTGATTCCTCCCGATAATAAATTTATTCATGTTCTTATTCCGGAAAGCGGACAGCAATTTTCTGTCACGGTCGATCTCGATGACATTGTCAATTCAGCGAAGTTTAAGGGCAGTGAAGAAAATGATATCTATTATGATTATCTCCGCCAATTGGAGGCCAAGCGACCAAGAGCCGATGAATTGAGAAAGCAAATCAAAGAAGATTCCCTGCACAAGGCGACCTATGAAACAGAACTCAGTAAAATCGACGATGAAGTAAAAACTATCCAGGACAATATTATCGCCAGGCATCCGGCAACCATGACGGCAATGTTGATCAAGGCCAACCAGGATATTGATATTCCCAAATATCCCGAGCTGTCTGAAGATGAGCGGAAGGAAAAACAATATGAATATTACCGGGCTCATTATTTCGACAATTTTGATCTGGGAGATCCCCGGGCGATACGGTCTGGCCTGATCCATAATAAAATAGAATTCTATACGCAAAAACTGACTTATCCGATGCCGGACAGCCAGATGATAGCGGATGATTATTTGTTGGATAAAATGAAGAACAATGCTGAGGCCTTTCAGTATTACCTGGTTTATTTTCTGAATGATGCCGCCAAGTCGAAGCGAATGGGAATGGATGCGGTCTATGTGCATTTGGTCGATCAATATTATTCGACCGGGAAAGCCACCTGGGCAGATGAAGATCAACTGAAAAAACTAAAAACCCAGGCGGACAATATCCGGCCCACGCTGATCGGCAAAATTGCTCCCGATCTTACCTTATGGACAGAAGCAGGCGAACAGGTGACCATTCATGGCATAGATTCACCTTACACCGTCTTATTCTTCTGGGATCCGGAATGCGGACATTGTAAAAAAGCGATTCCATTTGTCATTGATTTTTATAATGAATACAAGGACAAGGGCGTCAAAGTCCTGTCCATATGCACCAAGACAGGGGACAATATCTCGGAGTGTTGGGATGCTGTCAAAGAGAGAGGCATGGATGTGTTTGTCAATACAGCTGACCAATACCTGCGTAGCCGGTACAAATCCATTTATGATGTCAAGACGACCCCTCAGATTTTTATTCTGGATAAAGACAAAAAGATTCTGGTCAAGAAGATAGCAGGTGAAGATTTGAAATCAGTTATGGATGAGTTGCTGAAAAATACAGATTCCCCCGAAAAGGTAAAGGAATAAGGTTGTCTGCCTGCTGAAAGATTGGAATGGAAACGTGGTGAGTTAAATAAAATCACGGGCATCGGTGGAATCAAGATAGCGTTGTATAGCTGCCCATGCTGCGGAGAAGGACATCAGGATACCCAGGGCAATAATAAAGGTGAGTCCCAACAAGACCATATCCAGATTGGAAGCAAATAAGGAGTGGCCTACCAGTCGGCTGATCCAAAGCAGGACCAACAGATAGCCAATCCCAGCCACCAAAATCGAAAAGCTGCTCATCTTGAGTACTTCCATGATAAATGGTTTTCGGATGTAATTGCGCGTAGCTCCAACCAATGACATGGTGCGAATGTGATAACGATGCTGCATGATATACATCCGGATCTGATGATGGATCATGACCAGGATCAGCAGAATGAGGATGCTTCCAATAGCTGCGATGGTAAGGGAGATACTTTTTAATTTCGCGCGCAGCGAACCATACAGGTCCTGGGGATAATAAAATTCGCTGACTCCTTTGATCTGCATCAGTTGTTTGTCCAATGCCTTCACATAAATGGTGTCTACTTTGTCAACGGCAAGCTTAAAGCGAAAAGAGGCACGGAAAGGATTTTCCATGGAATCGGGAAGAGCAATTTCACCCAATTCATCCTTCATGATTTTCATGGCATCGGCTGCAGTGATCAGCCTGACCTCTTTTATACCATCCAGTTTTTTAATATTTGTCTGAATGGTCTGCAAGTCGACCTCACTTTGATTGGGATTGCATTCCACCAGGAATTCAATATTTTCTTTAAACAATTCTTCCCAACGATCTGAGAACCAGAAAGTAGAGATAAAAAGACCGGCAAAAAAGAGTAATACCGCCAGGCTGGTGACGGTGAGCCAGTAATAGGGACTGTAAGAAAAGGAGAAGGATTTCAAGATAGCTCAAAGGTAATAGATAGATCTTCATCACGACACTGCTCCAGGCCGACTCCGGGCAGACGAAGTTTAGTAATTTCGCCCTCTCAAAGTTAAAAACAATACATGGCACGAGAATTAGCCCTGCGGGACGCGATCAGGGAAGCAATGAGTGAAGAAATGCGACTTGACGATTCGGTATTCCTGATGGGCGAGGAAGTAGCTGAATATAACGGGGCCTATAAAGTAAGCAAAGGCATGCTCGATGAGTTTGGACCAAGACGGGTGATTGATACCCCTATTGCGGAATTAGGTTTCGCAGGCATAGGGGTCGGAGCAGCCATGAATGGGTTGCGCCCGATCATTGAATTTATGACCTGGAACTTTGCGGTTCTTGCTTTTGACCAGATTGTGAATAATGCCGCCAAGACACTTTCCCAATCTGCCGGTAATTTTTCCTGTCCAATTGTTTTCCGGGGTCCAAGTGGTTCTGCCGGACAGCTGGCCCAGCAACACAGTCAAACCTTTGAATCCTGGCTGGCCAATTGTCCAGGGCTGAAAGTGATCAGCTGCATTGATCCTGCGGATACTAAAGGATTGATGAAATCAGCCATTCGTGATGATGATCCAGTGTGCTTCATGGAAAGTGAAAGTTATTACGGCCATAAAGGGGAGGTTCCCGAAGGAGAATATCTCGTTCCAATAGGCAAAGCTGCTGTGCGCAGGGAAGGAAGTGATGTCACGATCGTTTCCTTTAACAAAATGATGGAGGTAGCTAAAAAGGCAGCTGATGAATTAGCAAAAGAAGGGATCTCCGCGGAAGTCATTGATCTGCGTACCATTCGTCCTTTGGATCATGAAACGATAGTCAAGTCGGTAAGAAAAACCAATCGAATTGTAGTCGTTGATGAATCCTGGCCATTTGCCGGTATCTCGGCCGAGATTGCCTATGAAGTACAGAAATATGCATTTGATTATCTCGATGCACCTGTTGTCAGGGTGAATAGTGCGGACACTTCTTTGCCTTATGCTCCAACCTTAGTGGAGGAATGGTTACCTAATCCGGCTAAAGTGATTAAGGCAGTGAAGGAGGTGATGTACAGGTAAAAAGATCACGGACGATTGACCACACATTAAAGATGATTGACCAAAGACGAAGGACGAAGACTAAGGAAAGATTTCCTTACACATTGAATCTGAAATGCATAATATCCCCGTCCTGAACGACATATTCTTTTCCTTCCACCGCCATCTTGCCTGCTTCTTTGACTGCAGCTTCAGTTTTATATTTTAAGTAATCGTTGTATTTGATGACTTCGGCACGGATAAATCCTTTTTCGAAATCAGTGTGGATGACACCGGCGGCCTGTGGAGCTTTGCTGCCTTGCTGAACTGTCCAGGCGCGAACTTCTTTTTCACCGGCAGTGAAATAAGTGATCAGGTGGAGCAAATCATAAGCGGCGCGAATGACTCTGTTTACACCAGGTTCGTCCAACCCCAAATCTTTCACGAATTCCATCCGCTCTTCCAAAGTATCCAAGGCGGCTATATCAGCTTCAATAGCGGCACTGATGCAAATCAAACCAGCACCTTCGTGGGCAATGGCTTCCTGAAGACCGGTTGAATACGCATTGCCATTTACGGATGAAGCTTCATCGACATTGCATACATAAAGAACAGGTTTAGCCGTGAGCAACATCATTTCACGCATGAGATCGGTGTGGATGTCGGGCACTTCAAAACTTCGGGCGGGTTTGCCTTCTAAAAGATGAGCTTTTAACTGGTTGAGCCAATTGACTACTTCCACCTCTTCTTTCTTTCCACTTTTGGCAGATTTCCCGGCCCGGTCAATTCGTTTTTCCAGGGTTTCCAAATCTTTTAATCCAAGTTCGATGTCGATAATTTCCTTATCGCGAACCGGGTTGATATTACCGTCAACATGCACCACGTTGTCATCATCAAAACATCGCACCACGTGAAGAATGGCATCTACTTCACGAATGTTGGCCAGGAATTGATTGCCCAGGCCTTCCCCCTGAGATGCACCTTTGATCAGTCCTGCGATATCGACGATATCCACCGTCGTCGGAATTATTTTAAGCGGATGCACCAGGTTGGCTAATTCATTGAGACGTTCATCTGGTACAGTGATGACCCCGATATTGGGTTCTTTGGTAGCAAATGGATAATTCGCCGCCAGCGCACCCGCGCTGGTCAAGGCATTAAACAAAGTAGATTTCCCCACGTTAGGTAATCCGACTATTCCGCATTTCAAACCCATGCTAATTTTTTTTTAAGCGCGCAAAGATAGTATTATCCGTTTGGCCACATCCTGTAAGTTATGAATTACTTAGCCCACGCATTCTTATCCACTGATGATCCTTATGAAATGATGGGGAATATCTGGGGTGATTTGCTTCGGCCCAAAGATTATCCCACCCTTCATCCGCATCTCCTCGAGGGCATCAAACGACACAGGTTCATTGATACCTATACCGATCAGCATGCCGCTGTCAGCCGTATCATTCATCTTATTCGGCCTTTCCAGGGTAAATACACGCCGGTAGTCACCGATGTATTGATGGATTACATGTTATCCAAATTCTGGCATCAGTTTCAGCGGAGGAGCCTCGAAGATTTTTGTCAGGAAAAATATGACCAGGTGGCCAATCATTTATTCCTCCTGCCCGAGTCTCTCCATCCAAGGATCAACCGGATGATCAGTCATCGATGGCTGGAATCCTGCAAGAATAAAGAACGAATGGAACAGACGCTGAAGATGTTAAGCCGCCGGGCTTCATTTGAGAACCGGATACCCGAAGCCATGAAACCTTATGATAAATATGAAGACCTGATGGATGAATTGTTTCTCACTTTTTTTGAGGAGCTGCGACAGCAAATCAGCCTTCAAAATGCAGGCTAATGGTGAACGTCCTGGAATAGACTTTTTCGAGTACGGATGATTGGGCGAGTTTGGGATTATAGATCAGGATATTTCCAATGCCCTGTGAATACTTCAATTCCGGGGAAAAAATGAAAAAGGGAAAAAAGAATTGACATCCGCCTCCCACTTCCAGAGAAAAATCGTGCGGGGAAATACGAATGATGCGTTTGGCCTGATCCTGGCGAATCTGGGCGTTAGAGGCTACATCATACGTGTACTTTACTCCTCCCAGGACATATACCCGCATGTCGTGAAAAGGATCAGATTTGAAACGGACCTGGAAGGGAGCCTGTATCAACACACTTTGAATGTCTTTGATTTGTTCAATCTCATCGGTAGCCGAGAGATAATAAAACTTCCTGCCCACAAAAGAAAATCCCGGAAGGAACCTGAAATCAAAATACTCGCCGAGTTTCAGATTGGTCACCATGGAGACATTCAGGCCGGGACCACTTAAGCCCGTCGTGATGTTGAAGCTGTCATTGAGGATGAACCGGTTGGAGTGTGCTACCTGAAAATTCGAATTATTATAGCCAAAGGTCAGGCCGAAATAATACGGCTTGTCATTAAAGGCTTTGTAGTTGAAGTTCCCCTTGCTGGCCTGGGCAAATCCCGCCAAAGGAACCATAATGATACAAAGCAGAATTAACGTTTGAAAGCTATATAGATGGCGCATATGCCGAGTGATAAAGGTTTGTATGAAGGCTCCGAAAAACCGGCTTTGATCAATTCATGGTTGAAGGATTCATAATCCGGAAAGGCCTGAACGGATTCAAACAGGTATCTGTAAGCCCGGCGATCGCCTGAAGTCCATGATCCTATTAACGGAAGGAGATGTCTGAAATATATGTGGAAGAGTTGTTTGAATGGAAAAATTCTTGGTTTTGTGAATTCCAATACAATGAAAGGTGATCCCGGTCGAAGAACCCTGAAGATTTCTGAAAGCCCGGCGTGGAGATGGCCAAAATTTCGTACGCCAAAAGCTACCGTTGCAGCATCAAATCGACCGGACTCGAAAGGCAGGGCTTCGGCATCCCCTTTCAGGAAAATTATCCTGGCGCCGGGGGACGTTTTTTGGGATTGTAATCGTTTTCCGGCTACTTCCAGCATCCCTGCTGAAAGATCAATACCCGTAACCGTTTCGACGCCATCCAGTTGATTTATTTGAAATGCCAGTTCTCCCGTGCCCGTCGCCACATCAAGGACATCTCGCGGATGGTATGGCTTCAACATGGATATGGCCTTCTTTCGCCAGTTCCTGTCAATACCCAGGGAAAGTACCCGGTTGAGCATATCATAGCTGCCTGAGATGTTATCAAACATCTGTTCGACTTCATCCTTCTTGTTCTTTCCGGGAGATTGATATGGCTTTATTTCAGTCAAGGCCCGCAAAAATAGGCTTTCCGGGAGATGATGTGGAGACCGAAGCGATACTGGGGGCATTGGATTTGGACGATGAAGTTACAAATATATGTAAATCAATGACATGAGTATTAAATATTTATGTTATTTGATAATTGATTTTTCAGGCTTTTTTTATTAAAAAAACACGGTAAAGAACTTGAAGGAATCCTTCAAAAAGCGGGCTTTAATTTGTACCTTTGGCATCCATTTGTAGTAACAATTTTATACTTGTATATGTCTGATAATCTTAGAATTATACCCATAAATATCGAAGATGAGTTGAAAACCGCCTACATCGATTATTCGATGTCGGTGATCATCTCAAGAGCCCTTCCCGATGTCCGGGACGGACTCAAGCCGGTGCATCGAAGAGTCCTGTATGGAATGCATGAATTGGGTCTTGGTTACAACAAGACCTTTAAGAAATCAGCCAGGATTGTCGGAGAGGTTTTGGGTAAATACCACCCTCATGGAGACACTGCTGTTTATGATTCCATGGTCCGTATGGCGCAGGAGTGGTCACTTCGGTATCCGTTGGTCAACCCCCAGGGAAACTTTGGCAGTATGGATGGAGATGGTCCGGCTGCCATGCGATATACGGAAGCCAAACTTCAGCGCATCAGTGATGAGCTGTTGGATGACATAGAAAAAGATACAGTTGATTTTCGACCCAACTTTGATGACTCCTTAGAGGAGCCAACGGTACTCCCTGCCAAGATTCCGAACCTGTTGATCAATGGATCCAGTGGAATTGCAGTGGGTATGGCCACCAACATGCTTCCGCACAATTTATCCGAAGTGGTTGATGGGATAAATGCCATCCTTGATCATCCTGACATTACCCTGGATGAATTGATGTTGATCATCAAGGCTCCTGATTTTCCAACAGGGGGTATCATCTATGGGATGGAGGGTATCCGTGAAGCGTTTGAAACCGGACGTGGGCGGGTGGTGCTTCGTGGTGTCGCTGAAATTCAGGAAGGCCCGAATGGAAATGACGTCATCATCATTAAAGAAATTCCCTACCAGGTCAATAAAGCCAATCTGGTCAAGTCGATTGATGAGCTTAAAAGTGAGGAGAGAGTCAAGGGCATATCCCACGTGCAGGATGAATCCAGCAGAGAGGGTATCCGCATTGTGGTGGAGCTCAAGCGTGACGCTATAGCCAATGTGGTCCTGAGTCAATTGTACAAATACACTCCGCTGCAAACCTCTTATGGCGTTAATAACATCGCCCTGGTCAATGGAAGACCCAGAACTTTAAATCTTCGTCAACTCATCGATGAATTCATT
The DNA here is from genome assembly GCA_963837505.1 of uncultured Saprospiraceae bacterium. Taxonomy (GTDB): domain Bacteria; phylum Bacteroidota; class Bacteroidia; order Chitinophagales; family Saprospiraceae; genus Opimibacter. The sequence continues at coordinate 129,526 of CAWINN010000003.1, read as the reverse complement.
CATTTCCGTCTTGAGGTCATCACGCGCAGGGCTCAATATGAACTCAAGAAAGCCGAAGAAAGGGCGCACGTGCTCGAGGGGTTGCTGATAGCTCTGGATCACCTGGACGAAGTCATCAGGTTGATCAGGGAATCCAAGACAGTGGATGATGCACATGCCGGTTTGGTTGCCACTTTCGGATTATCAGACATCCAGGCGAAAGCCATCCTCGAAATGAGATTACAGCGTCTGGTGGGATTAGAGCGGATGAAGATTAAAGAGGAGTATGATGAAGTGATCAAAACGATTGTCGACCTGAAGGATATCCTGGCCCGCGAAGAAAGGAGAAAAGAAATCATCAAGAGTGAATTGCAGACGATCAAAGAGCGATATGGGGATGAACGGAGAACCCAAATCACTTTCGCCGATGGCGAGATCAGTATGGAGGACATGATCCCGGATGAGGAGATGGTAGTCACCATTTCCCATTTAGGCTATGTCAAGCGGACCAATGTTGCAGAATTCAGGATCCAGGGCCGTGGTGGCAAAGGTTCGCAAGGCACCAAAACAAGAGATGAGGATTTTGTTGAGCACATGTTCATTGCCAGTGCGCACAATCATTTGTTCTTGCTGAGTGAACAGGGGATTTTTTATAAAATCAGGGTCTATGAAATTCCCGAAGCCGCTAAAACTTCTCAGGGCCGCGTCATTCAGAACCTGATCGAATTGCCGAAAGAAGACAAGATCAAGGCCTACATCATCATCAAGGACATCGAAGACAAGGACTTTAACAACAGTCATTATATACTTTTCTGCACTAAACAGGGGACCGTTAAAAAAACCCTGGTGGAAGAATATGCCAAGTCGAAAATCAGTAAGATCCGTGCGCTGACCATCAATGAAGGAGATACCCTGATCGATGCTAAGCTGACCGATGGTAACAGTGAAGTAGTCCTGGCCAACCGCAGGGGATATGCGGTGAGATTTCACGAAGATGATGTGCGATCGATGGGACGTCCGGCGGCTGGTGTCCGGGGTATGACCTTGCAGGGTGGTGATGATGAAGTGGTCGGCATGATTATCGTTAAGGAAAATGAGCCGAGTGCCACTATCCTGGTGATTTCTCAAAATGGATATGGCAAACGTTCCGAGATTGAAGAGTACCGGAAAACCAAGCGGGGAGCCAAGGGAGTAGGTACATTAAAAATTACGGACAAGACCGGCGAACTGATTGCGATCAAGGCGGTCAGTGAAGAAGATGACCTCATGATTGTAAATCAATCCGGCGTGACCATTCGTATGCCCGTGGATGATATCCGGGTGATGGGTCGAAAGACGCAGGGCGTTAAACTGATCAACCTGGTGGACGAAGATGTAATAGCCGATGTCGCGGTGATCAGGCATGAAGAAGGAGGTCAGGCTTCTGCAGTGGAAGGCAGCGAAGAGGAATGATAAGCATGGCGAACAGAACAGAGTGAATGAAGATACTCTGCCTACACAGGTCATGAGGTTTTGATTTCAGGAAGGGGTCCATAGCATTGAAAATCCGGTTTTAGATTATTTTTAATCCTACTTTAACATAACGTAAACGTTATGCGGCCATTTTAAACGTCGATAGGGTAGTTTAATAATTTGAAAAATTCACTTGTAATTCATAGCGAAATATGAAAAAAATACTTTTTGTCTTATTGTCCATTTCCCTTGGTGTAGCTCTTCAGGCCCAGGATCCAGTCAAGGACATGAAGAAGGCGGCCCGCTCGCTGGGATCTTATAATCTTGACCAGGTGAACATGGCCTCAAAACTGCAGGAGGCTATCGACCTGGCCAATAGTTCCATAGAGGATGCGGTGGTCAAAACTGATCCCATTGCCTGGCAGACCTATGGCGAGGTTTTTTTAGCGGCTACCAATAAGGATGTTATAAGTAATGTAACCAATCCCAATGCGCCTATTGAAGAACCTTCGGCTCCCGCAAAGGCCTATAAGGGTTTTATGATGGCCGCCCAATTAGCGGACAAAACCTATCAGACCAAAGACGCAATGAAAGCGTTATCGGATGGATTGCAGAATATATATTACATGGGTTCAGCCTTGTATCAAAGTGGTAAATATGCCGATGCTTATAGGGCCTTCAAAGCCACCTACGACGGATATGATTTGTTGAAGAAAAATAATGAGGCTACTACTTTTGATCCTGCGGAACACAATAAAGCCCTTTACTATGCCGGCCTTTGTGCACAGGAAGCAGGAATGAAGGAAGAAGCTAAAGCCGTTTTCAAGCAATTAATTAAAGAAAACCTGGTAGAAGATCCCGGCGTCTATTCCTCCCTGATCGAACTCACCAAAGAGGAAGATCCTGCGGAAGCTGAGCGATTGCTTGCAGAAGCCCGCACCAAATTTCCTGATGATACCGGATTGCTCTATGCCGAGATCAATCATTATCTCGCTAAAGGCGAACTCACCAGCCTCATATCCAAGCTGGAGAAAGCCCTGGAGCTGGAGCCTGATAATGTCTCGGTTTACGTGACCCTGGGCCAGGTCTATGACAAACTCTTCCAGGACAGTATAGCAAAAAACCCTACAGGGGCTGATGAATATTTTACCAAGGCCATGTCCTATTATCAGCAAGCCATCACCAAGGATGCTAAGAGTTTCGATGCGGTGTATAGCATAGGTGCTTTGTGGTACAACAAGGCAGCAGCATATTCAGTTGAATTAAATGCATTGACCAGTGATTACACGCCTGCAGGAAATAAAAAATATGAAGATAAAAAAGCCCAAATGGATGATGCTTTTGCCAAAGCCATGCCGTTTTTTCTCCAGGCCGAACAATTGCAACCGGATGATGTCAACACCCTGATTGCCCTGAAAGAAATCTATGCGCGCCAGGAAAAATATGACAAAGTCGAAGAGTATAAACAAAAACTGGAAAAACTAGGAAAGCGATAATAAAAAAATCGTTGTCTTAGCCTCCGTTCTTCCGATAACGGAGGCTTTTTTATTTTGTTCAGCTGATAATCCTGATATATTTACCTCCACTAAATAATTGACCATGAATGATAAAAGATTTCCGGAGCCACATCCCCTCAATGACGTTGCGGAATTTCATCGCACTTTTCATATGCCGGTCCTGGATACGCCGCAGATACCGGATGCAGATCGATGCGCACTCCGGGTAAACTTGTTGCAGGAAGAACTGGATGAATTGAAAGAAGCTATTGAAGCCAACGATATTACTGCAGTGGCCGATGCGCTGAGTGATATCCAGTATGTACTTTCCGGAGCCATTCTGGAATTTGGCCTGGCCCCGAAATTCAAAGCCTTGTTTGAAGAAGTGCAGCGATCCAATATGAGTAAGGTGTGTGATGACCTGCAAACGGCTGAAGAAACTATTGAGTATTATCAGCAACGTGATGGCACGCAAGGTTTCATCGAAGAAAGTCACCAGGGCTTCCTGGTGTATAGAAAGGCCGATAAAAAAGTTTTGAAGTCGGTGAAATATTCACCTGCTGATTTAGAAAGGATATTGGAAGATTAATTTCTGCCGGGCCTAATTTTCTAACGCTTTAATCTCGCCCACTGGCACTGGCTCCCAAGTTTCTTTAAGGGATGTCCGGCATGCGCGGCTGATGGCATGTGCCTTAGTGACGAGTAGGCGAAGTGAGTCCGGATATGAAGCGCTATTCAGGCTTGATCCAAAAGAGGTTAATGCATCGTAGACATGAAGATCCTCGACTAACATCGATTTTCCGGTAAAGGCTGTCCAAAATTCTTTTCTCGCTGAATCCAACTCTGATGCAGAGGTAACATTAGCGGCTTCAGAGCTGATCAAACAAATTTCTTTATAAACATCATATCGTTTTTCCCAATACACTCTTTTAAAATCCTCGGCTTGTGAATCCCGGTAATGATATATTCCGATTCCAAAAGCCACAATTGCGCCAATAGGAGTAGCGGCCTTAAATATTTTTTCCAGTGATTCGTAGAAGTTGGTTTTCGTTGATTCCATAATAATTTTCCAATTTAGAATACTTCAAAGATCCCTGCAATTCCTTGACCTCCGCCCACGCAGGCTGTCACCATTCCATATTGCACATGACGACGTTTCATTTCATTGAAAAGTTGTGTGGAAAGTTTTGCTCCTGTGCAACCTAATGGATGGCCAAGGGCTATAGCTCCACCATTGACATTCACGATTTCAGGATCCAGTCCGGCTTGTCTAATTACAGCCAGTGATTGTGTTGCAAATGCTTCATTCAATTCGATCAATCCAATGTCTTTAAGATGGATACCGGCTTGTTTCAGCGCTTTTGGAATAGCTGCACAAGGTCCGATACCCATGTACAATGGATCAACACCGGCTACACTGCAGGAAATAAGTTGCGCGACCGGAGTCAGGTTTAATTCCTTGACCAGGGTTTCACTCATCACCAGAACAAAGGCAGCACCATCAGAAGTCTGAGACGAGTTGCCTGCCGTTACCATTCCTCCTTGTTTGAAAGCCGGTTTCAATTTACCCAGCGCTTCCAGGGAGGTATCGCGTCGCACGCCTTCATCTGTATCCACAACAGCTGTCGAGCTTACTTTTTTACCTTCTTTAAAATCAACATGATCAACACTAACCGGAACAATTTCATCTTTAAACAATCCATGGTCAATGGCAGCGGCAGCCCGGGTATGCGATCGTAAGGCAAATGCATCTGCATCCTCACGGGATATGGAATATCTTTCTGCAACCGCTTCAGCGGTGGCTCCCATACTGGCCAGATAATTTGGCGTCGTCGAAGCTACTTTATAGCTCGGGGCAAACTTATATCCGGTCATGGGTATCATGCTCATCGATTCCGTTCCGCCGGCTATGTAACAATGACCCATACCTGCTTTAATTTTTGCCACGGCAATGGAAATGGATTCGAGACCGGAGGCGCAATATCGATTGACAATCATGCCCGGTGCTTCCTGGCCGAGAGCCCTCAGGGAAATTTGTCTACCCATTTGAAGTCCCTGTTCACCTTCCGGATTAGCGCAACCCACGATGACATCGTCAACGCGTTTAGGATCCAGTTCGGGAACCTGGCTCATGAGATATTTTATAATATCCACGGCCAAATCATCAGACCTGTATTGACTGAATCCACCTCGGCCGGCTTTTCCTACGGCAGAACGATAAGCTTTTACGATGTAAGGCATGATAAATAAGTTAAAAGTTATAAACTAAAAATTAAATGCTTGATGTCTTCACTCTCCAATCTTTATTATCAATTGTCATCTTTTTAGCTTTTGGTTTTTAGCTTTTAGTTTCTAAGAGGTTTATTATTTTCCAGCATATACTGAATGCGTTCCATTGTTTTTTGTTCACCGCAAAGGGAGAGAAAGGCTTCCCGTTCCAGGTCCAGCAGGTATTGCTCTGTGACCTGCTGAGTTCCTGTCAAATCACCACCGCATAGTACCCAGGCCAGCTTATGCACGATTTTGATATCATGATCGCTTCCATAAGCGCCCAACCTGAATTCATTAGCGAATGCATAAAGGGAGGCCAGTCCCTGGCGGCCCAATACCGTGATATCTTTCCTGGGAATCGGCATAGCGTAATCATCACTCAATTCCAGCACTTTGTTTTTTGCAGCCATAATATTCAGCGCCACATTGATCACCACCTCATCACGATCTTTAATCAGGTATCCTAAATCAAAGGCTTCATAAGCAGAAGTGCCGACGGCAGCGGTGGCTATATTTTTGCAGCGTTCGATCAATTGCGGGATCAATACATCTCCGGTTTTTATTGAATCGGAGAAGCGGACTGCAAATTCCTTGGTTCCGCCACCTCCCGGTATAAGTCCCACTCCGGCTTCCACCAGTCCGATATATGATTCCGCCGCTGCAGCTACAGCATCACAGTGCATGGAAAATTCGCAACCGCCTCCGAATACATATCCCTGTGTGGCTGCCACTACAGGAACGGAGGAGTAACGACATCGCATGGAAGTTTGCTGAAACAGGTCAACAGCAGCATCCAGTTCATCCCATTCTTCCTGGAAAGCCATCATGCCGATCAGCATGAGATTGGCTCCGACGGAAAAATTGGTCGATTGATTTCCAATGACGAGACCTTTCCATCCGTCTTCTTCTGCAATGCGTATGGATTCATTAATGCCGCGCAGGATGCCTTCGCCGATCACATTAGCTTTGCTCCTGAATTCAAAACACAATACCCCGTCACCAATATCATGTAAAATGGCTTCATCATTTTTATATACCGGAGCATGACTCCGAAGCCTGTTTAAGTTGATTTTGGATTCGCTGCCGGGGACAGGCTGATAGGTCTTTGATGCAGGATCATAGGCCAGTGACTTTCCGTCTTTGACGACATAAAAGGTTTCAAATCCTTTCTCCAGCATTTCATGTACCCAGAAAGCTACAGTATATCCTTCGGCTTCTGCATCCATGATTCCTTGCCGGACGCCGACTATATCCCAATATTCAAAGGGACCGTAGGACCAGGCAAAGCCAGCCCGCATGGCCTCATCGACACTGGTGAGTTGATCCGCAATCTCTGGTATGCGATGACTTACATAAGAGAAAAGGCCGACGAGGTGATGGCGAATTAATAGTCCTCCTGTATCCTGCGATTGATACAAGGCTTTAATTCTTTTTTCAGGATCATCTATTTGCCTGCTCAACGCGAGTGAAGGGAGATCGATTTTTGGATCAGGGCCGTATTCCAGGGTATTCAGGTTGAGAGATAAAAAAACGGTTTGCCCTTTTGCATTTTTCCCTTCTCCTTTTTTATAAAAACCCTGACCGCTTTTATTTCCCAGGAATTGGTGATCGAGCAGAAACTGCATGTACGCCGGCACATTAAAAGCGGCTGCCTGCTCATCGTCGGGACAATTTTGCTGGATGCCCTGCATCACTTTGACGCCGGTATCATGGCCCACTAAATCAGCAAGTCGAAATGTTCCGGTGTTTGGCCGTCCCAAAGCGGGTCCGGTGAGTTTGTCAACCACACTAATAGGCAGTGCAAGTTTTTCCGCCAGTTGAAAAGTTTTGGCCATGCTATAGACACCAATGCGGTTAGCGATAAACGCAGGGGTGTCTTTACACAGAACGGTTTGTTTTCCAAGATGACGCTCGCCGAAATCCATCAGGAAGTTGATCAATTGGGGATCAGTTTCCGGCGCAGGAATAATTTCCAATAATCGCAAATACCTGGGAGGATTGAAAAAGTGGGTGCCAAGGAAATTTTTTCTAAAATCATCCGATCTTCCTTCTGCCATGAGATGGATGGGTATACCGGAAGTATTCGAAGAGACGATAGTTCCCGGGCGTCGATACTGATCTACTTTTTCAAAAAGTGTTTTTTTGATTTCCAGTCTTTCCACGACAACTTCTATGATCCAGTCGGCTTCGTTGATTTTAGGAAGATCATCTTCCAGATTACCCACTGTAATGCGGGAAGCGAAGGAAGCATGATAAAGGGGGGCCGGTTTTTGGTGTATGGCTTTTGCAAGGGCCTGCTCAGCCACCTGGTTTCTTCTTTTGCCGGGCTCTACGGAAGCTAAATCAAGCATCAAAACCTGGTAACCGGCATTCGCCAGCATACAGGCGATACCTGAGCCCATCAGGCCTGATCCCAAAACGGTTACTTTCTTAATATTCCGCATCGGTGAGTTGAGTTTTTAGTATCGGTGAAAGATAAAGAAGAGCCGACTTATGAGGATACGGATCTGCCGGGACACCACCAAGGAGTGATAATTTATACATTAAAAAAATTTATAATATGAATAAAATCTCCTATTTTTGCCTTTTGATTGTATTGGGTCCCTTTGGGCCAACGTTATAACTCATATCAGTTGATCTTATGAAGATGATCAGTTTAAGTTCGTCCATTGAATCAAAGGAACAAACTTCTTTAGGAAAGGGTTGGGCGGTGAGCCTGATCATGCATATTCTAATTCTGGCTTTGTTATGTCTCCCTTTTCTGGTGACCCGTCAGCCTCCGCCTGAAGCAGAAGGTCTGCTGGTCAACCTCGGGCTACAAGATCAGGGGCAGGGTAACGAAACACCGAAAGGAGAAACCAAAGAAATATCGGCCGAACCCACGCCGCAAAAACCTCAACCGGAAATAAAGCCGATGGCCGCCCGGACACCAGCTAAAGAAACGGCGCAAAAAAGTATTTCCAGCAATGAAGATTCCGGCATTGCAGCCAGGGAGGCGGCTTCAAAACAAAAAGCACAAGAGGAAGCTCAGCGCGTAGCAGCGGAGGAAGCTCAAAAACAAGCGGCCTATAACAATACCAAGAAATCCTACGGTGATTTATTGGGTAATTCGGGTAAAGGCAATACCGGTACAAGCGGCAGCCAGGGAGATCCCAATGGTGATCCAAATTCCAACGTTCTCGAAGGGATCAGCAAAGGTAGCGGAAGAGTGGGGGGAGGTTTGGGAAACCGGGGTCTGCTCCATGAGCCTCAGATCAATGATCACAGTCAAAAAACCGGAAGGGTAGTGATCACCGTATGCGTTGACAAAAGCGGTAAGGTGATTAAGGCAGAATATACACAGAAAGGTTCCACTACTACCGATACCGAACTCAAGGATATAGCAAGGAAGGCAGCTCTTCAATTTAAATTCACGACCAGTGAAATTGAAGAACAGTGCGGCACTATAACTGTTGATTTCAAACTTAAAGGATAGCTCGCCCTCTGAGATATTTTCTTTCAACGTACTCCCTCTGATGGCCTTTCGCTTCATCGCTGTCGCCTGACCTGATTGCGCAGATTTGAACTTATCTTGCAGCGCAAAAAGTAAGTTAAGCAATGACGAAATCCTGCAGTAACCGGAGCCTTGTGAAATGGGGTAGGCTGAACTTTTTGTTCATGGTGGTCGCCATCGCACCTCATTTAGAAGCTCAGTTGTTTCCCGGGCTCGAAGGTGAAGATTTAGTCCATGCTATCCAGGATGCTTACACACCTTCCCAGTTGTTGACGGAAACGCAAGTCAAGGATACCCTTTACGCCCGGGTTTTTATCCAGAACGATTCGGTACATTGTATTTACACAGGATTAGCTCATGATTTACCTCCGGGTGTTGATCCTTCCCAATGGATATATGAAAACGGGACTGCAGTCAATTCCATGAATCTTGAGCATGGTTGGCCGCAGGCTAAAGGAGCGGATACCGGGAAGCCGGGTAATCGTAACATGCATCACCTGTTTCCATCCCGTTCCGCTGTCAATAGTGATCGTGGTGACTACCCTTACGGCGAAATTGATGATGCGACCACCCAAAAATGGTATCGACTAGGCATTGAAACCTCGGTTAAGCCTGCCACACTAATTGATGAATACAGTGAATTCAAAGCCGGGAAATTTGAGCCCAGAGAAAGTGTAAAAGGAGATATCGCAAGGGCCATGTTTTATTTCTGGACCATCTACCGGGATGACGCCATTGAAGCGGATCCTTTGTTTTTTGATGCGATGAAGGATGACCTGTGTATCTGGCATGAGGAAGATCCGGCCGATGACTTCGAAACCTTGCGCACCGAACGTATTGCCACCTACCAGGATGGTAAGGAAAATCCTTTTATACTGGATTGTTCATTGGTAAAAAGGGCCTACTGTCCCGATCTTCAGGAATGTGAAATTACGGCAACCCAGGTTGTGCCAAAGCTGCTTGAAAAAATCCTTTTTGACAGTAAGGAGCGGATACTGGTGATCACTGGTAACGAGGGGGTAAGATGGGATGTTATATTATTTGACATAGCCGGAAAAAAATTATTTGAAAGCAATGTTGAATCCAATCAAAAGCTGAATATGCCTTTATATTTTCCGGGTATATATTTCATTGTAGCGACCGATGGTCACCAACGGCTGTTTGGAAAGCAAGTCTATCTTTTGCCTTAAAATCAATTAGTCCTGATTTTTATTTATTTTTGATCGCATAATTCAACCGGAGCGTTATTTCCTCTGGTGGTTGAAATCAAAGAGATTTCAATATTTACTTCGAGAATGAGAACCCTTTCCCCCCCACTAAAGAATTGATATTTAACAAGTTAACAATGAATTGACTGAACAGGGGTTTAGTCTGTTCATACATTGGGATCGACCTGAATACGGTAATTTCCTTCCTGGAGGGGATTTGCCGGATGGTTATTTTTTTAAAAATAAATGATGCTGAATGATTGCCGTTTGGGTCAGTTGGCGATACATTTTGCAGTGTGATGTTGCGATGTATGGACTTAAAAAGGATAACTCACAACCAGACATTTTTTTTACAAAAACCTTACCTCTTCATATGGTTAACCATTACTGAAAAGTGATAATCGCCATGTAATACTTAAATTATGATGCGCTCGTTCAAGTATCTTTTTTCACCATACCAAATTTTGATCTTATGCATGGTATTGGTTATGTTGCCGGGGGAGGCACCATTTGCAGCTACTCCGATTGATCAACATTGTCGTCTCCACGGTCAATCCGACAGAAGCTTTGATCTGCTCTCGACAGTTGGCCTCCATGCCCTTGATGTAAATGATAAAGGCGTGAATGAGGAAAGCTGGATGACCTTTTCATCTATTCCGGACGAAGCCGATGATATCCTGGTTATTACTTGTCCTGCAGATATTACGCTTGAATGTGCCGAAAGCACTATGCCTGCAAACACCGGAAATCCAGTTGTTAATGATCCATGCGATCCAACCCCTACCATCAATTTTTATGACTATACCTTAACTTCTCCGGCAGACGGAAGTGAAATGCGCTGGGTATATCTGCCGCCGGGTGGTGTTACCGGGTCCTGTTCCTCCGGGACAGATTGCCAGACGGGAACGATCTGCATAGGACTGCAATATACACCGGCCGTATCCGGGTTGCTGAGTTCCTATACCACTGGTTTTTTTCTGAATTGTTACAATGGTAATGATCCTATAATATCCAATGCTTCCTGCGTGATGGCGGACAACAGTGGGTATATAGAAGATTGCGCCAATTCAGGAATGATTCTCATGAACAGTTCGGGGAATTCAGGGGCTTTTCCGGTTCAACAATATGTCCCGGTGATTATACATCAGGTTTGTTTGCAGTTAGGGAGTGGTGGAAATATTCTTTTCGATGAAGATGAAGCAACGGACCTGACCACCAGTATTGAACTTGAAGGAGGCGGATCGATCACTGAGTCACCAGTCTATACCAACTTTACTGTTGATTTTGATCAGTATTGTTCAACGGGGTGTAAATACCCCTTAACCATTTACAGAAGATTCGTGGTGACTGATGATTGTGATGGAGTGGCTTCGTGCGAACAACAGATCACCTTAACGGACACCACTCCACCGGACCTGACATGCCCGCCCGACATAACTATAATTTATCCGGCCAGCACCAATCCTGCCAACACCGGTTTAGCTTATGCCGTTGATGGATGTGACCCTGATGCTATGGTTACCTACCAGGATTCAATCCCTTCCGGATATTGCCCTTCGGCTAATTTCATACAACGTACCTGGCATGCTGTGGATAACTGTGGTAATCAGAGTTCCTGTGTGCAATGGATTAGTATTCATGATCAGGGTAGCATCTGTGGGTCGGTCCATGACGATATTGGTCAGCCTGTCGGCGGCATTCAAATTGAATTATATGCCGACCTCAACAACAACCTTATGCAGGATGGAGGGGATACATTAGTGACATCCACCACGACCGATTTAGTAGATGGTTCTTTTTGTTTTACAGAACAATTACCTTGTCATTATGTGCTGGTGGAAATTCAGGCTGCCAATTTTTTTGATATTTCAGATTTCGATAGTTCGCCGGATCCGGATGGTGACGACAGCGCCGATGGACCTGATAATCAGATTCCGGTCGACTTAAGTCAGTCAGAGAATGATATGGACAATGACTTTGTTGATCTGATCTGTCCTGATGTGTTGCCTGGCCTGCCTTTTGATACTATTTGCTCGGGACAGAGCGAAACCATTATGGTTACTGGATTCCCTTATGGCGCTCCAACGTATACCTGGGATTTTGGAAGTGGCTCCACTCCCGGAACAGGTATAGGAGCGGGTGCATATACTATAACTTATACCAGTACCCCGGAAAATCAGCTGAATGGTGCTTCAGTGATGTTGACGATAAGTAAAAACGGTTGTGCTGATGTAGCAGGTGAAGTGACGCACATTAATGTAAATCCGGTACCCAATGCAGCCATTAATGTAAACACATCAACGGCCTGTTATTACACCGACAAAATTTTTCAGCCTGTTGCTCCTCCGGTTCCCGGAGCTACGTACAATTGGAACTTTGGTGCATCTGCAGTTCCTTCCACAGCCATCGGCTATGGCCCACACACCGTGTACTACACCATTCCCGGATCCAAAACAGCTAAGTTGGTCATCCATCCTAATGATCCTGGTGCAGCGTGTCCGGACAGTTCTACGGTTAGTTTCACTATTACGAATTGCCCTGCTCAGATTTTGGGGTACATCAAATCTGATTTAAACATTCCTGTCACTGATGTTACGGTAAAACTTTTTGCGGACACCAATCACGATGGGATAGCCGATAATGGGGTAGCTATCCGAAATGTTACTTCGAGTGCGACAGGTCTGTATACAATGGCTTCCCTTACGCCGGGTAGTTATGTGATAGTGGAAACGCAGCCTTCCGGATGGATATCAGTGGATGATTATGATAATTCTGATGATGGTGACCTCGCGGTTAATATATCCGGTACCGATAATCTTATACCGGTAACGTTGCTGCCCAATGAAGTTGATTCCATGAATAATTTCATTGAAATGGCACAGGCGGGTACGATCACCGGTAGTGTGTTTGTAGATGCGGATGGAGATATGTCGCCGGATGCAGGTGAAGGTCTGGACAATGTGACCCTCCAGTTATTTACCGATAACAACCTGGATGGGGTGGCTGATAACAATACACCGGTTGCTGTTCAGACGACAGATCCCATCGGGTCCTTTATTTTCAGCTCAATAGCCATAGGCAGTTATGTCCTGGTGGAGATTAATCCGGCAGAATATATATCTGTAAAGGATTTCGATCCTACCAATGATGGTGACGCTGTTCCCAATACCAATATGAACAATGACACCATTCCGGTCACCATGACCAATGGAGAGAATGATGCAAATAATTATTTCATTGATAAAATCGCCTGTCCATTGGTCGTTACCAGTAATGCGAATAGCGGATATGGTACAATACGGTATATTGTTGATTGCGCCAGTCCTGATGATACGATAACGTTTAGCCCTGATTTGGCGGGTCAAACTATTTTACTAACGTCGCAGCAAATTGATTTAACCAAAAACCTGGTGATACTATCGACCTTAACGCCAAGGCTGACGATCTCTTCCGCTGTGCCAGGGTTATTCAATGTATTGAGTGGTGTAACGGTTGAATTTTGGGACCTTAACCTAATAGGAGGAGATTCGACAGGTCCTGAGGGGGCCGCATTTGACAATTTGGGCCACCTGAAGTTGTATAATGTAACCATAGCCAAAAATCCTTCTTTCCCGGGGGTTGAACGATTGATCCGGAATCAAACTAACAGTTCATTGTTCCTGTCGGGTACCTGTATCCTGGAAAATTAAAGAGAGAGCGAATATCGATTTACGTCCATTGCCCGGAAAGGGTGATGAGATTTTTGCTGACCTGGTGTTCGGATTTCATCAGATCCTGTATGGTGATTTGATCCAATAATCTATCTACATTCAACTGGAGGATGGTCCATAAGGAGCGCAGCGAACAATCCACCGAATTAGTACAAAGGACAGGGTGCCGGTGTGCAGACCGCAAAATTTATCATCATAAATAGCGCCTCCCATGGCTCTCAGTACGTCATTGATTTTTATATCCTGTGGAAGCTTGGCCAACACATAACCTCCTTTATGTCCACGAATACTTTTAATAAATCCGGCTATCCGCAAAGCCCTCGTGAGTTTGGCAGCATAGGCCTGGGAGATTCTTTCCAGTTCACTGATCTGCGAAAGATTAAGTCCGTCCTCCGTCGGAACTTTTGCGATTTGCAATAGGATCCGAAGTCCATATTCATCTTGTGCTGATATTTTCATGTGCTATAATTTTAAAACATATCTAATGCCATCCTGGCCTCATCACTCATTCGCTTTTACTCCAGGCCGGATCCCAAACCAATTTTAAATCGACCTCTTTTACAAAATCAAGAGACAACAATCTTTCCTGTACTTCCAGGGGAAGACTTCCCGCAACCGGACAAGCCGGGGAAGTTAAGGTCATCATGACGTTAACTTTTCCATCCTCATCAATATCCAAGGTTATATATCAGTCCCAGTTCCCAGATATCAACCGGGATTTCGGGATCATATACTTTCTTCATTCTGATCAATCATTCTTTCCTGTATCATCTGTCCTGATTGAGAAACTTTCTTGATCGGTTCGGTGATCACTGCCGTGTTGCGCATAGGAGCGGATGTGTTGTATCATACTTTGAAATCCGTTGGAGCGGGTAGGGGATAAGTGCGACTGCAGCCCAATCTCGGTCGATAAAGTACAAATCTGCCTGTTGGATATCCGTTGTCTTTTGACCGATTGAACACCCGGATGAGCAATGCGATTATGCCTTTCGTGATGACGGCATCGCTATCCGCTTCGAGATATAATCTATCATTGCTGACCTCGCCATGAAGCCAGACCTGGGATTGACATCCTTTGACCAGGTATGCCGATGTTTTATATTTTTCGTCCAGCGGGGGAAGGCTCTTTCCCAGATCGATCAGGTATTCATACCGGTCGGTCCAGGAGGTGAACTCACTAAACTCATCAATGATGATGTCCTGTTGTTGATTGATATCAGTTGCCTGAACGTCCATTATGATAACAGCTTCACTGCTTTTCGGGTAGCGATGATGAGTTGATCGATTTCCTCCGTTGTATTATAAAAAGCAAACGAAGCGCGCACAGTTCCCGGCATATGAAAATGATCCATGAGAGGTTGTGTACAGTGATGCCCGGTTCGTACAGCTATGCCTTGTTGATCAAGGATGGTTCCGATATCATACGGATGCAGACCTTCCACCACGAAGGAATACACTGGTGTTTTATCCTGTGCCTGTCCTATGGTTCTCAATCCGGGGATGGCTTCCATCCCGGCGGTACATCGGGTTAATAATTCCTGTTCATGTCGATGGATGGCCTGTCTGTCCATGGCATTAATGTAATCACAGGCGGCAGCCAGTCCGATCGCACCGGCCATGTCCGGTGTGCCGGCTTCAAATTTGAAAGGGAGTTTATTATACGTAGTACCCCTCCATTTTACTTCTTCAATCATTTCACCTCCGCCTTGCCAGGGGGGAAGCACATTTAACCAGGATGATTTACCATATAAAATACCGATACCAGTTGGTCCCAACATTTTGTGACTGGAAAAGGCATAAAAATCAACATCCAGTTCCTGTACGTCCAGGGTCAGATGGGGGGCTGCCTGTGCGCCGTCCAGCATGACCGGAATATGGTCTTGATGAGCAATGGCAATAATATCTCTTACCGGGTTGATTGTGCCCAGGGTATTGCTGACGTGGGCTACGGAAACCAGTTTCGTTTTGCTGCTGATATTTTTTCGAAACCAATCCATATCAATCGTTCCATCCGATAATACCGGAATCACTTTGATATTGGCCTTTTTCATTCCGCAGACGATTTGCCAGGGGACGATATTGCTGTGATGTTCCAATCCGGATAAAATGATTTCGTCACCTTCCTGCAATTGCGACAGTCCAAAAGAATAGGCAATAAGGTTGATGGATTCCGTGGTGCCCCTGGTAAAAATGATCTCAGAATCATGACCGGCGCCAATGAAGGAAGCGATGGTTTTCCTGGATTGCTCAAATAATGCGGTGGCTTCCTGGCTCAATGCATGAACACCGCGGTGCACATTAGCATGGCTGTTCTGATAGTAATGGTTCATGGCCGCCAACACCTGGTCCGGTTTCTGGCAGGAAGCGGCATTGTCGAAATACACTAAAGGAACTCCATTGACTTGCCTGGAGAGAATAGGAAAATCTTTTCTGACCTGTTCAACGTCAAATGGCAATATAACCCGATCGGTGGACAGCAAACTCATATCTCAATGGACATGCTATTCATGATGTATTGTCGTATGGCTTCATTAGGCACCTGGTTCAGTATCGTGGCCAGGAAAGCAGCTTTTAGCATATAGGTAGCCTGGTCAGTTTTGAATGCCCCTGGACTTTAGGTAGAACAGAGCCTTTTGATCCAATTGGCCAATGGTCGCACCATGACTGCATTTGACATCATCTGCAAATATTTCCAATTGGGGTTTGCTGTTCATGATGGCATTCGGAGATAATACCAGGGTATCATTTTGCTGGTAGGCATTTGTTTTCTGAGCATCCTTATGTACATAGACTTTGCCATTGAATGCGCCACTGGCCTGGTCATCAATGATTCCTTTGTAATGTTCGTGACTTTCGCAATGAGGTACCAGGTGATGAATGCGGGTTTGATGGTCTATCGATTGCTTGCCGGTAGCCATATAGCCGGCCTGGAGGGACGTATAGGTGTTGTTTTCCACCATATCCACTTCGACATTATTACGGACGATCTGGCCGCCGATATCAAAGGCAAAAGTTTGGAAGAAACTATCCCTTTCCTGTATGGCGATGAGTTTATAAACCAGGTTTTGTTGCTGTGGAAGGTTCTGCCATTTTATATGGGTGAGCCGTGCACCTGGTTTAATGCTGAATAATAAAAGCGAGTTGATCAAGGCTTCCGGTACTGCTGAGAAAGAAGAGCCGGAATGTTCATACCGTTCAAAAAGGGTGATGTCACTTTCTTGTTGGCAACGAATGAAAAGTAAAGGATGGGAAAATGAAACGTGATCATCCTGGTGAACAATCCTGATTTCGATAGGCTTGTCCAGTTTCAGGCCTTTCGGTATATCCAGGAACAGGCCATTGGCAGTAAAGGAGAAATTCAAAAAATCAAATGCCCTGTTACTATCTGCACCATAGTGGGTTAGCCGGGATTCGAAAGCCTCCTTCCATTCCGGAAGTTGGAAAGCTTCTGCCAGGGAATAAAATTTTATTCCTGATGCAGACAAATTTCCACTCAAAGTGGTCATGTCGACTCGACCATTGACTATGTCTATTCTATATGCTTCAAGGCCAGGAATTGGCTTTGCGACATTGCCGGTAATATTCCCTGCCAGGATATAATTGGGAGTCAATATTTTTTGAACCGGTGTATATTTCCAGTCTTCGTGTTTTCGCCCTGGAAAATCAATTTCACGGAGAATGGTGAAGGCATTTTTTTGAAATTGATGCAAGGAGCTCCCGGTTAAGCCGTTAAGATTGGCTTCCAGCTCATGGAAGAGATGGGCTAAATGATTTTTGATTGTCTCCTGACCGTTCATGATGGCATTCAATTCCTTACACCGGGATATTTGATTCTTTAATCCAATCATATCCTTCTTCTTCCAGTTTGAGTGCCATTGTCCTGTCCCCGGTAGCGGCGATGCGGCCATTGGACAGTACATGCACAAAATCCGGGATGATATAATTGAGCAGTCGCTGGTAATGCGTGACTATGATGAAGGACCGTTCCGGTGAACGAAGTTGGTTGACACCGTCTGCTACTATGCGCAAAGCATCGATATCGAGGCCTGAATCCGTTTCATCAAGGATGGAAAGTTTAGGTTCCAGTAAACTCATCTGGAGGATTTCATTTCTTTTTTTCTCTCCTCCGCTAAAGCCGTCATTGAGGGAACGTTTCAGCAGGCTCTCGTCCATCTCAATAGCCGTCATTTTCTGCCGGATGTATTTCAGCATTTCCAGGGCATTGAATTCAGCTAATCCGTCATGTACCCTGTGTGCATTGATAACACTTTTGAGAAAATTGGAATTGGATACGCCGGGAATTTCGACCGGGTACTGGAAGGCGAGAAAGATGCCGGCCAGCGCCCGTTCTTCCACTTCCATATCAAAGAGGTTTTGACCTTCATATTCTATAGTGCCGCTATCCACCGTGTATTCTTCGCGACCAGCCAGCACATTGGCCAGGGTACTCTTGCCGGAACCGTTCGGGCCCATGATGGCATGTACTTCACCGTATCCAATGGTCAGGTTCAAACCATGGAGAATAGATTTTCCTTCAATGGAGACGTAGAGGTCTGATATTTTTAATAATGGTTTCATTTTCTTTACTGAGATACAGTTTATCCGACGCTGCCTTCGAGGCTGATGGCTAAAAGTTTTTGTGCTTCGACGGCAAACTCCATCGGCAACTCATTGAATACTTCTTTGCAATACCCATTTACGATCATGTTGATGGCATCTTCTTCACTGAGGCCGCGTTGTTTGCAATAAAACAATTGATCCTCGCCGATTTTTGAAGTCGTGGCCTCGTGCTCAACGCGCGCGGAAGGATTATCGACTTCGAGATAAGGGAAAGTATGGGCTCCGCATTTATCACCCATCAACAGGGAATCGCACTGGGAAAAATTCTGCGCATTATCGGCCCGCTTGCCAATCTTGACCAGTCCCCGGTAAGAATTATTGCTATACCCGGCAGATATGCCTTTCGAGATGATTGTGCTCCTCGTGTTTTTGCCCAGGTGAAGCATTTTTGTTCCGGTATCTGCCTGCTGCCTGTTGTTAGTGACGGCCACACTATAGAATTCACCCACTGAATCATCGCCTTTTAAGATGCAGCTGGGATACTTCCAGGTGATGGCCGATCCCGTTTCCACCTGGGTCCAGGAGATCTTTGATTTGTAGCCGGCGCACAGGCCACGTTTGGTTACGAAGTTGTAAATGCCGCCTTTTCCATCCTTGTCGCCGGGATACCAATTTTGCACGGTTGAATATTTGACAAATGCTTCATCCAGGGAGACAATTTCTACTACGGCAGCGTGCAATTGATTCTCATCCCGCACAGGAGCCGTACATCCTTCGAGATAACTGACATAAGATCCTTTATCGGCTACAATAAGTGTTCGTTCAAATTGCCCGGTATTGGCGGCATTGATCCTGAAATAGGTAGATAATTCCATAGGGCACCTGACCCCTGGAGGAACATAACAAAACGAACCATCGCTGAATACGGCTGAGTTGAGCGTGGCAAAAAAATTATCGGTGTATGGAACTACGCTGCCAAGATATTTCCTGACGAGTTCCGGATGTTCTTTGACCGCATCACTAAAGGAACAGAAGATGATCCCTAATTCCGAGAGTTGTTTTTTGAAGGTGGTGGTTACTGAAACACTGTCTATTACGGCGTCAACGGCGACCCCTGCGAGGATATTTCTTTCTTCCAAAGGAACGCCAAGCCTTTCAAACATGCTCAGCAGTTCAGGATCTGCTTCATCAAGACTATTCAGTTTTTTCTTTGGGGCAGCGATAGTAGATGATGTCCTGGTAATTGATTTTGGGGTAATGGACGTTGGCCCAGGTGGGTTCCTTCATCGTCAACCAGTGCTGATATGCTTTAAGGCGCCATTCCAGGAGCCATCCGGGTTCTTCCTTCCTGGCACTAATCCAACGAACAGTTTCTTCGGTAAGGCCATGAGGGAGCAGATCCATGTCCATGGGAGTTGACCATCCATATTTATAATCGGATTGGTTGTGGTCATTCAGGGTCTGCATGCTGTCACTCATATGCCGGAAGGATTTAGGAATGCAAATTTCGTCATTCTGTTACAAAAAAGTACATATTGAACTATACAATTTTGTAACGGATTGGTTCAGGGGAGTAAAGAAAATGTGAGGGAAGGAAATAGGAAATAGCACTTTAGGCGTTAATTAACTAATAATAAGATGGTTATAAATAATTTCTTAAGTTAAATAGGTGGCATTGGGAGCTTTCAGGATAAGAAGGTTGGTGGAGGCACATGGGTCCATGTTGCAGGAAGAAACACAGGTTTTTCAGGCAAATACATAAATGTTTCAGGAAAACAGGTTTAGAACAGTTCTCCTTTAAAATATAGGAACTAAGTCCAAATCCCCCATTTTAGGCTCCTTTTTATCCTTTTCCAATATGAAAACAAAAACTTATAGGTAAAACTTAACAATTGTGCAGTATACACATTAATATTAATTATATATTTACGTTTGATAAATGAATGTTTCAGACGTTACCCATCGATTTCTGACCTGCCTGGACCAACTGATCCAGGAGGGTAAAGTGCGTTCAAAACGTCACTTCGCCATTACACTGGATTATCATCCCCAGGGAATTTCAGAAATGGTGGCCCATCGCCGTGATGTGCCACTTGAGCTCATCACAAAGGCGATCGAAGTTTTTCACCTGAATGCCACCTACTTGTTTACGGGCAATGGTGCACCTTTCGTCAATCCTGACAGGACAGATTTGAACATCAGAAATCTCACTATCATCACTAATTCAAAAGGAGATGAGCGGATCCTGCATGTTCCTTACCCTGCCCAGGCCGGTTATGGTCGTTTACATGATGACCCGGTTTATATCGGAGAATTACCTTCTTACGAATTGCCTGATCCGCAATTTAAATCCGGTACTTATCGCTCCTTTGAAATTTCGGGATCCAGTATGGAACCTACTTTTAAATCAGGGGATATCGTCATTGCATCCTTTATTGAGCCCCGTTATTGGGAGCAGGCGATCAAGCATGGCCAGATTTTCGTTGTAGTCACCTACCAGGATGTTGTCCTCAAACGATTGTCCAATCACCTCCGAAGTAACAAGGTCATTGAATGTATTTCAGACAACAGCGAATTTCATCCTTATACCATTGATGCGGAAGATATACGTGAAGTCTGGAAAGCCAGGGTAAAGATCACCTCGCATCTTGATCAGCATACGACCCTGGATACCAGCAGAGAAATCAGCGAACAATTGCAAGTGCAAAAACAAATGCTGGAAAACCTGCAAAGACAGCTCAACCAGGTGACACCTGTCTGAAGCGTTTTTTCTATTTGCTCCGATTTACAACTTCTCCTGTATTTTAATTGCGTTTTGATGTAAATTTATCCTCATGAAAATTACAGGCAAGGTCGTTTTACTTCCCTTTGAAGGCGGAGCTTATGGGATTGAAGATCAAAATGGGAAACAATATCTGCCCGTCAATATGCCCAATCAGCTTAAGAAAGAAGGTGCAAAAGTAACCTGCAGCATTCGGCCAGCCGACGTGGAGTCCATGATCATGTGGGGTGAACCCGTCTTCATCTATGCTTTTGAAACGCTTGCGTAAAAGCGTCATTATACGGTACTGCTCCTCTCCCTGAATACCGTTTTTATTCTTTCAGTTCCGGCAAAACCAGGATTGATTTTCTTTTTTCAAAAAGCCAGGCCGCGAACCTGGATAATGTTTTATCAGTTTCGTGCTCCTGATCCGTAAACTCATCCAGGTGCTTGTTGACAAATTGAGTATCAAAATGTCCGGAAATAAAATCTGGATGGGTAATGGCAAATTTTCCAAATTCCAAAGTCGTGTCCACCCCATCAATTTCATACGCATCAATGGCGTCTTTCATTTTTTCTATGGCCTCTATACGTGTCGGCGCATAGGCAATGAGTTTGGAAATCATCGGATCATAATGAATAGGAATGTCCATGCCTTCACGATATCCGTCATCCACCCGGATTCCATCTCCATGGGGTATTTTGTAGTTTTTGAGGTTGCCCGTCGATGGTACAAAACCTTCCGCCGCATTTTCTGCATAGACGCGAAGTTCTATGGCATGACCAGTGATCTTAAGTTCTTCCTGGTGAAATGGCATCGGGTGGCCCTCGGCAATCCTGATCTGTAATTCCACCAGGTCCAGTCCTGTGATCATTTCCGTCACCGGATGTTCTACCTGGAGCCGGGTATTCATTTCGAGGAAATAATGGTTACCCTTTTCGTCCATTAAAAACTCAACGGTACCGGCTCCGAGATATTGACATGACCTGGCTACTTTGACTGCATCGGCACCCATTTGGGTTCGCTTGTCAGAAGTAAGCAAGGAGGAAGGCGCTTCTTCGATGATTTTCTGATGACGTCGTTGAATGGAACATTCGCGTTCAAATAAATGAAGCGTATTCCCATCCTGGTCCGCGAATACCTGGATCTCAATATGTCTCGGCGAACCGATATATTTTTCAATAAAGACAGAACCATCGCCGAAAGAAGAAAGGGCCTCACTCATGGCACGTTCGATCTGCGATGACAATTCAGTTTCATCATTAACGATTCGCATACCTTTTCCACCACCACCTGCCGCTGCTTTGATCAATAAGGGGTATCCAATTTGCGAAGCAATATGCAAAGCTTCCTTCCTGTCTGTAATAGCTCCGGCCGATCCGGGAACCATCGGAATATCAAATTCCTTTGCTGCTTTTTTCGCAGCCAGTTTATTGCCCATGATTCTCATGCTTTCAGCAGAAGGGCCAATGAAAGTGATGCCGGCCTTGTTGACCGCCTCTGCAAAGGCATCATTCTCACTCAGGAATCCATATCCCGGGTGGATGGCATCTGCTTTCGTCTGTTGAGCAGCCCGGATGACTTTATCCATATTCAGGTAGGATTCCCTCGAAGGCGGTGCTCCTATGCAGACGGCTTCATCAGCCATGACGACATGAGGACTTTCCCGGTCAGCCTCCGAATAGACAGCCACTGTACGTAGGCCCAAACGACGACAGGTTTTAATAATGCGAACTGCAATTTCTCCGCGATTAGCTACCAGGACTTTGTGAATAGGTCTGATCATCGGCACAAATTAACGGTAAATTGATTGAACGACAGTCCGTGCCTGAATCCACATTTTCTCCTAACTTGAGCCCGTCGCCTTCATTTCATTGAGGGCAGATGTTAAGCCCGACCATTCGCGCATGGAACCCTTGAAAGATATTTTGTGGACGCCTACCCAACAGGACATTCAATCCTCACGTCTTGCTGAATTCAGGCGATGGCTTTTCACGCACCATCAACTTTCATTTCCGGATTATGAAACTCTTTGGCAATGGTCGGTGGATCACGTTGAAGATTTCTGGGAAAGTGTGGCCCGGTTTTTCGATGTTCAGTTTCATACGCCCTATTCGGCTGTGCTGACCAATGATCCCATGCCCGATGCCATTTGGTTCAAAGGAGGATCGCTAAACTATGCTGAGCACATCTTCAACGGAATGCGGGGCCGGGAGATTGCCATGCACTTTTTTGCAGAAAATGGTGATCAGCGAACAATCACCAATGACGAAATGTGGCAGGAAGTAGCTAAGCTTCGTCAATATTTTCAACAACATGGAGTAATGCAGGGCGACCGTATTGCTGGTTTTTTGCCTAATATCCCGGAAGCCACTTTCGCATTCCTGGCTTGTGCATCCTTGGGTGCGATTTGGTCTTGTTGTTCCCAGGATTTTGGAGTGAGTAGTGTGGTTGACCGGTTTGCTCAAATAGAACCGGTGATTTTTATTGCCGCAGACGGATATCGATATAACGGGAAAATTCATTCCCGGCTGAAAGAGATTGCATCTGTTCAGCAAGCCTTGCCCACGCTTCGCGATACATTGCTTATTGAATATGTAGATTCGAATGAGGCAGCAGAAAGCCACGGCATTACAAGATATGTCTCCTTAGCGCCTAACAAAGAAAAAGCAATATCCTTCACTGCTGTTGATTTCAGTCATCCGCTCTGGATCTTATATTCTTCGGGCACTACCGGCGCTCCGAAAGCTATAACCCATTCTCATGGAGGCTGTTTGCTGGAGCATCTCAAATACCTGGCATTCCATAATGATGTCCATGCGGGGGAAAACTTTTTTTGGTACACGACTACGGGATGGATGATGTGGAATTTCCTGCAGGGCGCCATGTTGCTGGGGGCTACGATTATTTTATATGATGGTAGTCCTTCGTATCCAAATCTTGACCAGTTGTGGCGACTGGCAGGGGAAATTCCAATCCATCATTTTGGAACCAGCGCTCCTTATTTGGTGGCCTGCATGAAAGAAGGAATTCAACCCGGCCAGAAATATAATCTGTCGAAATTGAGAAGTATCGGATCCACGGGTTCGCCTTTACCTCCGGAAGCATTCGCGTGGGTTTATGAAGCGATCCATTCCCGTATCTGGTTATGTTCGATGAGTGGTGGCACGGATGTGTGCACGGCTTTCGTGGGTGGAGTGATCGAAAAGCCGGTAATCAAAGGGGAGATACAGGCTCGTGGGCTGGGGTGCAGTCTGTACGCATTCGATGATCATCATCACTCGGTCACGGATGAGGTGGGAGAAATGGTGATCACCAAGCCGATGCCTTCCATGCCGGTTTTCTTTTGGAATGATCCTGGCAAAAGGAAATATCGCGCCAGTTATTTTGAAGACATTCCCGGCGTATGGCGTCATGGTGACTGGGTGAAGATCACCGAACGGGGTGGGGTGGTGATTTTGGGGCGCTCTGATGCAACGCTCAATCGTCATGGCATACGTATAGGAACGGCAGAAATATATCGTGTGCTCAATGATATTCCGGAAATAGTGGATAGCCTTATTGTCAATCTTGAACTGGCGGGCGGACGGCACTACATGCCATTATTTATAAAATTAAAAGAAGGAGAAAATCTTTCAGCTGAGCTGCAAATGAATATTGCTCAATCCCTTCGCACCCGGTGCTCTCCGCGTCACGTACCGGATGAGATCATGGTGGTGCCGGATATTCCTTATACCATCAGCGGAAAGAAAATGGAAGCCCCGGTAAAAAAGATATTGTTGGGTATGGCTGTGGATCAAACCCTCAACCGTGATGCTATGCGTAACCCGGAGTCACTGAAGTTTTTCACAGATTTTATTATACCGGCTCAATAAAGATTTACGGAAAGGGCGTAGTGCAATACGACCTTATTTGAAATCTTTATTGTCTCACCCATGATTTTTCTCCACAAAATTCTTCAGCAGTGTTCCCAATAACATCGTCCAGCCCTCATTAAAATTGTTTCTTGCAAAATCGGGTTGTGCCGGGAAGGTTTCCAGGCCCTCATGGGTCAATCTCAACCGGGTCTGATGACCCTCCGGGAATAATTCGAAAGTGACGTAGGACAGCCCTTCCTGATCCTGGTATCTCCAGCTGTGCTTAAGTTTTTGTCCGGGGATGACTTCCGTTATTTTACAGAGGTGGATAAAAACACGCCCTTCGTTTTCGCCCTTAAAAGTGAATTCAAACCCGACTTCCGGTTTAAAGTCTGGTATATCAAAATACCACTGCTTCATTTGATCTTTATCAGTGATGGCTTTCCAAACGACTTCAGATGGGGCATCGTACGTGCGTTCGATGATTAAAGGTTCATTCCTGTTTTGGTTTTCTTTTTCCATTTCGTGTTAATTGGAGGTTATTATTTCTTTGAATTTCTTTGCTTCTTTCGCTGCGTGTTTTTCAGGTAGGTGTCCAGGGAATCCAGTTTCCTGTTCCAGCATTTACGGTATTGTCCGGCCCAGTCGGTGACCTCCTGTAGCGGAGCCAGCCGGGCTTCACAAAATCTTTCACGGCCCCGTTGCTCCACTTCGAGGAGTCCGCATTCTGTCAGGATCCTGATATGCTTATAGATAGCCGCGCGGCTGACTTCAAAGTTTTCCGTCACGGCATTAATATTCAATGATTTTTGGGCTACCAGGTCCAGGATCTCCCGGCGGGTCGGGTCGGCTATGGCCTGATAAACATCTCGTCTCATGATCAATAGGTAACCAATGGGTTGCAAATATAAAAGGCAACCGATTGGTTTCATAAAAGAAATTGATTTTTTTCGAAAATATTTTCAAATCCATCCTATAGGCAAACGGTAACTTCCCGGTTCGGGGAGGAATGCGTTTTTCAATCGATACCGAGAAAGATGGAATAATTGCGTCCCAGGTTTTACCTTTAGCCCTTTCATGAAGTCCGCTTTCACGCATAGGTCCTTTCTCTTAGCACTTGCACTCTTCTTTCAGGCGGAGGGCATGCTCCTGGTCAATGGGGTGCAACAGTATTGCGGTCATCAAGATATGCAGCAGCAATTGGCGAACGGACAGAATGAATTTCAAACCCTCTCCATGTCATTAGATGCGTATACCCAAAGCCTGGTTGACCATCGTGAAATTTCGTACGAGGGGAAAATGTACGATATCAAATCTGTTGAAGTGGCCGGGGACAAGGTTACCTTAGTTGTACTTCGAGACCAACAGGAAGAAGATCTTCTCCAAAGGATCGGTGAATTCTTTGTCGGAAAAAAGGGGCCAGGTAACACGGTACCGGTTTCACTTTACCAGTTATTGACCGACAAGTATGTTTCCTCCTTCCAAAAACCCTGCCTGGCCAGCCCATCTTTTCACACCGCTTCCTTTTCCTTTTTATTTCTTTCGTATCCCGGGTTCATACCTGCCCTCCCCGGGCCTCCCCCAAAATTGATTTGAAGCTGATTTTTTGTAGCGGGACAAAGCTGTACCTCATGGCTTTGCCTTATCTATTTATTTCACTCAATCAATTCTCATAAAAATGAATCGTATTATATTCCTCATCAGCTTATGTCTGATGTTATCCTATATGGAGCTCAATGCCCAGTCAAGTCTCACCGACACCACTCATGTATTTAATTTAAATGAAGTTGAAATCAAAGCCGATGCCGATCAAAACAGGACCCTCTTAAAACAACCGGCATCGATTACCAGGTTACGAACTACGGAACTTAAGCGAAGCACCGGTTTATTCCTGGATGATGCCATCAATATCAACGTTCCCGGAGTCTTTATGGAACGTCGTACGGTGACAGCCGGACAACAATTCAACATTCGGGGTTATGGTAACGGAGTGCGCGGTACGAATGGGGTCAACAGCAATTTTGATGGGCAGGGATACAAAGTTTATCTCAATAACATTCCCATTACGGACGCTGAAGGGATCACCGTAATGGATGATATTGATTTTGGCTCTATTGGCAGTGTACAGGTAGCCAAAGGTCCGATGGGTACCTTATACGGACAGGCCATTGCCGGTGTAGTGAATCTTAAAACCATTCGGCCGGAAGCAGGAAAAGTGTCCATCGGTCAGGATGTGATGGCCGGAAGTTATGGTTTGAATCGTTTTACTACTCATCTCCAGGTGGGCGGCGATCATGCTTCCCTTTTAGTCAACTATGGACATCAATCCTATGATGGCTTTATGGTTCACACTGCCTCGCATGAAGACTTCGTCAATGTCATTGGCGATTTTCAGCCAAATCCTCATCAGGCAGTCAGTGTTTATGCCGGATTCTCCAATAGTTATGATGAGAGAAATGGAGAACTGACCATAGATCAATACGAAAACCTGGATTATAGTGGTAACCCGGCGTACATCAAAAACGACGCGCATTCCAGCCTCACCAGTTTCAGGACCGGTATCAGTCATACGTATCAATTCAGCAAAATGATTTCCAATACGACGACAATATTTGGAACCGGTGTCAGCAGCCATTCCAGTTCTGCAGGTGGATGGACCGATAAGGATCCGATCAACTATGGCGGCCGCACGACTTTTGATCTCCATTTTCCCATCGGGGATCAAATGAAATTGAACGGGGTGGTCGGTGGAGAATTACAACACCAATATGCCCAGACTATTGGATATTCAATGATTGCTAATCCGGACACAACCCAGTTTTATAACATCATCGGTTCCTTGCGAAGCAACCAGTCTACGGTGTCACAGACAGCATCGGTGTTTACTGAGTGGACCCTGGTCTTACCGAATGATTTATCCTTTATTGCCGGAGTGGGGTCGAGCTATATGCATATTGCCCTCCATGACCGGAATTATGTAGCGAGCAATAAAAACCCCACTTTTTATGAGCACCGGTATAACGACATGATATCACCGCATCTGGCAGTGAATAAGGTTTTTAATGATCATATTTCCATTTATGCAGCCTATAGTACCGGTTTCAAAGCACCGGTAAGTTCTTATTTCTTTATTCCCACTACGGGTGAAGTCAATACCGGATTGAAGCCTGAATCCGGCAGTCAGATTGAAGTGGGTACGAAAGGGGATCTCCTGCGCGGCAAGCTATATTATGAGTTCGCTGTATTCGATGCTAAATTCAAGGATAAAATGACTACCGTAGCTGTTCCCCTGGATCCTCCTGATGTGGGTACTGCCTATTCTTATATAGTCAACCGGGGCGCTTATGATGATAAAGGATTGGAACTGTTGTTGAGATATACTGTCTTTGCATCGATGGATGGATTTTTTACTGCGGTTCGACCGTTTGCTAATTTTTGTTATTCGGATTTTACTTATGATGATTATTCATTTCAAACCCTGAGTGCTGATAAGATGAGTGTGGTAGAAGTGGATTACAGTGGTAATGATGTTGCCGGCGTTCCACCGATCACGGCCAATGTGGGTGTTGATATTTCCACGAAGCCTGGTCTATATGCCAATGCCAGTTATTCGTTCCGGGATGCGATGCCATTTACGAGTGATGGGGCCAATGTAACCAAAGCGTATAGCCTGGTCAATGTGAAAATTGGAATTCATCGAAGGATCGGCGAGCACTTTGATGTGGATCTCTATGGTGGTGCCGTCAATATTACCGGTACCCAATATTTCAACATGGTATTTCTGAATCAATTGCCGGATGCCTACCTGCCCGCCCCTTCCGAAGCGAATTATTTTGGCGGGGTTAACCTGAAATATATATTTTAAATCATGGTCAGGAGGCGGTGGAAGGCATCGCCTCCTGACTCAAAACAGGATGATGATAAAAACAGGGTTATTTGCCATCGGGATGCTTTTATTGATTAGTTGTGGTCGATTTGGACATACTGATCAAAAGAGTGACCTGGCCGAACGTATAGTATGTATTTCCAAACAATACAGTGAGATCATATTTGCCCTTCATGCAGAAGAAAATTTAGTGGCAGTTGATATTTCCAGCACGTATCCACCGGAAATAAAAAAATTGCCAACTGTTGGTTATCATCGTGCATTAAGTGTGGAAGCCATCCTGGCGATGCGACCAACCCTGATTCTCCAGGATAACAATATCGGACCAGAACAGGTAGTCAGGCAATTGCAAGATTGAAAATCCCGATGAAGGATTTCGGAAATTACAGCAATACGATTCCTGGAACGGATTCGCTGATGAGAGAGATGGGTGGATATTTTCACCAGGAACTTCGTGCCGATTCATTGTGCCATACTTTAGACGAGGACATACGGATGGCCCTGGATAAAGCTGAACAGTACCGGGATAAGCCCAAAGTTTTAGTTATTCATTTTGGCCAGGCCTCTAATGTATACCTGGTAATGACCCAAAAAAGTACGGCGGCGAAGATGATTGAATGGGCAGGAGGACAAATAGCCGTGGAGGATGAAAAAGGAATGAGGCCCTTATCTCCGGAAATAGTGGCGCAATCCGATCCCGATGTTATCCTCCTTACCGATTTTGGGTATGACCGTCTGGGTTCAATGGATAACATTGGCCAACTGCCAGGTATTTCCACTACCAGGGCTTTCGCGAACAAAAGAATATTCCGGGTCGAAGAACACGACCTTGTTTACCTGGGACCCAGAAGCGGAGAAAATGTATTGCACATTCAAAAAGTAATCCATGAGCAGGACCGATAAACAGCCACGTCCTGGTTTTATTTTTTTCTTACTCGGCCTTCTGCTTTTGGTAGTGGCTTTGGTGTCTATCTGTAATGGCGCTGTCCATATCAAAGTAGCAGAAATATTTTCAGCTATCCAGCACTCGATTCATTCAGGTGATACCCTATCATTAAATGAGAGGATTTTTATGGAGATCCGCCTGCCCAGAGTGATTCTGTGCATGCTGGTCGGCGCTGCATTAGCTGTTGGTGGCATATTGATGCAGGGGTTGTTTCGCAATCCAATTGTGGAGCCCGGATTGATCGGAACTTCCAGCGGAGCTGCTTTTGGGGCGGCCCTGTATTTTGTGCTTGGAGCTCTTTTTAAATTCAATGCAGGAGAGTGGACCTTGCCTATTGCGGCCTGTGCGGGAGGGGTGATCTCCACTTACCTGGTCATTATTCTTGCGCAATCGAAAGAATCGGCATGGAGTTCAATTGGTACCCTGCTATTGATCGGTATTGCTGTCAATGCTTTGTTTGTGAGTGGTGTTGGTTTCCTCTCTTATATCGCCCGGGATCCGCAGGCACGTTCTATTACTTTTTGGAGCCTGGGTACATTGTCAGGTGCGAATTGGCATGCCGTTCTCATGGTGAGTTCGTCGACCCTGATCTGCCTGGGTTTTTCCCTCCGCTATGCAAAGGAACTGAATGCCCTCATGATCGGTGAAGAGGAGGCAAGATACCTGGGAGTGGATGTGCGATTTTTGAAAAGGACCATCCTTGGTATCAATGTGGTGATGGTGGCCGTTGCCACTGCCTTCGTCGGCATAATCAGTTTTGTCGGGCTGGTAGTACCTCATCTGCTCAGAATGATGCAAGGTTCGGACAACCGACCTTTAATCATCAATGGGGCCGTGCTGGGTGGAATCGTATTAGTGACGGCTGATTTTGCAGCGAGGATGTTATTGAGGCCTGCTGAGCTTCCCATTGGTATAGTCACTTCATTTGTCGGCGTACCAGTCTTTATCTGGTTGCTTCGCCGAAAAAATTATTTTTTCTGACATGCTGGAATTAAAAAAAATCAGTTTCACCACCGGATCTAAAAAGATCCTGGATGATGTCAGTATGACTTTTGAAACTGGCAGGTTAAACTTCATTATTGGTCCTAATGGGGCAGGGAAATCCACATTGCTCAAAATTATTTGCAGGCAACTCGTGCCGGATCAGGGCGAAGTATTATATCATGGACAAAATGTGAACGGTTTTTCTGTTCGTGGCCTGGCACAACGGAGATCAGTTTTATCGCAGCACATTGAGTTAGCTTTTCCAATGTTAGTAAAAGACGTCGTGATGATGGGCAGGTATGCCCATTTTGACGCCCGCCCTTCGAAGAAGGACGAAGATGCCTGTCAGGAAGTGATGTTCTATTTTAATGTAGACGCATTGGCCCAACGGAACTACATGACACTAAGTGGGGGTGAAAAACAGCGGGTGCATTTCGCCAGAATCCTTGCCCAGGTATGGTATCCGGTGCAGGATGGATTCCGGTACCTGATCCTGGACGAACCGTTGGCTTCTTTAGATATTCATTACCAGTTTGATTTTCTGCAAAAAATGAAGTCTTTGATGACTTCGCGGGATTTGCTGGTGGTAGGCGTTTTGCATGACCTTCACTTGGCGGCGAGGTTTGGTGATCAATTGATACTGCTGCATGAAGGACAACTGGTCGCATCCGGGGACAATAAAAAGGTACTCACCAAAGAAAATATTCAGCTGGTCTATGGGATGGAACCGCATTTTCATTTTGAAAACAAGGAAATGTATTTGTTTTTTTGAGTGGAAAGAAAAGTCTATTCAAAAGAGAAGAACATTTGCAAGAGCTTCAACGGCCTACTGAGATTGGATTGGAAAGGCACCTATTAGGAATGGCCCTATATGCTTGGTGGGCAATTACGTTTTTTTTGCCTTGCCATCCGGAACGGGTATCGTATGCATGAGGGGTACCAAAGCGATCATAATTAAAGCTATCCTGGGAGAATCGAAGGCAACGAAAAAAGCAATCACGAATACTACACCGCCTGCCATGCCGATGATTTGTTTTGTTTTTTGATAAAGAGGGCTGAAAAAAGAGAGATCTCTCAATCCGGCTTTAAGGGAATAGATGTGCAAGCCAGCCAGGAATGTATTCATAATGAACATATTCAGGGCAAGCGTGGCGACTGCATACGGTTGGGACGGATAGGCAGCGGCCAGGGCGGTAGTAAAGGGAAGGGTAGCAGTGGTGCCAACAAAACCAAAGTTGATGACCGCCAATGGCCGGTTAGCTTCCAATAACGATTCCATTAAATCATGATGAGAAAACCATAATACAGCAATGAAGGCAAAGGAGATGATAAATCCGATGACGTGGGGAAGGATTTGCAACAAATTATGAAAACATTCTTCGCCAGGCATTCCATCCATGCCTTCCGGCACTTTTATATCCAGGACCAAAATGGTCATGATGATGGCCAGTAAGGCATCCGTAAAAAAGGTTAAGCGGGTTTTGTCAATTGGTCTGCTCGTCGCCATAGTTGGTCGTATAGGAACAGAAATATAGATAAATTGTCCGAATCAAGGTACTCCTGGAAAGGCTACAAATAATTATTTTTTACCAATAATAGTCGGTCAGGAGGCATACACTGCCAAGCCCCTGACCCCCGTAAGGTAGAAATGATTTGCCTTATAAAACCTTAAGGGCGCCTCTAATAACTTCCTTTCGATTATAAAGAAACTTTGATTATCAGTGCATTGAAAGAAATGAACCTAAAAATATGGTAGTTATTAGAAGCGCCCTTAAGGTGAACAACCTGGAAATACAGATATTCGTACATTGGATCCGAAGAACGAAGATGCTATATTTTAGTAATGGGCAAGCAAGTGTATAGATTAGAAATGTGCTATCTGGTAAGGCTCATGGCATCATCGTGTTGTTTTTAGAAAGATTAACGAAAAAATGATTTTGGATAAGTGAATGGCAGTAGTTATGTTTGGAATATTGTCTGCTGATTTGTCCGGGTTCAGTAATTGACAATTGGCCTTCTTTGACAGATATTTATTAACCCATTTTCAGTTGATGAAATTCAATTCCATTCGGTTGCCCAATGATACGGTTTCGATTTGTCCAGCTGCCCTTTACCGGGATGGGGTCAAAAATAGGATTCATCATTGTCCAAATAACTTCCAATATTGATAAAAAAATGATTGCTATACCTCCAACCTAAAATTCCCAAATCTCCATTGTTGAACTTTTATTCCACCCCATTATGAAAAAAAACCTGCAACACTTTTTTGAACATGCTGGCTATAATAAAAGGCCAACATTATTTTCCGGCTATAAGCGTAAAAGTCGTTTCGGTCTGTTTATATCGTTTGCTTTGGGATTGTTCACATTGATAGGAATCAATCCGAAGGCCAATGCTCAATTCACCGCGGGCCGATTGGTTGTTTTACAAGTCGGGGATGGTTCGGCGGCGCTGAGTAATGTTTCAACGCCTGTTTTTCTAAAGGAATTCACTACCACCGGATCTGCCGGAATAAGTGTAAGCATTCCAGCTACAGGAAGTACTGCATTGACGGTGAGCGGAAGTGCCACTTCAGAAGGCTTAATCACAAGGTCGACGGATGGCGCTTCACTAATCCTGCCCGGATATAATGCTGTAGCCGGTATTGCCTCCATTGCTACCACCAGTTCAGCTTCCCATCCCAGGGCTATTGGAGCGGTAACGGCCAACACTACATATTCATTAGCAACAACCACAACCAGCTTTTCCGGCGGCAATGCCAGAGGCGCTATCAGCGATGCAAGTAATTATTGGGGTTCGGGGAGTACCACTGGAATTGTATTGGAATCTTCCGGTGCCGGAATAATTGTGAGTTCAACCGTGACCAATACAAGGGCTTTAAACATTTTCAATGGCCAGTTATATTTTTCCACGGGCTCGGGGACGGTTGGTATCTACAAGGTGGGTACCGGTCTTCCTGTGACAGTTGGAAACACTTCAACCTTACTTATTTCTACTACAGGTTCACCATATGCATTTTCTTTTAATGAAAATGAAAATGTTTGCTATGTAGCAGATGATGGTGCAGGCATAAAAAAATTCACCTATGATGGATCAGCCTGGAGCCTGGCCTATATCCTGAATTCGACAAATTGTCGCGGACTGGTAGTTGATTATAGTGGAGCCGATGCTAATTCAGGAGTGGGTGCCATTCTGTATGCCACGAATACAATTTCACCAGGCAGTATATTTAAAGTTACGGATGGAGGAATAGCCGGTGCTTCAGCTTCAACCCTGGTTACCGCTCCGACCAATACCACTTTTAGGGGAATAGCTTTCGCCCCTCAGGATCTATGTCTGCCACCTTCTACATCAGACATTGCCGGATCTAACAGCGTTTGTGAAGGAGCTGGTGGCATTCCATATAGCGTAACCAATACGGCAGGTAGTAGTTACGCCTGGACAATCACTGGTGGAACACAAGCCTCCGGAGGTAACACGAACAGCATTACTGTAGACTGGGATGGACCGGGAGCAGGGAATGTAAGTGTGATAGAAACCAATGCTTGTGGATCCATAGGTTCTGCAGTCAATCTGCCTATAACTATCAACAGTTTGCCAGTCGTGACCTGTCCCGGAAATTTTGAAGTCTGTCTCAATGACGATCCATTTTCCTTAACCGGGGGTACACCGATAGGCGGAATATATTCAGGCACTGGGGTGAACGCCGGAGAATTTTCGCCGACTGATGCTGGCGCGGGTACACATACCATCACCTACTCGTACTCGGATGGAAATAATTGCAGCGCTTTTTGCACGTTTGATATAACGGTAAATGCATTGCCTGTAGTAATCTGTTCCCCCGATTTTACAGTAGATATCAATGATCCTCCGTTAGCCCTCATTACTGCAACTCCCCCTGGTGGTACCTATTCAGGTAATGGCGTCAACATGAACACGTTTGATCCCAATGCTGCCGGACCAGGTCCCCAACTCATCAACTACATATATACGGATGTGGAAACCGGATGCACAAATGTCTGCACCTTTACGATTACAGTCATAACAGAAGAGCCCTGTACGTCCACGATGGAATGGGTATATCTGCCTCCGGGTACTGATATAGGTTCGTGTCCAAGTATGACTAACTGTTGTACTAACACGATCTGCTATGGTCTTCAATACACCCCTGCTAACAGTGGGATTCTGGAAGATTATACTACGGGTTTTACCGTTCCGTGTGCAGGGCCAAATTCGCCCATTATCAGCAATACTTCATGCGTGATGCAGGACAACAGTGATGAAATCAATGGTTGCGGTCCTCCAGCGAATGCAGTCCTTTTTAACAGTTCGGGATTTGAAGGCATGATATCTGTAACAGCCTGCGTGCCACTGATTCTGCATAAAGTTTGTTTCACCATTCCAATAGGGGAGTCAGTTTCGATTGCAGAGGACGTGATTACAGACCTCACCACTAATATCCAGGTGGATCCCGTTACCGCAGTGACTGAATTCCCTGACTACACCACCACTGCATTGACCCGGCCTCTTCCTGACGATCCTGTTGATGGATCCGCTACCGTAGCCTGCATACAAAATGCTGTGCCACCCGGTTATCCGGAAGTATTGGATTA
The DNA here is from genome assembly GCA_963837505.1 of uncultured Saprospiraceae bacterium. Lineage (GTDB taxonomy): Bacteria > Bacteroidota > Bacteroidia > Chitinophagales > Saprospiraceae > Opimibacter. Next base: position 94,309 of record CAWINN010000003.1, on the reverse strand, counting down.
TTGTGGTTTACCCATTCCGGCTGTTTTGACGAATACTGTTGACTCTCCGGTTTCCTTAACCTGTGAGGGGACCCGGGTTTATACTTATACCTACTCAACATGTGATACCCCGCCCTACATCTTTACCTGGGACTTTACTTATACCATTGAAGTGAATGATTTCAGTTTGCCAGGCGACGGGAATTTAACTGTGGCTTGTCCCGATGATACGGATACTCCACCTGTGTTACCTTTAGTGACAGATAATTGTGGTAACGTTCTTACTCCGGTTGGGGATCCGGTGATCAGCCCTAAACCAACTTGTGATGAAGACAGAACTTACCTGTATACCTATGTCGATTGCGTAGGAAATACCCATGTATGGACTTTTACTTACCATGTTGTACGAAATGATTTCAGTATTGCACCTGACGGGAATGGGAACGTGTCATGTGCTGGATTAGCTATAGCAGGGAACGTAATATTGCCTCCAGTGTTCTCTGATTGTGGTGAAGTATTGACGCCAGGGTTACCTATCCAGGATTATAATGAAACAGATACGTATGAAGGATGTAATGGCACGATCAGTTATACGTGGATTTATTCGGATTGTGTAGGGCATGCTCATCCATGGACCTATACGTACACCATTGAGCGCAATGATTTCACTGTTCCTGCCGATGGTGGAATTACCATTCCGTGTCCGGCTCTTATCGTTCCCGGATCCATTATTCCTCCTGTGGTTTTCTCTGATTGTGATGAAATGTTGACACCCACCGGGCCGGTGGAGGATCAGTTTGGCAATGATACGTTCGATGGATGTGAAGGGACCGTCAGTTTTACCTGGACTTACCAGGATTGTGCAATGCACACCCAATACTGGTCATTTGTTTATACTATAGAACGCAATGATTTCACGCTGCCATCTGATGGTAGTCTTACTGTTTCTTGCCCGGACGCCACTGACGTTTCGCCGATACCTCCTTTGGTTTTGGACAATTGTGGCGAGTTACTCCTTCCTTCCGGTCCTCCCGTAATAAGCCCGAAACCAACTTGTGAGGGAATCAGAACCTATATGTATTCCTATACGGACTGTGAAGGCCATACGCACGTTTGGACATTTACTTACACCGTTATGCGGAATGATTTCAGTGTCCCCGCAGATGAGGGTGGAACCGTGTCCTGTCCCGGATTGGCTATCCCTGGGAATGTGATGCTTCCTTCCGTTTTTTCAGATTGTGGTGAAGAACTGACACCTGCTGCACCTGTTCAGGATTACAATGAAGAGGACACTTACACTGGTTGTGACGGCACGATCAGTTACACTTGGATATACATGGATTGCGCAAACCATGCTCATCCGTGGACCTATACGTACACGATTGAACGAAATGATTTCATAGTGCCGGCCAACCAGGGTACACCGGTTGCCTGTCCGGCCAGTGCAGTTCCGGGACCAATACAGCCGCCAATGGTATTCTCAGATTGCGGAGAACCGATCTTGCCTACCGGTCCTGTTCAGAATCAATTTTCTACAGATACTTATTCAGGTTGTGAAGGCACAATCAGTTTTACATGGACATATGTGGATTGTGCGTTACATACGCATTATTGGACGTTTACGTATACCATCCTTCGAAATGATTTCACAGTGCCTGCCAATCAAGGTACGACAGTTGCCTGTCCGGTAAATGTAGTTCCCGGACTCATACAACCACCGATGGTATTTTCAGATTGCGGAGACCCCATACTCCCGAGCGGCCCCATTGAGAATCAATTTGCAACTGATACCTATACTGGATGTGAAGGCACCATCAGTTATACATGGACGTATGTAGATTGTGCCTTGCATGCTCATTATTGGACGTTTACATATACCATCCTTCGAAATGATTTCACAGTGCCCGCCAATCAAAGTACAACCGTCGCATGCCCGGTAAATGCCTATTCGGGGTCCGTGCTACTTCCGTCGGTATTTTCGGACTGTGGAGAGCCACTTATGCCTACCGGGCCTGTCTTTAACCAGTTTGGCACGGATACCTATGCGGGATGTGAAGGCACGATCAGTTATACCTGGACCTATACTGATTGCATTGGTCACAGTCATCCCTGGACGTTTACCTTTATCATAGTTCGCAATGACTTTACAGTACCATCCAACCAAGGCACATCGGTTTCCTGCCCACAGGATGCTGTTCCGGGTCCAATTCAGCCGCCGAGTGTAGTTTCAAACTGTGGGGAACAGCTTATACCTATGGGTCCTGTGCAAAATCAATTCGGGACAGATACGTACACCGGATGTGAAGGCACGATCAGTTACACCTGGACATATAAAGATTGCGTATTGCATACGCATTATTGGACATTTACTTATACCATCTTACGGAATGAATTTATGGTTCCGGCCGATCAAGGCCTTACGGTTCCTTGTCCGTTTGATGCAGTTCCCGGGCCGATACAGCCGCCTATAGTATTCTCAGATTGTGCAGAACCTATTATTCCTGCTGGCCCAGTTCAGAATCAGTTTTCTACTGATACGTATATGGGATGTGAAGGCACGATCAGTTATACCTGGACGTATGAGGATTGTGCATTGCATATGCATTACTGGACTTTTACCTATACTATCGAAAGGGAAGATTTTGTATTACCACCTGATGGAAGTGGAACGGTATCATGTCCTTCCTTAGCTACAGCAGAGGCTGTAGGATTACCTGTAATAACAACCAACTGCCTGGAGATCCTGACTCCCGCCCCACCAGTTCAGAATTATAATGAAACGGATTCGTTTGATGGATGTGGAGGCACGATCAGTTATACCTGGTTATATACCGATTGTGAAGGCAATATGCATCCCTGGACCTATACTTATACAATAGAGCGGAATGATTTCACTGTTCCTGCCGATGGTGGAATTACCATTCCGTGTCCGGCTCTTATCGTTCCCGGATCCATTATTCCTCCTGTGGTTTTCTCTGATTGTGATGAAATGTTGACACCCGCCGGACCGGTGGAGGATCAGTTTGGCAATGATACTTTCGATGGATGTGAAGGGACCGTCAGTTTTACCTGGATTTACCAGGATTGTGCATTGCACACTCAATACTGGTCATTTGTTTACACTATAGAACGCAATGATTTCACGCTGCCATCTGATGGTAGTCTAACTGTTTCTTGCCCGGATGCCACTGACGTTTCGCCGATACCTCCTTTAGTTTTGGACAATTGTGACGAGCTACTCCTTCCTTCCGGTCCTCCCGTTATAAGCCCGAAACCAACTTGTGAGGGAATCAGAACCTATATGTATACCTATACGGATTGTGAAGGCCATACGCATGTTTGGACATTTACTTACACTGTGATGCGGAATGATTTCAGTGTCCCCGCTGATGGGGGTGGAACTGTGTCCTGTCCCGGATTGGCTATCGCCGGAAATGTGATGCTCCCTTCTGTTTTTTCGGATTGTAGTGAAGAGTTGGTACCTGCTGCACCAGTTCAGGATTACAATGAAGAAGACACTTATAGTGGATGTGAGGGCACGATAAGTTACACATGGATATATACGGATTGCGCAAACCATGCTCATCCCTGGACCTACACGTTTACGATATTGAGAAATGATTTCACTGTTCCAGCCAACGAAGGAAGTACAGTTTCATGTCCGACCGATGCGGATGCCGGTCTCGTTATGCTCCCAACGGTGTTATCAGATTGCGGGGAAGTGATCACTCCTTCCGGACCGGTACAGAATCAATTTGCAACGGATACCTATAATGGATGTGAAGGTACGATCAGTTATACCTGGACCTATATTGATTGTTTATTAAATACTCATACCTGGACGTATACCTTTTCCATTATTCGCCATGATTTTACTTTGCCAATGGATGGCGGCGGTCTTGTAGCCTGTATATCCGGGGCTACAGCTGGAGCGGTTACTTTACCCCAGGTCATTTCTGATTGTGGTGAAATCCTGATTCCGGGCAACCCTGTGCAAAATCAATTTAACACTGATTCTTTTGATGGGTGTGAAGGCACAGTTAGTTTTACCTGGACATATGCAGATTGTAGCCTGCATACTCATGCATGGACCTACACGTACGATGTAGAACATACGGCGCCAACTGAAGCTGATGGTCCCGTACCGACGATGTCGATCATTAATTGTTATCTCGATGCTGCTCCACCAACTCTGCCGGTTATCCAGGATGCCTGCGGCAACTTGCTGACACTATCTGGACCCGTAGTTGGTGGGACCAATACCGGTGGATGTGACGGTAATATAACCTACACTTATTCCTACACTGATTGTGATGGTGTTGAATATGACTGGGTGTATACCTATACCGTCTCCTGTGATCCGGTTGTTTTGCAGGTTTGGCTGGAAGGGCCGTACAATACGATCAATCATAATATGGATTTGACTTTGAATTCGTTGCATACTTTACCGGGCCAGAATGCACCGGTATTTTATATCGATTATCCGGCCGGCCAGCCTTATAACCTGGCTCCGTGGAATTATTCCGGTGTTCCCAATAATACGGGAACCCAATGGGGGGATTTTTCAGGTCAGACTCCCTATCCAGCAGATGTAGTGGACTGGGTATTAGTCACCATTCGCAAAAATGGAATATTACCTTCTGATAACATTTGGACTTGTGCAGGATGGGTGCTTCAAAATGGCGAGGTGACATTCCCTGAGGATTGTCCTTTACCGGCTTTCACCACCTCGGACCTTTACTATTTTGTTGTACAGCATCGGAATCACCTGGGGATTATGTCCCCGGCTGAAGTTGACATGCCCTGCGGTACTGCGATATTGGAATGGGATTTTAGAAATTCAAATTCCTATCAGCCATTGTTTAGGTTTGGACAAAAGGAAATTGAACCGGGGGTATGGGCCATGTTTGCCGCCAATGGTGAACAGGAAGGATCGATTCAGGCTATCAATTCTGTTGACAGGACGCTGTGGAAGATTCTTCAGGGCGTGTTTGGATATAATTCCGGCGATTTCAGCATGGATGCCTTGACGAATAGTTTTGATGAAACACTTTGGAAGCAGAATCAAAACAGAACTACCGGTGTCATTTTTTATTAATCCGGGTAAAACTAATGGGCGCTTCAAGTAACCTGCAATATTTTACTTACAAACTCTGAATGTGATGCCAGTCAAATGGACCCTTGATTCAAATTCAGGTAATTGGAGGCGCCCAAACCCAGGGATCAAACAATAATTATTGTTCCCTGGACGAGTAGACCGGGCTGCCCAGAAGTTTTCGGTCCGGACGATTTATCAATTTCATAAATCAAATTATGCTTGTAGCTGTCTTCTACATCAGATGATGAAAAAGGTCCTGATATCCGCTCGAATTTAATTCCGACAGACTTATGGTTGTCCTTTTCACCTTAAAAGGTGTTATCATTTTATTAGATTGACTTCCCGCTCAACCCAGGTGGTGAAACGCTATATTTACACCTCTTATATAAAATACAACCGATGCAAAAGAAGAATATACTGGTGATTCTCACGCTATTAGTGGCTGCCGGATGGCTTCCCGCTCAAATCACGATCACGAATGCGTCTTTCCCGATAGCCGGGGACTCGCTCAAAATGGCCAATGATTTGAACCCGACCAATATTGTAGTAAATCCTCCGGGAGGACCATATACCTGGGATTATACCGGGCTCACCGCAACCACGCGTTCAGTGGAGACGGTTCAGCCTGCAGCCAATGGAAGTCACTATGCCGCCTTTCCTTCGGCTGAATTGGTGTCTATAGGGAACCTTGGCCAGGAAACCTATTTTGATGTCACGCCAAGTGCTTTTTCTGTGCTTGGTTTGAGCGGAGGAAATTTCGGTGGAGGCGGACTTCCTATTGCTACCGACCTGATATACTCACCTCCATTAGTTCAGTTGCATGCACCGCTGACTTTCCCCAATGTCTTTAATGGCAGTACCTCATTCAATATAGCCATTGCAGTGGCCGATCTCCCGGGAGGACTCCTGGATAGTCTTGGTGTTCCTATGGGACTATTCGATTCCATTCGCATCCGCCTGACCATAGATAGAAGCGATTTTGTTGATGCCTATGGGACAATGAATATCCCTGGAGGATCCTATAATGTACTTCGGGTTAAGCGCACCGATGTCAACAATACACGGTTGGATATTCATGTACCCTTTTTGGGTTGGCAAGATGTTACTGATTTGCTGGGTATAGGAAGTTTCGGAGTAAATACTACACTGACCTACAATTTCCTCACTAATACTGCAAAAGAACCTATTGCTGTTTTAAGTATGGATTCCACTGGTACTATTGTTCAGCAAGTTGATTATAAAGACAACGGTATTCAAAGTGCAGTTGAACCTGTAATTAAGGACCAGCCATCTGTCACTGCGTTTCCAAATCCGGTTTCCAGTAGCACTACTTTTTCATTACAAAATTTGGCCTCCGGAAACTATACGCTTCGAATAGTGGATATGAATGGAAAGATAATTTTCACCACTGCACTGACTTCGGTCAGCGAAATTGTTTCCCTGCAGTCCCTGGGTACCGGAATGTATATGTACCAGGTCCTGGATGCCAACCAACAGATCAAGGCTAGCGGAAAATTAGTGAAAGGGGATAATTAAGAGTATGGAGCATTTGTTGCTAAAGCACAGGACGGTCATTGAAACCAAGGTGCCTGCAATTGTTTTGACATTGCTATTAATTAAAAGCTATGATACCGGGCGTACTATTCCTGGAAGGTTGCGTCCCATCTTATTTCTCACGTCTGGCATCAAACAACTAACAGCGAGCATCTGTCATCTAACACCTAGCATGTAGCATCCCACATCTCACGACATTAAATAATAATATCGTCCTCCGTTTCATTATTCTCGTCCAGATCGGTATGATTATCTCCGCCGATACTGTAATAATTATTTTCCTCATCTTCATTGCCGATATCCTCCTGGTCATCGTCCAGTTCCGCACCCGGAACGTCGAGTTCGCTGCCCATGAGATCATCTTCTACTTCCTGAGCCTCATCAGCCACGATATCAATATCATCGAGGGTGGGTTTGATCCTCGATAGATCTTCAGGATCCACGTCTTGTTCCTCGGTCGATCTGGTATATATATCGTCTTTTTCAGGGTATAGCGGATAGCCTGGTGGCTCCGGGTCCTGTTGCTTTGTTACTTTGTCTTTCTTTCCGGATGGATTAATCTTTTTCATCGAATGGCGATTTTTTTTATAAAGTTAAGGCCTGTTGCAATAACCAGGTTTTTAAATTCTTCGATCACCCTGGCATTAACAAAGACTATCCTTAGCTTTCCGTAAAAGTCATCATTGCCAGGGGCTTCAGCCTGTGACAGCAAGGGCAACAAGTCCCTCTTTACTTATAAAGGAAACCTCAGCCGGCGACCAAATCCATATTTCTCCGGACAACTGTCTGGCCAGGGCAAATGGCACATCCCGGTCATTCGATCTGCTGCAAAAGCCTTCTCCAGTCCCCAGTCAGATGAATGAAGGAACCAAGCGCCGAACAGCGAGATTTCGCCAGATGGTATCTAAGATTAGATCGGCGTCCCAATAGCGCTGAATTTTTTTGATCTTTACTGAACAGAATGAAACCATACACCCTCATCCTTCTACTGGCATGGTGTCTGTTTCCCGCCATCAGCCGGGCCCAGATCAATGACTGTTCAGAGGCGCAAGTCGTCTGCGACGATTCCGACCTGGCTTTCAATCCTATAGGTCCCGGAGAAGATGATTTCGCTGATCCGGATAATCATCCGGGCTGCATTGTAGATCTCGAGCAAAACTCGGCCTGGTATTATTTTCAGATTAATCCCAGTGCACCTCCTGATTTGATTTTAGGATTCATCATTCATCCTAAAGGTGGTTATGGTGAAGATTATGATTGGGCTCTATTTGGCCCAAATGTAGTCTGCGGTGATCTGGGGTATCCTATTCGGTGTTCATCAGCCAGTTTTATGTGCGGTTTCTGCCCCGATACCGGCATGGGTATGGGCGCTACCGATTTTACTGAAGGTCCGGGTACCGGAGATGGTTTCGTGAGCACGTTGGTGGTCCAGCCTGGTCAGGGCTTTTACTTATTAATTGATAATTGGCAGGGAACCCAGAACGGATTTTTATTGACCTGGGAAGGTTCTGCAGCCCCTTTCCTGAATTGTGATGCTAATCCTCCATGTTCTCTCAGCGCGAAGGCGGGAGGCGATCTCGTAGCCTGTGAGGGAGATGAGAATATTCAATTGACCGGTGACAGCTATGGCGAACATGGCAATGAAACCTATTCCTGGTCTGGTACAAATGGTGGGACCAATTTTCTTTCGGACCCGAATATCAAGAACCCGGTGATCAACTTGCCTATTGGCTTCAGCGGTACTATTATTTATACGCTTACTGTAATGGAAGATACCTGCGTTGGCGAAGATGATCTTGAACTGACAGTGAATCCGCTTCCCAACATTGACATCAATGCTATCGGCCCTTTCTGCGCCAATAATCCTCCTCATGTGCTTACCGCAACTCCTGGTGGAGGCACGTGGAGCGGGGATGTATCGGGCAATACCTTCAATCCCATTATGACCGGTCCCGGCATTTTCACTGTCAATTATACGTACACCGATTTTTACGGTTGTTCCAATGAGAATTCGCTTGACATAGAAGTATATGATCTTCCTGAGATTTCTATTGATCCGGATCCCGCTGTGTTTTGTGACAATGAGGCACCTGTATTATTATCTGCAACGGCAAGCGGCGGTGCCGGTGGTTATTTTTATTCGTGGATTAGTCCTACGGAGACTGCTGATGGGAACACCTATGAGGCGTCTATTTCAGGCCCTTACAAGGCGGTGGTGATAGATGACAATGGATGTTCAGATACGACGATAACCAATGTCGTATTCAATGCCAATCCCACCGTGCAAATTGTTGACCCGGGACCGATTTGTGGAAATGTGGATCTGGATACGCTTACCGCCATGCCTTCAGGCGGTGCCTTTAGCGGAAATTTTGTTTCTCCTTCAGGAGTATTGCATCCTTCCATGATCCCACCAGGCACTTTCCAGGTGAGCTACACATACGAAGACGCCAGTCATTGTGAATCGACGGATTACCAGGTGATCACTATTCTTCCCGCACCAACTGTTGATGCTACCAATAATGGACCGCTGTGTGAAGGTGATCCTCTCCTGTTATTGGGAATGTCTGATACGACAGGAGCGGCTGTTACCTATGCCTGGAATGGCCCTAATGGGTTTGCTTCCAATGTTCAAAATCCAACTAATGCTACTCTCGGCGGTTTGTATACTTTCCAGGTGATGCTGAATTCATGCGCTTCTAAATTGGATTCAACACTGGTCAACATCAGCCCCAGACCCGATGCAAATGCCAATAATGGCGGTCCGTATTGTGGCCCTCAAACGATCGATTTGTTCGGCAGCACCACGTCAGCGGATACTACCATCACCTTCGAGTGGACAGGACCCAATGGGTACATGTCCAATGCGCAAAATCCAAGTGATACCTTAAACTCCGGACTCTATTCACTTGTCGTGAATGATAATGGCTGTAAATCCCTGCCAGCTACCACGACGGTCACGATCAATCCAATTCCTCAACCCATGATCACCGGGCAGCACGTTTTTTGTACGGGGTTTTCCACCACTTTAGATGCCGGAGCAGGATTTGCTGCTTATGCATGGAATGATGGAAGTGTAAATCAAAAACTGGGAGTGACAGCTTCCGGTACTTATCAGGTTACAGTGACGGATGTAAGTGGTTGTACAGGTATGGCATCTTTTGATGTCACCGAACAACCTTCGCTTTCCCCCATCATTTCGGGTGCATTAGATTTCTGTGAGGGTTCAGGGACCACCTTGGACGCTGGTCCCGGTTATACGAGTTATACCTGGTCCACAGGCGAAACCAGCCAGTCCATTTCCGTGACTAATGGATCTAATTTCGGTGTGATCGTAACTGATGCTACCGGTTGCAGCGGATCTTCAAATGTCCTCACTGTCGAACATCTCAATCCTAATGTGATGATTGGCGGATCTACGACATATTGTATTGGTGGATTCACCATCATGGATGCAGGAGCAGGTTATGCCAGCTATTTGTGGAGTGATAATTCCAACGGCCAGACTATTACCGTATCCACTCCCGGCACATATTCCGTTAATGTGATCGATTCGTATGGTTGCCCCGGATCTGCTTCCGTAATGATTGATGAGAGTACGTCCCTCCATCCGGTGATCACCGGCAATACGGCTTTTTGTGAAAATGGAAATACTACTTTAAATGCGGGTTCCGGATTTGCCACTTATATGTGGTCGGAAGGCTCCACGATTCAGCATCTTCTTATCAACACAGCGGGTACCTACAGTGTCACGGTGTCTGATGGCCAGGGTTGCTCAGGCGCAGATACCGTTACCATTAATGAGGTGCTTCCACCCTCAGCGCAATTGCAAGCCTCGACTTCGCTTTGCAATACCACCGCCGGTGGTTCGGTCCTCAACTTATATGATCTCGTACTCGCGGGAGATATGAACGGGAATTGGCAGGATGTGGATCATTCTGGTGCGGTAGGATTATTCAATCACCTTGATTTCAATCACATCCCTGCAGGGGATTATCGCTTTGAGTATACAACCAATTCGGCCGTTGCTCCATGTCCGGAAGAAACGTACGAAGTCGTCGTCACGGTGATTGATTGCACCTGTCCGGATGTCTTCTTTCTGAATGCAGCTCCTTTGTGTAATGAAGGCGATATGCTTGATCTGACGAGTATTGAAAACACCACGGAAACCGGGACCTGGCATATGATACAAACTCCCCCGGGCACAAATCCGGGCAGATTAATCGGAACTGTGTTTAATGCTGCTGGTGGTGATCCAGGGCTATATGTTTTTCAATTTAGCTTGCAAAATCATCCTCCTCCTGGGTGTCCGTTGGATTATCAGGTTGACGTCGATGTAGATGCTGCTGTGCATGCCGGGTTCACTGGGTTCCCGGTAACCCTTTGTTTTAAAGATGATCAAATAATCACTCTTGCAGATTTACTCCTGGGTGCAGATGCAAATGGAACATGGTCTGAAATATCTTCCGTTCCCTCACAGGGAAATGCATTCAATTCAGTCAATGGTACCTTTAAGACGATCAGTCAAATGCCCGGGATTTACATCTTTAAATACCTCGTGAAATCGCAGGGTGCCTGCCCTGACGATTCGACACAGGTTTCGGTGGTGATCAATCCATTGCCTACGGCGATGATCGCTAATGTGGGACAGATTGATTGTATCCATCTGACACAGAACCTCGATGCAACCGGTTCTTCTTCCGGGCCGGGATTTGATATCCGATGGACGGGACCTGGGATTGTTTTCGATGGAAATGAAAACACGTTGCAACCGACGGTGAATAAAGCGGGTACTTATCTTTTGACCATTTCGAATACATCAACAGGATGTATGAATTCGACATCTATCATTGTAGTTGGAAGCACGGATCCTCCTACCGGAGTCGTGATGAATGTACGCGGCCCGTCATGTTTTGGGGAAAGCGATGGATTCATTCACCTGGGCCAGGTGAGTGGGGGAGTGCCGCCTTATCTTTTTAGTTTGAACGATGGACCATTGAACAACTCCAATGTGTTTGATCATTTATCATCAGGAGATTATGCAGTGGCTGTTGAAGATGCCAATGGTTGCCGGTGGGATACCCTGATCATGATGGCGGACCCTCCTGAGATTTCCGTTGACCTGGGACCGGATATTGAAATCGGACTCGGCGATGAGGCGACTATTCAGGCCATGGTCAATTTAGCGCAGAGTCAGATCGATACATTCTTCTGGACACCCGGAAATTTAGTGGAGTGTTTTGATCCTGTTTGTCTCGAAGGCACGGTGCATACATTTAACACGGTCACCCTGACGGCGACAGTGGTGGCATTATCAGGTTGTCGTGTTTCTGACCAGGTGACTATCACGGTCAATAAAAATCGAAAACTTTATATCCCCAATGTATTCTCCCCGAATGGGGATGGAGTCAATGATATCCTCACCGTTTTCGGTGACGCGAACCAAATTATCAAAATCAAAAAATTCCAGGTCTTCAATCGCTGGGGCGATCTCGTCCATGAAGCTGTAGATTTCCTGCCTAATGATCCCGCCAGTGGATGGGATGGCCGTTTCAAAAACGAATTGATGAATCCCGGTGTTTTCGTATATTCTGTCGAAGTGGAATACATTGATGATGTCGTGGAAGTGGTGACAGGAGATGTGACGCTGGTGCGTTAGGGCTTTCTGCTCCTGCCCCTATGCTTCGACCTGCTAGTCCCCGTCCTCGTGCTACAGCGCTGCAACCATCCCCTGATGGTTCGACCTGCTTTGACTCATCCTCTTGCTACAGCTCAACAACCGAGGGGACTTCCTGTATGAATTATTATTGTTGTTGTTGGAGTTTCCTGTGCTGAACTCAGTCGAAATATCTCCAACCACCAGTGGAATTCAAAATCGATATTTAAAACGATGTATGCTATAATTGCCACGGGCTTTAACCCGGGGAAAAGATCCTACAAATCCCGGCTTCAGCCACAAAAAGAAATCCAACAGGAAAATGGCATGGCTTGAATGAACAAATGTTCCGTATTATTATTTAAGCAAATGACCGACTTCGAATAACGTAACCCACAATAACTATTTGTAAATAAAAAATAAAATTATGATCCACGTACACGACACGTTTAACTGTAAGCCCGGAAACGCTTCAAAACTGGCCAAGCTATTCAAAGAAGCCATGGGAAGCCAGTCCGACATGCTTCACATTATGACCGATATGACCGGCCAGTATCATCGAGTCATCATAGTGAGTCAATTTGAAAGTCTCACTGCTTATGAGAAGAGCTTTGAAAAGTACATGGCCGATACCGAGGAGAACAGGAAGATGAACGAAGCTTTTAAAGGAATGAATGATATGTATGTGTCGGGCGGCAGGGAGATTTTTAAGGTTTGGTAGTCAAGTTCAATAGAGACTTCCTGCAAAATTATTGTTGTTAGCGTGGTTCCAGAGCTGGTGTTGGCAGTTGGTGAGTTGTCGCACAAGGATGAGCATGACCAGTTCGAGCGATGAGTCGTAAGACAAGGTTTCGACTAAGCAGCTCGAACCAAAGAACAAGGATATGCGAGGCAGGTCGAGGTATTCCGCCGTGGTGAACACTCGTCCTCAAAAGGAGCTGAATGAAAGCCGAACTATCTCCAACCACCAATGAGGGTTTCTTCTAGCTGCAGGAGAAAACGCCTTGCGGCGGCGATTTGCCGTTGTGGTGAGTTCTCTCCAACCATGGGTGGAATTCAAAATCGGAATCTAAATCCTTTTCCGCGGGTATTGGATTCTAACTCATTCGTGACCCCGATGTGTAGTACCGTTTTCTTGTTGAGTCCCCAGGCACAACAATAAGTTAATGCTATTTTAGGAATCCTTGGTGGAACTCACGCTGGCAATGGTAAGCATTGCTTAAAATATTCTACATCCAATGAAATGTCTAATAATTCCCCCTGTCACGAGATAGGGGGCAGTTGGCAAGAGGTAGGGGGCATCATAGCGAACAGTAGTACCTGAAAAAACTGCATTCCCTGATGATCATCTCATAAAACCTGGTTTTTTCATAATCCTTCCTCAGCTGCTCAAAACTTTTTTTATAAGGCCTGGTCCTGGCATCCACGGTTCCGTCATAGCCGATAAAACGGTCATAACCCGTTTCGTTGTAGTAGGCATTGAGTTCACATTTGGCCATCATATAAAGGCATCGCGCATTTAATTCCTTGTCCCTGGAATTATCCAATACGGCCTGGTAATGATCATAGGCCTTACTGGCCAGAGCATGGTACGATTGGGAATGATCACCAATATCAAATAGATTGAACCCGGCATGATGGTCGATCAGATAGCTGGCATCTGTGTGATGGTCATATTCATCAAAGAAGTAATGGTAACTGCAACAATTGGATTCCCCGGTCAATGTGCCCCGATAGTAACCGGTGTTGGACACATTGAAATAATAATTGGCCAGCAGGTAATGCGCAAGCTTGCTCTTCCAGGCCGTTTTGTTTCGGGTTAAGGAATCGAGTTGCAGCAAATAACCGGCTAGTTCTCCCTTGCTGAAATTGGGATTGATAAAAGAAAACAAGGAAGAGAGGTAAACGGAATCCACCATAAGGGTATCCGGACAACTGAAACATTCCGTGATATTATTGCTGAAAATTTTTGCTGAAACATAATCGTCTAAAAAATAGTCATCCGATTTCATGACCTGATTCAGCATACCGTGATTTAATAAGGAGTAGGCATTTTGAGGATCTCCTTTTTGCAGATAATACAGCCCTTTGACAAATTCAAGGTAATCTTTTGGAGAGGTGTCATAAGCGAGATGAGCCGTTCTTCTCATTAGTATTTTTTCAAAATCATTTTTATGCTCCTGTTTAACAAACGATAATAAATCATCCAGCAGGGGTAAGGAAGAAATGTCGTTGATGGCTTCCAGGCGATTATGTATGAGAAAGGCTTTGGCGAGTTTATCATTAGCATAATATACGTGGGCAACCTGATCCATGATCAGGTATTTCCAACCCGGCAGTGCAGGCCCCCACACATTCACTGCGGTATCATTGATCACCTGGTCCAATAGGGGAACGAGGTATTGTTCATCTTCGGCCTCTATTTGTTTCCAGGAAAACACTTCATACAGGTGAGCTAATATTTCTTTTTGATCCTTGAAAGATGGATTCCTGACCTTGATCAATTGCTGCATAGCTGCAGCCTGATCCTTCCGGAGAAAGGCCAGGTAGGAACCAGCCAATAACCAGAAATCTTTATTCATGATTTTGGGATGGGCATATGCTGAAGAAGCAATGGCTTCAAGATCCTGAATACGCTGCACGTCTTCGGCTTGGAGATTGGGCAGGATCTTTTCTCCCATGCCGATGTGCGTGGGCCAGATCCTCCGTTCCAGGTTGTTCAGCGCGCGCATAAAAAGTAATTCCGTCTTTTGATCAGAGGGCGCTTCCTCAATCAGTTCCTTTACGCCAGCAAGGTCGTCTGAAAAGGTCCGCAGGCTTTTGATCACGGTATAACCCACGGTGTCATTTAGGTTCTTAAAGAAGGGCTTGCCTTCAGCATCATAATTGGTGCAAAATTTATAACTGACAAAAGCTGATTTTTTTCGGTCTGCACTTTGACAAAAAACCCGGATGTACAGATAAGCAGCGTAATCAAAGTTGGCGAGGGAATAATAACATCCCGCCACCTGGTCGAGGGCATAATAATACATTTCATCCGGTTCAAATTTGGAATTAATGTGATCCTGATAAAAATCAATGGCACCCTGGTATTGTTTTGAATAATGGAGAATACGGATCACCTGGTAGCCATACCGCAATTTTAAAGCAGGAGATTTTTCATCCATGAATAACTGCATTCCCTCTGTCAATAAGGGTTCTGCATCCGGCGTTTCGTTTTTGATAATATCACTATACGCCCATGAGTTTTGGTTCCTGTATTCGAATGCCTGGCTGCATTTCCTCGCAAACTCCATGTATCGTTTGGCGCTCAGTTCGATGGCTGATTTTTTTCCATTCCAGCTTTTTTCAAAATCATCATTGGAGCGGCTGTACAATGCCTTGCTGATTTCATCGGTAGTCCATCGGGGAAGTAATTCGCCCCAAAGTTGGAGGTTGCCTGCATTGGAATCATAGGGCTGATCACCAGGCTGGAAGAAAGCGTTAAAGTTATCCCGCAAAAACGGGAAATAAGCTTTACTGGAAATATTGGTTTGGTAAAAAATGTTGTAGAAAAAATAGTTGTCACCTTCCGGCCCCCATCCACAGGTATGAGCCCTTAGCGAGGCCAGCAAAAAGAGAATGGTGAACGACAAAATTTTCATAACTGATTCAAGATACGATCGAGATTTATTTTTCGGAGTGCATCCTCATCCAAAGAGTAAAAAACAATTCCGGTCAGGTTCATTCGACTTTGTTTGACAGTAGCATAGGCCGCGAGGATATCCATTTCTGTCACTTCTTCCGTCTTTAACCGGTATCCCGGGGAAAGATAAAAACCTTTATACAGCGTGTCCTTCAGCACTTCAAATAGGTGTTGATCCAGGGCACGAAAGTGTTTTCCGTCAGATTGTAGTGAATCCGGTTCAGCCCCATTGAGGATCCGGAGCTGATGATTATTATTGATAAGCACAGTTTGGGAAAACAAGGGTAGGGCTACCTCCAGATCAATAGGGTAGGTGGTGGCAGGTCCGATATATTGGGATACGATGGACGGATCGAGAATGGAATTTTGGTTTTCGTTTTCCAGGTCACCCATATTATACAGCATTAAAGTCCCCTGCTCTACCGGCGGAACTCCGGTTGCTGACCTGAACTTCACCTGGTGCAATCGAATAGTGACGGAGACCGTGTAATATTTTTGCAGTAGCCGGATGAGTTGAAAATAATTTTCCCGGGTGGAGGCAGTCCAGTCGCAATCGAGTTGTATTTCGTGGAATGATTTTTTGAATCGGTACTTGCTGATTTCCTCTATAAGGTGGTGTATGCGTTCACTGAGTGTTTTCACGGTGGCATTCTTCAATGCATGATTGACAATATAGACTACCGGAACAATAGGGTATTGCGCATATTCAGGATCGACATGCTTTAACGCATATACAGGGGAATAGACCATCTTCATTAATGGTATTCTCTCCTTGATAGTATCGACATCGAAAAAATGCAGGTAGATCTTTTCTGCCTTTGTCTTTTGCAAAGCTTCCGCTATCGTTTTGGAATATACTGCGTTAGATTTCCAGTGGTAAAAAGAAATAGCCATTTGCTCCTTGTGCCTGCAGGAAGGAAACAAGATGATAACATGAATTATAATTACAATAGCTCTCATCTGAAAATGGACCAGAAGATTTTTGACCTGGAACTTCCCTGGTAAAATAGAGAATCGGTTGTAAATGACCGGATTTGAAAAATCACATGGATTTTTTGCGCTGGACAATTACGAAAAGGCACTGACAATTCACGAAGATCCGGCTTTTACTTTTGAATCACGAGATCGACTGGAAGTAAAAGGAAAGGGGGAAGTTGAGATGTGGTTTGTAAGACTGGGCTATGCTGTTGAATCCTGAAAGCCGTAAGCAAAAATTTTTCCGACAGCATGTTTTCGTAATCTTTTGTATTTCAATTACCTATCCGTTCGCTTACGTAAACTTCCGTTTATAAACGTAAGTAACCGTTAATTAAACGAATCCTCCATGGCGACCTCCACAGATTTGCAAGGTCAGGGACGAATAACCAGGAACAAAAGTGTCTGCTGTCTCCAGTAGTTGGCGAAATCGAATCTTATGTGGACTGGAAACTGCGAACTGCCGACGCTTGATTGACGATAACTCACGATTCACGACTCACGTTTCGGGTCACGGGTCACGGGTCACCATTCACGTATTTAATCACGTTTTAATTAATAATTATCATGAATGCTGTTTCACAAAACCAAGTACAACTCCTGGGGAATCTTGGCCAGGACGTAGACCTTCGCGAACTTGCCCAGGGCAGAAAACTGGCCCGTCTCTCGCTGGCGACCAATGAGTTTAAACAAACCGCTACGGGTACCCCTGAAAAGATCACCACCTGGCACAACCTTATTGCCTGGGGTAATCTCGCCGAAGAAATGAGCTCCACCCTGCAAAAGGGACAAAAAGTCTACATCGAAGGCAAGATCCAATACAGGACCTATGAGACCAAGACGGGGGAAAAACGCTATTCCACTGAAATCCAGGTGAGTAGTTTCAAGAAGATGGCTAAAGAAGAACCATTGGCGCAACCTGCCGGATAACAGGGATCAAAAGAAGGCAGTATATAAAAAGGCAGTTTGCAGGCTGGTGAATGCAGGCTGCCTACTGCTTTTACACAACTGCCTCTTGATTGAGGCCTACTGCCCCTGTCCCTTTAGCCCGTCGCGATTGACGCCTCACGCCTCACGCCTCACGACGGATAGCCCCAATAATCCCTCATTCCCCAACGTTATATCCCCCAAAAACCGACATTCACATACAATTTTTTCATCATTTATAACTTCTTCATATATTTGGGGTTATGTTCATACTTGGGAAATCGTCAGCAGCATGAGGGAAAACAGGGTCCAAAAGAGATTTCGGCAAAAACTACTACCACTTTTAATCAGTTTTAAGGCCATACTATGCCTGGCCCTGTTCCCGGTTTTGGCCCAGGCCCAGGAAACAGTCCTGTATAAAGATGCCAAATCCGATTACGAAAGCCTGGTAAAGGAATTTGACCAGGGATTCTATGGTCGTTGTTCCAGGTCAGCTGAGAAATTCCTGGCCACTTACCAGGACCCGGACTATGCCCCACTCAGACTGGAAACAGAACTTTTCCAGCTGAAATCAAAACTGCGCATGGAGTCTCCCAATGCGATTAATGAGGTTCTTGCATTTGCGAAAAGAAACGAACCCGGAGCTGTATCTCAACGCGCCATTTTACTTGCCGGGGACGATGCATACGGCAAACATCAATATGACCAGGCGATCGATTTCTTCAGTTCCATCGATGATCGCTTTCTCAATGGGGAAGAAAAATCCGGCCTTCATTTTAAACTCGGCTATTGTCTCTTTGTGCGTAAGGATTTTGATCAGGCAGCCGAATTATTTGATGCGTCCAGGGAAGAGCGGGATAAATATTTTTATCCGTCAAATTATTACTATGGGATGACGCAATACTTCAAGGGTGATTACTCCGCCGCGATCAATAGTTTCGAACGGGTGGCTCCTTCTGATTTTTATAAGGATTACATTCCTTACTATATCACGCAGATCCATTTTATCAATAAAGAATACAAGGATGTCATTGGATACGGCAACCAGGCGCTGGCCAGTGCCACCGTGCTCAACAAAACTGAAATTCGCCAACTTATAGGTCAGGCCTATTTTGAAACCGGCGATTACACAAATGCAATACCTCATTTAGAATATGTGGAGCAACATTCGGATAAACTTCGGGTCGACGATTTCTATCAATTAGGCATGGCGTATTACCAGACCGGTCAATACAAGCAAGCCATACCGGTGCTCAATGAAATCCGGAATGAAGAAGGTATCAAGTCACAGTACGCCAATTATTATCTCGGTCGCTGCTATCTTGAAACCGGGGATAAAACTTCGGCACGTAATAGCCTGATGAAGGCGTCCAAAATGCAGGATGATCCGGCCATCACCTACGAAGCTACTTATCATTATGGCCGTTTGAGTGCTGAGGCCGGCGATGATCGGGAAGCGATACGTGTATTGCAAACGATTCCATCCGATGCAAAAAACTATAATGATGCGCAAACCGCCATGGCGGGTATTCTCACCAATACGTCTGATTACAGTTTAGGTATTCAGGAACTGGAAGAAATGAAAAACCTTTCTCCAACACTGAAAGGGGCATATCAAAAAGTATGTCTTTACCGGGGAGAACAACTTATCCAGGAAGAGAAACCAGTTGAAGCTGAGCTATTGCTGGATAAATCCCTCAGGTATCCGATTGATAAAAGCATTGAAGCCAGGGCCTATTTCTGGAAAGGGGAATCGGCTCATCTGGGAGGGCAATACCAGGAAAGCATTAAATGGTACAATCAATATTTCGCCGCCGCCGCCAGTGCCACTTCCTTACCTTCTTATCAAAGCCTTCCTTTGGCCAACTACAACCAGGGATATAATTATCTCCGGCTCAATAATTATACTGAAGCGCAAAAATTTTTCAATTCCGCCGTGACCGGTATGCGGGCCATGTCATCCGGACCCGGTCAATCTTCTTTTATCCAGTCCCAGATTTATCCGGATGCTGTCCTTCGGGCCGGGGACTGTGCTTTCAAACTTGCCCAATATGAGGAGGCCAATCAAAATTATAATGAGGCCATCAACAAGAAATATCCAGGCAGTGATTATGCTGAATATCAAAATGCCATCATTAAAGGATTGCTGAATAAACCAACTGAAAAAATTGAATTGCTGGAGGACCTGGTGAGGGATATTCCGCTATCCGTTTGGGCCGATGATGCCCTTTTCCAGATCGGAAATACCTACCAGGATCAAAACAAAACGGACCTTTCCATTCAAGCCTATGAACGGCTGGTCAAGCAATACAAACAAAGCACTTGGCTTCAGCCTGCGCTCTTGCGATTAGGTTTGCTTTCTTATAATGGAGGAAAATTTGATGCCGCACTGAATTATTATAAATCCATTTTCCAATTTAATCCTGATCCGGAGACTTCCCGGGAAGCGATGTCCGCTATCCAGGAGATCTATGTCAATGAGCTCGACAAGCCGGATGCCTATTTCACGTTTGCCGCTACTATTCCGGGTTACGCCATCACCGGCACGGAAAAGGATTCCATTCTCTATACGGCTGCAGAGAACCATTACGCCCAGGCTGAATATGATAAGGCGGTTGAGTCCTTTCAAAAATATATCGCGGCTAATCCAAACGGATTGTATACCCTCAAAGCGAAATACCTGAGGGCGGAATCCCTCTCTTTGCTGAAACGCTATGATGAAGCCTTCAGTAGTTATGAAGAAGTCATTAAACAAGGTCAGAGTTCATTTCTTCCGGCCTCTCTGTATAAAGCAGCTTTGATCGCCTACAATCAAAAGCAGGATATGGACAAGGCCTACACGTACTATACCGCTTACATTCCTTTAGCCAGTGATGAAGAGCAACAGTATGAAGCGATGCTGGGGGCTTTACGATCCGCCTATAAACTGAATAAACCGGAAGAAGTGTACGCAATGTCCGATAAAGTGATCAATCACCCGAGGGCAACGGAAGACCATAAGGCCCTGGCGCATTATTACATGGCAAAGATTGCCTATGATCATAATAGCTTTGACAAAGCGCTGATCGATTTCAATGCGGTCATTCGCGTCAATAGTGCCGAGCTGGCCGCAGAGTCCAGATTTTACG
This sequence comes from uncultured Saprospiraceae bacterium, assembly GCA_963837505.1. Lineage (GTDB taxonomy): Bacteria > Bacteroidota > Bacteroidia > Chitinophagales > Saprospiraceae > Opimibacter. Next base: position 73,307 of record CAWINN010000003.1, on the reverse strand, counting down.
TAGCCTCCATCTATGAAAAACAAAACGAGAATGAACTGGCGGCTAAATTGGCAGAAGAAGCAGCCAGAGCCAATGTGGGATATCCTTTTTGGGTCGCCAAATCATTGCTCCTGCTAGCAGACATACAATATAAAGCCGGTGACCTGCTCAATGCCCGCGCCATTCTCGAAGCTATTGTTGAGAATTTCAAAGGCGATGAAACCATCATGCAGGAAGCAAATACCAATCTTCAAAAAGTGAAGGCGGCAGAAGACAATCAAAGCCGTATCAAACCGGGAAGTACAGATACGCTCGAAATGCAAACGAATCCACATAAAGGGTAAGACATACACATGAGAATTCTGACCATTTACTTTTTTCTTTTTTTCGGAGGACTTTTGTCGGCACAGGATCAATTACCTTCCGGGCAGATCGAAGTCATCAAGGCCTTTGAAGTTCGGCTGACGGAAGCCAAAAAAATCCGGATCGTTCCCCAACCTACACCTTTGGATTCGGCGACCCGGAGGTACACCTACTTTTTGAACGCGCCTTCTCCTACCATCAACTACCTCGTCCCGGAGATCAAACCATTGGCCATCAATCCGGAAAAGAAACCGACGTATTATCCGATGATGGGTAAAGCCGGTTATGGAAATCCGAATTCATTCCTTGGCGCTTTCTCTTTTGATCACGTGCAAAACGATGCTCTCTCGTGGGGAGTGGACCTTGGTTTTTTAAGCGCCAATAACAAGAAGATTCCACTCCAAAAGTTTTCAGATAGCAAAGGCAGGATCAATGCCAGTTATCTCCTCCAGGGTAAAGCAAAAATCGATGGCTACCTGGATGGACATTTTGAAAAGGTTTATTTCTATGGTGCAGAACAAATTCCGCCAAATGAAGATGCACTGAAGAGAAATTTCAAACGATATGACGGCCAGGTAAAGATTTCAAGCTTGTATGCAAAAGGATCAGGTTTTAGGTACACGGCCCTGCTTAATATATTAGCGGACAAGGACGACCTGGGATCGCGGGAAACAGGAATGCGGGTTGGAGGGGAGATTGGAACAGCCATGGGTAATAAAGAATTTCCGGTTGGGATTGGGATATTGGCAGATGTATCCAAGTTGAAACACACCGATGAATATCCACTCAATAATTTATTGATCACCCCTTACTTTGGATATTTCCTGGGGGATATTAAACTTCATGTGGGTGGACTGGCTTTGCTAAACAATACGGAGAATGAATTCCTGCCGGATATTGAGGCCACCTATGGTCTTTTCCACGATCTTATGCGCATAAAGGCAGGTTGGAAAGGGGCTGTTCTGAAAAATAATTTTCATTATCTCTCCTCGGTCAATCCCTATATTAATACCCGGCTGGATAGTATCAACAACATGATCTCCAGGAGGATTTATGCAGGGATCGATGGATCTTCCGGTTCACTGACCTATGAGGTTACCGGAGGGTACACGAAATTTGAACGCATGGCCTTTTACCTTCAGGATGATCTTGACCAGGAGCAATTCAATCCCATATATGACAGCGGGCATTACATCAGTGTTGAAGGTTCCGTGCAGTTGGAAGTGTTAAAACATGTCACTTTGCGTACCCAACTATCGAACAGAATCTTTACGTTGGATAAGGAAGCAAAACCCTGGCATGTTCCCTCTTTCGAAATGTCAGGAATGGTCACCTACACCGGTGGATCCGATACCTATCATGTGAGTTTGATTTTCCATGGAGAAAATGGATTGCCCTATCGGACAGTAGGGGGGACTGAAATGAGGCTGGATCCCTTAGTGGATATTAACCTGCATGCAGATTATTTTATTACAGATCAAATTGGAGTGTTTGCAGAAATCAATAATATAGCCGGCAACCATCGTGAACGTTGGGTCAATTATCCCAGTTTTGGGTTTAATGCAAAAGCCGGTGTAATTTTCAGACTTCCTGAATAGGTTGCCTGGCATGAAGTTCGGTCTGATCGGATATCCCCTGACGCATTCTTTTTCCAAAGGATATTTTGAAGATAAATTCAAATCCCTGGGACTGGAAGGTTTTTCTTATGAAAATTTTCCCCTGACCGACATTGAAGAAATAGGGTCTCTGCTCCACCAGGATTTCCTGGGATTTAATGTTACCATTCCTTATAAGCAACAAGTAATGCAATATCTCCAGGCTATCGATCCCGATGCCACAGCCATTGGGGCCGTCAATACCATGGTGAAAGATGATGATAAAACCTGGAAGGGATTCAACACAGATTTTACCGGATTCAAAGCGTCGTTGCTTCTTTGGTTTGGCTCCGTTTCCTTGCCGGACCGGGCTTTAGTATTGGGCACCGGCGGAGCTTCAAAGGCAGTCGTCTATGCACTAAAACAACTCGAAATAGGTGTTTCGCTGGTTTCAAGGGGGTTTCATGGAAAATATACCTATGCGGAATTGAACCGGCAGATTATTGAAGATCATCATTTGATCATCAATACGACGCCAGTAGGCATGTTTCCCAATATTGACCAGTTGCCGCCGATACCTTATGCAGCCCTCACTCCCGATCATTGGTTATATGATCTGGTATACAATCCCGGTAATACACTATTTTTGACGCGGGGCGAACAGGCCGGGGCCATGATAAAAAACGGGCTGGATATGTTGCACCTGCAGGCAGATCATGCCTGGGCAATCTGGAAATCTTATGGTAAGTTCTGAAGCAGGATCCATCTCAACGCCGAAGGTGGTAGATTTTAACAATACTGAAATTGCTTTTGCTCACAAAACAAACGGTGAACTCAACAGGACGGCCTGGCTATTCAGGCTGATGAATAAACAATGGTTGGTCAACGCCGGTGGAACCGCCGGCCTGTGGCTGAATTCCTCCGGTATCGGTTTGTTCAATCCACTGATACGGGCCACTATATTTAAACAGTTCTGTGGTGGTACGAGCCTTGAGGATTCTATTGAAACGATCGAACATCTTCACCAATTAAATACCTCTTCAGTTCTCGACTTTGGAGCGGAAGCAAAAACGACAGATAAAGATTTTGACCAGGTATTACAGGAGAATTTGCGGGCCATTCAATTTGCCTCCACGCATCAAGGAGCTCCGGTCATTTCTTCTAAAATAACGGCCCTGGCTTCCGATGAGATCCTGGAAAAATATCAATTAAAGGTTGGCCTTTCGCCGGAGGAACAAAAAGCTTTTGACCGCATAGTGCAACGGTTAGATACATTGTGCCATGCGGCATGGGAAAAAGGGATTAGAATATTTTTTGATGCCGAGGAGACCTGGATACAGGACACCATTGATGACCTGGTCAAAAAAATGATGGAGAAATACAACAAGGAAAACGTGGTGGCCTATCACACGTACCAGTTGTATCGAAAAGATAAATTGCAAAGCCTCTATGCGGATTATCTTGAAGCAAAAGAGAAAGGCTATATCCTCGGAGCTAAAATTGTTCGGGGCGCCTACATGGAAAAAGAACGTCGTCGGGCAAACACCATGGGCTATCCTTCTCCAATTCAGGAAACCAGGGAAGCTACCGATCACGATTACAACCAGGCGCTTTCATTTTTAGTTGATCATTACCAGGAAATCGCGTCCTGCAATGCTTCCCATAATCTCAGGAGTAATCTTTTGCAGGCTGAAAGAATAGTAGATCAGGGTATTCCCCGGGATCATCCGAATCTCAATTTCTGCCAATTGCTGGGCATGAGTGATAACATCACTTTCAACCTGGCGAAAGGTGGTTTTAATGTTGCTAAATATATGGTATATGGCCCGGTAAAAGATGTCGTACCCTACCTGATACGCAGGGCACGGGAAAACTCTTCAGTGACCGGTGAAATGAGTCGCGAACTGAGCCTCATCATGGAAGAAATCAAACGCCGGGGTTTGAAATAATGCCTATCTTGGCCTCTTCATTTAAAAATAAAAACATGAAGCATTTTTTTACTTTCCTTGTTTTCCTTTGTCTTGCTATTCCGGGCAAAGCTCAGTGGTGGTTTGACGCCGGAGTGAAGGGTTCCTATGGTCCCACAATGATGTATGATCAGAACGCTTTTGATAGTGGATCCTACAAACACAAGTTAACAGCTGGGTATAATTATGGTTTTCGCATGGGATTTAACCATGGACACCATGCAGGGCTGAATTTGGAATACAACCTGTCGCATTCCAAACAGGATTTTGAACTGCATTCCAAAATATACAACCAATTTGATGTCAAACACAATGATTTTGTCGGCACCATCCGGTATTCAGGTGATGGTGCTTTTATTGAAATTGGAGCGGAATATTGTAACATCAAAGATGTAACCTTGGTAAGCCAAAGCACCGAACCAATCGTTCCTGCTGCTGTGGATAATTTTGAGAAGAATTATATGGGCGGCGTACTTGGATTTGGTTCCTACCTCGCAGGTAATGATCTCTTGTCCATCAATCTCGGAATACGCCTGCACTGGGGATTTGGTGAAATAGTCAATCCCACCGGGAAAAATAATAACTATCCCCTGTTCGGTGTGGCAGAAAATATCGATCCTTCGAATAAAACGTTCGAGACTGCGGCCCAATTGCAACTGGAAGTCAACTACGCTTTCGGCCGTTTTGCCAAGAGTTCCTGCCATGATCGTTGGCGATTAATTTTATTCAATTAAAGAAAAAAGGCGATGGTTTCCATCGCCTTTTTCTTTACTTACGGTTTGGTGGTGGCCCCGCCAGGAATCGAACCCGGACATTGAGTTCCGAAGACTCACGCACTATCCGTTATACTACGAGGCCCAAAGGGACAAATATAGTAGATGTCTGACAGGGAGATACAAAACGAGGAGATATAAGACACAGAGATTCTATACGTCAGACGCATGATGTAAATGATATGCCTGCTATCCTCAAATAAAGCATCCCCCCATCCCTCATCCGTCATCCCTCCTCAATCGTCTGGCAGGCTTCGATGGAGTTCAGCATAAGTCTAACATCTCCTGATCTGGCTTCTTTTCCGTACCTTTGCGCCCACTTTTGAACACCCACAGCTATTTATGTCGCAGATCAATGAAAACATAAGGAATATTGCCATTATCGCCCACGTCGACCATGGCAAGACTACCCTTGTGGATAAAATCCTCCAGACCACCAAAGTATTTAAAGATCACCAGGAAACGGGTGAACTGATCATGGATTCCAATGACCTCGAGAGGGAACGTGGAATCACCATTTTTTCCAAAAACGCCGCCGTCATGTACAAAGGCGTTAGAATCAATGTCATCGATACCCCGGGGCACTCTGATTTCGGCGGGGAAGTGGAACGCGTTTTACGTATGGCGGATGGCGTATTGTTCTGGTGGATGCCTTTGAAGGCCCTATGCCGCAGACTCGATTTGTACTGCAGAAAGCTCTTCAGCTCCACCTGAAGCCGATTGTCGTCATCAACAAAGTGGACAAACCGAATTGCCGACCGATCGAAATCCATAATGAAGTCTTTGACCTTTTCTATAGCCTTGATGCGACAGAAGAGCAACTTGATTTCGCTACCTATTACGGTTCCGGTAAACACAGCTGGTTTAATGACAGCCTGGAACAAAGTGAAGACATTACACCCTTGTTGATGGAATTTTAAAATTAGTTCCTCCTCCGGTAGCCTATCAGGGCACCCTGCAAATGCAAATCACTTCCCTGGATTATTCTTCTTACCAGGGGCGTATTGCAATCGGCAAAGTGAACCGCGGCACTATTCGCGAAAACCAGGCGATATCGCTTGTCCAGGCAGATGGAAAGATTATACGCAGCCGGGTTAAGGAGCTTTACATCTTTGAAGGCATGGGAAAGAAGAAAGTCACCGAAGTTATGGCGGGTGATTTGTGTGCAGTCGTTGGTCTGGATGAATTCAGAATCGGGGATACCATTGCTGATTTTGAAAATCCGGAAGGATTGCCATTTGTCGCGGTGGATGAACCCACGATGAGCATGACCTTTGGTATCAACAATTCACCTTTCTATGGAGAGGATGGAAAATATGTAACCTCTAGGCATATCCGTGACCGGCTTTGGAAAGAAACAGAGAAAAATCTCGCTATGAAAGTCGAAGAGACCAATAGCGCAGATAGTTTCCTGGTCTTTGGAAGAGGTATCCTTCATCTTGGCATTTTGGTGGAGACCATGCGTCGTGAAGGATATGAATTGACCGTCGGACAGCCACAGGTGTTGATTAAAATTATTGATGGCGTTAAATGCGAGCCTTATGAAAATCTCGTGATTGATGTGCCGGGTGAATTTTCTTCCAGGGCCATTGATCTCGTGACCCGTAGAAAAGGGGAGCTGCATGTCATGGAATCAAAAGGCGATTATCAGCATCTTGAATTTGATATTCCTTCACGCGGACTTATCGGTCTTCGTTCCAATTTGACCCAGACTGCCGGTGAAGCCGTCATGAGTCATCGGTTTATCGAATACAAACCCTGGAAAGGAAATATTCCCGGAAGAACCAATGGAGTGCTTTTGGCAAAAGATCCGGGCACAAGCACGGGCTACTCCATTGATAAACTGCAGGACAGGGGTTTTTTCTTTATTGATCCGGGAGAGGAAGTTTATAAAGGGATGATCATTGGTGAAAATAATCGTCCGGGCGACATTGTAGTCAATATCACTGAAGGCAAGAAGATGACTAACATGCGCGCCAGCGGTAGTGATGCCGCAACGAATATTGCTCCTAAACGCCAGATGACGCTTGAGGAATGTATGGAATACATCCAACAGGATGAGTGCATCGAAGTAACTCCCGATGACATTCGGATGCGAAAAAGCATTCTCGACGAAGAAGAACGCAAAAAGGCTCAGCGCTCTTCCCAGATGAAAGTCGAAACCGCTTAAGGCAGAGACGCTAACGGTGCTACTATTTTTATTTTACTGAATTACACAGATTATTTTCAGGCTACTCAATCCCTTTGTAGTTATAAGGTATTTAGCCTGATGTAGGTCAAGATTAAATTTGTGTAACTCGCGAATAAAAAAGCCCTGCGGGTGAGCAGGGCTTTTGTTGTTGGCAAAAAAGGATTCTTTAATCCGGAACGTTACGTCATGAAACTATTCACATTATAAGTGAACAATGTAGTTTTTGATCTCCTCATAGGGTGTTCTTTTGGGTACAATGTAGGGGGTCATATTAGGCGTGACCACCGTATCCTTGGCAGCAAAGAAATAATCACCTTCGCCTTCTTCAGCAATCACCACAAAGGTTACCCTGAATCCTATCGGCGTGGATTGATGCTGTTCACAAAACTGCATTTTGGAAGAATCTCCTGCCATATAGGTGATGCTCTTATAATCTTTGAACACCATGAATACTTCTGCATTCATATTGGTGAATTCATCCGGGAGTTCGACACAAACCGGTGTACGTTGTTCAGGTGGGATGGTGAAAAAGACATCCACGTTGATCCAGTCCGTACTGTCACTGAAAGCCTCATATCCGAAACCGCTTATCGGAGATCCTCCGCTGCTGTCGGGTTGAATCCACCAGTCACTCGAACCTACATTATCCCAGGTATCCAGATTGCCGTCGGCTTGCAACCAATCCTGGCCATGTCCATAAAACAATTCCATTCGTTCGCGAGGGTCAGGATCTTTGACTAAGATCCTGATTTGTTTTCCGGGGGCCAATTTCACTTGCTGGTCGCCATTTTTGATTTGAACATTGAATTCAATACGGGACTCTAAAAGTTGATTTTCGGAAATGGTAGGAATTCCGGCAATCAGCATTTCTCCCTTCGAATCACAAACCGTAACATCAAGATCATAATAACCTGAATTTGGACAAGGATATTGTTGGATATCCACAAATCCCGGGGGAATAACCAATACCAGGTCCTTGTCGAATTCAAATGCCTTATTTCCGAAACAAGGGCAGGAGACAGTGTAGTGAATATCTCCTGCAATATCCTGTTTCAGTTTGGCTGTAAGGCGACTTACATCACCACCTACCGCCTGGTTGGATCGCGGGACAAAAATGTCAATATCCTGCCCGCACGACATCATGATAAAAAGAAAAACCAACCCAAAAACGTATTTGCCCATTTCTCCGTTTTTATATCTTAAGAGACGATTTATCATCATTTAGCTGCTTGTCCTGGTGAAATTTTAATCTAAATAGTATCTCAACCCCAGGTTTAATCCGGCAAAATGACGGTGCTCCTCCAAAGGATAGGATTGTATCGTAACTGGCTTAATTCTATAGAGATAGCGAGGCTCCACCAGGCCGGAAAGCTTGTCGGTCAGTGGAAATAATACCCCTGCTCCGAAATAAAGACTGATCCCCAGGCTCGTTTTATAAGCGTACAATTCATTTTGAGCCCCCGGCGTAATGGTCCTGGGATGCAGCATCGGGTCCAGGATCTGACCCTCATAACTAGCACTTAGATTGAAGACAGGTCCGGCATTGAGCATCAGCGTGGAGGTCCGGCCAATGGGCATCTCATAACTCACCAGCAAGGGCACATCCAGGTGCCTGTATGTATTGTGAATCTTCTTGATCAGCGTTCCAAAAATCAAAACGCGGCTGCTATCGGAATAAAGAAAAGTACCATCAGCAGAAAAAAAGGAATCCAGCCGGAAAGTGGAATGGGTAGCCAGGGTATCCGTATAATCGAATATATCGCCAGCCTGGTCATAAAGCAGGCCAAGCCTTAAGGTCAATCCACTTTGTAAATGAAAGTTAAAACGGGCTCCCGCAGACCAGGCATATTGATTGTTTTCCGTTGTTTCACGCGCTTGCGTATAGCTGGACGATTCAGAATCGACCGCCGTGAACGATCGGGGACTAAACCCTGGTCCGGCAAAAGCATCAACAGATAAATAATAGTTACCGGTCAATCCCGAGAATTTGTAACAATTGGGATCCGGTTTGTATTTGCGTACACCGATGACATCCCCGACAGGTTTGTTCAGTTCTTCCACATCAGCGATAGGCAGCGCGGAAGTTGTGTAGCTGGATCGATTGGTCAAGGCTGATGGCATCAATACAGTCACACCGGATTCAGCATTGTTTTGATTGGCCGAAAGGGACTCAGTGCCAGATGGAATGACGAGTAAGTTTGATTTTTGCCGGCGGCTTGAAATATTTCCTGCCGATTTAGAGAAGTTTGCCGATGTTGATGTCCTCGCAGAGGAAGAAGAATTGGAAACCTCTTCGGAAGAAGAGTCTAAAATGGTGTTCGTTGATTCATTTGTTTGGATTTGTTGGTTTCCCTCTTGAATCGAGGTGGTATTTGGGTATGCAATATTGGATTCAGGTGGGGAAAGCGTATAAGCGGGGGCAACTGTGGTGGTCGAAGACGGCGTTTTTTTGTTGAGTATGCCAAACATGAGGGCACCGCTGATCAGGGTGCTGGCAAAAAGCATAAACCAAAAGAAAGGAAAGCGCCTTTCAGATTCTATTGGGGGTAAACGCTTTTCAATCGACTCCCATACCTCTTCCTTTACCGGAAGGGTATGTTGATAGAGTTTGGAGGCAAAGGGATTTTCGGCTTTCATGTTTCTACTTTATGAGTAGCACTCAGGCTTCGTTGTAAATATTTTCTCGCTTTCGTTAATTGCGATCGCGAACTGCTTTCTTCTATGCCTAACATCTCGGCTATGTCCTTGTGCGGATAGCCTTCAATGATACTCAGGTTAAATACGGTTTTGTACCCTTCCGGCAACCGGTCAATAAGCCCCAACAATTCGTCCGCACTCATCTGATCCACCACTCCGGCATCCACCGCATATTCCGGCATATCATCGGATCGGTAATCCACCTGCAATCGTTTCGCTTTTTCAAGATGACGGATGCAAGTATTGACACAAACGCGTCGGATCCATCCTTCGAAAGATCCTTCATTTCGGTATTGGACGAGATAAGTAAACACCCGTACAAAACTGTCCTGCAATACATCCTCTGCCTGCAACTGTCCCACGTATCTTCTGCAAATCGACATCAGCAGCGGAGCAAACCGATCATATAGTAATCGCTGGGCTCTTCTGTCATTGGCATTACACCGTTGGATCAGTTCCTTTTCCTGCAAAGGGTAAACTTTAACTGTGCGCTAATGAATTGATACTGAAGACAGATCTTATGCTGCCTGTTTTATAAAATTTACCGCTGTCCGACGTAAGAGGGTGAATGATTACGCTGAAAATCAGGCGGTTTTCAAATGTAGCACTTTCCTGACATTTTTTATTATGACGAGAATATAATCAAAAAAAGACTATATTTAGGTCAAATTTCATTTGTAATGAAAGGTCGTGGCGCCCAATATAACACAGACAATCCCTTTGCGGCCCATCGCAAAGCCTTGCATCCGGATCTCAATTTTTCTCCTCCTCCCGAGGAAGTGGAAACCGAATACCTGGAAACCCACGCCAAAACAATCATCAATAAAGTGGATAGCCCTGATATCGGTTTGGAATATTCCATGAATCCGTACCAGGGATGCGAGCACGGTTGTGTTTATTGCTATGCGAGAAATACACATCCGTATTGGGGCTTCAGTGCGGGGCTGGATTTTGAAAGCAAGATCCTGATAAAGCGTGATGCGCCTCAATTGCTGGCGAAGAAATTATTATCACCCAAATGGATACCGGCCCCCATCATGTTATCCGGCAATACAGATTGTTATCAGCCAATTGAAGCAAAGCTTAAGATCACCAGGCAAATTCTGGAAGTGCTGGAGCGCTATCAACATCCGGTAGGGATCATTACCAAAAGTGCTCTGATTTTAAGGGACCTTGATATTATATCGCGTATGGCCGAAAAAAGACTGGTGAGTGTTGCTGTTTCGATAAATACCCTGGATGAATCTCTGCGCCGTCAATTGGAACCTCGAACGGCAGTCATTCAGCGAAGATTACAGGTTATAGAAGAAATGTCAAAAGCAGGCGTCCATGTCCATGCGATGTTGGCTCCCATTATTCCAGGATTGAACGATCACGAAATTATGGACCTGATGAATGCCGTTAGTTCAGCCGGAGCAAAGAACGCAGGATACATTGTCGTTAGATTGAATGGGGATGTAGGACCGATATTCCTGGATTGGGTCAGGAAAAAATACAAAGACCGGGCGCAGCGAATCATCAACCGGATACTTGAGGTACATGGTGGTCATTTAAATGACAGCCGGTCAGGAATACGCATGAAGGGGGAAGGCAAATATGCCGAAATGATCGGCGCTCATTTCAAATTGGCGAAACGACGTTACCTGCCCGAACCTGATCCATTCGAATATGACCTGACGCTTTATGAAAAAGCCAGAAATCCTCAGACGAACCTGTGGGATATGATGTAGTTTTTGATGACAACAGCGATATTGCTGATCACATCATTTTAAAATAACCAGTTTTTTGATAATCTCAAGCCCGTTAATGTCCATCTTCAACATATAGATGCCTTGTTCCAAAAAGGATAGATCCAGGTTGTCGCAACCGTTCGGTTTGATCTCTTTTATCACCTGCCCCGAAAGATTGATCAACTTTATTTGGGTGACCGGTTCCGGATTCAGATTGAGAATTTTGATCCATTGTGTTGCAGGATTGGGATAAATAGAAATCTTTTTCGATAACTCCACTTCTTTAGTTCCACTGATCATAACCAGGGTACAAGCTGAAATCGCTGAGCAACCCGATCCATCCGTAATGTTTACGGCATAACTACCAGTAGCGGAAGGGGTAAAAGTTTGATTCGTTTCGCCAGGGATATTTTGACCAGAATCACAATCCAGCCATTGATAAGAAGCGCCAGCTAAGTTTGCAGTAATGGCATTATCGATTGCAGTGACTGAATTATCAACATCCGTCACGCTGAGGTCAAGGGAAATGATACTGTCACATCCGTTTGTTGCGATCAGTACTACCATATAGTTTCCCGTTGTAGTAAAGGTTTCATTACCTACCTGGTAATTTTCTCCCTGGCAAATAGTTTCACTCAGGGAAACCATTGAAGGCTGGAGTAACGACAAGGAAAGCAAAATAATACTATCACATCCCTTGGATCCTGACAAATGAATAGTATAATCGCCAGGGGTATCATAAGCTTCGCCTCCAATCACAAGTGATTCCCCTTCGCATATGGCCTGTGAGATCGAATGGGTAGTTGTCGTACAAAAGTTGTTCACGTAATAGGAGAGTACTGAACTTTGTGGAGTTCCCCTGAAGACAAATAAATCAAGGTCGCCATCGCCATCCAGATCGACCAGGATGGGAAAAAAGAATTGTTGATCGCCAAAGGAGACAGGAAGACCAAAGGGCGATTTAGTTACTGTACTAAAGGAAGGCTTACCATCAGGTCCGGGTGTGTCTTCATGGAAATACAAATAATTCATGGAGTCAGCTGGGATAGCAGATGGCGTACCCAGGATATCTACATCACCATCATTGTCAATATCTCCGCAAGTTGTGGCTTCAAAGAAAGTATTCGCAGGCAATCCAAATGGATTTGGTAGCAGGCCATAGGGATTGGAATACCAACCCAGGAATATAGGGGCTGTGGGCGTCCCTGTATTCTTGGCATAATAAAAGTTGGGAACATCATCACCATTCTCATCAGCAAAGGCGGGATTGAAGCCACTGGCTAATAAGTCAAGATCTCCATCATGGTCCAGGTCGACGAGCTCCGGGAAATACATGCTTTCCGGCAGAAAATTGGGAAGACCCATGGAATCAGCCCTGGTTACTTCAAAAGGACCGGAAATGGATTGGCCTGAATTTTTACAATACGTCAAGGTGCGATTTCCGATATAATCTACTTCAGCACTGACCATGAAGTCGGGAAAGCCATCCCCATTTATATCCCCTAGGCTTGGAAAATAATATCCTTGCGGAAATGGAAAATTTTCAAAAAGGGACATTCGCGGACCGAACTGGGGATTCCATTTGTCCCCGGTATTTTCCTGCATTTCCAGGAAATAATGAATATTGTTCCAGCCCAGGTCGTTTACCGTATCAATGTGATCAATACCTGAAAGGAAGACATCAAGATCGCCATCCTGATCAGCGTCAAAAAAAAAGATCCGCTGGGCATTTCGGGTGGCATCATCCCTGATCGGTTTAATCCCAAAAGGAGAATCGGACAGGTAAGAGAATTGCTGACTAAAGCAAGGGACACTAAGTAACGACAGGAGAGCGGAGACGAAATAGACTTTTTTCATAATTTATCGCATGCGTAGAGAATGTTGATTTTTCTAAGAAAGGTGACCGGATAATAAAGGTGGGATAAAACATCTTTAACCCTGGAGAAATTTTGGTTCCCCAGGGTATAGGTTTCCAATTGATTCTCATTAAAGGTTGTCATACGTGGACACTTTAGGGCGAAAGTTTATAGTGCTTTGTGCGTATTTTATCACTTTTACTTCAGCATAACTATCACTAAGCTGGGTCGCCCTCAGGATTAATTCTACCCTGAAAAGATCTTCGCTGTTATCGTGAATGAAATCGGGCCCATCATAAGTATAGGTGTCATTATACGCCACCGTAAACTCATGTACCAGGCTCAGGATGACATCATAGGTGCAGGTGGTATCTGATCTTACTTTTTGATGTACTATAAATAATTTTCCGGAGCCGCCTATAGATTCCCCTTTCTGGTCTGTAATCTGAATGGTAATCACCAAATGGCCCTGGGCAGCAGGCCTGGATTGACAATTGCTGATGGCAACAGTGGTATTCGTTGATTTGTCTGGTCCGAGGGAGGCCAATGCCATCATCATGAATAATCCGATCACTAAAAACGAAAGCAGAGATTTCCATTTATTTTTCATGTGCGAAATTTTACAGGAGTGATGATAAGCGGGAATACGGCTCCTCCTGTCAGGAAGAGAATATCCATGACATCAAAAGTTCCTGGCAGGAGATGTATGGCTTGAAGAAGTTCGAAGAGCAAACCGGATAAGAAGGCGAGGCCAAGCCAGAAAATACTCCGGGTATATAATTTGAAGTCCCAGATCATTAAAATCAAAAGGATGGCAGCAGCCATCCATAAAGCATCCGGCAGGGAATAGATAAACCAGCCGGGAAGTCTTACACCGGACAGCCAGGAATCAAAATCGAAAAACCTGTGACCATGAGTGATAGTCGCCAACCATTGATTGAGATAAATAGTTTGTGGTCTGGAAAAAAAATAAATGAAAACACCACAGCCCAAGCATAGTATGACAATAAGCCAATGAGCTAAGCGGTTTTTCATGCCTTATGGTGGGCCCTGATAATGCGAAGGTGATATTACAAAAAAGAATTCAAAATGACCGGGAGTATTTTTTTCAGCAGGTTTTGAAATAAGCGAAAAAGAAATAGAAAAAACTATTAATTGGATCTTTCAAAAATGATGCTGCAAATAATAAACCACTATCCCCGCGAAATAACCAGTCAGCGCGTAAAGAGAAATCCGTTTGAGGTACCACAGGAAATCAATTTTAAGAATACCCATGGCGGCTACGCCCGCAGCGGATCCAATGATTAAAATGCTTCCTCCGGTACCTGCACAATACGCAAGTAATTCCCAAAAATTATGATCTGGCGGATACGTGGTGAAATCATACATACCCATGCTGGCTGCCACTAATGGAACATTATCCACCACAGCGGAAAGTAAACCGGTCACGGTGTTGATGGAATAAATATTACCCAAAGTGTGATTGACCGCATTGGCCAGTAATCTTAAATGTCCGGAAGTCTCGAGAGCACCCACAGCAAGCAATATGCCCAGGAAAAAAAGAATGCTGGATGAATCTATTTGCCGGAGCATATGTCCGACCGAAAGAACGTGACGCTGGGCAGGATCTTTTCTCCCGGTGCAGTAATTCCGTAATCACCCAAAGTATGGAAAGCGAAAACAACACACCCATGTAGGGGGGCAGATGGGTCAGGGACTTGAATACCGGCACCGCCAGCAAGGCCAAACAACCCAGCACAAACAATAAATTTTGTTCAAAAGGGGTGGTCATATGTTTTTTGTCAAATCCCTCCAAAATGCCTTCCTCCATTTTGGTTTTCTTCCGGGCAAGATAAAAGGAAGCTATAATCATCGGAACGAGTAAAGAAGCAAAGGAAGCCAGAAATGTAGCCTGCATTATATTGAACGTGGTGACCTGGCCGCCGATCCATAGCATGATAGTAGTGACATCCCCAATCGGAGACCAGGCTCCGCCCGCATTAGCCGCAATGATCACAAAACCGCCAAACAACCATCGGTCATATTTACCGGGTACGATCCGGCGCAATAAAGCGCACATGATGATGGCCGTGGTCATGTTGTCCAATACGGCAGAAAGAAAAAAGGAGATCCAGCAAATGATCCAGAAAAGTTTGACAAAGTTTTTCGTATTGATGTGATCCGTAATCACCCGGAACCCATTGTGCGCATCAACCAGCTCTACAATGGTCATGGCCCCTAAAAGGAAAAAAAGGATCTGTGCAATACTGCCCAATTGTTCGAACAACGCATGTTCAATAAAGGTGGGATCCAGGGTAATATGTCCCCCAGGTACAGAAGACCAGGAGACCGGCATTTGTTCAATTCCGTATATGAGGAATAGCCAACAGCATACCCCGGTGAGCAAAGCTGATGCCGCCTTGTCTATTTTTAACGGATGTTCGAAAGCGATAAGCCCATAGCCAATAATAAATACAAACAGAATGGCGACGGCCATAGGGGTGTGGATTAGGATGAGCCGCTAATATACAATCGCTAATGAAGGGAAACCCGGGATCAGGAACCAGAAATATATTTTTCGAGGAAGTTGATATGTTCCTTTTGCTCATTCATGATCGTACTGACGACATCACCAATACTGATCATCCCCACGATTTTATCATGTTCTATGACCGGAAGATGGCGAATGAACTTGCTGGTAAACAATTCCATGCAATCTTCCATGGTGGTTTCCGGATTTACAGTAAATACTGCATGAATCATCACCTCGGACAATGGGGTGGATTTCGCTTTCCGTCCCTGAATGATTCCCTTGCGGGCATAATCCCGCTCGGAAAATATACCAACCAGTTTCCCGTTTTCTGTGACCATAACGGCACCAATATTGGCCTGGGCCATGAGTTCGAGCGCTTCAATTACCGTTTGTTGTGGCTGAATGGTATATACGGCATTCCTTTTTTTGTTGGCGAGCAAATGTTTTACGGAGATCATGGAGGATGGATTTTAAGGATAAACGTTAGTCCCGGCCAAAAGTAAGGATGGCCAATGGTATCCTTAAGATAGAAGATTTTTACAGAACCACCTAAAAGAGGCATACCTGTTGGCAATATTTTTTTGTTTTTTATAGGGATATCAGATGAATGACTCAAATCACATCATAAGAGCTGACTTTGCAGGCAGAAGGCCTTCGACCTGAACCTGAGGGGTTCAATTATTGTTAACCACGGATTGTGCCCGGGGACAGAAATCTGGTCGTATGTGTGACTACGAGAAAACCATTCCTCGATGAAGATATGAACTGGACCATCATCCTGAATGAACTCCACTTCCGCACCAGCCGCAGCTCTGGTGCAGGTGGTCAGCATGTCAATAAAACTGAAACGAAAGTGGAAGTTCTCTTCGACATTGGAACATCGGCAGGCCTCAACGAAGAAGAAAAGGCCATGATCACCTCCCGGCTGGCCGGACGAATAAATGATGAAGGCATCCTGATCATGAGTTCTCAAAAGAGTCGGTCTCAATTATTTAATAAAGAGGATGTCATTGAACGCTTGCAAAGCCATCTGGAAAAAGCGCTGATCCCCAAAGTGAAACGCAAAAGAACCAAACCTTCCAAAGAAGCCGTCGAAGCAAGGCTGACCCGTAAGAAAATGAATGCGGAAAAAAAGGGAAACCGCCGGAAGCCTCTCCTCTGATTTTTTTCTATCAAGGAGTTCAATGTTAATCCGGATCCTGGTTCAGGATCGTATATGATTTTGTTCGCCCTTGACAAACGATTGGTGACTAAACTAAACTACTTATCGGATTATGAACCAGTTATTTAAAAATGTCACTTGGGAAGTGATGTGAAGCTGCTCCTGAAGGGCAGTCATTTATTTCGTAAATAAACTGAAAACTTTTAAACCAATGAAAGTTTCCTATGTTTACAGTCCCAATATGACCATCTCTGTTCAGGGTACCCACCTCCTCAACCATATCGAAGGACTCTTCATGAAGTATGGGATCAAGAGCCTCACCATGGATGATGTGGCCGGGGATCTCGGCATTTCCAAGAAGACATTATATCAATGGTTTAACTCTAAGGACGACCTGGTTTTCAAGGTATTAAGTCACCATATTTCAAGGGAAAAATCAGAGTGCCTTCATTTGGCTTCTCATGCAGACAATGCCATTGAAGAAATACTTAAGTTGTTGGAGATGAATTCCCAGGAGATGGGCCATATGAAAACCAATATGGTTTATGATCTGCAGAAGTACCACCGGGACGCCTGGGAAATGCTGCGAAAATATCAGCAGGACTTTGTTTTTAAAGTCATCCGGGAAAATATTCTTCGCGGCCGTAAGGAAGGCCTTTACCGCGATGATTTCGATATGGATATTATAGCCAGGCTGCATTTGACTACGGTATTCAATTTGTTTGATCCCGAATTATTTCCTGACAATGTCACTGCCAGGGTAACCTTATTTAAAGAATATATGATGCATTTCCTCCACGGTATTATTTCCAATAAAGGTCTTGCTTATCTCAAAAAGAAACTGAACTGATATGATTAGAAGAATTTTATTTCTGCTTGTCCCTGTTGGGTTTGCTTTTACCGCTTCTGCTCAGGAGCCCATGAGCCTGTCGGATTGCATTGAATACGCACTCGCCAATCATCCCGATGTTCACCTGGCCCAATTGACCATGAAAGATGCGGACTGGCAAATCAAGGAAAACAGGGCAGATGCTTACCCTCATTTTAACCTGGGGTTAAATGCACAACATTATCTGCAACAACCGGCTTTACCCGCTGAAGCTCTTGGGTTTGAAGGTATTCCTGAAGGCACGAAGCTGAAATTTGCCCTGCAAAATAATTATTCAGCCAGTATTTCTTACGATCAGCTACTCTTCAACAGCGATTATATCGTGAGTCTAAAAGCGGCGAAAATGTACCGGGATTACGCCGAGTTACAACTGGAAACCATAAAAGAAAACGTGCGCGATAAAGTAACGGATGCTTATTTACCTGCACTCGTCCTGTCTGAAAGTATCTCTGTTTTAGATGAAAACATTGCCAATCAGGAGCAGTTGCTGGCAGAGACCAAAGCTACCTACAAGGCTGGTTTTTCCGAACAGCTTGATGTCGACCGGGTAGATTATGTAGTATCCACTTTAAAAACATTAAGAGAAAGCCAGGTGCGTCAGCGGGATATGTTGCTGGACAATCTCAAATTCACCATGAATAAGCCGTTGACGGAGGTCATTACTTTATCGGACGACATTGATCAGTTATTGAAGGATTATGATGATATCGATCCGAATGAGCCACTAGATTACATGAACCGACCCCAATATGTCGAATTACTGAAACTCCGGGAGTTGAGCCAGGTGCAAGTGGAAATTTATCAGAAGGACTGGTTACCCAAACTGTCCTTTTTCGCATCCTATAATCCCAGTTTTCAGGGAGGCCATGATCTCTTTTGGATACCCAGTGCCATCATGGGATTTTCACTGACCATGCCCATATACGATGGAGGTTATTCAGATGCGAAAGAAGAAAGGGCTGTTGTATCCTCTTTAAAAGTAGATGAACAAAAAACCACATTGGCCCGAGCCCTGGATCTTGAAATTGAAACTGCGCGTAAGCAATATGTGAATACCAAATTAAAAATGACGGACCAGCAACATAACCGGGATTTGGCGCAACGTATCCATGATACCGCGCAGGCGAAATTCAAGGAAGGTGTGGGATCCAGTTTTGAGGTGACCCAGGCGCAGGCCAGCCTGCTTCAGGCGGAAAGTTCGCTCATCCAGTCCAGGTATGACTATCTCAAGTCAATCGTGGATCTCCGTAAAGCCCTGGGTAAAACATAATCAAGTTCGAATGAAATCAATAGTAAATCACAACATCTTTATAACCTCCTCAGTCATGAGAATAACTTTTTTGGTAAAATCATTGTTGGCCTTTCTCCTCATCAGTAGCCTGGTGGCATGTGGTGGCCAATCCTCCAGGCAGGATCCGGTTGCCCAACTTGCCTCCCTGAAAGATCAGCGCGCAGCTATCGAATCCCAGATCTCCACCCTGGAGAAAGATCTCGAAGCCAAAGGGCTTATTGAAAAAAGATTGAGGACGATCGGCATCACTGATATTAAACCCAAAACCTTCCGCCATTTCATCGATTTGCAGGGTAGAGTAGATGCAGAAGAAAGTGTCGCGGCCACTTCAAAAATTCCGGGGACACTCAAACGCGTACTTATTGATAACGGAGATCGAGTCAAAGCAGGACAGCTGATTGCCGAATTGGATGATGCGGTCATCCTCAGCAGCCTGGATGAATTGGAAGGTCAATTGGTGGTCGCCACAGATTTGTTTAATCGCCAAAAATCACTTTGGGAACAAAACATCGGTTCAGAAGTGCAGTACATCCAGGCCAAGAATGCAAAGGAAACCCTGGAACGCTCCAAGGCAACTTTAAAAGAAAACTGGTCGAATACGAAAATTTATGCCCCGACCTCCGGAACCGTTGATTTGGTGATATTGAAAGTGGGCCAGGCGATTTCTCCGGGGATGCCATTGTGCAACATCCTGAATCTGGATGATCTTCTGATTAAAGGCGAGGTGACTGAAGCCTATGCATCGAAAGTCAAAAAAGGTGATGTAGTGCAGGTCTATTTTCCGGATACGCAAAAAGAAATCACGAGCCGGGTTACCTATGTCAGCCAAAGTATTAACCTGACCAACAGGACCTTCACCATCGAATGCGAATTAGGGAAAGGAGATTATCGCGCAAACCAGATTGCTGTACTGAAGATTGTGGATTATCAAAACCCTACGGCCATCACCATCCCGATCAATTATGTTCAGACCGGAGAAGATGGGGATTTTCTTTTGGTAGTCGATCCTGACGGCGAACAAAACCAAGGCATCGTTCGCAAAGCGCTGATCCAGGTTGGGCAGAATTACAACGGATACGTGGAGATCCTCAGTGGGTTGCATGAAGGGGATAAATTGATTTCAACCGGCTTTCAGGATGTCAACGTCGGAGAAAAGGTGAAATTTTAAAAAGCCATCCTTTCCGTTCCTGGTCTTATTCAGAAAAAATAACGAGGCATCCATGCATTTCTTATTCAACTTATGAAAGAATTCAAACTCACCTCCTGGTCAATAGATAACCGCTCGACGATATTTATTCTGACGATCCTCATCACGTTCGCAGGCATTATGTCGTATATGTCCGTTCCCAAAGAACAATTTCCGGATGTGACGGTTCCCCAGATTTTTGTCACGACCATTTATCCGGGCGCTTCGCCCTCGGATATGGAACAACTGGTCACAAAGCCTATTGAAAAACAACTCAAAGGCCTGACCGGGGTAAAAAAGATTACCTCTTCCTCTGTTCAGGATTTTTCCAACATCATCGTGGAATTCAATACGGATCTTGATGTCAAGGATTGCAAGCAAAAAGTAAAAGATGGTGTGGATAAAGCAAACCGTGACCTTCCTTCTGACCTGCTCGATGATCCCGTCATTACAGAATTTGATATTTCTGAGATCCCGATTATGAATGTCAATATCTCCGGTGATTTCAGTCTTGATCAGTTGAAAGACTTTGCCGACCGCACACAAGACAAAATTGAAGAATTGCGGGAAATTACGCAGCGTGGACATTATAGGTGCCCTTGAGAAAGAGGTGCAGGTCAATGTAGATAAATACAAATTGGCCGCTGCCAGGCTAACGTTTCGCGATATTGAAAATGCATTGGCGTATGAAAATATGACCATCTCCGCGGGTAATGTGGATATCGGCGGCATGACACGATCGGTTTCTGTCCGTGGCGATTTTAAGAATGTGGAGGAAATCTCCAATATTATTGTCGCCTCGCAAAGTGGGGCGATATTAAAGCTCAAGGAAGTCGCTGAAGTGAAAATGGGCCATAAGGACCAGGAAAGTTTCAGCCGGCTGAACAAGCGAAATGTGATTTCACTCAACGTCATCAAGCGTACAGGTGAAAACCTGATTGAAGCATCTGATAAGATCAAGAAAATTGTAGCGGATCTTAAAACGAATGAATTTCCCAGGAATCTTGAAATATCCATTACAGGAGATCAAAGCCGCTCCACCCGGGTGACTCTTCATGACCTGATCAACACTATTGTGATCGGATTTATTTTAGTTACCCTGATCCTCATGTTTTTCATGGGGTTGACGGATGCTATTTTCGTGGCACTTTCCGTTCCGCTATCCATGTGTATAGCCTTTATGATATTGCCTTTCCTTGGGTTATACGTTGAATGTGATCGTGCTCTTTGCCTTTTTACTCGCCTTGGGGATTGTAGTGGATGATGCGATCGTGGTTATCGAGAATACCCATAGAATTTACCAGCAGGAAAAAAATCTCACCATCATTCAGGCAGCCAAAAAAGCGGCTGGTGAAGTTTTTCTTCCTGTATTATCCGGTACACTGACTACCCTGGCGCCCTTTTTTCCATTGGTATTCTGGAAAGGGATATTCGGTAAGTTTCTTCATTATTTGCCCGTGACGGTGATTATCACGCTGACAGCTTCATTACTGGTGGCGTATGTCATCAATCCGATTTTCGCCGTGCAATTTATGGGTGATGCGAAACGTGAAAACAGGGAAGTATCTCCAGTCAAGAAAAAACGAAGAAGAATATTATCCGTAGTGCTGTTGGTGTTGGTGACTTTTTATTTTTATTCCTCCGGCAACATTGGGATGGGCAATTTTGTTGTATTCTGCCTGCTGTTTGGCATCTTGTACAAATATGTATTCTCCCGTGGAGTGAAGTGGTTTCAAAACCATGGCTGGCCGGCTGTTCAGTCCTTTTATGCAAAGTTTCTGACCATGGCCCTACGTAATCCCTGGAAGATGCTGGTCGGCATGACCATTCTGTTTGCTGGCTTCCTGCGGAATCACGTTAACCAGGCAGAACAATATTGTTTTGTTTCCAAAGGCAGACCCCAATTTCATCTATGTTTACCTCACCATGCCGGTGGGTACGGATGTCGATGTGACCGATTCACTCACGGGTGTCCTCGAAAATAAAGTGATGGACGTTTTGGGCCCGAACAATCCCATTGTGGAATCCATGATTTCAAATGTCGCCTTAGGCGCCTCGGAAGATCAGTTTGACCGCGCAGCCAATTCGAATAAAGGAAAGGTGGGTATCGCCTTTGTTGAATTCAGTAAGCGTCATGGGGTCAGTACAAAAGAATTGATGGACAAAATCAGGACGGCTACACAAGGAACTATCCCCGGTGGTGAAATAGTGGTTGACCAGGAAGCGGGTGGTCCCCCAACACCTAAACCCATTTCAGTGGAAATCATCGGAGATGACTTTGATAAGCTGACTACCGTTTCGAGAAAAGTGAAACATTATCTCGATTCACTTTCCATTCCGGGTGTGGAAGAATTACGAAGTGACCTCATCGTCAGCAAACCGGAGATCAATATCCAGATTGATCGTGATCGCGCTAATCGGGTTGGGATCAGCACGGCCCAGATTGGTTCTGAATTCCGCACCGCTATTTTAGGAAAAGAAGCGACCAAGTTTAAAGACGGGGAAGATGAGATATCGGTGGATGTCAGGCTTAAAGAAGATCAGCGAGAAAATATTGATGCTGTACAAAACCTGACCATTACCTATCGGGATATGAACTCGGGAGGCATACTCAGATCTATCCCGATGGCTGCTTTGGCCGATGTGAAATACACCAATACCTATGGTGGAATTCGTCGAAAAGATTTGGAACGAATGGTAACGATTTCCTCCAATATCACGGCGGCCTATCAACCCAAACAAACCCAGGTAGTCAATGCAGTTAAACAAGCCATTGCAGAATTTCCGCAGACTGAAGGCGTACGTGTTGGCTTTGCCGGAGAAGATGCGGAGATGATGGACGCGATCAATTTCCTTGGACGCTCCCTGGTGATTTCCGTATTCCTCATTCTTATTATCCTCATGACCCAATTCAATTCGCTGGGTAAGACGATCATCATCATGACAGAAGTAGTCTTTTCCATTATTGGGGTATTGTTGGGCATGGCCCTTTTTGACATGGATTTCTCGGTCATCATGATGGGGATGGGAATAGTGGCCTTGGCAGGAATTGTTGTCCGAAATGGAATCCTGCTCGTTGAGTTTACCGACAAACTCCGGCATGAAGGGACAGCTCTGGTGGAAGCGATTATTGAGGCAGGTCGTATACGGATGACACCGGTTTTATTAACCGCTACGGCGGCAGTACTGGGGCTGATTCCATTGGCGGTAGGATTTAATATCGATTTCGCCAATCTCCTGTCTACCGGTAATCCGGAGATATATCTCGGCGGAGATAACGTTGTTTTCTGGGGCCCCCTTTCCTGGACCATCATTTTCGGGCTGGGGTTTGCGACCTTTATTACCCTGATTATTCTGCCGGTGATGTATTTGATTGGTGCGAAAGTGAAACATTGGTGGGCAGCAAAATTGTAACCTGCTCCTTCAACATGGTAGAGTGACCCCTCATCCCTTAACGGATGAGGGAACGTGTAGTAGGAATAAATCAATATCTTTAAACAGGATTTAATTTATTTCTGCTATGCTATACCGGACTTACTTAGGATTGGTCATCACCCTGATTTTTGTTTTCGGATCAGGGGCGAGTTGCAAAAAATCAACTTGTGTCGAACATCCAAAAGCGGACTGTATATGCACCATGCAATATGATCCGGTTTGCGGATGTAATAATAAGACCTATGGTAATGCCTGTGAAGCGGAATGTGCCGGCATCACCAGTTATACGCCAGGGCCTTGTAAGGGCGCAGGCGGTCAGCCTTAGTTGGGCGCGCCTCCATTGCCGGGCAACGAAATATTGATTAGCATTGCCTCCTCAAAACGATCATAACCGCTTTCATGCCCTTTTCAATCGCTATCTCTCCTTTCCGTACACCTTACCGGTCCAATGCCTGGATAATGGCCTTTATGGCGGTATTCTTTTTGGTCTGGCTTAACTCTTTCCTGGGCACCACCGATGTATCCAATTGGTTTCTGGAAAACACATTGGTGTTTATATTCCTCGGCTTTTTATGTTTCAGTTATCGAAAATATCAATTTAGTGACCTCAGCTATCTGCTCATATGTATTTATCTCTGTCTCCATGTATACGGAGCAAAATATACCTATGCCGAAAATCCCTTTGGGTATTGGCTGAAAGATTATTTTGATATGTCCCGGAATCCGTATGACCGTATTGTACATTTTAGTTTTGGCTTCCTGCTGGCTTATCCTATGCGCGAACTATTTCTGAAGTGGCTCAAATTTCCACGATGGGTAGCCTGGAATCTTCCTATTGAAATCACCATGTCCGTCAGCGCGATGTATGAATTGATCGAGTGGGCAGTGGCCGATGTTTTTTTCCCGGAGCAGGGTGACGCCTACCTGGGCATGCAGGGCGACATTTGGGATGCCCAGAAAGATATCTTTACCGCCTTTTGCGGCGCTATTGTCGCCACGACCATCGTCTCCCTGATCAAACGTCTCGGGCATATTTATTCGGAAGACGAATTAGCAGCTATAAAAACTAAATCATAAATCTTCTGTTCCTCATCGATTTATCCAATAATAAAATGACACGTCAACACTTTCTTCTGATCCTGGCTCTGCCGGTTTTATTTTGCTGCAAGGAAACCTCTTCCCCTGCTGGTACTTCCGCTCCGTCAACTATTAAGTGCAAGGTTCCATCCGGCCGATATATCAATGCCACTGTATTGAATAGCTGCCCGGATAAAATGCCATATGACGTTCCGAATTATTGTTATGAACTGACGTTCAATGGTAAAGACAGCGTCGCGGTGGACAACGGTTTTGAAAATTACACCTTGCCCTTTACCACTACTGCCATCGCATGTGAATATGTCATTCCAAAAGCGTCTGCAGAAGGCGACATGCTTTTCAGGGTGACATCCGATAGTACCATCGAATTGGTGGACACGGCATGGACCAAAGTAGCTACCACATCTTTATATTCGAAAGTCACAAATCCCACCAAGAAGTCCTGGGGATTCAAAGAGTTTCTCAATGATTGTGTCATTGCCGGCAGATATGCTCTGTTTACTGACGGTCAGTTGCAACACGGTGAAGTTTCTGTTTTAGTGAATGGTCAACTGAACGGCATGAAACCCTTTATAGGATATGCCATATGTTATGCCGGTGATTGCCTGGAGACCACAGATCCTCCTTCTAAAACCATCGATCTGATCGATTTGCAGGGCCATATCCAAACCTTCTCTTACAAAAATGTAGAAGGTAAAATGGCTATTGAGCTTTACTCTATTGGCAAAGAAAAACCAGACGTAAAAGGAGAGCGATCCATCGGCAAGCTCAAATATGAATTGAGGACAGAATAGGGTCGGGGACCGCTGGCATTTACTCCCTGAGTATCCTTACCTTTGAGGCCGTTTTATGACAGATGAACGGGCAAGAAAGTGGTGGTTCCCTTGTTTGGCATTGGTGTGTGGAAGCCTGTGTCACCCCTTAGCCCAATGTCCCGATCTCCCGACATCATCTGTTTCCGGCAACAATAATGTGCTATGTGAAGGATCGGCTGTAACACTTAGTGTCACAGGAGTCAACCTGGGTGATGGTAGTACTATAGATTGGTATCTTCTTCAGAATGATTTACAAAATCCTTACAATGGGGACGGAAAGCTAATTGGTGAAGCACCTGTCAATAGCGATCCATGCGCGAATTCACCCGAAGTGTTGTACATCATGGTCAATCCGGATAATACCCAGGTTGGTGGCACTGGCGATCAATGCGATGAATTTATCGTGCTCTGGACAGGATCAGGTGGTTTTTCAACTTCAGCTATTTCCATAACCAACCTGGGCCCGGGTAATTTTCAATGGAATAGTTTCATCGCAGGCAATGCCTCCAACTTTAGCTGCGGGACTGCATGGCCTCCAGGTCCGGTTCCCGCAAATGCCATATTGATTATTCAAAGCAGCCCGAATAACAATGTGCAAATAAATGATGACAATCTATGTGCATCCGGATTGCCTGTGTATATCATTGCTTATGATGGAACCGTAGCCTGCACGGGTGGATATTTTGATAACAATTCACCCTGTTCATCCTGTCCGGTTATGATTGCTATCGCAGGAGCCACTTGTCAGTTTAATATAAATCTTGATTATCAGCCGCCGTCGAATTCCATAGATGGCTGGGGCTGGGCCAACACCGGAAGTGGAGTATTCGCGGATGTGGTACCACCTGTGAATGTACCTCCTTTCGTTCCTCCGGCTGTGACTATTGATGATATCGTTTGGACAGTTCCGGATGATTTTTGCGAAACGATGGGTGGGGGTACTTATTACATTGCAGGTATCCCAAACCCGGGACCTCCCGGAGGCTGTCCACAAGTGATTACATCTTATTTCGAATTGGAGGTGAGTTGTTCTGCTTTGATTTTATCACCTGATACTCTCATCCTCTGCACAGGCGATGAATTATGATCTCTCCGCACAAATCATCGTTGCGGATCCCGGTGTATGGTCCGTTTCAAGCGGCCCGGCAGGAAGTATATTTCCACAGATCAGTGGATCCATCCTCAACACCACGAATGCTTCGAAAGGAAATTATACGATTACCTACACCCTGATTGATTCGATGCCGGGTTGTCCAGCTTCAGCCGGTATCACTTTAACTATCGAAGAAACACCGGTTTTATCCGTCGAAGGCAGGCCTTGCGACGCTTCTCACCATTATTACAGCGTCCTGTTTTCTTCCGACGCCAATATGTTGGTTACAAATTTTGGAAAGTTGAAAACAGTAAG
Source organism: uncultured Saprospiraceae bacterium (assembly GCA_963837505.1). Lineage (GTDB taxonomy): Bacteria > Bacteroidota > Bacteroidia > Chitinophagales > Saprospiraceae > Opimibacter. The sequence continues at coordinate 46,339 of CAWINN010000003.1, read as the reverse complement.
TGCTGGAAAATATCGCATTGACAGTATTCCGGCTGGCCAGGACGTCAAGGTGGATTTTACATCTGCTTTTGGAGCTTGCACATCGACCGCTTTCATTGCTGCCCCTAATTGCAATTGTACCCTCATGACGGAAGATCTGGTGGATACACTTACTCTGTGTCCCGGTGATTCTTTCAGATTAATTCCGTTTGTCAACGGTGCTGCAGGATTCCCGGCGACCTATTGGATCAATACGGCGAACCAGGACACAGTAAAACATTTTTCTTTCGAAGTATCGCAGCCAGGCACCTATGTATGGGTGGTCATCGATACATTGATGTGCGAGGCAAGGGACACTTTCACTGCAGTTTTCATAGGCCCCACAGGTGTGGACGTGACTTCGGTTCCGCCTGCCTGTCCGAATGAAGCCAATGGAGATATTATTATCGATGAGGTTATCCATGGCTTGCCTCCATTCTCGATTCAGTTGGATGACGGTCCTCCTGTTGCCGTAGGTGTATTTCCCTATACAATCTCACAGGTTGGTTTGGGCCAGCATATACTGGCGATTACTGATCTGACCGGATGTACCTTGGAACAAAATGTGTTGATAGCCAATAACACATTTGGCACCATTTCGCTGGGCCCGGATATCACGATCACTAAAGGGGATAGCACTTTTATTCAGCCCATCGTCAATCATATCGGGGTCAGTCAGGTGCAATGGAATTTACCATTTTTACCAGCTGACTTATCCTCGTTTTGGATCAGGCCAGATACTACCACTCATGTACAAGTGACCGTCACAGATACGTCAGGTTGCATGTATAGGGATGACATGGTCATTACCGTTATCGAAAAGGCGACCTTTTTTATTCCAAATGTTTTTACGCCCAATGATGATCAGATCAATGACGAAGTCATCGTGTCAACCAATATTCCGGATGACCGGTTAGTCTCTTTTGAAATTTTTGATCGCTGGGGAGGTATGCTGTATCGACAGGATGCGAATCAGCCTTTTCACTGGAACGGGAAAACCAATGGGAAATTTTTGAATCCCGGAGTATATGTGTATAAACTCACTTACCTGGATGAAAAAGGAAATCATCAACTCTACCTTGGGGACATTACCTTGATCCGATGATATTTCAGGATTATACTACCGGATACCCAGGAGTTTATGGGTTTGCAGGCTGAGCCTCCATTGGGGATGAGCAAGACAATACGCAATGGCCCATGCAGTGAAGGCTTGCAGATCGGGACCATCCATAGGTTGTAAAAAGAAATAATCAAAATCCCACTGTTCAAATAATTCAGGCTCCCAGTTGTGCTGTTTCACCACAAGTTTCAATTCATCGCCTTGCTGTACGACAACTTCCGAATTAGCTTTTGGACTAACACAAACCCAGTCCAATCCATGTGGCAAGGAAATCGTACCGTTGGTTTCGATACCAATTTCAAATCCTTCGTGATGAAGAGCATCAATGAGCAGCTCATCCAATTGTAAAAGAGGTTCGCCTCCGGTACAAACGACATAGGGTTTTCCCAGGTGTGATGGCCAAAGCCCGGCCACTACTTTGGCTAAACTTGCTGCCGTGTACTTTCCGCCAAGTGTTCCGTCAGTACCCACAAATTCGGTATCGCAAAACGGACAAATAGCTTCTGCGCGATCTTCCTCACGGCCACTCCATAAATTGCAGCCCGTGAAACGCAGAAATACCGCGGGCCTTCCGGCCCGGGCTCCTTCGCCCTGCAGGGTGTAATAGATTTCTTTGACTTTATAAGCATTCATTTACTATTCGCCCAAAATAGCAGTCGCTTCTATCTCCACCAGAAATTCAGGAGCTATAAGACTGGACACCTGTACCATGGTAGTGACTGGGCAAATTAGTTTGAAATATTCTCCATGGGCATGTCCGATCCGCTCCCAATTTGAAATATCGGTCACATAGATTCGGGTCCTGACCACATCAGACAGCGAACCGCCAAGTTCTTCAATGGCCGTCTGGATAATGGAAAGTATGCGTAGCGTCTGATGATAAGGATCGCCCGGGGCAACAGGATTACCTTCAGTATCAATGGCACACGTGCCTGAGACTTCAATGATATCGGCGATTCTGACCGCACGGGAATACCCTACGAGGGATTCCCATTTTGCACCTGAACTGTAATTTGTTCTTGTAGCCATATAAAAGTTGTAAGATTTAATTTCTAATGGGGCAAAAATAGGCAGTACTAAATGAAATAACTAAAACCGACCTGTAAAAGCAAAGCCAGGATCATCATTCCATCGGTCAGGCCACCAAAAAAATAGTCATCCTGTGTGGTTGAACTGTAGCGGAAGATCATCAATGCGCAAATGCTGATAACAAGCATAGCCATGAAATAGGCCGCATTAAAATAATGGTAACTGACGATGAAACTGAGCAGCAGAATGCCAATCCACAGGGACCAGACAAAAAGGGATGTTCCTTTTTTGCCAAATTTTTCCGGCAAAGTTATCAGGCCAACGGATCGGTCCACCTGCATATCCCTGATCTCAAATGGAACGGTTAGCGCTATAATGAAAAACATGCGTTGTGCCGTGAGGACAATGACCATGAGAAAGGATTCATGAGCTAAAAAATATAACGGCACAAATGCCGTTAACCAGGCCCAGGACCAGCCAATCATGATAATTTTACCCCAGCCTAAATCGCGCAATCTTTTTTTGCCGAAAAGCAACGGGAGGACATAACCGAATGCAATGAATCCTCCGGGTAACATCCAGATCAGAAGACGGAAAGAACCAAAGGTGAAGAACACGATAGCGGCAAGGATGATCCAGATGAAAAAATATATCCAGATGTGTTTTTCATATTTCCTGATGATATTGAATCGCTCGGAGGTTTTGATGTGCGCCATTTTCTTGAGCCCGATCACCCGATGGCCGCAATATAAAGCAGCTGTACACAGGCCTATCCAGAGCGTGTACATGAAATAAATATCTTCCTTATTACTGATTTCGAGGCTTAAGGCGGTCATGCAGGCGGCGCACAAACCAATAAACGCTCCACCATAAATCAGCAGGTTAACAATATCGCGGAGAACCTTATTGATCAAGATATTTGAAGTTGTGACCGGCTTTGATTTTTTTCAACGAAGCAGTTATCAGACTTATGAGGTTGTTGACATCATCAAAGTGAGCCATCTCTACGGTGGTGTGCATATATTTCAGCGGTATGGAAATCAAAGCAGAGGGTATTCCGCCATTGGCATAGGCAAAAGCATCTGTATCTGTTCCGGTCGTTCTTGAAGAGGCCTGGCGCTGAAATGGGATTTTATTTTCAATGGCCGTGTCTTCAATCAGTTTAAGCAATTTCCGGTGAACCGGTGGTGCATACGTCAGCGCCGGGCCTTCCCCGAGCCGGATGTCGCCTTCCTGTTTCGGGTCTATCAGCGGCGTACTGGTATCATGAGTAACGTCTGTCACAATGGCTACATCAGGCCGGATAGTCTGAGCAATCATCTCCGCACCGCGAAGTCCGACTTCCTCCTGAACGGAGTTAACAACATATAAAGCGTAGGGTAGTTTTATTTTTTCTTCAAAAATTTTTCTGGCGATCTCTGCCATACAAAATCCCCCCAGGCGGTTATCCAGTGCCCGGCCAATGAAACATTTTTTATTGATCTCTTCATAGGGATCGTCATAAGTCACCACACATCCTACATGAATGCCCAGGGATTCCACTTCCTTTTTATCTTTTGCACCAACATCAATAAAAATATTTTCAAGGGTAGGGGAAAGGTGGGCATCTTTCCCTTTGCGCACATGAATCGCCGGCCAGCCAAAGACACCTCTTACCGTTCCCGTTGGAGTGTGAATGTTGACCCGCCGGCTGGCTGCTATCGTCTGATCAGATCCCCCATTTCGAATAACATGAATATTTCCCTTGTCGGAAATATAATTGACGTACCAGGAAATCTCGTCAGCATGGCTTTCAATAACCACGCGGTATTTTTTGCCAGGCTGAATAATCCCATATGCGGTTCCATAAACATCGGTATGCCATTCATCGACATAAGGCGAGATATAGTTGATCCAAATCTCCTGCCCTTTGGTTTCATAACCGGTTGGGCTGGCATTACTCAGGTAATCCTTCAGGAATTTCTTCGATTTCTTGTCGATCACGTTGATTCGGTTAGGGTATGATTGATGTAGATATATACCTGGCTGACCAGGCATGCGGATCTGCTGACCAATACCGCAGCAGTTCCAGGTGATGAGTTTCGATTCGGTTTTCCATGGCAGCCACCTGAATGATGGTTTCAAAGTCTGTAAGGGTCAGGAAAGGACAGTGGGCTTCATTAAACGCATTGTGGGCCACTGGCAATCCATATTGAAAGATAGCGATCACTCCGGAGACATGGGCGGGGACTTCCCGTACAGCCTGAACAGCCTGCAAACTGCTCATCCCGGTAGAAATAAGATCCTCCACGACCAGCACCCTGGCTTGTGGTTCAATGATGCCCTCGATTAAATTTTGCCTTCCATGGTCCTTTGGTTTGGACCGGATATAAGCGAACGGAAGTTTTAACCGGTCAGCTAATAAGGCCCCGTGAGGGATTCCGGCAGTCGCCACACCGGCAATGGTATTAAAGAATTCAAAATCTTTTATCACCTTCACCATTAAATCGATTATGCCTGTTCGTATATCAGGAAAGGAGAGCAATATCCTGTTGTCACAATAAATGGGAGACTTCAATCCTGATGCCCAGGTGAAGGGTTGATCCGGTTGGATACGAACAGCTCCGGTTTCAAGAAGCTTTGATGCAAGTATTTGATTGTTAAACATTTGTGCAAAAATACCCCTTAATGCAAAGGTATAAAATATACATTAACGAGAGCCCATTGATCCTCACGCAAACCTCGGACCTGGAAGATGAAACGGTTTTCGAACGCACATTGATCCACGCCAAATACAGAGGCAAACCTAAAATGCTGATCAATTACATCGAACTGCTCGAAAAGAATAAACATCATGAAGGAATCATCATTCAGGCCGACAATGTCAAACAACTCTGGAAAGATTTCAGATCGCTCTATTATTACATTAAAGCAGGTGGCGGATTAGTGATCAATCCTTTCGGTAAAGTGCTTCTCATTTTCAGGAGAGGAGTTTGGGATTTGCCTAAAGGGAAACAAGATCCGGGGGAAACGCTGGCGCAAACTGCTGTACGCGAAGTTCGTGAAGAAACAGGGCTTGCTGATCTCAAGATTATGGACAGACTGGAAAATGGCTACCACTGCTACATGATGAGTAAACAACGCACACTCAAACGTACACGCTGGTATCTCATGCATACCCAAAAACCAGATCAGATAGTTTTACAAAAAGAAGAAGGTATCCAGGACGCTGCCTGGTTCGATCCTAAACAACTCATCAAACTCGATATGCCGATGTACAACAACATCCGCGATGTACTGGTGAGGTATAATGAATCCAAATTGCCTCCTTCCAACGCGAAATAAAATTCATTTTTCGTACTTCCATATTCTATACAGCCTTTAAGAGAACCTACCGCGTTCCCTATTCCTTTGTACTTTCTTATTCGTACTTCCTTATTCGTACTTCCTTATTCAAACAGCTTTGTCCCGATCCTGATCATATTGCTTCCTTCTTCCAAGGCAATCGGATAATCCCCGGACATGCCCATGCTGATAACATTAAATTCCGGATGGTCAGCGTACACCGTTGCTTTCAATTGATCGAAATACATTTTGAGCTGTCGCATTTCTTTTCGCACCTGCGCAATATCCTCGGTCAGCGTGGCCATACCCATCACTCCCTGAATGGTCACCTGGCTCCAACCGGATGTTCGGCCCGATTGAAGAAAGGCCAGGAGCTCATCAAAATCCCATCCGAATTTGGTTTCTTCCCTGGCAATTTTTATTTGAAGCAAACCATGAATAGGCTTATTCAGTTTAAGCGCTTCTGCATTCACTTTTTCCCACAAACGCCCGCTATCCAATGACTGGATGCACGTAACGAAAGGTAGACAGACCGCGACTTTATTGGTTTGGAGATGCCCGATGAGATGCCATTCTATGTCTTCCGGCATTCGCGGGGCTTTGGCGACCATCTCCTGCGCCCTGTTCTCAGCAAATATGCGCTGTCCCTGATGATAAAGGTCCATCATGGCCGGTATGGTTCGGGTTTTCGACACTGCCACCAGAATCGCCCCATACTGATGACAGGTACGGAGGAGCGACTCATAAGATGAAAGCATTGGCACGATTTATGATATTATTCTTATCTGTAATATGAATTCAGGCCGGTTGAACAGGAAATTGACATAGTAACAATATCGCAGGTGACCGGTTCGTTTGTTCACCAGTCTTACCATAAAACGACCGGGATTGAATTCAGCATTACATTCTTTTTATCTAAAAAATCATTTGATATGAATGCCAATCGGGAAAAATCCAGTAGCGTGTTAGGACTCGTGGTCTCTGTACTTTTACATGCCATCTTTTTAGCCGGCTGTTATGCGTATGATGCTTCGTCCGCCATCAAACATTCGGTCGGTGATCCTCACGCCGCCCAGGTCAACACTTTAGCCGATCAGTCCGCACAGGCAAAACCCAAAAGTTGATTTTCACCTTTAAAACAATCCGTGAATCTGGCTATCAACCAGTTCAATGATTTTACCCAGGTCCTCAGCGTTTTTTTCAAAATCAAGATCGTCAGCATTGATGATCAGGAGGGGACCCTCTTTGTATCCTTCTATCCATTCATCATATTTCTGATTGAGCCGCTTCAGATAATCCAGGCTCATGCTGCCTTCATAACTTCTGCCGCGGTTATGAATATGCTTGACTAGGGTCGGGATACTGGCCTGCAAATAGATCAATAGATCAGGAGGCGATACCTGGGTGCTCATATTTTTAAACAACGTGATATAGTTTTCAAAATCACGCCGCCCCATCAGGCCCATCTCGTGAAGGTTGGGCGCAAAGATGTAAGCATCTTCAAAAATCGTGCGATCCTGTATGACCGTAGTGATCCCTTTACGGATATTCAGGATCTGCTGATAACGACTGTTCAGAAAATAAATCTGCAAATTGAAGGACCAGCGATGCATATCATCGTAAAAATCACTCAGATAGGGATTGTTGGTGGTATCTTCATAATGGACTTCCCATCCGAAATGTTTGGCCAGTTGAGTGGTTAAAGTCGTCTTTCCCGCACCAATATTGCCGGCTATGGCAATATGTTTGATCAGGTTCTTCGTTTTAGGGGTATCTGACGGCATGAGCGGGAGTTGATAAGGAAGGACAAATTAAAAACCTTCCTCGATTGAAAGGCCTGAATTATCCAAATATTTCCGGAGTCAAGTTTTAAAAACAATATTTTTGAGCTTATGGAACAGGCTAAGCCGATAATTGTGGTGAAGGATCTCTCCCGCTCTTATCAAATGGGTACCGAGGTCGTAAACGCGCTACAATCCATTACGATGGATATTGATAAAAATGAATATGTGGCTTTAATGGGGCCCTCCGGCTCCGGCAAAAGTACACTCATGAATATCCTGGGATGCCTGGACACCCCGACCTTAGGAGAATATTACCTCAATAACCAGCTGGTCAGCGATATGAGTGATGGCGAATTGGCCGAGGTCCGGAATAAGGAAATCGGATTCGTATTTCAGACCTTTAATCTATTACCACGTTTGTCTTCATTGGAAAACGTGGCTTTGCCCCTGGTTTATGCAGGCATCAGGCGTTCCAGGCGAATCGAGATTGCAGAACATGTCATGGAACAAGTCGGTCTTGCTGACCGGATGATGCATAAACCCAATGAATTGTCGGGAGGTCAGCGTCAGCGCGTAGCGATCGCCAGGGCCCTGGTCAACAATCCTTCCATTATTCTGGCGGATGAACCTACCGGAAACCTCGACACCAAGACGTCGCTGGAGATCATGGATATTTTTGGAAAAATCCATGCCCTTGGCAATACCATTATCCTGGTTACCCATGAACATGATATTGCCACGTATGCTCACCGCGTAGTTAAGTTGCGCGATGGCTTTATTGAATCCGATTCCATTAACGCCAATATCAGCGTGGTGGCCAACGCTTCTTAGCCCATTTGAAATTTTATGGCTTCCAGGATTTATACTAAAACAGGGGATGATGGCACCACCGGCCTGTTTGGCGGAGCGAGATTGCCCAAGGATCATATCCGGATAGAAGCTTATGGAACCGTCGACGAACTTAATGCAGTGATTGGGTGGCTCATGACTTCCCATGCACATTCGGAGGTCAATGTTTTTCTGAAAAATATTCAATCCAGGTTATTCACCGTCGGCTCCAACCTGGCCAGTGATCCGGATAAAGAAATGATCACGCCCGATCTGCTGGAGGAAGACATCCACCAGGTGGAGAAAGCCATTGATACCATGCAGGCCGGATTACCTGAACTGAAACATTTTATTTTACCGGGAGGAAGTGCGGCTGTCAGCGCAGCCCATGTAGCCAGAACGGTTTGCAGGAGGGCAGAACGAAGATGTGTCACCTTATCGCAACACTCCAATGTAGAGCCCATCATTTTATTATACCTGAATCGATTATCGGATTATTTCTTCGTGCTGGCACGATGGTTTGGAAAGCAAGACAACGTTGAAGAAATAAAATGGATGCCAAGGAAAAAGTGAAAGCCCGAAACTGAAATCTACAATGGCTGGCGCCTGGGTTTCAGCATGAATACATGCAAGGCCACACCGAATAATATCAGGCTGTAAAACATATCACCCAATACCTGGTTGAGCATGAAGGGAAGACCAGCCGTATAACACATCATCAACCCGGAAAAATTGATGGGATAGGCTCCCGTCGCCGCCCATACGCCGAAATTGGACAGCAGGAAAAAAATGAGAGAAGAGCCTAACGCTCCAAAAATCACTTTTGAAAGATCGACTCCTCGTTTAAAAAGAGTGTAACCAAACATGACTATCAATCCAAAGGCAGCATAACTCCAAAGAGCACCCCGGTATAAAAAAATAAATCCTGCGTAATCAGCCGGATAGGCTCTTGCATAGATGATATTGTTCAGGATCAGGTCACTTAACAACATGACGAGATAGGGAATAACGATGGCAACACTCCTGCGACCACCGAAGGCAGCCGCAAATAACGATACCGCCCCAACAGCAGTAAAATTAGGGTAGTGGGGTACAAGCCGGCTTCCTATACCAATCACCAACATTGAAATAATGAGTGCCCTGGTCTGCTTCATCTGACTTCAAATGTAAAAATTTTATTCACAAATTGATCACCGCTCTGCCGGCTGCATATCGGTTTTCCCTGAGGGTTCGTATAATTACGCTCAGAATCAGCAGAATGGATGGCTTTTAACATCGGATCTTCATTACTTTTTCGAAAATAACCTATTTCCTTATGATGGGCCGGAAAATGGTAACAATTTGTCTTTTGTATGGCATTTGCATTAGTTGCACACAGCCAGTGATGGCCCAGGACCTCAAATACTACTGGCAACAGGAAATCGGGTATAAAATGGAGGTGAACCTGAACGTGGAGACCAACCAATTCAGTGCACATCAATCCATCACGTATAAAAACAATAGCCCGGATGAACTGAACAAACTTTATTTCCATCTTTATTTCAATGCATTCCAGCCGGGCAGCGAGATGGATGTTCGGTCACTTACCATTCCAGACCCGGACCCGCGAATCGGTTCCCGGATAAATGCGCTTACACCGGAAGAAGAGGGGTTTCAAAAAATTCAAAGGCTTCAACAAGGTGGTCATGATTTGACGTTTAAGGTTCTCGGTACTATTCTGGAAGTTATTCCTTACCAACCGGTCAAGCCCGGACAAACCATCAAATTGGAAATGGATTATTTGGCCCAGGTCCCCATACAGATCAGGCGTAGTGGACGGGACAATGCCGAAGGAATCCGGTATTCCATGTCGCAATGGTATCCCAAAATGTGTGAATACGATCGCCAGGGCTGGCACACGGAACAATACATCGGCAGGGAGTTTTATGGCGTGTGGGGCCATTATGAGGTGACGATCAACATCGATAGCGCATATACCGTTGCCGCTACAGGCATTTTGAAAAACAGTAAATATATTGCACATGGTTATGGTGGTAAACCTAAACACCTGAACAGGATCACCACCTGGCATTTTGAAGCTGAAAATGTGCACGATTTCGTTTGGGCGGCGGACCCCGATTATGTGCATGACACCTATACCTGTAAGAATGGTGTCGTCTTTCATTTGTTTTATCAGCCGGGTGAAACAAACTCACGGAACTGGCGAAGACTGCCTGCTATCATGGAAGAAGTACTGAATTATAGCAATGACCATTTTGGCCGTTATCCGTATTCCCAATTTTCATTCATTCAGGCCGGGGATGGTGGCATGGAATATCCGATGGCAACTTTAATTACCGGCAACCGACCGCTGGTTTCCCTGGTGGGGGTTTGCGTTCATGAATTTTTGCACAGTTGGTATTACAATACGCTGGGATTTAATGAGAGCCTCTATTACTGGATGGACGAAGGATTTACTGATTATGCAGAAACCAGGGTCACTGAATATCTCAAACAAATGAGCATTATACCCGGCCAACCTAATGAATTCACGTTTGACGGAGATTTTAGAAATTACTATTCCATAGTCACCCGCGGCATTGAAGAACCACTCTCCACGCATGCGGATCACTTTGAATACAACGCCGCTTATTCATTCGCCGCCTATAATAAAGGTTCCATTTTTTTACATCAGCTGGAATATGTGATAGGCACAAAATCCTTTGATCAGGGGCTGCTGGATTTTTACAATACCTGGAAGTTCAAACATCCTGGTCCGGATGATTTAATGCTCGTCATGGAAAAAGCAAGCGGTTTGCAATTGGATTGGTACAAACAATATATGGTGTATACAACCAAAACCATTGATTATGCGATCGATTCTTTGGTGGATATCAACCACCACACCTGGGTCCATCTGGTCAACTACGGCAAGATGCCTATGCCCGTGGACATCAGCGTCACCCTGAAAGATGGATCTGCAACATTTTATACCATTCCACTTGATCTCATGCTTGGAGCGAAATCGCAAAAGGATTCGCAGGGTAGAGCGTATACCGTTTTGCCGGTGTGGAATTGGGTGAATCCAGAGTATCTGATGGATCTCCCTTTTGGTGAAGAACAAATTAAAATGATCATCATTGATCCCCTGCATCGAATGGGGGATCTGGACAGAACCAATAATCAATGGCCATTGCAACCTGAGGAGAAATAAAAGAAGATGATCAACGCATTTCCATCATGGGCCTAATTCAAAATTCTTTTCCTATGCGCACTATTTACATTTCAATCCTGGCTTTATGTTCATTTTGTTTCTCTTTTGCTCAGCCCCTGGATGAAAAAATATTGGAAGGATTCCATTTCAGAAATGTCGGACCCGCCGGCATGAGCGGAAGAATTACGGCTATTGATGTTGTCCTGAAAGAACCTGATCACATTTACGCCGGGTCTGCATCCGGTGGCGTATGGGAATCGAAAGACGGAGGTACGGAATGGACGCCGATCTTCGATGATCAACCTGCATTGTCCATTGGCGATATAAAAATTAATCAACAAAATCCAAGCGAAATCTGGGTGGGTACAGGAGAAGGGAATCCCCGCAATTCTCAGAACAGTGGTAAAGGTATTTTCAGAACCCTGGATGGAGGGAAAACCTGGACGTATATGGGATTGAAGGAAACAAAAGTCATCCACCGCATTTTGATTGACCCATTTAATCCTGCTACGATTTATGCGGGGGCTACAGGTTCGGCCTGGGGACCAAATCCGGAACGAGGTGTCTATAAGTCAACCGATAGTGGAAAAACCTGGACCAAAATTCTGTATGCCAATGATCGATCCGGTGTTGGTGACCTGATCATGGATCCTACTAATCCGCGGAAACTGATCGCTGCATTATATGAATACGCCAGGACGCCCTGGGATTACAAAAGCGGAGGCGAAGGCTCCGGCTTGTACATCACGTATGATGGTGGTGAAACCTGGAAGAAGAAAACAGCTGATGATGGATTGCCCAAGGGAAATTTAGGCCGTATAGGACTTGCTATTGCAGCTTCAAAACCAGATATCATCTACGCCCTCATTGAAGCCAAAGAAAATGGATTATACAAGAGTACGGATGGGGGAGACCACTGGTCCCTGGTGTCCACACGAAATATCGGTAACCGGCCTTTTTATTACAGCAAGTTATATGTTGATCCTAAAAATGAGAACAGGATTTGGAATTTATATTCCACCATTTCGAAAAGTGAAGATGGAGGTAAAACTTTTAGTCCGGCTGTGGGCTGGGGCGAAGGGGTCCATCCTGATCATCATGCTTTCTGGATTCATCCGGATGATCCCGATTACATGATCGAGGGAAATGACGGTGGCTTGAATATTTCCAGGGATGGAGGAAAGAATTGGTATTTCTGTGCCAACATTCCGGTAGGTCAGTTCTATCATCTCAATATTGATAATGATTATCCTTACAATCTATACGGAGGTATGCAGGATAATGGTTCGTGGGTGGGTCCCGCCTTCGTACTTAAGGCAGGAGGAATCAGGAATTATGATTGGCGGGAACTCTATTTCGGAGACGGGTTTGATGTGCTGCCCAAATTGACTGACACTCGTCATGGTTGGGCTATGAGCCAGGGAGGAAATCTCACTTATTATGATCGTCAAACCGGGTTCAATGAATTCATCAAGCCGGTTCATCCGGATGGAATCAAATTGCGCTTTAACTGGAATGCCGCCCTGGCTGCCGTTCCGGGAGAGCCTTGCGGAATATATTTTGGTAGTCAGTTCGTTCACCGAAGTCTCGATTGCGGACAGAGTTGGGAGATCCTATCACCCGACCTTACTACAAATGATACCACTAAACAAAAGCAGGACAAATCAGGCGGACTGACCATTGACGCAACTTCAGCAGAAAATCATACCACCATACTATGCATTGCACCATCAACCATTGATCATGATGTTATCTGGGTGGGAACCGATGATGGAAATCTGCAACTTACCCGGGATGGCGGGAAGAATTGGATCAACCTCATTTCACGTTTGCCCGGCTGTCCCCGGGGTGCCTGGATTCCGCAGATCGAAGTTTCTCCATATAGTGCCGGTGAAGCCTTCGTGGCGGTCAATAATTATCGAATGAATGATTGGGCCGCCTATGCATATCATACCACCGATTATGGAGAGACCTGGACAAAAATGGTGGATGACAAACAGATCACATCTTTTGTTCAGTGTATCACTCAGGATCCTGTCGTCCCTGATTTATTGTTCCTTGGCGCAGATGATGGTTTGTATGTGAGCTTGGATAAAGGAGTTACGTGGAGCCGTTTCCCTGCAAAGGTTTTTCCAAGAGTGTCCACTATGGATCTTAAAATTCACACGGCGGATAATAGCCTGGCCATCGCCACCTTTGGCAGGGCGCTGTGGGTGCTGGATAATTTGCTTCCTCTTCGGGAACTGGTAGCAAACCGGAAACTTTTGGATAAGCCATATGTATTGTTTCCATCCACCGATGCAGTCGAAGCCAGTATGCGTTCAGTTGATGGGATACATTTTTCTGCTGCCGCTGAATTTAAGGGAGACAACAGGTGGAACGGAGCAAGATTTCCTGTTTATGTAAAACCAAAAGAAAAGAAAGAACTATCAGAAGTCGTTCCGTCACCGGATAAGGATCATTTGAAAAAGAAGGAAGAACAAGTGGAAGAAAAACCAAAGCCAGCCGAACTGCCGGCTGATTCAACTAAGAAAAAGGAAGAGGAAAAGGATAAAAACGTGCTTAAGCTGGTCGTCCTGAGTCCTTCCGGGGATACATTGAGAAAAATGAACCAAAAACTGGAAGACGGATGGAATACCATTTCCTGGGATTTACGAAACAAGGGTGTTCGTTTTCCATCACGACACGAACCGCCGAAAGATGCAGATGATCCCGCGGGGGAATATGTACTCCCGGGCCAGTATAAAATCGTCACCACTTTTAATAAAATAAAAGATTCGACAACCGTAAAAGTTACTTTGGACCCTCGCCTGGATATTACGCCGGATGATCTCAACCAGCGTTCAAAAGCTGTAAATGAATTTAACGCCGAAGTGGAGGTCGCCCGGAAAGCGTTTGCTTCACTCCAGGATATCCGGAAAGATATGGCCATGACTGAAACCATGATGGCCAATGCACCGGACAGCGTGCAGACTAAAATAAAAGACAAACATAAAGAGCTCAATAAAAAACTGGCTGCCCTGGAACTCAAATTTATGGAACCCGAAGACGTGAAAGGTTTTACAAGTCCCATTAACCTGATCACTTATCTGGAGGCTACCAGTAATTATATAGATTCAGCATTAGGGGATCCGGGAGCAAACGCAAAAGCCATACTCAAAACTACGCAGGGAGAAGTAGAGAAAGTGGTGAACGAGGTCAACTTGTTTATTGAAAATGACTGGAAAACGTATAAAGAGTTTATTGGCCAATGGACCTGGCCTTTATATAAAAACCTGGAACCGGTAAAACGGGAATAAGGAAAAATCATTCGTTTGCATTTGTTTAATTCATGATCGATGCGTTTAATAAGTAGTAAACCATCAATGACTACTGATCAGTTTATTCACGATCTCGGGGACGCCCACAGTGGCGGCTTTTGCAATGACTTCCAGCCCTTTTCTCCTGGATAATTCATAATTAAGCGTTGGCCTGGGATCAATGTAATAGATGCGGGCATCCGGCGGCGCATACCCGACAAGTCCCGCAGCAGGATAAACCTGCATGCTGCTGCCTACGACCAAAATATAATCGGCATTATGAATTTCTTCAATTGCGTGTTCAAGCATAGGTACCATTTCTCCAAACCAGACAATATGCGGGCGTAGTTGAAACCCCTTCGGGCATACATCGCCCATCCGGATATCCTCTGGACAATCATATACTAAATCGTCATACACCGAGCTCCTTGCTTTCAGTAGTTCACCATGTAAATGAATGATATTCCTGCTTCCGGCACGTTCATGCAGATCATCCACATTTTGGGTGACGACAACGGTTTCAAATGAATCGTCGAGAGAAGCAATTGCGTAATGGGCCAGGTTTGGTTCAACGTTGAGCAGTTGTTTCCTGCGCTCATTATAAAAATCAAGTACCATTTGAGGATTTCTATTCCACGCTTCAGGTGTGGCCACATCCTCTATCTGGTATCCTTCCCATAAGCCGCCCGCATCACGGAAAGTTTTGATACCGCTTTCGGCACTGATACCTGCCCCGGTAAGAATGACCACTTTAGACATCTTTCTCCTCTTCTTCATTGACATCCGGTTCACGATGGCGCAATTCGTCAAAGGCATCTCCAAGGTATTCCACAATATCGCTGGCTATTAATCCTTCCAGGCCCTGGTCATCAGCGGCAAGATCACCTGCAGTGGCATGAATAAACACTCCAAGTAAAGCAGCGTAATCCGCCGAATATCCCTGGCACAATAATCCCAATATCACACCGGTCAATACATCACCGCTACCACCGGTAGCCATTCCAGGATTTCCTCTCGTATTGAAGAAACTTACTCCGTTAGCCTGGCATATGATGGTCACCCCACCTTTTAAAATGATATTTATTTTTCGCTGCTGGGCCTGCCTGACGGCAGTATGAAAGCGGGTATAGTGATCTTCCTGCTCTCCAAACAACCGGTCGAATTCCCCTGGATGAGGTGTGATGATGGTCCCCTCGGGCAACTTATCAAAAAGATCCGGTCGCAACGCGAGCATATTCAAGGCGTCCGCATCGATAACCATCGGCAGGGTAGCATAAGTGTTCAGCAACACACTGAATCCTTCTATAGTATCCGGGTTCACACCAAGACCAGGGCCAATGCCGATGGCTGATATTTTCTCCGGGATCAGGCATTGAGTGAAATGATCCGGATGCGGATCTATAGATACCATGACTTCCGGTATGGCAGTTTGAATAATGGCGTACAATCGTTCCGGAACATGGGTGGTTAACAGGCCCAATCCGGATCGCATGGCTGCCGCCGAAGCCAGAATGGCAGCACCAGCTTTACCCAGGCTTCCGGCAATAAGAAATCCATGTCCGTAATCTCCTTTGTGACTGAATCGATTCCGCTCATTGAGAAAAGGAAGCAGGTAATAATCAGTCAATTCAAAAGTGCGGATATCATGCTCGAGCAGAAAAGAATCGATCAGGCCAATATGGCATACCATAACATTGCCGATATAAGGTTCACTTTCCGCCATCATAAAGGCAAGTCGCTGGCACTGAAAAGTTAATACCAGATCAGCATAGACGACTTCACCTTCCGGCGCTTTGTCCACATAGAGACCAGAAGGCATATCCACAGCAACCGTAAGATTGCTTTGCTCATTAACCCAATTGGCAATCTCTTTCCATATGCCCTCTAAGGGTCGGGAAAGCCCGGTGCCGAACATCGCATCGATAATGGTTCCAGATGGACTGAGCTCAATGGCCTCCGGTTTCCAGGTGGTATGGATTTCCAGTTGTTCTGGATCCAGGTCAACCAATCGTTCATAATTAGCCTGCCATTCTGCACTGTGATGACCTTCAAGGTTGACATATACATCCACGATATAGTCCATTTCCACAAGCAGCCGGGCGATGGCCAGTCCATCAGCACCATTGTTTCCTTTCCCACACAGGATCAAAACCTCCTGGTCTTCTTCCCCCATCAGAAGGTCAAGGCGGTCGACGATGGCAATCGCGGCCTGTTCCATCAGTTGCAGGGGAGGTATCCCATGGGCTATGGTGTAAGCGTCCCAAGCTTTGATTTGCTGTTCGTTGAGTATGATCATTTGGTAAAGATGAGGATTACGACTTTACATAATCTTTTTATTAAGAAATATTGGATATATTCAGAAAAATATTACCTTTCGTTAAGATTCATCCCTCTCAGGATCCCCAAGAAAGATCTCCTCGACAAGCCGACACCCTCAAAAAGTATTAAGAAGAGAATAATGAGTATGGTTTTTGCTATACTGTATTCTTATGAATTATAACCCGTGCTTTTTTTTAAAAGGCTGTTTTTAAATGATTTAGATATATTTTATATATTTATATCAAACCTGAGAACTGACATGAAAGTGAACATATCAATAGCGGGAGTATTTTTTTACTTCCTCGTAGTGATGGGTGTGTCTGCCCAGGATATCCATTTGTCGCAGTACCACTTCGACAGGCTCCAGATCAATCCGGCGCTCACCGGTATTTTTAACGGGGATAAGCAAGTCTCCCTCCTGTACAAAAGTCAGTGGGCCAGTGTCCCGGTGGAATACTCCACGTTCTCCGGTAGTTTCGACATGAAACTTAAGAAGACTCAAAACCCAAAAGGATTTTTCTCCCTTGGTGCCCTTTTCAATTACGATCAGGCAGGGGAATCCGAATTAAGTCTTGGTGAACTTTCAGTGAACGGGTCGTATACTCGGGCCCTGACCAAATCATTTTTTGCCACTATCGGAGGCGCTGTCGGTGGCGGTCAACGGAAATTCACCCAAAAGAACCTGACCTGGGACAGCCAATGGACAGGGGATCATTTCGATCCAACCTTGCCTTCCCTGGAAAATTTTGATGCGACAAATTTTCTCTTTCTTGATCTCAGTGGTGGAATCAACCTGCACTTACAGGGTAAGGATCGGACCAAAATAGATGTTGGTTTTGGCGCTTTTCACCTCAATGAACCCACGTTCAGCTTTTACAAAGATGACCAGGTATTTCTGCCTATCCGAAGTACTCTTTCCGCATTGGGTGTTTTAAAAATCGCCAATCGTCTTGACCTGTATGGTAATGGATTACTCCAGAACCAGGGTCCTTATAAGGAAACCCTGGCAGGTGGTGGAGTCATCATACATATCAGCAATCATAAAGCAAGAGAAGTCGAACTTCATCTGGGCGTCGCCACCCGGTTTGAAGATGCTATCATTCCAATGATGGCCCTGAGCTATGATGGCTGGAAAGGGGGCTTCAGTTACGATATCACCACCTCCCCGTTTCAGACAGCTAATGATCAAAAAGGAGGACCTGAATTCTTCCTGACTTATACGTACAAGAAACTATGGCCACTGGAACAAACAAAAGTCTGCTCCATATTCTGATCCGTGAACATCGAATAATTGCACTACCTACCATGCGTCAACTAATAATTACAGCGTTCATCTCGATCACGATCCTTTCTTCTGCTACCAGCCAGACCTTGAACGCCTATGTGAAGGGAGCTAAAGAAGCCATGGCCAGGAAAGATTATTTCTCGGCCTATAATTTTATGCGGATTGCCCATGAAATCGAACCGAATAATATTGAAAACACCTATCAATTGGCTGAAGCCGCTCGCTTATACTCCGCTTTCACCAATGCCGAAAAATTTTACGAAGAAGTCGCAGCCGATTCAAAAGCCAATGACTACCCGGAAACTAATTTCTGGCTGGGATATGTAAAAGAACGCCTCGGTAAATATCAGGAAGCTCTTGACCTTTTCCAGATCTATCAGACAGAACACAGCACGGAAAACCCGGAACTGGATTCCCTTGCTCTGAAACATGTGGGCATTTCCACCTGGGCCATTCAGGAGCTGGAAAATATTGATACTTCTCTCGACCTGGTCCACCTGGGACCTGAAGTGAATACTACTTTCTCCGAATTTGGTGCTGCCATGGATTCGAATAAATTGTACTACAGTTCGCTTCGATTTCTCGGCCAGGACAAACAAGTCTCCCAACCTGAACGTCCGTATGCCAAAATTCTCATCAGTAAGGATAATGCCGAAGGCAAAGTCGACAGCAATCTCAATGATTCCTATCTCTCCACGGCACATACGGCTTTCAATAAGGCCAAAGACAGAGTATTCTATACGCTATGTGATTATGTGAATGGTTCCGATATCCGTTGTGATCTCTATTACCGGGATATCGTCGATGGTCAATACGGGCTAGCCCAAAAATTGCCGGAACCAATCAACATGCCTGGCTATACGACCACCCAACCCAATGTGGGTTATGATCCGCTCTCCGGCAGGGAGGTGCTTTATTTTACATCGGACAGACCGGGAGGTAAAGGTCGTCTCGATATTTATTACTGTTACATTGTAGGCAAGGATAATTTCACCGAACCGGTCAACTTTGAAGCGCTGAATACACCCTTTAGCGAAGTCTCACCCTTTTACCATCGCGCTTCCAATACGCTTTATTACAGCACCGAAGGACTCTTAGGTTTCGGTGGACTGGATATTTTCCGCGTTGAAAATGTCAATGGGGTTTGGGGCCCGCCGATCAATTTGGGTGCACCTGTCAACAGCAGTCTCGACGATGCCTTTTATACCTTGTCGGATGATGAAGAGGAAGGTTATTTTTCTTCTAACCGGCTTGGATCGATGTATCTCTCCCCGGAAGATGAGGCCTGTTGTTTTGACATCTATTACTTCACGAAGCAACCGATCGAAGTAAGCGCCCGCGTGCTGACCTTTAATAAACTGACCGGAGAACCATTAAATAACTGCACAGTTTATCTTACTGAAGCAGGTGTTAATACAGAGACCTATTCCACCGGTGATACTAATGAAGTAGTAATTACGGTGAATCGTAATTCTTCTTATGATGTATTAGGTGAAAAACCGGAATTCACTTCTGATTCCGCCAAGTTTACTACAACCGGTATAAAAGAATCCAAAGAGATTGTAATAAAACTTTATTTGCCCCCTGCGCAGCGGGTATTATTGGTCAGGACCTTTGAGAAGCGTACACGACTGCCGTTGCCTGGTGTGAGGGTGGAATTAAATGAAGTTCCCGGTGGCGTTCCCCGTGTTAAGCAGGACCCGCTCGCCACCCAATATTACTTTTTAATGGATCCGAATCACGATATGAAAGCCTATGGATCTAAAAAAGGATACTTGCCGGAAACCAGATTGTTCAATTCAAATGATAATCCGGGTGTGGACACCCTGGTCGAAGATCTTTATCTCGAAATCGGTAACCTCGAAGATTTCCTTCCATTGGCCATCTACTTTGACAATGATGAACCGGGAAGACAAAGCCGGTCTGAAACTGCCGCTGTCCGATACCTCGAAACTTACGGTCCTTATATGGCGCAGCGAAGCAAGTTTATTTCTAAATACACCACCGGCAGTACCCCGGAAGAAAAGGAGGCCAATGCCAAGGCTATTGCCGATTTCTTTGATATTGACCTGGTCACCGGAAAGCGGGAATTCGAATCCTTTATGCACATCCTGGAACAATATCTTAAGGAAGGGCTCACCTTCACCATTTATGTCAAAGGATATTCAAGCCCGCTGGCTTCCAATGCGTACAATTTGTCTTTGGCTAACCGCCGGATCTCCAGCATACAAAATGAGTTCAAATCCTTCAGTGATGGCATACTCTGGAAATACATGGAAAGCGGTGATCTTGTAGTGACCCAAAAATCATTCGGCGAAGAAACAGCTCCCAGTAATGTGAGCGATGACCGCAAGAATGTGAGGAAATCCATCTACAGTCCGGAAGCCTCGAGAGAACGAAGGGTAGAAATTATTGAAATTCAGAAATGATCGACATGAAATCTTATATGACTAATCTCATGTTCAACGGAAAAAACATACTGCGAATTGTTATTCTCCTTTGCGGGGTTTTCTTCCTTTCATTCCAGGAAGCACGAGCCACACATATCGTAGGTGGCAACCTTTCGTACAGGTGTCTCGGTCCGGATCAAAATGGAATTAATTCCTACGAGATTCGCCTAACGGTCCGAAGGGACTGCCTGCTGGGTGCTGCCGATGCCCCATTTGACGATCCTGCTTCCGTAGGTTTCTACGATGCGGTGACGAACCAGATCGTTCCTTTCGTAGGATTTAATGGTGAATTATTAATCAATCGCAACCATATTGATACCCTGAACGAAACGCTGCATAGCGATTGTAGTGTCATCACAGGCGATGTTTGTGTCGAAGTGACAACCTATTTAGATACCATCAAATTGCCCTTTTTGGCACATGGATATATCATGGCCTACCAGCGTTGTTGCCGCAATATGTCTATCACCAACCTGATTAATCCGGTGGAAACGGGGATGACCCTTATATCCGAGTTGAGTGCCTTCGCACAACAAACCTGCAATAGTTCTCCCCAGTTTACTGCCTTTCCTCCGGTTTATGTTTGCGTCAATAAACCTTTTGTTCTTATGGGTGGAGCCACAGATCCGGAAGGTGATTCCCTGCGATATTCCTTGTGTGTTCCTTCTGCAGGTGGGGACCTCATCAATAATATGCCCCAGCCACCACCAAATCCTCCTTATCCGTCTGTTATATACCGGCCACCCTATACGATAGATAATTTATTGGGAGGAATCAGCTTACAATATGATAGTATAGCAGGTGTACTCACCGCGACGCCAAGCGTAGTAGGTCAGTTTATTGTCGGAATATGCGTAACAGCTTTTGACAGGGCAACCAAGAAGATGACTGGTTCCATACGAAGGGATTTTGAATTCAATGTCCGTCAATGTCGTGATGTTCCGGTAGCTGCATTTTCTGCCCCATCCCTTACCTGCGATGGGTTGACCGTTCATTTTCAAAACCAATCTTTGCTTGCAGATAATTACGTCTGGATATTTGATACGGATGACATCCCGAACAGTGACAAGTCCACAGAGTTTGAGCCCACCTATACTTTCCCGCATTCCGGTTTTTATAATGTGGGACTGGCCGTAAGGGATAGCAATATGTTTTGTCATGACACGATTATACATCGGATCGGAGTTTTCGATGACCACATCGATGCCGATTTTGCTTTGGATGTCAGTTCCTGTACCGAAGATGGTATCGTATTAAATGCTCATGATCAAAGCACCGGGTTTGGAAATTACCCGGCCTGCAAATGGCAATGGCTGCTGACTGTAAATACGGTAAATGGCCCTGAAGTATTTCCTGATACAGTTCCGGATCCTACGTTCAATTTTGATATTGATGGACAGGAAACGGCTTTTCTGGCATTTGTAGTTACTTCCTGCAATGGATGCACCGCCACACAAACTAAATCATTCCCGGTAAAAGAGATTTCCCTTGCTTTTAATCCGGCCGCGGACTCCATATGCCGCGGAGATACCGCTGTACTCTTGATCAATTGCGACACTGATCTGACCTACACCTGGGAAGGAAGTGGATTGTGTTCGACTTGTGGCACAGATGGATGTGCCATAGCCTATCCCGGATTTTCAAGTGATTATTTTGTCACGGCGACGGACGGACTTTGTGTAGTGACCGATAGTACGCATATCGGTGTGCAACAATTACCTAGCCTTGCCTTCGATTATCAAACGGATTGTAAATCCCTGGAGGTACAATTTCAAAATGGTTCCACCAATGGGACAAACTATCATTGGAATTTTGGAGACACTCCTCCAGGAATGTCGAATGATAGCAGTCCAACCTACACGTATTCAACCGCGGGAAATTATACCGTCACCCTTTCTTCAGCGGATGGATGTAATGTGGATACTTCGATGACCATCACCGCCAATGCCATTCTGGAAACACTTGATGATGTCACGGTGAGCTGCTTCAAGGATTCCGTGGAGTTGAATCCCATTTATATTGGGGACTATACGTATGTCTGGTCACCGGCTCAGTATTTGAATAACAGTAACTCACCCGATCCTACAGCCGGAGTCACAGAGAATACCATGTTTTATGTAACAATTACACAAGAAGGCCTGGACGGATGTGAGATTATCGACAGCATATTGGTGCAGTCTCCGGATGATTTCTTTATTCACGCTCCGGGGGATTCGATCAACTGTACATTTTCGGCAGTATCACTTACCGCTACTACAGACGCCGACCCCGGTACCCTGACTTTAGTATGGACTGATCAAAATGGCCATGAGATCGGCCAGGGACTGACAGTGGACGTCAATCCGGATTCAACTAAAACGTATACGATTACAGCTACGGATGAATTGGGATGTTCCACCTCCGATATGGTGACCATTTACAAACCGGATCCATCTTTTGTAGTCAATACCATTCCGGATTCGAGTTATTGTAATATTCAAACGATTACGCTATCGGCAACTTCCAATGTATCTCCGATTATGTTTACCTGGCTGGATGCCAATATGAATGTGATAGGCGAAGGGTCCGATATTGATGTGACGCCCGGCGCACATAGTTGCTACCAGGTCGTGGGTACCGATAGCTTAGGATGCCAGGCTAAAGAGAATGTATGTTTAACCCCAACTTTTTTTAATGTGGGTATAACCGGAACACAGACCATTTGTCTTGGTGAGCAAGCCACCCTTTCTGTCACCGATAATAACAATCAAAATCTAAGCTATACCTGGATTCCTCCCGGGTGCGATGGGACCATTCATAATTCTTCCATCATCGTATGTCCGGAAGATACCACGGCGTATACAGTCATCGTAACCAATGATGACGTAGGTTGTGTAGATACACTGAATTCAGAAGTGGTGGTCGCCTTGTTTGATCCTATTGATATTGTGATTACTGCCGATACCTCTGTCATTATTTTAAACAACTCCGGCCAACTCTTTGTCAATCAGCCGGCTAATTTCCACTATGTATGGACGTCAACCACGTCTGGCGAACACATTGACCCGGTTTGGAACCCGATCATCACACCAACAGATACGGGCAGTGTGACCTACACGGTTACCGTGACGAATGAAGATGGATGCACGGCAACCGGTTCCATTACCATCCGTGTTCTCAATCCGCCATGCAATAAGGAAGATATTTTCCTGCCGAATGCATTTACACCAAATGGAGATGGGTATAACGACCTGTTGGTGGTAGAAAGCAATGATATCACCAGCATGGAACTGCACATTTATAGCCGGTGGGGACAGGAAGTGTTTTCCACTACCGATCAGAGCATAGGGTGGGACGGCACGTTTAAGGGTAAAAAGCTGGAACCCGACGTCTTCGGGTACTACCTGAAAGCGGTGTGTCTCAACAATGCTACTTTCTCCGATCAAGGAAATATCACCTTGCTGAAATAAGGAATATAAAATCTTTCATTTTGATCTGGTTGAACCGGGAAGCCCCAAACTTCCCGGTTCAGTTTTTTTTACCAATTTTGCACCCTCACACACCCGATTATGCAGGAAGAACCCAAGAGCTGGTATCAGCGACTTCGACACGGGATACAGACCGCTACGAAGTCCAAGAAGGAAACCCCTGATGGCCTCTGGTATAAATGCGAAAACTGCGGCGAAACCAGTACCCAAAAAGATCTTAAGGAAAATTTCTATAAATGTCCGAAGTGCCAGCGGCATGAGCGCATCGGATCGAAGGAATATTTCGACCTCCTGTTCGATGATGGCTTTGTCCGCCTTTTTGATGATTTGATTTCTTACGACTTCATGAATTTTACCGATCTCAAGCCTTACAGCGAAAGACTGGAAGAAGCGCGTAAGAAGACCGGTATGGACGAAGCATTGGCTGTAGCAGCCGGGAATGTGGATGGTCAGCCCCTGGTGGTAGCAGCCATGGACTTTAGATTTATCGGAGGCAGTATGGGTTCGGTGGTCGGTGAAAAGATCAGCCGGGCCATTGATTTTTGCATCGAACACCAGGCTCCTTTGATGATCATCTCCAGATCCGGTGGGGCCAGGATGATGGAATCCGCTTTCTCCCTCATGCAAATGGCCAAGACATCAACGAAACTTTCTCAACTCGCGGCCGCCAAACTGCCCTATATTTCACTCATGACCGATCCTACCACCGGAGGAGTCACGGCCAGTTATGCCATGCTCGGGGACCTTAATATTGCTGAGCCCGGTGCCCTCATTGGCTTTGCAGGGCCTCGTGTGATCAGAGAAACTATCAAGAAGGATTTACCGGAAGGATTTCAGACTTCAGAATTCCTCTTAGAACACGGCTTCCTCGATTTTATTGTCGATCGCAGTGAATTGAGAATTAAGTTAGCACTTGTGCTGAAACTAATCGAAAACAAAACGATTACCAATACTGAGGAAGTGTTTACCAGCTCAGAATCGTAAACTTTTGTTGCAGCGGATCACAGACCCGGATCAATGTTTCAAGTAGATCTTTTCCATAAATAGCATAAAAGGAAAGCATGTTGTCATGTCGTTCCTGAAGTCCTCCTTCCGGGAATAATTTTTCCTTTACTTTTTTAATCCTGTTCAAATTCGTTTCCTGGTTTTGCTTTTCTGCACGCAATAACCGGGAAGCCAACTGTTCAAATGATTTCGATTGCTTGCTTTCTTCAGCCAGAATCGCAATAGCCAGGGTAGGATCAATCCGTTGTGCTTTCGCGGCCAAAGTGGTATACGCATCATGAATCAATTTCTTTTCTTCCTCAAAATCCAGGTTGCTCCCGGACTGCCTCAGTAAAAAAGATTTGACTATAGCATCATAATCATCCAGCAGATCTTCCCATGTTAATCCGGCTTTTTCTATTTGAGCCGAAGTCGATTCATCAATCAGTAAGAGTGAATTCCTTCGTACCAATATCGGATAGTGCCTACCTGCTGCCTCAAATTGAGATTTTCTTTCCAGCCAGTAAGCCAGTTCTCCACCCCCTCCGACAAATGCAAGATTGGGCAGAATAAATTCCTGGAACAACGGGCGTATCACAACATTCGGACTGAACCGCTCCGGATGAGCATGCAACTCCACCAGGATTTCTTCTTTGGTATAACTGATTTTTGAATCAACGCGGATGACCCCTCCATCACCCGTTGGATCAAGTCGTTCGCGGATGCCATCGTCCATGTAAAAAAGATTAATGGGCCGGCAATACGCCTGGGGCTTGAATCCGGCTTTTTCTAATTTCGCCTGTGTTTCGGGTACATACCGGAATGAAAACTGATCGATCAATTCTTTTTCCAAAAAGGGAATAAAAGATCGTTTCAGTTCCACATCATCCATATTGAAAACGACAAGACCATGTTCCTGGAAAAGTGAAATCAATAGGCCCTGGTGAAATTGAGCGTAGGTCGTAGCCTGTTGAAAAGCGTTATGGAGAATGACATAAATTTCATTTCCAAATGGAGTATTTTTTAATATTTCCTGTACTTCGCCTATAAGGGCATCAAGTCCTGACAGGTTTAATCGTCCGGCTGATCCCGAGGCACTTCTTTCCCATTGATACCTCTTGCCAAACAGATAATAGTGATTGGTTTCTTCCCAATCGTGGTCTTCGGCACCCAGGACAAAGACGGGAATAAAATGTTGTTCAGGATATTGGGCCTTAAGCTGACGGGCCAGGTTGATCGTGCTGGCTATTTTATACAAGTGATACAACGGACCGGTAAACAATACCGGTTGATGGGCGGTAGTAACAGTAAATGTTTGTTCATCCAGGATCACCTCATCGGAGACGGGCAGTACATGATCAATCGCTTTATACTGTCTTTTCAATGCAGCCAATAATAAAGGACGATCAATTGGAAATGTTTTTCTGGAAGCTATGACCCGGCTAAAATTTTCCAGCCGGGGTTCATAATCATAAAACGGGGCCAGATTCGGATCATGTTGCAAGTAGGCCAAATCAGTATGGCTCCAGTTGCCTAATCGGTTATAGTCGATTTGAAATACCTTCATAAGGACGAGCGGATATGAGTGGCAAAACAGCTTGATAGCCGTTTAGTTTTGACCGGCAAGTTATCAAATCAATAAAGCATGCGGCCAATTCTTGTTGATGGGCGATCATTTTATATCTTTCCTGCCTTAACTGCTACAACATGAGAATTTCAAATTTGCTTCAAACCTTATTTTGTGTCCTGGTCTTTACGCTAGTCTGGATGACCGTTTTTAGCCAGTCGACTTCACCGAAAACCAAGGATAAGAAGGACACCAAAGAACAAACAGCCAAAGAACCCAAGACAGGTTTTGATACGGTTTCCATTTCAGCCCTCAAGTTTAGAAGTGTGGGTCCCGCTATCACATCAGGCCGGATTTCCGATTTTGCTGTCGTACCAGGGAACAAAAAAGCCTATTATGTAGCTTCCAGTGCTGGAGGCGTATGGCGTACCACAAATGCTGGAAACACCTTTGAACCTGTTTTTGATGGGGAAGGTTCTTACTCGATTGGCACAGTCACTATAGATCCCAACAATACCAATACGGTGTGGGTAGGAACAGGCGAAGCAAACAATCAGCGATCCGTCGACTATGGGGACGGAGTGTACAAATCGTTGGATGGCGGAAGTACCTGGAAAAATATGGGGCTCAAGAACAGTGAGCACATCGCCAAAATCATTGTACATCCAAAAAGCTCAAACCTCATCTACGTGGCGGCTGTCGGACCACTCTGGTCATCAGGTGGCGACAGGGGGGTCTATCGGTCAAAAGATGGCGGCACCAACTGGGAACAGGTCCTGAAAATTGACGAGAATACCGGTGCCTGTGACCTGGTCATGGATCCACGAAATCCGAATGTGCTCTATGCAGCCGCGCACCAAAGAAGAAGGCATGTATTTACTTATATCGGTGGCGGTCCGCAATCCACGATTTATAAAACAGAGAACGGAGGAGATACCTGGGTTAAATCCGCAACCGGGCTTCCGGCTAATGATATCGGTCGTATTAGTCTTTCGATATCTCCCGCCAACCCGGAAATTATTTACGCCATGGTGGAGACAGCAGGAGATGGAGGTGGCGGAGTATATAAGAGTACGAATGGAGGTGCCAACTGGACCAAGCAAAGCGGATATTTTACTGCAGGCAATTATTTCACGCATGTCATCGCCGATCCAAAAGATCCGGACAAAGTGTATAGCATGGATGTGTGGATGAAAGTGTCTACGGACGGCGGAAAATCATGGTCGAATGTCGGTGAGGATTTCAAACACGTGGACAACCATTGCCTGTGGATCGACCCGGATGATACGGCTCATTTCCTGGCCGGTTGTGACGGTGGTGTCTATGAAACATGGGACGCCGGTAAAGCCTGGCAGTTTAAAACCAATCTTCCGGTTACCCAGTTTTATAAAGTGGCACTTGACAATGCTTTGCCTTTCTACAATATGTACGGCGGCACACAGGATAATTTCAGTCTTGGCGGTCCTTCCCGTTCGAAATCAGGGAATGGGATCTCCAATGAAGAATGGTTTATTACGCATGGAGGAGATGGATTTGAATCCCAGCCTGATCCATTTGATCCCAATATCATTTATGCCCAAAGTCAATATGGAAGCGTAGTCCGGTATGACAGGCTGAGCGGAGAAGAAGTGGGTATCCAGCCCGTAGAACGGAAAGGGGAGGACGCTTATCGATGGAATTGGGATGCTCCGCTCGTGACCAGTTCACATGTACCCGGCCGGATTTATTTTGCTGCCAACAAAGTTTTCGTAAGTGAAGATCACGGTAATAGCTGGAAGGTGATCAGTGATGATCTCAGTCGCCAAATTGATCGCAACGCACTCAAAGTAATGGGACGGATATGGGGAATAAATGCGGTGGCCAAAAATCAATCCACCTCACCTTATGGTGAAGTAGTGACACTCTGCGAATCGCCCATTGATCCCAATTTGCTATATGCCGGGACGGATGACGGGCTCATTCAGGTGACAACTGATCGAGGAAATACGTGGAAGAAAATTGATCACGTTCCCGGTGCACCGGATACCTCTTACGTCAATATGATCACCGCCTCTTCACATGATGCCAATGTGGTGTATGCCTGTTTTAATCATCATAAGTACGGTGATTTCAAACCGTATCTTTTTGTCAGCAAAGATCAGGGCATGACCTGGACGTCTATTTCTTCCAATCTTCCGGAAAGAGGTTCCGTGTATTGCATTGCTGAAGATCCTGGTGATCCGGATCTGATTTTCGTGGGCACCGAATTCGGATGTTATTTTTCTAATTCAGGAGGAAAGAGTTGGAGAAAGCTTGGGGCTGGCCTGCCTACCATTGCGGTGCGCGATATGGCGATACAACCAAGGGAAAATGATTTGGTGCTGGCCACTTTTGGAAGAGGGTTTTATGTATTGGATGATTACACTTGTCTTCGTCATGTCAGTGAATCCGATTTATCGCAGGAAGCCATGATGATGCCGGTGCGGGATGCCTTGTCATTTGAATATAGTTATCCGTTAGGACTTCCCAAACAAGGGTTCCAGGGTAATGATTACTATCTCGGAGAAAATCTCGGACATGAAGCTTTAATTTCTTTTTATCTCCGTGATAAATTGGTTTCTCCAAAAGATGCCCGCAAAAAAGAAGATGATCGTCTTGAAAAGGCAGGCCAGGATACGCCATATCCAACTTATGATCAATTGGCAAAAGAACGCGATGATGAGAAAGCGATGCGATTCCTGTTGATAGCAGATCAATCAGGAAACCTTATCAGGAAATATGAGATTGCCGGCACCCAGACCGGGCTCCAAAGAATTTCCTGGGATTTGAGAAGTATGGATAAAGAGCCGGTATCCAATGGCGGGTCTTCGTTCTATAATCCATTCAATTCTCCAACCGAAGGTCCACTGGTAGCACCGGGCACCTATACAGCTTCACTTTCTACGTGGCAAAACGGAGAGATGCATCCCATCGGGAATTCGGTTTCGATCGTGGTTAAATCACTTGACCAACATTCTTTGCCAACAAAAAATCCCGCAGAAGTGGTCAACTTCAAGGAACGGGTGGAAGATGATATCCGGGTACAAACATCTGCATCAAGCGCTATTGGTGAAGCGTTGTCTGAATTAGGCGATATCCGTAAAACTATCACCAAAATGGAAACGCCTGATGAAAATTGGATGAAGGATATCTCCCGGATTGAAAATGAACTGAAAGAGTTGAACAGACATTTATCCGGCGATCCGTTAAAAAATCAGCTCGATATGGATCCGACCCCATCTTTATCTGATCGATTGGGCAGGATTTCAGGTGAATCAAAATATAGTTCAGCTGATCCCACAGGAACGCATATGATGAGTTTGCAGATTGCCGAAGATGAACTTGCTCCGATTCTCAAACAACT
Source organism: uncultured Saprospiraceae bacterium (assembly GCA_963837505.1). Lineage (GTDB taxonomy): Bacteria > Bacteroidota > Bacteroidia > Chitinophagales > Saprospiraceae > Opimibacter. The sequence continues at coordinate 16,290 of CAWINN010000003.1, read as the reverse complement.
CAGTGGAATCCTTGAAAAGGATTTGCCTGCACTGCGGAAGAAATTGCAGGATGCCGGGGCTCCATATACGCCCAATGTAATTCCATCTTTTAAAGCCAAAGGATAGGCCGGTATTCAAAACTGTTTCAGGTCCGTGGACAACCTTATGTCTATCTTTGTGTCTACTGAGCACGATGAGTACGAATATGCACAAAGTGGGGATTGCCCTCTCCGGCGGAGGTACTAGAGGGATAGTTCATATAGGGGCACTTAAAGCCTTGGAAGAGAACGAAATATATCCAAGCATTATTTCCGGTACGAGTGCGGGCAGCATCGTAGGTGTCATGTATGCTCATGGCTATAAACCGGACGAAATGCTTTCCATCGCGAGTGAGCGCAGCCTGCTCTGGATGTTCTCTTTACGGCTCCCGACTAAAGGGTTTATCAGGCATTCCTTTCTCCGGAAGATGCTGAACCGGTACATTTCCGAGAAAACCTTTGAAGAACTGAAGAAGCCATTATATGTCGCGATCGCTAATCTGAATACTGGCCGCGTTGAAATCAAACATGCCGGTCAGTTGCATGAGGTGATTGTTGCTTCTTCCTCCATTCCTGTTTTGTATGAACCCATTCACCTGGGAAGCTATTGGTATGCCGACGGAGGTTTGTTGATGAATCTTCCCATTTCGCCGATCCGGCCTCTTGCCCATTATGTCATTGCCGTCAACCTGACCCCGCGCATTGAATTGACATCAGGTGAGGTCAATACGATTTCAGGTATTGCCGGACGATCTTTCACGCTGGCGACACTCAATACGATCGAACCCGAACTCAAATATGCTGATGTAGTCATCGAGCCGGAAGAAATCCATCAATACAGCAAATTCAATTTCTCCAACATCCGTGAAATGCATGAGATCGGTTACCGGGAGACGATCAGGCACATGCCGGAAATCAAAGACGCCTTACACAAATTGAAGACTGAGAGTGTGTAGGTTGGTCTCCTGAAAGGGGAACAATAGGGTATTCATTTACTCTTTACTTCCTTATTCTTACTTCTGGTCATGAAAAGAACAACCCCCCATCCCCCTTCGAAGGGGGCGAAAAGATTCTCGGAAGGCAAAGAGTAAAACGAGTTAAGCTAAATGATTTGTTGTATCCATACGATCATGGGTAAATGTTCAAAGTTATTTCGCGCTGATTTTTCTAAAACCAGAAATCATTCCTCCCCCTTCGAAGGGGGCCGGGGGGTTGAGTGTCTGAATTCCTAATTCATATACGCTCCCCATTCCTCCGTTTGGATCTGTAACTCGATGTCTTCTTTCAGCGTGGTGGCCAATGAAAGGCCTACGTATTTCGGATAGATAGGAAACGTTTTGTGCTTGCGGTCGATGAGTACGGCCACTTCAAGTTTTTTTGGAATGATATCCAGGATCGGTTTGCAGGCGTAAAAAATAGTGCGGCCGGTATTCGCGACATCATCCACTACAATGATGGTTTTTCCTTTCAGGGATTCTATAGCCGTATCGATTTCAATAGGAGAAGAGAGTGGGGCGGCCGGATTGAGGCGAACGGTAAACAGGGAAATGGAGATCTCGGTGATTTTCCTGAGTTCTTTCATCAGGTGTTTGGCAAATCCGCTTCCGTTATTATTGATACCGATCAGGATGATGGATTTTTCTTCAAAATTATTTTCCAGAATTTCAATAGCCAGCCTTTTTATTTTCTGGCGGATCTGGCCCTGATCAAGGATCTTCATAGCAATGGATTTGAAAAGAAGGTGGATTCAGCAGGGCTGAATGCAGGATTATTCGGCTAAAGTAGACAGAGACAGGGAAAATTACTAATCTTTGTTCATGGTTAAGTCCTGGTGAATATGAATGTTACCTCCATCTTTTTCCTGGCTATTACCCTTTTTGTTTTCCTGACCGCAGCCCGGCAGTATTCCCGCGTATATGCTAATATCCACCTGGGAAAAATGGAGCCCATTTCGGGTCATTCCGGTGCCCGCTGGCGAAATGTCCTCCTGGTGGCTTTCGGTCAGCAAAAGATGTTCAAAAAGCCAATTCCTGCCTTTCTTCACCTTTTCATCTATGTCGCTTTTCTGTTCACGCAGATTGAACTGATCGAAATTTTCATGGATGGATTCTTTGGTTACCACCGTTTTTTCGCTCACTACCTGGGTGGCTTTTATACACTGGCGATAGGGTTGATTGAAGTGCTTTCTGCCCTCGCTTTAATATCCACCATTGCTTTTCTCACGCGAAGAAATATTTTGAGAGTGAAGCGCTTCTGGAAAAAGGAAATGACCTCCTGGCCGCGATTGGATGCTAATCTCATCCTGATAGGCGAACTGATCCTGGTATGCGCTATTCTTTCCATGAACAGTGCGGATACTGTTTTGCAACACCTCAGACCGGAGGAATATCATTCCACTGGTTTTCTCCCGGTGAGTGGATGGATGGGTCCTTTGCTCTTTAAGCATTTTGCTACTGACTGGCTGATCTGGATCGAACGCATTGGCTGGTGGCTCCATGTTTTAGTGGTCTATGCTTTTCTCCTTTACCTGCCCTTCAGTAAACATCTCCATATCATTTTAGCTTTTTTCAATTCGTGGTATTCTCGTATTAAGCCCAGAGGGGAGATGTCGAATATGCCTGAAGTGATGAATGAAGTGCGGTCTATGCTTGGGCTGCCTGTCGAACAAAATACATCGTCAACAGAGGCTGTTGTTGAGTTTGGCGCAAAGGATATCATGGGGCTTTCCTGGAAAAACCTGCTGGATGCATATACCTGCACCGAATGCGGTCGTTGCACCGCCGTATGTCCGGCCAACCTGACCGGGAAAAAATTATCTCCACGTAAAGTGATGATGGATATCCGCGACCGGGTGGAGGAAGTCAGTAAAAAATTGCAATCCGGTTCCAATCAATACATGAGTAAAGAACATCAGCAGGACGGGGCGCTCCTGACCGTTAAAAATTTTGATGATGGTTTGTCTTTATTTGACCGGATCACACCGGAAGAAATCAATGCCTGCACCACCTGCAATGCCTGTGTAGAGGCCTGCCCCGTGCTGATCGATCCGTTGGATCCGATCTTGCAGATGCGACGGTACCAGATCCTCATGGAATCAAAAGGTCCTGCGGACTGGGTGCCCATGTTCAATAGCCTGGAAAGTAGCGGATCTGTTTGGCAAATTCCTGAACCACGAAGTCAATGGACGGCATCGATCAATTCCTAATCAGTTGATGTCTGTGAAAAATCATGAGTGAAACAATGATCGAAATAAAAACCATGAGCCAATTGGCAGGTGAAGGACGAAAGCCTGATTATTTGTTTTGGGTGGGTTGCGCAGGCAGTTATGATCCCCGTGCACAAAGAGTGAGTAAAGCACTCGTGAAAGTGATGACCGCAGCCGGTGTTGATTTTGCCATTCTCGGCGATGAGGAAACCTGCACCGGTGATCCGGCCCGCAGAGCAGGAAATGAATTCTTATTTCAAATGCTGGCGCTTCAAAATATAGGCACACTCCAACAATATGGCATCACCCGCATAGTTGCCTCCTGTCCCCATTGTTTCAATACCCTGAAAAATGAATATCCCGATCTCGGTGGTCATTTTGAAGTCATCCATCACACGCAATTGATCCGTCAGTTGTTGAAAGATGGAAAAATCAAATTAAAGGACAATGTCGATCAGGCAGTGGTCACCTACCATGATTCTTGTTATCTCGGACGAGTAAACGGAATCTATGAAGTGCCGCGGGAAGTGCTGGCCGAATTGAAAGTGGAATTGAAAGAAATGTCGCGTTCCAGGAACAGTGGATTGTGCTGTGGCGCCGGTGGTGCCCAGATGTTTAAGGAAGACGAACCCGGGGATAAGCGGATCAATACGGAGCGGGCCGAAGAGGCTTTGCACACAGGAGCTAAAACTATTGTATCCAATTGTCCGTTTTGTCTTACGATGCTGAGTGACGGCGTAAAGGCGGCGGATAAGCAGGATGAGGTGATGGTGTATGATTTGTCGGAGATGGTAGTAAGCAGGATGGTGTAGGGTAGAGAGCATAGAAAATTTTCTCTGCGCCTCTGCGTCTCTGCGTGAAGAATTAAGAAGATTGCCTTCGCTGAAGCTTCGGCAACCGAAGGCAGAAAGGAAGTCCCCTTTAGGGGATTTAGGGGCAGAAAAGGCAAAGTTTCTCTGCGCCTCTGCGTGTGATAAAATGAAAATTTTGATTTGATACTAAATGCGTAATCTTTTAGCTTACCCGGACGAATCAAGGGTCTGGATCTACCAGGCTGACAAGCCTTTTGATGAACAGGACATCCTGCGGGCCAATGAGGATATTGATGTCTTTTGCGAGCAGTGGACCAGCCATAATCAGCACCTGCGGGCGTTGGGCGGCATCATGCATGATCTCTTTGTCGTCCTCGTCGCCGATGAGACCATGGCCTCCGCCAGCGGCTGTTCTATCGATAAATCGGTGGCCTTTGTCAAAAGCCTGGAACAGAAGTACCGCCGTAATCTGTTACTTAGAACCAACGTCGCCTGGCTGGATGACGAGGAACAGATACACATCACCCCGTTGAACGAATTGAAACAAGCCGTGAAAGATGGAAAGATCAATTCAACTACCCGCGTCTTTGACAACCTGGTCGCGACAAGGAAAGATTATATCAGCCGATGGACCGTACCCTTGGGGGAATCGTGGATGAAACGATTTATTTGATTTAGCCTCCTGCCCGCTGAAATAGGCAGAACAGGAAGCTCAAATCGAAAGTATCATGGAAATAAAATTTGGTAAGTGAATTAAAGAAACCATGTTCGGAAAAGTAAAACGGTGGTTAGGCATAGAAGGAGTGAAAGTGACGATGGTCCTGCCCGAAGCGGTGAGAGCGTCATCGGGCCTGGTAGAGGGCCATCTTAAATTTGAAACCATGCATCCCCAGGTCATTACCCATATCCGGGTGATCCTGATGGAAAAATATGTTCGCGGCCGCTGGAAAAACAAACTCGCCGATCTCTACAAAATCGGAGAGATCGAACTGGATGAGATTATTGAAGTCCCCGCGGATACCCCCATCCTCATTGATTTTAAGTTGCCCTTTACAGTAGCAAAATCCGAGATGGATGAATGGGGAGAAAAGAACTACGTGTTCAAAAAAATCGTAAACACCGCCAAAGCCCTGAAGAACGTCAGATCAGAATTTTTTGTCCAGGCCGAAGCAGAAGTGAAAGGGACCAAGCTGAGTCCCTTTGATAAGCAGGAGCTGAAGATGGTGTAATGGAGGAGCGAGGGGTAAGGGGTAAGGAGTATGTCGCAGCGAAGCTAAGATACCGCCATTACGCGCTAGCAAGTGATGCGTCTTGAGAGCAAGGAGGAAAGTGATGCGTCGGGCGAGCAAGGAGGATGAACCTATAAGAAAAAGGGGGCTCAAGATATTGAGCCCCTACCTTTTTTATTCTCACGAATTACGTCTCATATCTCGCAATTCACGTCTCACGTCTCACGTCTCACGTCTCACGTCTCACGATTCACGTCTCACGTCTCACGTCTCACGTCTCACGTTTCACGTCTCACGTCTCACGATTCACGTTTCACGATTCACGATTCACGATTCACGATTCACGTCTCACGATTCCACGATTCACGTCTCACGATTCACGATTCACGATTCACGATTCCACTTCTCACGATTCACGTCTCACGATTCACGTCCGATTCACGATTCACGGGTCACGACCTCACTGCACATTCTGTTTATTCTCCTTATTCTCTTTCGCTTTCTCATCCAGGATCTTCTTCAGTTCTTCTTCTGATTTTCCTAAATTCTGCAGAAGGAATTTGGCGGATTCGGTGAAGTCATTGTTGGGGTACTTGGCGAGGAATTCATTGTAAAACTTGCCGGCTTTATCGTAGTCTTTCAAATCATTGTCGTATGTAAAGGCTTTGAGAAAAAGAGAAGTAGCGCCGCGTGGGGATTCGGGGTAAACGGTGATGATCCAGTCGTAGATTTTGATGGCTCTCGGAATGTCGCGCAGGGTGCGTGCAGTCTCGGCGGCGCGATGGAGATGTTCCGGGGCACTGGCCAGTTTGGGGTCGGCGGCGGCCGCCAGTTCGCATCCATTGATGTAGAGGTTGGCCATGGGTTCGTTGAGCCGGAAGGTGGAATCGTTGAACATATTCATGCCGATATGGCGCAGGGTGGAATCGACGGAGATGTCTTTGAGTTCAATTTTTGCGGACAGGTCTTTTGAGCGGGGATCATCGGGGAACCGGTTGACGAAAGATTTATAGAGAATTTGGCTCAGTTGATTTTCGGTTTGCTTTTCTGTGAGACCGATGAGGGTCATCAGTTTATCAGCCTGGTCGGGCCGGTCGGCATAGTGGGCCAGGTAGGTTTCATAATAACTGATGGCGTCATCTGTCCTGTCTTTAGACTCGCAGAGGTGGGCGGCCCGGAGGATCTGCCTGGCGGAGGCGGAATCGGCGTAGCCTTTCGTCTCTATGAGCCCATCGATAGCCTTGGACAGGACCACAAAGGAGCTGTCATTTGCGCTGGCATCGGCGGTTTTATAGGCTTCATTGACGGCTTTTTCTTCAGGGGAGAGGTTCTTTCCGCAGGCCAGCAGGAGTCCAAGCAGTAGGGTGGTGTAGATAATTTTCATGGAAAGGGTCAAATTCTGAATCACAAATGTAAACATTCAACAAGCTACCTCATAGGGTAAATGTTAATCAACCCTTAAGGGCAGCAAGCTTTTCGAGGATCCAGTTCTTGCTGACCAGGCCTTGGGTTTGTTCTGCTTCATGGGTAAGATTTTCTATTTCTTTTTGATCACCTCGGACTATCTTAGAAAGCCGCTTGACAATGCTTAAGGTGTTGAGGTAATGTTTACGACGAGGGGCTGGCAATTCTTTGTTCCGGTTTAAATAAATCCTGAAGGCGTCTAATAACGAACTTAAGGCGTCCATTTCATCCAACTCATAATAACTTGCCATTAAAAGTGTTTTTGAATTGAGATTATACGTGAGTTCATCATATTCTACTTGACTCAACTGTGAGATCACATTAGCATATTCCTTTTTGTAGAAATATAATTGTGCAAGGTTAAAGGTCAAGGCGTTGTTCCTGTAATTTTCATCTAGATCTTTGGTGTGGCTGTGGATGAAGTTTTCAACCCAATCAAATTCGCTTAATCGCAGCCCTGCAGTCACGATATTTTTAAAAGACCATGGTGTGATTTTCTTATTGATAAAGAGTAGTCCATTTTCTAAGGATTCTTGGTACATGTCAAATGCTTCTCGTACAAATTCCTCGGATCCTGAATTCATTCTATTGATGCAATAATTCAATGCGGAATCAATAATTTCTTTCGCTTCTGTTTCTGGGAATAAATGGATATAGGATTTAATGTAAATTTTTAATTTATCATAATGTTCTCTATTTTGAGACTCGAGGTAGGTCAACAGAAGATTTGATAATAGATTAAAATTGGAGGAATATCCTCATAATTATTCTCGCTAACGTGTTTGATGATTTGATCTATAAACGGAATTTCATAATCAAGGGACTTAAGATGAAGTCGACTCAATATTGTACAATAATTGCGCAGTTTCTCAGCTATATAAAAATGATCTAAGTTTTTGGAAATGTACTCAATATTGGAACGTTCTGTCCTTTGCACCTCATATCCTATGAGTGCATAGATATTTCGCTCGAGTTCATATTGATAATAATAATAAGATGCAGGTTTTATAGTTTGACTTTCAGCTATCCGTTTCGCGGATTTCATTGTGCTGGCCTGTAATACAGTTTAAGATTACGACTATGAATAGCCTCTATGAGGTATTTTGCTTTATGGATCGGATTAGATTCGTATACTTCTTGAGCATAAAAATTCCTGCACTAATTTGAGCAAATCACTTTGTAATTTTCTTAATCGCCCATCATCGAATAGTTCATCCTTACCAAAAGCGATTTTCCAGAGTTCTTCTTTTGAACCGGATTGAGGCAATTCTTCTTTCAGATCCTTTAAGATCCATTCGAAAAGTCGTATAGTGGCATCATTTCGATTAAAATAGGGGCTAAGTATGAATCGATGAAGTCGGTTCATTTCGTAGCCATTAAGTTGCTTCAAAGTGTTATAAAGTTTTGTCTCACGCATGACAAACGAAACTATATAATTTTTTCATCTTTGTAATGCTTTGATTGTTAATTTGAAAAACATGAAAGTAAATTATATTTATACCAATAATATAATAGCGAATACCTTCAAAAACAGCACTTATAATACTCATATTCAAATGGTTATGAATAAACATTAAAAATATGTTAATTTTTATGATAGACCATCGGATTGCCAAGGGGTTTTTACTATCTTGCACTCGGAATCGTTTGATTATCCATTCATAGGAGCCAAAAATGAAAAATCTGTACCATTTACAGTTTCTTTTGGTAGGGGTATTTTTACTCCTGGTCCTGCCATGGGCAAACAGCCAAGTTGCTGATCCTCTGATTGTAAATGTAAAGAACTCCGGCTCCAGTTTTATTGATCAATTTCCTGCTTCGACCGACTACGCTTATGGTGTTTTGCAAGGTACAGGCGCTCAATACGGAAGCACGAGTTTTGTCCCCGGTTCAGGATCCAATACGTTAAAAGTAACTTTTACTCCGAATGTTGGCGTTACAGGTACCGCTGATCTTATCGTTTCGTATTATACGTTAACAGTTCCAATGCACCCGGTCACCCGGTCCTATCATTTCATCATTTCTGATGAAGTAGTCGCGGCCGGCAATGATCAGTTTTTGGTAGATGTCAATGCCCAGGATATTCCACTGGCTGTCTTAGCAAATGATTCTGTATCCACTGGATCACTTGTCATTACTACTGTGGCGGTGGCTAATGCAGGTACAGCTACCATCAATGCCGAAGGTGACGCCATTCTCTTTACGCCGGATACCAACTTTGTCGGCGACTGCTGGCTCCAATACATAGCCTGCGATACTATGGGTAATTGCGGAGAAGGGAAAGTACACCTATTTTGGTTCGTGACCCCAATGCCCAGGATAACCTGGTTTTCCAAAAATACCTGTTGAACCAGGAACAGCTTGAAGTACTGACTCCTTTTGAAGATTTTGATGTCAATATCGCCCCGGCGCATGGAACACTGGATTCCATTAATCCGATTACCTGGGTCTATACCCCTGATGCGGGTTATGTTGGAAATGACACGATTGAACTCACCCAGTTAAACCTGGTCACCAGGAAGTACATCATTACCGTGTATGGACAACCCGTAAATGTGGAAGCCAGAGATGACAAATTCTATGTGCGTCCAGGATTGAGCGTGACCTTTAATGTGCTGAATAATGACCTGTTAAGCGAATTCGAAATTTCCTCCCACACTAATCCAACCAAAGGCGTGCTGAATGAAATCGGAAACGGCATGTTTACCTATACACCAAATACAGGCTACAGAGGGGTTGATAAGTTTACCTACACTACCTGCTTTAGTGATACGGTCTATTGCGAAACAGCGACCGTATTGGTTCATGTGACGGATTTGGAGCCGGATAATGTTTTTTCCTATGCCTTACAGACCTCCAGGGACCTTCCATTGACCATTGATTACCCTATTGCCTATACAGACTTTTCCTATACCATTAGTTCGACTCCTCAGCATGGAGAGCTGGTATTCAATGAAGGTGTCCAGCAGATCAATCTGCCGTGTGATACCCTGGATAGCTATAACATGTTAGTCTACACGCCCGATGGTAACTATACCGGGCCTGATCATTTCGAATATTATTACTGTGTTCAACCCAGTAATCTTTGTTATCTCGTCAAAGTAGATATGAATGTCATTGACGAACCAGAGGCGGAGACTTGTCCATGTGTAGTCGGTTGTGTCTGGCCTGGAGATGGGGATTTGGATGGCAGAGTGGACATGAACGATTTATTAGCTCTCGGGTACCGGTTGGGATCTGTAGGTCCACCGAGAACTTACAATGATCCTTCTTATTGGTTCGGACAACATGCTGACGGATGGCCGTATGCCGGAAATGGAGTAGGGGTGCAATACTCAGATGGAAATGGTGACGGAGCCATAACGGCGGCGGACGTGGATGTCATCAGTGATCATTATTATAAGGCCCATGACATAGTTGCCCGGGATGTTCAACAAAAACTGCCTTACCAGTTTTCAATCATTCCGGTGCAGTTTTCACTGGATTCCGGAGATGTAGTGATCCTGGATATATCACTGGGGACTGCCAGCGTTCCGGTCATTGATATGAAGGGTGCCAAATTCTCAATCAATGTGCCACCTTGGATGTTAGATTCGTCTTCAGTGGATGTTCAATTTTCATCAGGATAGTTGGCTGGCAGAAGGTTCTCCGAACATTTCATTAGGCAAGGTACCTTGGGATGGAAGAATAGATGCGGGTTTTGTTAAAGCAAATGGGAATGGTGCAAGTGGTTTTGGTGTGATTGGCACAGTGGTATTCATAGTTGAAGATGATATTGAAGGGTTTAAATCTGATAATGGGCTCATTCATATTCCTATTAAACTGGAGTCAGGAGTTGTAATGGACAATAATGGGGTAATGTATGATGTAGAGGGTGCCGAGACTTACCTCACCTATGATCCGGGTGCTCCTAAAGCAGATCCCTATACGCTGATCTTATACCCAAATCCTGCTACCGACCAGGTGAATGTCCACGTTAACGGAAAGACTACGATCAAATCACTCGATATCATCGATACACAAGGCCGCCTGATCAGATCGATGAAAAACATCGACTCCAAGCATGCCCTCGTGGATGTAAGTTCACTCCCGGTAGGATTGTACTATATCCAGGTGGAGCATGAGCATGGAAAGATGACGCAGTTGCTTTCTGTCATTCGGTAATTTGCCCCTAAATCCCCTAAAGGGGACTTCCTTTCGTTTCGGCTACGCTCAACGACCATCAGAATTTTACGTTTAACAATACTGAATAGTCTCGACTACTCTCGACTATGAAATTTGAGCTAAGCCTTCGATGGCTATCCTATTTATATATTTTCCTTAGTAGTTCCTCTATCATTGAACGTAGTCGAAACGAACGACGTACCCTCCGAGCTTGTGCTTGCATAAATCCAAGGGGCTTCCTTTCGTTTCACGAATCAGATTCACGTTTACAACTCAAGATTTACGACTCACGACTCACGACTCACAGGTCACGACTCACGGGTCACGGGTCACGGGTCACGGGTCACGACTACGGGTCACGATCACAGGTCACGCTTAAGTTTGTTCTTGTTTACTATTTCAAGTATTTCATCCCTGTAGTTTTTACCTATGGGCAATTGCTTGATCTGTCCCTTTTCAAAAACATCAACGGAAGTGCCGTCGACGGCATGAATCTTATCGATAGAGACGATGTAGGAGCGGTGGATGCGCTTGAACAGGTTGGCGGGCAACTTATCCTCCAGGCTTTTCATCGTTTGAAGGGTGACTACGCGGCCCTGCTCTAAACGGATGATGACGTAATCTTTCAGCCCTTCGATATAGAGGATCTCATCGTATTTGATTTTGACCAGCTTCTTGTCGGCTTTCACAAAGAAGAAATCTTCACCTTCTTTTCCCTGAGGTTCGGAAGCCACTTCTTCTCTTCGCTTCAATTCAAATTGCGACAGTGCCTTATTGGCTGCTTTCATAAAGCGATCGATAGAAATCGGTTTGAGCAAGTAATCGATCGCATTGAGTTCGAAACCCTCCAGCGCATAATTACTGTAAGCCGTGGTGAAGATGAACATCGGCGGTTTTTCCAGCGCTTTGATAAAATCCACACCGGAGATTTGCGGCATCTGGATGTCGAGAAAGATCAGGTCGATGGGATGCTTCCGGATGATTTCATTGGCTTCCAACGCGTTAGCGCAGCGGGCGACCAGGTTCAGCTCAGGGATTGTCCCTATGTAGGTCTCCAGTACGTCCAGGGCTAAAGGTTCGTCGTCGATAATCAAGGTATTGACCATAAGGTTGATTTTTTAATGCTGTTTATGCTGATTATTCTGTTAAGTCAAGTGATAATTCGACACCGTGTTCTTTTTCGTTGTCAGCGATATCGAGTTTGTATTGATTTGGATATAAGAGATTCAGTCTTCGTTTGACATTCGCCAGTCCGATACCTCCACTGAGTTTGTCTTTCGATCCATTCAGCGCCGGTATAGCGGATGGTGAAATCTGCAGGGGTTTGCTGTTTAAGATCTGGAGCAATAATTTATTGTCCAGGACTTTCATGGTGACATGGACATAGCCTTCATTGATCTGGTGGTGGAGTCCGTGTTTAAAACTATTTTCCAGGAAAGGAATAAAGATCAAGGGCGCTATAGTTTGGTCGACCACATCGCCTTCGACTTTAAATTTGATGTCGGATTGATCCCCTTGTCTTAATGATTCGAGCGCCAGGTAGTTTTCTATATAGTTGACTTCTTTTTGCAGGGGCACGCGACGTTCGTTGCACTCATACAACATATACCGCATCATTTCGGATAGCTTGATCACGATTTCCGGCGCTTTGTCCGATTTTTTCAATGTCAGGGCATAAAGGCTGTTGAGCGTGTTGAAGAGGAAATGGGGATTGATCTGCGACTTTAAAAATTTGATTTCCGATTGCATTCGTTGGGTTTCCAAATCTTTCCTGTCTCGCTGGTGCCGCTGCCAATCGGAAACGATTTTGATGATGGTGGAACCTCCCGCGATCAGGAAAAGCAACAGGAAAATATATTGCTGGTTCATGATGATGAACTCACGTCCTTCGATCTTATTTTCGGTGATATACAGGAGTAAGACCTTGATCGGTGTAAAAACCGCCACCATGGCCAGCAGGAGAAGACAATAAGTCAGGAAGTTCTTCTGGTTCAGGTAACGCGGGATCAGGTAGCCCAGGTTGATATAGACGACCAGCATGTAAAAGAGGAGATTGATCAGCTTGCGCACAATCTCCATGAACGTAATAGGGGTATTGGGCCCTGCCAGCATCATCATGGCGAAGACCAGTATCCAGAAGAGAGCATGCAGCAGCCATGGCTTTTGGACCAGCTGCATCAGCCTGAAAAGGTGGTTACGGTTCAATATTCTGGCCACAGAGCAAAGGTAGACACCTTATCCGTTTCGATCTCTATTTATAGATCAGCGATTGGACACCAGGGCATGGGCGCCCGATATATTCGGCAAGCGTGGAAAACCATATTTCCTATATCTTTCCATCTGCTTTTATATCGCATTATGGTAAAAATTAAACATGATGGGCATTTGGCCCTGGAAACCACGCAACAATTGCAAGAGTTGTACAAGCAGGTGATCACCCATCTCGGGGAAGATCCACTTCGTGAGGGCCTGATGAAAACACCTGAACGGGCTGCAAAAGCCATGCAGTACCTGACGCATGGCTATGATCTCAATCCGGCTAAAGTTTTAAACTCCGCCATGTTCGCTGAGGAATACAGTGAAATGGTCATCGTGAAGGACATTGAACTTTATTCCCTGTGTGAACATCATATACTTCCCTTTTTTGGAAAAGCTCATATTGCCTACATACCCAATGGGTTTATCGTAGGGTTAAGCAAATTGCCCCGTGTGGTCGATATTTTTGCCCGGCGCCTGCAGGTGCAGGAAAGGCTCACGCATGAAATATTGAAGTGTATCGATGAGACGCTCAAACCCTTAGGCTGTGCGGTCGTCATCGAAGCCAAGCATATGTGCATGATGATGCGCGGCGTACAAAAGCAAAACTCGGCCACTACCACTTCCGCGTTTACCGGCCAGTTTAATCATGTAGAAACACGAAATGAGTTTTTACATTTGATATCCTCAGACCTTAGCTGATGAGTAATCCACGTGCTTTCCTCTTCCCGGGCCAGGGTTCCCAATTGACAGGTATGGGGGCTGCCTTATATGACTCGGTCCACAGTATCCGATACTTGTTTGACCAGGCAGATGATATCCTGGGCTATGGATTAAAGGACCTGATGTTTCACGGAGCGGAAGAAGAACTTAAGCGAACAGAAATTACGCAACCCGCCGTTTTTGTTTATAGCTATGCTACCTATCAATCAAAAGAATACGGCCTTCCGGATGCGGTCGCCGGCCACTCCCTGGGAGAGATTACCGCATTGGTAGCTTCCAAAGCATTGGATTTCACCTCCGGACTTCGGTTAGTGGATGCCCGGGCTAAAGCCATGCAGGCAGCATGTGAAATTACGTCCAGTACTATGGCGGCGGTGCTTGGTTTGGATGATGATTCAATTCGTGAGATCTGTAATGCTACTCCAGGCATCGTTGTGGCGGCTAATTTCAATTGTCCGGGGCAAGTGGTGATATCGGGAGAGACCGCTGCTGTTGAAGCTGCTGCAGAAGCCTGCAAGCGTGCAGGAGCGAAGAGGGCCATTATGCTTGCGGTAGGAGGGGCTTTTCATAGTCCGTTGATGACACCAGCAAGGGACATGTTTGGAGAAGCTCTGGAGAAAACAACTTTTCACACTCCTTTATGTCCAGTGTATCAGAATGTGGATGGCCAGCCTTCGACGGATCCGGATGAAATCAGGAGCAAGCTGTTGCACCAGCTCACTTCTTCCGTTCAATGGACATTGACCATTGAGACCATGCAGGAAAATAATATTCGGGAATTTGTAGAATTTGGCAGCAAAGTACTCGGCGGATTTGTTAAGAAAATTTATAAAGAAGCTCATATGACATCGTTTGAATAAATGATGAAATTTAAAGTACATACAGGGAGTCTTTTAGTGGCCGAACCCTTTATGCTGGACACTAATTTCAGAAGGGCGGTGGTCCTGATAACGGACCATGTGGGCGATGAGGGTACAGTGGGTTTTATTATCAATAAGCCCCTGACGGTAAAAATCAAAGACCTGGTGGAAGAATTTCCGGACATAGAGGGGTATGCACATTATGGCGGGCCGGTCTCCACCAATACCATCCATTACATTCATAATGTCGGGATGCTTTTGGATGGCAGTACTGAAATAGGCCCGGGCGTATTTTGGGGAGGCGAATTTGAAAAACTCAAATTCCTCATTGCCCATGAGCTGGTCAAAGAAGATAATATTCGTTTTTTCGTAGGCTATTCCGGATGGTCTCCGGGACAATTACAAGAAGAAATGGAATCCGGCTCCTGGATCACTTCTGAAATACATGCCAACTACTTGTTTAAGTCAAAGCCCAAAAGCCTGTGGAACCAGGTGATGCATCATAAAGGTGACATTTACAGTGTTTTGGCCCAGCTTCCTGAGCAGCCCAATCTGAATTAATATTTCTGTCTTACCTCTCTTTGCTTTTGACTTGCTGGTTTCCAGCCATTGTTCTATTCCATTTTTTTACACCCGGTATAACTAAACCTATACCTAAACCTCAGCCTTCCCTTTCTCCCCCTCCTTTTCCTCAGCCTCAGCCTTAGCCTCAGCCTTTTCCTCAACCTCAGCCTCAGCCTCCGCCTTAGCCTTAGCCTTTTCATACCTTTGCGACCGTTATGATATTGGTAAAGGATGTTTCATTGGGTTTTGGGGACCGGATATTGCTGGATAAAGTTTCATTTGCCATCAGGCAGGGTGAGAAAGTAGCTTTAATAGGAAGGAATGGAGCCGGGAAATCAACCCTGCTGAAATTGATTGCAGGGGCAGGAGAGCCTGATTCGGGCCAAATTGACAAGCCTATCAATATGGCTTATCTAAAGCAGGAAATCACTTTGGATCCTGAATTGACTGTGATGGAAGCTGCCTATACTGCTTTTGAACGGGTGAGGGAGATTCACGAGCAATTGGAAAAAACGATCTATCACCTGGAGCATCATCATGATGATGAAGAGAGTGTGTTACACCACAGCCAGGTGATGGCCGAATTATACAGTGAACTCGGACATCTGGACGAGGCCAATATCGAGGGTGATATGGAGAAAGTATTGAAAGGGTTAGGTTTTGAAGAAGATACCTTTCATAAAAAATTAAAGGAGTTGTCCGGGGGCTGGCAGATGCGGGTGGAATTGGCAAAATTGTTATTATCCAACCCGGATTATCTTTTACTGGATGAGCCGACCAATCACCTGGATATGCCTTCGATTATATGGCTGGAGCGCTATCTCAAGACCGCTTCCACAGGTGTTTTATTGGTTTCCCACGACAAAAGGTTTCTTGATCAGCTGACGGAACGGACCATTGAAATCAGTCTGGGCCGAGTCTATGACATGCCTTTTCCCTATTCCAGGTTTATGGAAGAGAGAAAGTTATTGAAGGAAATTCAGTTGGCTGCATTT
>CAWINN010000002.1:0-242698 GCA_963837505.1 uncultured Saprospiraceae bacterium | reverse complement strand
CATAGCCGCAATTATTGGTCAGGGTAGAGCCAGTAATTTGCAACTTTCCACCTGGTTCTATCATTATTTTAACTCCTTGCCCCATATTAATCGTTGTATTGTTAATATTAAGGGTTGCCCCATTAACAATCCTTAAATTAGCTGCGATAGTTCTGGGAGTAGTCCAAGTTGTTACCCCGAGCTGGAATTGTATTTTCTGGGCCTGTAATTAAAGGTGCTTCCCAAAGTCCTCTGCCATATGTAGCAGCTATCAACTTTCCAGCACATTGATTGATTTCAAGATCATTAACAATGCATTGTGGCCCATTATTTCCATAATATGCCCAATCGGTTTGGATATTATCTCTGTAATAAACACCATTATCAGTGCCTATATAAACACGATCATTTGACATTTCCTGAAAAACTATGGACGTAACCGGTAAATTTGGCAAGCAATTGGAACCTAAGTTTTGCCAGTTTGCACCACCATCGCTGGTAAAAAATACTTTATATCCAGGATCATATCCACCAAAAGAGACCCAAATTCTATTTTCATCGTTTGGATCGACTGCAATATCAGTTATTGGGGCAACTAATACACCACTCGCTAAATTATTAGTTATTGGCATTTCTATCCATGCTCCCAGTAATCGAGTTCCTTTAAATATTCCATCACTTGCAGACCCAAAAGTCCCAGTTGAGTAATATACCACATCAGGATTTTTTCTTGAAGCTGCGACGGAAGATATGGATATGACTGTAGGATGGAGAATTTTGATCGTAAATTGGAGTTAAAGAAGGATTAGAAAGAGTGCCCAAATAACATTTAGTTATTCCGACGAAAAATTCGTTACCCACAGATGGATTCCAGCAAAGTGGATTTACAAAGCCATCATTGACATTAAAAGAAGTTGTTGGTGTGAAGATGCTACCGATCAAATTTCCTTGGACCTGGATACCATTAGTTGCCTGACCATTAGAACTTTCTTGGAGAACTATAACATTTCCTGGTGAGCTGATTAGGCAATCACCATTGTCCTGACCTGGTAAAGTTTCAAAAAAACTACCGTTATTATAGTAGTTTATACTACCATCTTGGGCACCTGCAAGAATCATTTTGTCATTAGTTTCAGTAATTCCCACACCGTAATAATTGGTGATGGAAAGTCCTTGCCCCGAAATATCCAGCCAAATATTACCATTAATGGTTTTTGAAATTCCTCCATCTGTGCCTACAAAAAGAATATTGTCGCTTCCATCGACCTGACTTCCGCCGTATGCTAAAAGGGTTCTTACATCAACGTGATTTTCACTATTTCCCATTTCGGAAGAACTTTCGGTTCCATTAACGTAATCAAAAGTATACTTATACATGCATCTACTACTGTTTTCAGCATATATCATATCCGAATTCTGAGGATTGACAACAAATTGTTGGGGGAGAAAACCATTAACTGTAGTTACTATACGAGTCCATGAGTTTCCATTATCCACTGATTTATAAAAATACTTACGTGTAGTTGGCGAACCACTGCATTTTGTAAACTTGCAAAAGAATACTATATGTCCTTGTTGATTGATCTCAATCGAGATGTCTTGCCGCAAATTTTGATTGGAATTGCCACAACCTGGTTGTGGATTAACGAAATCTGCTGGAATGGTATAATTCGTAACTAAAGTTGCGGTACTTGAACCATTCGGTATTTTATATAATCCATAATAATTTGAGAACCATATGTCACCATTTGATGCACATACCATATCCCCTTTTTCATTTACATAATCATACCAAAGGGCACCTTTATACAAAACAGGATCTTGCCAAATTGACGTCCAAGCCCCATTGGCAAACTGATCTCCTTGCCATTTCCAGACATCAGAACTTGAAAATGCATAGAGTATTGTATTGACCAGTGTACTGTTAGGATCAATTACTAATTTAACAATCGTAGAATTCCAAGTGCCAAAATTTGGGTATGTCAAACCTGTTTTTTGCCAGGTTGTACCTCCATTAGCAGACATAATTACTCCCATGCCATAAGGAAATAATATTCCGCCAAAATTGCCACCTTTACCGGAAGTAGAGGCATATATGATATCTGAATTGGCAGGATGCCTTATTAATGAACTGGCTCCATAGATTGAATAACCTTCATCATCTGTTGTATTTATCCAGGGGTCAATACTATTTGGTTTACGCCAGATACCCCCATTATAAGCTCCGATTACAATATCATCCTGATCTATAGGATTTACACTGATAGATTCTATGCGGCCCTGTTGTTGTTTATTTACAAGATAGCCGCCACAAAAATTTGCTCCATTACCAGACCCTAATCCCCCCTGTGAGTTGAAAGGACCCAAATTAGTCCAAAAAACATTGTCATCTTCAGGTGGATCGCACGACATCGAATTTCTTGTGATACTGCTTAATAATCCACTACTTTGAATTTGATTCATGACTTCATTCGCTGTAGTCATTTCTCCATTAGGCCCCAAGCGGTATCTCCACATGGCTACCCATCTATTAAAATTAGCCAACTCTCCATCTTCCATTTCTTCGTCTGTCTCTCCTTCTTCATTTTCTACTCCAGATAATGTCGAAAGCTTTTCTTCCCATCGTGCTTTGATCTCAAAAAAATTTGTGACAGAATCATTTTGTCCTTTTACATGAGTATTGAAGGCAAAAAGCCCAAATAATGCGATAACTACCTTGGTTTTCATTATAGAAATATTTAAAAGTGAAAAATTCAAATTAATAGCCCAGGATGATAAAAGTTTTAATAGAGAGGGCTTGACAGTCAAAAATTCTTCTAAGAGTGTTGGATGAAGTTAATCATTGATATTGAACAAGAAAAGCTGAATCACTTATTTAACGTTTTGACGACGATTCAGGGAAGATCAAAAAATAGTAAATCTTATAGATCTAAGAGAATCAATCACTTACTAAGAATCCAAACTTTTTTGACCATCTTAAAGGTCCCAGAAAAATTAAAGTCCATGCCAATCATTGCAAAACAATCAGCAAATACTTTCATATAAAGGTTCGGCGAGCTCAATTAACTTGTACTGTCTTATAAATTTTCCAGATTTATCTTCAGTTGCATAAGATCAGAAATCTCCCATAACTTACTTGTTAGCCCTGCTTCCATTGCTGGAGTGCAGTGTAATGTTTTGTGAATTTTCACAAAGTTATAGTACATATAATGTAGGGCGATTGCATAACAATGGTTTTCAATCTTCTTTAAAAAGCCATTAGTTAAGGGTGTAAATCTCCTCGTGTGCTTTCTACTAGTCATGTTTTGAGGCTCGATAAAAGAAGTAGAAATAAGCTTATCATCCGGAGTGCCTTGTACTGGTATTTTCTCAGCTCCTACGCACTGAGCAGATGAATATATAGGTTCACTTTTGCCCCCACATTTACCGTAAATCTTGTGAATTAATGCATAGTCAATTTGTGTGGATGTCCCTTCAACAGCCACTAAATGTGGCTTGTGTCCATCTATTGTTAATTCCACATTGTTAGCCAATCTTGAAGCTAAATCTTGAATGAATGGGATTGCTGAGTCTGCGGAATGATCACCCAGGAACCAATATAAAACCAGTTTAGAATCAGTGTCAATACCTACCCATGTCCAAACGTCTCCGACCTGACCTTCTGCTTTCAGTGCAGCGGGAGCGTTTTTATCTTTAGCATAAACGAATGACCATATTTCAGCACACTGGATTCTCTTAGAAGTCACACCCTTTACCATTTCATTATGGTAAACCTGACAAGCCTTTCCGACGTCAACTAATAACTTAGCAATAGTATTTATAGAAACATCTGTAATGAGGGAAGTAGCTCTAAGTGAGTTTCCTTCAGTCAAGAGGCTGATAATCTGGGTTTGAATTGCGAGTGATAGCTTATTCATTTAGCAATTACATAATCATTATTCTTGATCGGTCAAGTATATATATCAATTTGGAATATTTTTTATTGAAAAAATGGAATATTTTTTAATTGATTTTGTAAAAATACTCTTTCAAGCTATATTTGTAGTAAATTCACCCAAACAAAAAAACATAGTATGAGACTTATTTTGCCATATGATGAGTTTAGGGAAATAGTAGATCCCTACTTAGAAGTTTTTAGAGAAAATCTGATATTGAGCTTTGAGGACATGGTCAATGTAAAAAGGAATTATGCCGACCAACAAGGAATGCTGCTATCCATGACACGATGCTCTATGGGTTCTTTAACAAATAACTTTTTTAGGGCAAGATCAAATGTTTCTCACGCTGGAGATCCGAGGATTAAGATTATTGAAGAACCAATATTTAAGATCGGGATAGATGAGAAGATTTCCATTAGATGGAATAAGGTCGACAATGCACACATTCCTTCAACACAGAAAACTAAAAGCTTCAAAAGGCATATTAATCAGTCAGATGCAATACCTGGAATGCCCGATCAGGCAATGATCATTTGGGGTGGGTATATACCTGATTCATCATGGAGCAAAATTGTACATCAATACCTTTCATTTTTTAATGGTGAATTAGAATGGTATCATGATTATAGCACTGACACCGTCGTGCAACTAAGACTTGATAAACAAGTACTTTCAGATAGCATGGTTTCTGCCAAATCTGGCGGCAAGAATTTGGATCAAAAAACGGGAACGTAGAAAAACAAAAAATTAATGGCCTTATTCAATCGGGAGATTCTTGCGTTAGCACGAGAATCACGAGGATTTACTCAACTTGAGCTATCTAAACTTCTCAATGTCGAGCAAGGAACTATTTCAAAAATAGAGAGTGGAAGTATAGACATTTCGGATGATGTCGATAAACTAATACCTGATGCCCTTGGATATCCAAGACACCTTTTTGCCGTTGATAAAAAGAGTAATAAGGGTCGAAGGACATTACCGAAGGAAATTGTCTTTACCGGTGAAACAACTAAAAGAATATATAGCAAAAATGACTTTTGTAGAATGGCATGTCAATAAAATGTCTGATGCCGTAAACATCCCACGATCTAATATTCCATCATGGGATATTGAAAAAGATGGGAGTCCTTCAAATGGCTGCAAATTATGTGAGAGAGTATTGGAGAATACCAAGAGGTAGAATTGCTGATCTGGCTGCAATAATGGAGGTAAATGGTATTGTAATTGTCCGATTAGACTTGGATGGATGGATGGTCTCAGTACTTTTTCCTCAGAATTTAATATCCCAATTTTATATATAAACAAACGGACGCCAGCAGATAGAATGCGATTTAGTTTGGCGCATGAATTATGTCATTACGTATGCCGATTTCGGAAAAAAAATATCGTCTGACAGAGACTCAAAAATTATCGAAAAAGAAGCCCATGAATTTGCAAGTGAATTGCTGTTGCCTTCAAAAGAAATTGCACCTCATTTAGTTGGTATAAATCTTGAAAAACTTGCCGATTTAAAAATATATTGGAAGGCTTCAATGCAGGCTATATTGATGAAGGCAAATAGTCTTGGACTTGTAACCAAAAGTCAATATGATTATTTGTGGAGGCAAATGTCATCACTTGGGTATAGGAAAGAAGAACCAATAAAGATTCAATCAGATAATATATCCCCTCAAAGAGATAATAAATACTTATATGAATGGAATGGGATATAGTAAACAAGAATTAGCCAAATTGCTATTCATTTCTGAATCTGATTTAGAGATAATTTACTTTGAAGAAAAGCCAAAGCTTAAAATTATTTCCTCTCGGCAATAAATATTAAGTTTTCTTTTTCTCCCATCGCTTATCTGCCGCTTTCTTAGCTATCTCTTTTCGCCTCTCAGGGGTCAAAGAATCAGCACGAGCTTTGCCGCCTTTTTTACCTCCGAGTCTGCCTAACTGACAGCGGCAGGATTCTTTCCTACATATGGGTCTGTTTCGGTTTCCTCTCCTGTGGATAGGTCAACGATGCGTTTTGCGAGTTGATTTGTGTCGCGAGGCCTGCTTTGTTTACTCATATTATATAATTATATCGTGTTCAATCGCTGAGGAAATACATTGAAAGTCAAGCCCTATTTCATTTCTAATAACCTGAATTGCTATGTTCAACTCTTTACCATACGATGTTCCTTTATGCAGTATTAGCCCTCTGCTACGAATTTCAGTTTCGCCTGTTTTATAATTTTTAAATTTTAGCTGAACCGTTATAAGGGTAACCACCAATACAAATATAAGCATTCTTAAGCGGTCAAGCAAGCCAAAAATAATTACGAATTATGATTTTGTGTCTTACTTTTGGATCGCAACATTTTACTATGTGGCTCTGAGCGGTTAGCGTTATGTGAATTGAACAGAACCTGATACTTGTGAGCTAACGAATAAGGGCTTTGGAGGTTGGTAGCTTCCAAGGCCTTTTTTCTTTTAAAATCTATCGCCTGGAGCACGATAGGACGGCCTCAATTCCGAGCCCGTATCCATCCGCAGTAGTATTATGTTGCTTTTTTACAATGACAAGGGAGAGGTTTGTGTAGAGGTATTTTCCAGAACCATTAAAGGTAGGCCGCACCCGCAAGGGAAAGTCTACAGGTTCTTAGTGCCACTGCACAAGTATAAGCCTCGATAAGCACCTTGGCCGCCATTACTACCAAATGGCGGTTCTTGTTAAAACAATAGGTTATAAATCATAGTTTTCAAACTGAGCAGCTCATTTACTCAAGATTTCCACTATCTCTTTTGTGGTCAAACACTTTGCCAGCCTAATGTAATTTGACATAAGTAGGTTAATTTCATGCTCCGAATCTTTCGTCAATCGCATAAGCTCTATTTTTGTCGACTCTTCAAAATCAATATTTATCATGGCTAAATTTAAAATCGGTGATCATGTTATGTTACGAACGAATCGTATCAGAGACTATGGTTGTAACCGCTTATTACAAATCTCATTCAATACCAATTTTCGGAGAGCCAGGGAAAATAACCGGGGAAAAACCGGCTATAACTGACGAAACAAGACTCATTCGTTCATGGCATGACAAAACAGGTCAACCACAAGAGCGAACTTATCCAGAAGATGCATTAGAGCTTGTTCCTCCTTCACCGGCAAGAACTTGGCAAGATTAGCAGAGAGTTTTTAGATTTGCGAACCGCAAAAGGCGGGTTATATTGACAAAATGAACACTACCCCCAATTTGCATTATTGTTGCTTTTTAATCGCATTGGTTTGGGACATTGGCACAATCATGTTGAAATAAATACCAATAAAGGAGTCAATGACTCAAAGAAGGCATCTTTAATGTTGCTGTTCAGAGTTGGTGAATCAACACACCCAATAGATTTTTAGACTTACCAATTTTAGCATAGCAAAGTTTGATAAGACTTTGATAGAATATCTGATGAGGCAGTCGTAAATGAATTCTATAAAGAATTAGAAATGCTAAAATTTAATCATAATCAATGAGTAATTCATATCGTAAGCAACATATACTACCAAAAGTATATCTAAAGTATTTTTCATTAAGCAACGATGGAAAGGACTTGTATGTTATGCATCTTAATGAGAACAGAGAACCCAAAATTCATTCAGTTGATTCCGGAAATAGAATTTTCTGGGAGGAGAATTACTATGATTCCATTAGATTTAAAGACAGAAAAACTATTGAAAAATCATTTAATACGCTCTTTGAAAGTAATTACGTTAGAATCATTGAAAGAATCTCAGAAGAACGCCCCATTGGAGAACAATGGATAAAGGATGATCTACGAATATTCATCTTCTTTTCCGTACATAGGAGCCCATCTTTCCGATTTGATATTGAGAAGCAAATTGAACTTGAAAGCTGGTTATCAAAAGTGTATGCAGGAACTAGAGACTTTTTGAACGTCGAGGAAAAAGATCGGCAGTTTATTTCGAAAGAACTTCATCTTGGGGTGTGGACAGATCAGTCTCGATTGGAAGGTATTCTCCATAACGTACTATTATATTTAGGTATTAAAAGATGGGAAATCCTCATTGCACCTGAAGGAAAATATTGGCTGACATCTGATGACCCATGCGTTGAATATGGATTTGATGAGGAAATGAAAAATATTTCCCCCAAAAAAGTACGTGATTTTAAAAAAATGGATTCAATGTTTGTACCATTAACAAAGAAGTACTGCCTTCACATTTATCCTTACGGACCTGGCGATGATCCAAACATCAATTTGGAGGAAGATGTTATTTCATACAGATGCATTTCTGATCAAGAACTAATGATCTACAATAAATTTAGTTTCTTAACTATGCATAGATTAGTTATAAGTCCTGAACAACAATCGATTGAATATTTGTTGTTGTATGTATTCCTACCCACACTTGGTATAACGAATTAAGTCGGTTTATAAGTTATTCAGATTGATCTTGTGGAACAAGATTGTATTTTGTTAGACGAAGAAGTGATAAAATAATGAGATAGCCTTGATGAATATTGTATTGATGTTTTCTGTAGAACCCGTGACTTATATTGTTACGTAGGTTAATCCCAAATTTCGTATATACAAATCTAAAAAACAGTAAATCACCCTCATCAAATATTTCTTCAAATTTAGGCAAACGCAACAAATCTTCTATATATATTTCGCGGAGCGAATTACTTCGTGCATCTACCTTTTTTGTATTAAGTTTCAGAGCCCATGCCATGTCTCTTAAAATACCTTCAAATTTTATTACAAGAGAATCGACCCCTGCAAGAATATCCGGGAATAATCTTCTGTTTTTATTCCTTTTTCTAACTCAGAAAGAACTATTCTTAAACCTGGCATAATGGAGTCCATCCAATTGTAATGTACCTCGTTTCCTGACAGATCCGTTTCAACTAATTCATTTCCCAACCACGAAGTTCGTAAAACATGTTCTAAATTTTCAATCGACAAGATATTCTGATGAATACCGCTGATAAATATCTCATTCACTAATGGCCAAACAATGAATCTATTGTGCACTAAATATGCATTTTGCATTTTCTCTTTTCTTGATCCTCCTTTGTTTTAGGATTAGGTATTATGTTTTTGTTAATGTCAAATCCTATTTTCGTATAGAGCTCAAATTGGTCACGTATTGGATTATTTACTTTTAAGAGGTAATCTTTGTCAGGTAGAAATAAATGAAATTTAAAATATTCATAGATAGCATCTGAACCAGCTGGGATAAGCATTCCTACTTGTTTATCAATCATATCTGACAACTGCTGAGCTAATCTTGCATCCAATTTCCATTTGAAAGAAGCGAGTTTTACTTTTTCAGCGAGCGAAGGATATTTTGCACCCAGCTCCTGAACTTTGGCTGTATTTCCACTTTTTTGATATGCTATAATCGCATTGTTAATCATCATAGGAGGGATCATACCTGTACGATCATCTTTTCCGAACTCAGCAAACTGCTCGTAATTTTGGCCTAAAAGCTCATACCAATTTTTATTATCCTGGTTAAGTTTATTGGATATCTTAATGCCAGCTTCTATAACTTTAGGTACTGTGAAGAAGTTGTTGTCCGCCCAACATTCCTTAATAGTATCTTCAAGGATTTCCTGGAATCCAACTAAGTCTCTGGCTTTATAGATTTGAGAGTATTCCAAAAGAGTAGAAATAAGAATGTATTTGTGCGAATTTGATTGTTGTATTCGAGTTTCTATTACACTTGTTATTTGTTCCTTTATTACTCGCTCATTGAAGTTGCTAATTGCAGATGATAGCCCCAACATATTTGAAATCACTTCGATATAATATTGTGAATCAATACCTTCTTGAGTCCAAATTCCACATAAACTGTTAGATAAGATATTTAAGTAGGCTTCAATTGCATTAATGGCATTTTCTTGTCGCTTGTAATTCCGATCACCATTAAACAAAAGCTGATTATACCTTGCTCTCAGTTTTTGGTTTTTAACTGTCATTGCTCTTTGACTTAAATAGTTGTATTCCTTATGCCCCCAATTTTCATATGTAAAATTTGAAGCACCGCGTTCAAGGCGAGCAAGGAGCAAACTAATTTCCACATCGAGCAGGTCTGAAGACTCAAGTAATTCTTGACTCTTGATTACTTTTCTGCAAATTTCGCGTTCCTTTGAATGTGTAATTTCGCTCTCGATGAATTCATGTATTTCTTGTAGAGTCTTCATATCTGTCTAGTAATCCTCGTTCAATATAACATTTGTTTCTTTCTCATAAATTTTTGGATAGATTACTATGAGATTATCATACCCAATTTTCTTTAATATAATCGCGCTGATAAATGTGTAAAGTTTGAGGAAAAAGAAATACCTAAAGATTATCTGATTTGTCCATGGAACTACCTTCTGACGTGTCAATCAAAGGGTGGCTCCATGCACAAATGCAAAACGCTGATTATCGGAGGAACTGTAATTTTAAACAACATGCTAAAGCCGCAATCGAATATCAATCCAGTAGTTACTTGAATTTTAATGCTATAATGTAAAGCCAGTTGTGATAAGATCTGCTATTCATGAAATCGAGAAATCCGTAACGTATAATTGCAAATCATCCTATCCTTAGTGGAAAGAAAATCATTTGTCTTTTCAATTGATGAAGGAACTAAGGCAAATATATAGCTATAGAGGTATAAGATTTCAAGCCTGGTCAAAAATTGCGGATTGGAGGTCATTCAAGATAAAAGGTCAGTTAGAGCGAAACTTTGGCGATATTGCTCTTATAGTTAACATTCAGTTCTCTTCTAATGAAGCGCTCAAAAGTGATGCATTCTTGGAAGCCAAGAAAAGCTTTTTGTAACTATTCACCCTAAATTACAACGATTTCCGGTCTGACCAATGCATCAAAGGGATGTTTGCCTTGCAGGATGGCGGTATCGATGATGGACCGGAGGATGGCATAGTCCTGTGCACCATGGAATGTCCTGAACAATGAGCTCACTCTCATTTTGACTTTGGTGCTGCGTAATGCACGCTCACTCATATTATTGGTGGGAGGAACCAAACGATTTCGAAGACAGGTGGTAATATAGGTTATTAGCCTGCATAATCGGTCCCGGAATACTTCAACTTTTTCATGCGCCCGCCCTCTGACTCTTTTCAAAATGGTCAATAACTCTCCCTCTATCCGCAAGACTGTTTTTTGGGCGACGACTTCCGCTTTCGTTAATTGTATGATTTGTTCCAGTTTGGATTTTAAATGCAGCGCCCATTTGGAATTGTACTTTTCATACATGCCGTCGCATTCCCTCAGGAGATGAGCTAGGCATATTTGTTTATCTGCTGTTTTGACCTTGAGTTGCGCAGGGTAACAATCACTCACCATGATAAAAGACTGCTCTTTATCTCCCAACATATTCATCAACGTAGCATACCCGCGATTATCAGACACTTTCAGCCATGCGTATTTAGTATTACACAACACCCACATCCACCCCTTTTGTCCACCGATGCGACAACCTGTTTCATCTGAGCCTACCACGGGACTTTGCTTCACCTTTTCGAGCAGTTGATCATAAACAGCTCGAAGTTGTTCTGCTTTTTGATGGATCGTATCCCACACAAAGCCTGTGCTGATCTTAGCCCCCGTAAGTATGCTTATGCATTCGGCTATCCGATTGACAGAACAATACTGGCGAGTACTCAGATACGTGACTACACTTTTTAAGTTGTCACCATATTGCGCATCTATATAATCAAGCGTTCCAGGAAGTTCCGAAGCGGTATGTCTTCCACATTCAGGACAACATTTACGGACCTTTTGATGCTCAGTTACTTTCAATTCTATCCGGGGTATATCGAAGACTTGTGCAGTACGCAGAATCTCAGAAGGCTGATCCTGAATATCGGTGCCACAATGATGACAGGTGCTTACCTCATGCACCAAGATGACATCTGGTGTTTCTGTCTTCTCCAGGCGACTGGCTTTATGGCCATGCTGTCCGCCGACATTGCGTTTAGACTTTTTTCTTTTGGGCTTGGGAGGGGTAGGTTTATGGAGATCGCGGCTGGGAGGAAGGTGACTGTTGTGGCTGTTGCGATTTGACTTATACCAAGCTAATTCGGCTTTTAGATCCAGTATTTCTTGCTTGAAAGCAGCAAGCTGCGACTGGAATTCATTATTGCTGATTTGCAACTCCGCATTTTGCTTTAGCAAAGCACTGATCAATTCCTTGTCGGACACCTGTAGAGACCTTAGTTATACGAAACATAAGCGTTTTTCTTAATATGTACAAGTGGTCAGGAAAATACCTTATATTTAGGGTGAATAGTTACATTTATGTCTATTTTTAAATAAAGAATTTAAAGAACACCTTTGGTAATAGTTTCAATACTGCGTTTTGCTAACCATATCTTATCATCAACACATTTTACCTGACTAAGTGTATCTGAATAACCTCTTTCTTTGTTTTTAAGATAATCGTCCCAACTTTTAAATCCACAGGTACTGTAAAGTCTTTCGATATTGCGTTCCTCGATTCCAGCTAATCTAAATAAATGCAAAAGCCTATCTAGATCACTTTTTGTGGGGTAGCCACCAAAAGAAGTGAATTTAACAGTTAATTCATTTAATTCCTGGTAATATCTATCAAGTTTATTTTGGAGTTCCGGCGGCATGGTATTCAGTTGTAATTGTTTCTTTAAATGAGTTTTTATCGGCATCGACATCTTCGGAGATATTATAAAGAGCTTCGTACTTATCTTTTATCAGCCCCAACTCCTTTGTATAGTCCTTAATCTGTTTATCATATGAATCAAAAAATTCTCTAAAAGTATCTGATGCGGCTCTTTTGGCTGCCCCTAAATAAAGGAAACCAAAAAGAAGTGTAATACCTATAACTATCCCAAATAGAATTGTTCCATAATCTCCAACTGCTGAATCGTATCCCTTTGACTCTCCTTTGAAGATTTCAAATCCCTCCAATCTCTTTTCCAAATCAGAGACCTTTTTTATTAAACTTATGTTCTCAGATTTCAAACTATCCATCTCAGATTCAAGTCTTTGTGCCTTTTCTTTAACAGTTTCAGCGGTTACTTTGTTCCCAAAAGTAATTATTGATAGAAGTAGCAGAAAGGGCAAAATTTTCACACTTCAAAAGTACTGAATGACAGGAAATTGAGGTATCAAGGGTAAACATAAATATCATTGCTCTAAAAAGTGCTGATTTAGGTCCTTTAACAGGAATGATAGAATTGCGCATGACCATCCTGACAAGGTGAGTACCGAAGTAGCCATTAACCTCCTTTTTATATCGTCTTTTCGCGATCCATTCTATGGGTTCGGATTTGAATTGTATGTGGGAAAAACTACCGATTTCACATGGGACCAGAAAATTGAATAAGACGAAAAATGTCTATTAACAGTGTCTATATTGGCTAAACTGGCTACCCTATCCCCCAAAACACCCTAAAATGGGGCTCTGGAGTATATCATTACGTTTCGGCATAATATTATTTTTTTCATGTACGTGCCATTTTTGACCTTCTGAAATAATACCTGATTACCAAAGAACCGCTGTGCTGTACGTGAAGGCATGCCTGCCTGGAGGGCAACTTCCTTGCCTTTAGACCAGGGAAAGATTGGCGGAAGGGCGTCATAGACTTTTCGCTGAAGAATGGAAAGCAAAGGGAGACGTTTTTTGTCCTTCTTCTCTCGATACCAGAGACTCCTCTCCATTTTGTCCAATATCAGGCTGAACTCATCAAGCGTATAAAACCCCTCCTTTAGAATTCGCCCACATGACTTAAAAATATCCACACCTTGCTCATAGGTTAAACTCAATTCGCCATATCTATTATAGACACCATCCCCTTTTTGGAAGGTCAAGCCGTGCTCTCCTTCCTTATCGCAAGGCGTAGAGAAGTAATGAGTATCGGATAAAGCAGTTACCCCAATCCGGCGAAAGCCCAATGCTTCGAGTCGCAGGGTAATTTCGTCCTTCGGTAACCGCATGGCTTCCTCATTAGCTTCTTCGAGCTTTAGCCATTGTCGGTATAGGTCTTCGTGTTGGTTTTTGGTGTACTGCCGGTATCTGTCCTTCGTTTCCATTTGCTGTGCGAATTTTCAATTTATTTTACGATATAGGCCTGCCTTCAGTTTTTCCAACTTAGAATTCAAGGCCAGTTTCAAGATATCATCCACCGATCGGGCACTGAGATTGCATTTCTCACCGAGAGTCACAGCATCCTTGCGCTGAAATTCCGTGGGTAGTTTTTCAAAGAATTTCTTTTTGTTCTCGCCGTCCAAATAAGGGGCTACATCTTGTTGATTGGGAAGATTGTTGAACATTAATATCGAATGCTGAAGATACATTTGAGCCAGGCCTAAAGCAGAATCGAAATCTTCATCAGTACACAAGCAATCTTTCTTCATATTACCTGCTTCAAATTTTCTTAGTGCCGTGAACACCATGCAAAACCTAATAGAATCAATCCTAATCTATAAACAACCCCAGCAGCGTCCTCGCTCGAGAAAACTACAACGTCATCCAGGATGGTTGTAAACGATGAATTCAATCTATCCCATTGTTGATCGGTTAAAAGAACCTCTGTAGGGAATTGATCAAGGTGCTTCGTCAGTTTTAAAACCTCCTCGGACAATTGCCGAAAATGGTCATTAAAAACTACTGGATTTGCCCGAGGAGAAGGATCTTGCCACCCAATGGGACTTTTATAGAGATAGTATAAAATACGACTAAAAAGCCCGTCCTCCGCAGAGGCAATTAGTTTAGGCACCTGACCTGGTGTTCCCGACAGACCTAACGCTATCCGTGGCTCTTCGATTTCCAAATACTCATCGTTTGTTTTGCGAGAGTATGTATATTTTTCATGGTGAAAAGCCATCCTTAAAAGAGGTGAGTAATCTCCCCATTCTTGCTTCTTGGTACCGCTCATAATATCAGCTTCAGTTTCACAAATAATCCCGTGTCCTCCGTTATTGGTTCAGCCCCCTATAATTCAGACAATCGTCACGTAAGTTAAGAAATCAATTGTTTTCGTCTATACCTTTGTATCGGCGAGGGTCGACTGACGGTCATGCTTTATACCGATGTCGATTCAAATGTGTTGTGTAGGCCTACCAATGCATGTTTATTTTTCGGCTCATCGAGAGCCTCAAAATAAGGCGAGGGTCTCCTTCTGGTTTGCATTGCCCGATAATCGTATTGATCTATACCGGGCAGTGTGATGATGTCCTGATAAGGGATATTGACCGTAGTGATGGCTTTTCGCTTTTCCGAATAGGTGACGTTTACAAGTCCCATTTGATGCAGCGCCCAGAATTTAGCTGGCGGAATGCCTTTGGTTCCGCTGTGGCTTCGGATATTGTTATACGCTGTATAAAACCTGCACAGGCGATCTTCAAGTTGCGCAAGGCTGGTAAATCGATCGTGTTTGATGGCTGTTGAAAGGATGGAATGAAAACTTTCAACGTGACCATTTTCTTCAGGCGTATAGGGATGGGTAAACACATGATTGATGTGGTTGTTTTCAAAGAAGGATTTCACTATGGCTGCTGAAAACTGCTTGCCATTATCATTCCTTACCTCAACTTCGATTTTACTTATACTGACACGATGCGGCTGCAAATATTCCGCTACCACATGTTCCCAAACATCTTGGACCTGGCTGGCTTTCATGGTCAATCCCACCTGCCAATGCAATGCATACCGGGTAAACGTATCCAGCACAGTGAGAATAAAAGCATACTTCCTATGCTCATATATCCACACATACTTGATGTCCATTTCCAGCACACACAGAGGACCTGCGGGACATACCCGGCGAAAGGTGACAAAATCTCTGCCTTTGCTTTTCCTGGGATCTTCCAGCAACAAATGATCCTTCATCAAGCGGAACAGCTTCTTATGATTGATAAAGTATCCCAGGAGTTGCAAGGTAAAAGTAATGAGGCGATACCACTTTGGCAGATCCGGATTCAGTTTGATGTCCACCACTTTTCTAACCACTTCTTCGTTAGGCACAAAGTAGTATTGCAAAGTTCGCGGATCTCGCCAACGAGTCATGGAAGATGGTTTTTTGCCAGGCTTCACGCCCTTCTCCTGATAATAAAACTCGTTTCGAGTCAGGCCAGTGAGCTCCAGGCACCGATCACGTCTTAATCCTAAAGCCATAAAGTCTCTCACAATGATTTCCTTCTCAGTTCGGGATATTTTTTTTTTAAAAGCTCATCCTTCAGCCGGCTCTCCAGGTCCTTTTCTGCAAGAAGCATCTTGAGCTGTTCGTTTTCCTTCTCTAGTGCCTTCATTCTGGTATCATGCTCCTTAAGTCTGCTATGTTCAAGGCCTTCTTCACCATAGACCAGGAGTTTTTTCTTCCAATAGTAATAGGTGGCAGGATACAGATCGTACTTCTCAAGGGTTGATTTTACCCCTTTCTGCTTGGCTTCCTTGAGGATCCGAAGTTTCTCTTCACGGGTGAACTTCCGGATGCCGTTTTCGGTGGTTTTCATGTTCATAATTACAAAAATGTTTTTGTAACTATGTCTGAAGGTTTAGGGGGCTGTTACAGTTATTTTGTAGGTGCTCCACCAATCTGGCATGTGAACAATCAGCAGGAATCAAAACAATTTTGAATAACGGCTTTTGCGGAGGTTCAGGAAGAGGATCCCCAGACTTACGCTTCCGCTTTTTATCGTTATATTCAAGTAATTCCGTTTCATACTTTTTCATTTCCTCCCTGGAAGCCTTCAATACCTCATCATGGTATTTCTCAACAAGTCTTTTTGCATTTTTCAAAGCTCCCTTACCATTTGCAGCAGGTGCTATTATGAATACATTCAAATGAGGGTAAACACGTTCTTGAAAATAGACACCCGTAACCTTTGGCAAACAACCGCTTAGCATGGCAAGCGCTCCTGTGATGAAAACATCGCGCTTCCTCTTATCTGTATAAACTTTAGCACCATCCCTTAGAATCGAAGGCAACTTTTTGCATATTTCATCTGGTATCAAAGGAGTTGATCTTAAATAGTCAGGAGCATCCTGCTCGCCTCCCTCTGGATTCTTCTCCAGATTCTGTTGATTCTCGTTATGTGAAGATTTTATATTTGCAGTCTTTGCAGATTTTGCAAACTTTCCAAATTCATGTGACTGGTTTCTATACACGCTTTGGATGGTTGCACGCAGCTCTCTCTCAGGCAAATTGAAATAAAGGAAAGTCAATTCTGATGTAGACTCTTGGGGAATCCCTGCTCTATTACAATTTGAAGCCAGCAAATGAATATAATTATTCCTGTTACCTTCTTCAAACTTCAATTTCTTGTTAGTGAATTCAACTTGTTGGTGGAACCGCAAGGCTACATCAAGGTCCGGTTCATTTAAGTGATCGAGAGCCGTCACTTGCACTACCGGAATATCAGAAGTATCAGGAATCTCAATTTTGAATTTTTCATTCTTCAGATTCTTATACAAGTTTGGGTCATAGCTCATAAAGCAGAGTCTTCCTCTATCCTTGCATCTGGGATCCGATTTTCTTCCCAATAAATTTTCATAATAAGCACTAACTTGTTGATAAGCGATGCCATGATTTTCAGCATTAGAATCAACTTCCACTAAGACCTTTATTCCACTCCCCCTTGCGCTGATAAAGCACGCAACAGTATAAGGCGAGGCTGTAGCTTTCTCAACTGCATTGTCCAACTGATCTGGTTCCACATTATCAAAATCTAAGTGAACATGGGAATTATACATTTTAAGAAATTCCGGCAGTCGTCGTTCACTAAATGTTGCTGATGTAGAAAAGGACTTCAGTTTGAATTTTAATGCCTCAGCTTCTTCTTCCTTGCCTTGGGACATTAAAGCTCTGATTTTTTCTATCTGTTCCTTATACACCCCTGTTTGAATGTCTTTTAAGATGAGGATCAGAGACCGTTCTTCCCTGGGAATAGTCTTATTGTAATGAAATATGCTACACGTTGCCATTTGAATGTTGAATATTTAAAAGTCACTATCCCACAATTCCATGCATTACGCGGCCTGTTGCAATCATGACAATCATTGCAATTGTAGAATAAGTAAACTTGATTTTTGAATAGGCAGGGCTGTGATCGGCCTGCCAGAGACAATGCTATATGTAAGCAGTATTGAGTGCGGACCTATGGTCCCTTCTTGTTTTCCATACAGATCAGTTCAATTTTTTGGAGGATCTGTTGCAACTACTTTCTCGTGCTGTGGTGGTGTCGATATTGACTCGAAAAAGTGATTGGGTCTCTTCTTCTTGTCTTGCTGTATTCTCCTCATCAATAGTGTGGAGATTGCTTCACGCTGTGGCCACATCTGATCAGAGCGACTGAAGAACTCCTGAGTATCTTCAGAAGACAACTGATCAGCTGGAACGTTGGACCACATTAATCGCCGGAACAAACCAAGGGATATCTCTTCTCTTTCTATTTCAATTATTCTTGCTTTCATCACTTCACCTCCTGGATTAAGTTTTCGATTTCACTCCGTTTGTAATACCTCTTGCCACCGATGGCATAGGTTTTCAAATTCCCTTTCTTCTCGTGTTTCCATAAAGTGGATGAGGAGAGAATTTTTCCACGAATTGCGGATTTGGGAATGTACTCATCCAATAGATCTGTATCTTTGTTCGATACTGGATGGGGAACGATTTTGTCCAGCCTCTCATCAAGGGCCCGACCTATTACTTCTAAAAGCTTAGCCTCATCCATGAGGACGATTGTTGGGCTTTCTGCAGTTACTTTTTTACTTTCCATGTTTCCTTGTTTGGTTACAAAAGCAAATATGCAAGCCAACGAACGGGAGCGAGGTCCCGATTTGAACCAGGATATGGAAATGAAAACAAAAAAAAGCAACTTGATTAGTTATTTGCTTGATTACCAGGCTGCTGAGCAACTTAAGCGTTAGCCCGGTTCTGCTCCAAAGGAGAAATGAAAATCAATAAAATGTTGGATATACTCCTTTAAATCATCTGGGGTTTCGTCCTTAGAGTACCGTTTACGCCAAGTTCTAAACGTTTCTTTGGGAAGATGTGCACAATATTCCATTCTAAAGTCTTCCATTGATCCTCGATATTTACGCCTTACCTCCTGATAGATCCAGTAATAATAAATTGGTTCAAGTTTATAAGGGGAAGAGTTTAGGGTTTGCACAAACAAAATTGCGTGAGGATACCATTGTTCAATATAAGGAGTGATAGTATCAATGAAACTATAACTTATATACTTTTCTCGGGTGATGATTCTATTGCCGTCCTCTATATCTAATTGAATAAATTCCGAATACGATTTGTAAAATGTCTCGGGCTTTACGCCTGCACTAACAAGATCTCTGTCCGTATAGTACTTCAAGCATTTATCTTTTAAATGTGGAAATCGATCATCAGGGAAGTATTCTGCCTTTATCGCCAGATGAAGAATTACAAGGTGTTGCATTAAATAAAGTCCATCCTTATCGAACTTTTCATTGATTGGTCTTATATACGGAGTATCATCTAAAAAGATATTCTCCTCGCTGAATGTAGCTTCATCCTTATCATCAGGAATGAAGGTATCATCATTGTGGATCAAATCTTCTTGAATTTCCTTTCCCTTTCTCTTTGTCATAATGGTTATTTCATTTGCGCTACCATCAAATCATATGCATCAGCGGCTGTATCGTTACTTGTCTTACCAATGTATTTAAGTAGCATCTGTTCAGTAGAGTGACCTGTAATATTCTTCAACAACGAAGTGGGTATGATGCCATAAAAGTTCGAAGCAAAAGATCTGCGTCCTACATGTGAGCTGATCAGGTCGTATTTGGGATATTCACCTTCTTTGTATTGGTTGTC
This sequence comes from uncultured Saprospiraceae bacterium, assembly GCA_963837505.1. Classification (GTDB taxonomy): domain Bacteria; phylum Bacteroidota; class Bacteroidia; order Chitinophagales; family Saprospiraceae; genus Opimibacter. The sequence goes on along the minus strand of CAWINN010000002.1, from coordinate 222,948 downwards.
TTCTCGTTTCTTAACTTTGATTATTGTATCAATCCCTGCTCTTTTGCATACCTCCTTGGCGTATTCATTGAATTTTTGGTCGCTAATGGCACGCGGGAAATTTCCTTTTCTCTTATTGAGTAGTTCGGCCACCTCAGGTAGTAATGGTATAGTTACATGGGCACCTGTTTTCTCCTGGGTGAGATCGATAAACCTTCTGCCCTTATCATCCTTACGAATCATTGAAGGTGCCATACGCATGAAATCCGAAACTCGTTGGCCAGTAGTACAAGCTACAAGCAACCAATCCCTTACGTTATCCAAATAGTCAGGCAGGTTAGATAGATTCCGTACCAGACCAATTTCTCTTGAATCCAGGTATATCGTAGGGTTCTTCTCCTTTCCAGCCTTGACGTGCAAACTGGCAAACTGAGGATGCAACTGAAATCCATTTCCTGCTGCATGGCGGCATACGGTTCGAATCCATTTAAAGTCACGCATAATGGTACCATGAGCGAAACCATATTCCTTATGCCAGGACACAAATATGCTTAGATAAGTCTCATTGACTTCGTCTAACCGATGAGTCTTTCCAGCTTGGCTATCAATAGCTTTGAGACGGTTTAACAGAGATGCAAGTTTGAATTTTTTGACAGCGCTATCCTCATGCTTTTTTAATTCGCTGTAATACTGCCAATATCCTGTAAGTGTCTCCTCTTGAGTTGGGATGGGATAGTAGTATTCCTGGATTGATTGTTTGAGCCAGGATCCATCGACATGTGCAAGTGTGTGGAATTGTGTGTTGAATTGATGGAGAACATGCTCACGGACAGCCGATGTTTCGGTATCGATTTTGGTTTTCAGGTTAGCCCTTTCGCCGTCACGAAACTTCGTTCCGGCTGAATATGCCGTCCAAAAGTCCTTATCGACCTCGAAGGCGATACGTCCATAACAGGACATTCTTTTGCCGTCTTCAGTCTTGAAAGTTAACCGAGCCTCAATGTTTGCCCTTTGCTTAGGGGAATTGTAGGAGAAAGTAAGTGAAGCCATTTGTGCCAGCGTATTGATTCTCTCCAAAGATAATCAATCCTATTATTCCACACAAAAACCACACATACAACGAACAGAAACGAACAAATTATAACAAATAAAAATTAAAAAGTAATTATTTTGCTTATTTACAGTAATTTATATATTAAATTGTTCTTTACTGTTTTCATTTGTTTCTATGGTGGTGGAGCTGGGGGGAATTGAACCCCCGTCCAGACAAAGCTCACATCAGCCTTCTACATGCTTAGTTACAGATCGGATTTAAAAAGGCGACAAGTTCTGCAACAACGCGCAACCTTCCGATTCCCTTAGATTGTCGGCCTCCGGTCGGGACATCCCTTCAGCTTAGTCTGCATTTTATGGTATGCGGCAGGTTTTGTAGCAGAAATCAAACCCGTGGCATAAAGGCTAGCTAATTACCTGGAATTAGGCAGCCAAAGCGAAAGAAGTATCGCCAATTATTGGTCGATAGCCATTTGGTAACGGGGTGAACCATCATTCCCCGGCATGCTTACTGACGCAATCCACTTTCCTGTCGATTCCGATCAGCCCCATAGTGTCAAAGATCTATTTACACCTTAACAATGGCACCAAAGGTAAAGTTTCAGCATGAGAAGCCGGATATGGGGATGCCAGAACCCTTCCGCCCCTTCTGCCTCTTACGCCCCTTCCGCCCTTTTCTGCCCTTTTCCCCCTTTTCCCTACCTTACATCCCCAACCAACCTCCCATCCAATGAATACCGCTGTTCGCAGCCAGTTTCCTTCCCTCAATCGTATAGTTAACGGCCACCAAATCGTCCATCTCGACGGACCCGCCGGAACACAAGTACCTCAATCGGTGATCGATGCCATCGTGAATGTATATGCCAACAGTAATGCAAATACCCATGGCCAGTTTATCACCTCCCTCGAGACCGATGCCTTAATCGATCATACCAGGTCACAGGTCGCTGCCTTGTTAGGGTCAGAAGGAGGTCAAACGATTTCCTTCGGGGCTAATATGACCAGCATGAATTTTGTTCTGGCCAATGCCATCTCCCGATCACTCCAACCTGGTGATGAAATCCTGATTACTCAACTGGACCACGAAGCTAATCGGGGACCCTGGTTGCATCAGCGTCGTCATGGCATAGTGGTTCGTGAAGTGGTGTTGGAGGAAGATGGTAGCCTCGACTATAGTGATTTTGAAAAAAAGATCAGCGAAAAAACCCGTGTGATAGCCATCGGACTGGCCTCCAATATTTTTGGTACGGTCAATGAGATCGATCGCGTGCGTCAGATGGCCTACGAAGCCGGTGCGTTGCTTGTCGTGGATGCAGTGCATTACGTTCCTCATCTACTGACCGATGTCCGGAAAATTGATTGTGATTTTCTTTTATGTTCCGCTTATAAGTTTTATGGTCCTCACGTGGGCATTTTGTATTCCCGTCCGGGAGCATTGGATCGCCTGGATATAGGTCCGCTCAGAACGCAAACTCAAAATGCGCCTTACCGGATTGAACGGGGTACGCTCAATCATGCCGCCCTGGCAGGTGTCTCTGCAGCGGTTGATTTTATTTCCTCCCTTGGACAAGGGGACTCATTGCGAAACAAAATCATCGACGCGCTATCCCAAATTCAAACACACGAGCGTTCCCTGGCGCAGCAACTTTATCTCGGCCTGCGGGATATGGACGGGGTGGATATTTACGGACCCCCACTGAAAGAAACACAACGCGCTCCAACTTTATCCTTCACCGTGGAGGGCAAACGACCAGAAGATATTTGCCGCATGCTTGCGGATAAAGCTATATGCGCCTGGGACGGACATTTCTATGCCATCCGGGCGGTAGAAGTGATGGATCTGATGGGGCAAGGTGGTGTGACCAGGATGGGTATGGCCGTGTATAATACGTCTGAGGAAATTGATTATGTCATTGAGCAATTGAATGCCATACTTCGCTGATGGCTTAACCTGAATTTTTGATTCCCAATCGAATCGTTTAGATTTTCTAAAACTTCCATTACGGCCTTACCCCACCTTTAAAGGTGGGGAATAACACGAGATTTTAAAGCGGTGAATACCCGGAGACGCTGCATCATGGTTTGACCAAAGCCATTATATTGGACGCGATAGCTCCCTCGATCACTTTCAGATCATCATCTCTTCGTTCAAATTTATAGCCCGTCATCACTTCATATAGATGAATATACCGTTCGCTGATCTTATTCACGATCTCATCATCCATCACCGGCATCTGCTGTCCATCCAACCCCTGAAAACTTTTCGACATCAACCACTCCCTTACAAATTCTTTGGACAAATGTTCCTGCGGCAATCCTTTATCCAGATTATCCTGATAAGTAGCCGCATACCAATACCGGCTACTATCAGGCGTATGCACTTCATCAATGATATAAATCTCATCGCGGTACCAGCCAAATTCATATTTCGTATCCACTAATATCAATCCCTGCTTCGCCGCCATTTCTGTTCCGCGTTGAAACAGTGCCCGGGTGATTCTCACCAATTCATTATAGGTAGTCTGGTCAACGATGCCCTGCTTAACAATATCCTCTCCGGAGATATCCACATCATGTCCGCTATCTGCTTTCGTCGCCGGCGTAATGATGGGTTGTGGAAACGCCTCATTATCTCTCATACCTTCCGGCATAGCCTCCCCGCACAAAACTCTTTTTCCGGCTTTATACTCCCGGATGGCATGGCCGGCCAGATATCCCCGGATGACCATTTCAATCCGGATGGGCTCGCACAATACGCCAATAGTCACATTGGGATGTGGCATTTCCAATTTCCAGTTAGGTACAATATCCCGGGTGGCATCCAGAAAATAACCGGCTATCTGGTTCAATACCTGCCCTTTATATGGGATAGGCCGGGGTAGAATATAATCAAAAGCGGAAATCCTGTCCGTGGCAACGGCTACCATGAGATCATCCACGTAGTATACGTCACGCACTTTGCCTTTATAAAAACCCGTCTGCCCGGGCAATGAAAAATTAGTCTCGGAGATTGGCATAACTTTTGGTCGGTTACAATGTTAAGGTAAGATGCGAAACGCAAATTTGAATCTTGTCCTTGACTTATTGAACTAAACACCCATATATTTACCGCGAAAAATGAAAAATAGGCTAAACTGCTTCTGTTGCACGTGTTGTTGTTGCGCTCAACCCCCGGGTTGAACTGAAGAAGTATGCTGTAGCTACACCAACATACACGAAGCCTTTCAGTTCCGCCGGATTGAAAGGCTTTTTTCATTTTATCCAGTCTCTTACCTTCTGATGACAACACAAACTCTAACCAAAAATATATCCGACCTGCTTCCAAAAGTAGGAAACACCGCATTGCTCCTGATAAAAAGCCTGAGCACGGATGGCGTCCAGATCTGGGCCAAGGCTGAATGGCAACAACCCGGGGGTAGTATCAAAGCCAGGGCAGCCCACGCCATTATTTCCAACGCGATCCGGGAAGGTCGGTTAACATGAATTCAAAAGCTTGTTGGATGCCTCCAGTGGTAACACGGCCATTGCCTATGCCACCTTGCTGCAACCACTTGGATGGAAAACCACTATTTGCCTTCCTGCCAACGCATCAATGGAACGAAAAAATATATTGAGGAACCTGGGAGCAGAACTCATATTAACTTCTCCCCTGGAAGGAACGGACGGGGCACAACGCGTTGCGAAAGAATTATCTGATGCTCATCCGGAAACCTATTTCTACGCAGATCAATATTCTAATGCGGCTAACTGGAAGGCCCATTATTTTCATACGGCAGAGGAGATCTGGCAGCAAACGCAAGGTTCCGTCACCCATTTCGTTTCCGGCCTGGGAACGACCGGCACCTTTACCGGAACAGGTAAACGGCTGAAAGAACTCGGCGAAATTCACCTGGTAGCCTTACAACCTGATCAACCGCTTCATCCACTGGAAGGATGGAAACACCTGGATACCGCCCGCGTACCTTCAATTTATGATAGTCAATTGGCTGATGAGACCCGGATGATTCAGACAGACCAAACATTTGACTTCATTCGTTTTATGGCCAAACATGAAGGGCTACATCTATCACCTTCTTCCGCCGCCAATCTTCAGGGAGCACATCAAATAGCTAAAGAAATAAAAACAGGGGTTATTGTCACTACCCTGCCCGATACCCTGGATCGTTACGGCGAAATTAGAAATGAAATTTTCAAATCATGAGTACCATCATAGATAAAGAAGTATTGAAAGAGATACAACTCCAGCTGGAAGCTGACTATCCCAATGAAGGTTGTGGATTTCTCTTTGGGTCTGATAGCTATCGAAGTCGCCACATTACCCGGATGATGAAAGCCCAAAACCGGTCATCTGAAAATCAACGGCGCCGTTTTGTCATTGATCCGCTGGAATATCTGAAAGCAGAGCGATTTGCGCAACAACATGCCATACAGCTAGTGGGCATATTTCATTCCCATCCGGACCATCCAGCCATACCGTCGGCTAATGATCTGGAATTCGCCCAGCCCTTTTTCTCTTATTTCATTCATGCAGTGCAAAAAGGAAAAATGGCCGGCACCCGAAGTTATCGGCTCGTCAATGGACAATTGGAGGAAGAAAAATATTCTATCCATCAACACTTCAATACTGACTTATCCTTTCCAAAATCTAATTGATAATAAATTAAATTCCCATATCCTTAATGGAGACGGTAAAACAATCCAAAATCAAAATCCAAAATCCAAAATCTAAAATCTAAAATCCAAAATCCAAAATCCAAAATCAAAATGAAAATCCAAAATCCAAAATCATGATCACCATCTTCATTCCCACCCCACTCCGACGATTTGCCGCTGAGCAGACAAAAGTTTCCTTGCAGGCAAAGACAGTGGCTGAAGCAATCAAGTCTTTGACTTCGATCCACCCCCTGTTAAAACCTTATCTCTTTGATGATTTGGATGAAATTCGCAAACATGTTCGTCTCTACCTGGGAGATGAAGATGTCCGGGAAAAACAAGGTATTCATACCTCGTTGAACGAAGGGGATGAGTTAAGCATTATTCCGGCGATTGCCGGTGGAAACTATACGTAGAATACGCTGTTCAAAGAACAGCCCTGGTTCCCCTTTAGGGGCTAGGGGCAAAAGCGCAATAGCAATTAGGAAAAATGAACTTCGATCTTAAAGAAATAAGTTTCACCAAAGAGGAACTTGAACGCTACAGCCGCCACCTGATCATTCCGGAATTCAATATTGAAGGCCAGAAAAAATTAAAGGCGGCCCGCGTCCTCGTCATTGGAACCGGCGGTTTGGGTGCGCCACTTCTTTTATATTTGACGGCAGCCGGCGTGGGTACAATCGGCATAGTTGATTTTGATGTAGTAGACACCAGTAATCTGCAGCGACAAGTATTATTTACAACGCAGGATGTTGGTCGCCCAAAAGTGGAAGCCGCAAGTGAAAGACTCTCCGCCCTGAATCCATTTGTCCACTTCGAAATATTCAATCTGCGCCTCGACAGCACCAATGCATTGGATATCATTTCGCAATTTGATGTAGTCGCAGATGGTACCGATAATTTCCCTACCCGTTACCTCGTCAATGATGCCTGCGTGCTCAGCGGCAAAGTAAATGTCTTTGCCTCCATTTTTCGTTTTGAAGGCCAGGCCAGTGTTTTCAATTTTCAGTTTCCGGATGGAAGCCGCGGCCCGAATTACAGGGACCTCTTTCCCACTCCCCCACCACCCGGTCTCGTTCCAAGTTGTGCTGAAGGCGGAGTTATTGGGGTGCTCCCGGGCATTTTAGGAAGCCTTCAGGCCAACGAAGTCATCAAAGTAATCACCGGCGTCGGCGAACCACTGGCAGGTCGTTTATTTCAGTTTGACGCGGCCGAATTCAACGCCAGGATATTCAAACTTTCCAGGGATCCTGAAAATCCCCTTACCGGCGACCACCCAACGCAAAAGGAACTTATCGATTATGAATTCTTCTGCAACCTGGGTTTCCAACCTGGCGGTGAAAAGGAAAATGGTAAAGTGAAAGAAATCACAGTCGCTCAACTCCAGGACTGGATCCAATCAGGCAAAGAATTTAAATTGATCGATGTCCGTGAACCCTATGAATACGAAATCGTTAATATAGGGGGAACACTCATTCCCAAAAATGAAATTATCCATCACCTGGATAGTTTGCCAATTGACCTTGACATTGTCATTCATTGCCGCTCCGGAAAAAGAAGCCATGACGTCATTGAACAACTCCAAAAAAATTCAACCCTGCATCATTTGTTCAACCTGAAAGGCGGTATCCTGGCCTGGGCCAAAGAAATTGATCCTTCATTACCTCAATACTAAAAACTAAGACTGACGTCTGCAGTCGTTAGTCTGACAACTTAAATCTTAAATCCTAAATCTTTTCATCTATGTCCATCAAACTCGGCGCGGTCGCGCCCAACTTCCAGGCTGAAACCTCTGAAGGTCCGATTGATTTTTATCAGTTTCTGGGTGATTCATGGGGTGTCCTTTTTTCCCACCCGGCTGATTTCACTCCCGTGTGTACTACTGAACTTGGCCAGGTGGCCCGGCTGAAAAATGAATTTGAAAAACGAAATGTCAAGGTACTGGCCCTAAGTGTAGACCCGGTCGATTCACATGCCAGGTGGATTGCCGACATCAATGAGACACAACACACCTCGGTCAATTTCCCTATCATAGCTGACCATGATCGGAAAGTGGCTGTTCTGTATGACATGATACATCCCGAGGCTACAGAAAAGACAACGGTACGCAGCGTTTTCATCATTGGTCCGGACAGGAAAGTCAAATTGACATTAACCTATCCACCAAGTACCGGCAGAAATTTTACTGAAATATTGAGAGTGATTGATTCACTTCAACTGACAGCTCATCACAGCGTCGCCACTCCGGCAGACTGGGTGCAGGGAGACGATGTGGTAATTTTACCTTCGGTTACCGATGCTGAAATCCCAGCTAAATTTCCAAAAGGAGCCACTTACATCAAGCCCTATCTGAGATTAACTCCCCAACCGGATAAATAGAGATTCAGAACAAACAGCGGCTACGGTCGCTGTTTGTTTTTTAAAGCCATGACCACTTTATTAATATTTCTTTCTCTTGATTCTTCGGTTTTGAGATAATGCAGGTATCGAAAGACTTCTTTCTGTGCCGAAGGGATCAACTGGCTAAATGGTGCCAATAGTTTTTCTTTTTTTAATCTTTTTTCCAGGGCTTCAGGCATGGTCAGGGTATCCTTGGGGGGTTGTTCATCATATTCAATGCTAAAACTTGCCTGGTCTCCTACTGCAGTTTTACCTCCTTTCAGCATAGGAATATTAACATACAATCGATAAGGCGCATTTTTTACCGGGCACAAGGTTTGCTGAAAAGCGTGTCCGTTGATCGTTCCTTTCACGGGTATATATCCACGGGTTGGCTGCATTTTCGAGGATATTCTTGTCGGCACTTCAACAACAGCATTTACAGCCACTTTGTAAATCACAGCTTTGAAGGAATATTTCATTCCCGAAAATTAATGCATCCAATCAAATGAGAGAAGGTGAATAGCAGCAGGTTCAGAAATACATTATATCCTTCAGAAACCTCAGCCTCAGCCTTAGCCTTCTTACATATTCTTCAGCATATTCCGGTGCAGCAGGATATCCTTAAGTTCATGCAGAATTTTATATTCATTCGGCATGACTTTCTTAAAGGCTTCTTTGATGGCAAAGTAAGTGCCCTTTTCCAATTCAGGAATGACGTATTTGTCAATTTTGGAATGGACCAGTTTAATATCTTCTTTGATGAGTTTACGGATGGAAGGGATATCATGCCAGTCACCCTCAATGGCGCAGGTGATACTGGCTGTTCCATCCGGGTTGTCATTGGTCTCAATGGCAATGAATCGATCCCCGACCTGCACATTTTGTTCCGTGTATTTAGCGATATCCGTAAAAGGGATGCGCCAATTCTCCTCTTCCAGCCCTGAATTGACGAGGAAGATCTCCAACCCTTTTTCATGAAACCGGTACACAACTACGCGAATAGTGTCAAATACATTCATATGGTCTCTGCCGCCTGTGATGCGGGTAAAAGTAAGATAAGTAAATGGTTATTTTTTCTTTTTGTTGGCCAGAAGCCGGGTGACCAATTCGTATAATCCCAGCGCCAGGAGAATATATTCTTCTTCTTCCTCCAATTTAGAGAGAATGAAAAATGCCCGCTGCTGTTCACCGTGAGGGCGGGTGGGATTAAACATATGACCTACATCCTTACCCAGCACAACCATAGAGAGCAAATCTTGGGAATAAGGTTTCACTCCGCCAAGGACCTGTCCGGAACGCAAGCCGTGTAAGACGCCGGCCTGGTCAAGAACAGCAACATGATTCCCGTTAAAGTATACATCCGTGTCCCGTCGTTTGAGTCGGTAGATAAATTCAAGATGTTGCGTTCTGCAATATAGCATTGCATCGCGCTGGCCTTTAACGTAATCTTTATAAGCAAAAACCAGCATCGGCTCATAATAAATCGATTGCACAGAACCCAAAATCATTTTATCCATTCCCCTCTTCTGGGAAAGGATGTTCATATTCAGGGACAGGAGTTCAAGTTCTTTTTCATCCTCCCAGGGTATTAATTGATCCACCCATGGCTTGCTTAGCTGCCGCATGGAGGCCAGGTCCAGGTTGATTTTCTTTGCTCCCGGAGCCATTCGCAAAGCCGCTCGCAATATATCCTCAATCATTTTGGGAAAGTTAGCTATTAAATGGCATTTTCATTTATTTGCCAAAAGAAAGCTATCGAACGCGAAAGAAATCCCTGGTCAGGGATAAGTGTTCACTAATTTTGGAGAACGATGCTAACCTAAATATAGGTCCTCATCGTACTATTCTTTTTCATGGTTTTGCGGAGGCGACGTATAGCACGTTCTTTGATCTGCCGGACCCGCTCTCTGGTCAATTCAAGTGCTACGCCAATTTCGTCCAGGGTTAAAGGTTTCTCCCCCTTGAGACCGAAATAATAAGCCAGGACTTCCGCTTCCCGCGGAGCAAGCGCATTTAAACTGTATTGAATATCCAGCCGAAGCGATTCCTCCATCAATTTGAGATCGGGCTGCATGTTTTCATCCGTTTCGATCATATCGAGCAGGGTGAAACTGTCTTCATCGCTGGAAACAGGGGCATCGAAGGACACGTGCCTCGAAGCTCCCGGCATATTATTGACGATATCCCGGATATTGACGTTCAGCAGTTCAGCCAGCTCTTCATGAGTGGGCTCCCTTTCAAATTCCTGGACAAAAGATACAAAAGCCTCATTCAGCCTGTTATACGATGTGGATTTATTATGCGGCATCCGGACAATCCGGGAATACTCCACGATAGACTGCAGTATGCTCTGACGTATCCACCAGACGGCATAGGAAATGAATTTGAAACCTTTCGTCTCATCAAATCGCTTGGCCGCCTTCATGAGGCCCACATTCCCTTCATTGATAAGATCGCTCAACGAAAGACCCTGGTTTTGGTATTGCTTGGCTACTGAAACTACAAATCTCAGGTTGGCTTCAGTCAGCCGCTCCAATGCAGCATGATCACCAGCCCTGACCCTGGCAGCCAGCCGGCTTTCCTCATCAGGAGTAATCATTTCAATCTTGCTGATATCCGCCAGGTATTTCTCCAGCGCAAGGCTTTCCCGACTTGTAATTCGATTGGCAATCTTTAACTGACGCATTGTTTAGGGCCCGTAATTTTTTCTCAAATAGTGTTCGACATATAAGGTACAAACGAAGTCAACAAAAAGTTCACTTCGCTATTAGGTAACACTGTTAATAAGTGTGATCGGAAGCTTATTGACCTTAAAAAGCTGAATAAATGCACAGCCAGGTATCTTTTCTCCCGATCTTACCCAACTTAAACGATATTATCTGCCGTCTTGGGATAAAGTAAGTCCAAAACCTATGAGAAATTACAAGTCCTTAACAATTACGCTCAGCAAGGTGCTCAGCTTACTCCTTCTGTTTTGCCTGACCCTGACGGGATGCGATAAAAAATCAGAAGGACTCTCCACCTGCAATCCCATCACCCTGGGTAAGCCATTTTTGGCCAAAATCGGGGATAAGTTCTGCATCCCAACCGCTGATTGGGAAATTACTTTTGGTCCGGTACTGGAGGACAGCAGGTGTAATGTCCCTGGACTCGAATGCTTCTGGGAAGGCAGGTACGTTATGGCGGTAACTATTGACCATGAAGGGATAGTAAAAGACACATTTTATGCTGAAGGCGACTGGCGGGATACCCTGGTTAATACGCCTTACTCCATCGAATTGAACAAAGTCTATCCTGAAATCCGGGAAAGTCTTGAACCCCTGGATACGGCAGCCTATTCCTTCGATATTATTATTAAATAAAATAAAAAAGGCGGCCGCCTGGCTCGCCTTTCTATTTTAATATTTTCTTCTAAAAGAACCTCTTTATCATCTCCTTGAGCCACGATCTCCACCACCCCGGCGATCTCCTCCTCCTCCACGCCGATCTCCACCACCCCGGCGATCTCCTCCTCCACGACGATCTCCTCCACGGTCATGATCACTGAATGATCGCTCCTGGCGCTGTGGTGGTCCTTCTTCTCCATAGCCGTCCTCATATTCCCCATTTTCATTTTTCTTTCTTTCCGGCTTGGGTAAAAGTGACTTGCGGGACATTCGCATCTTTCCGGTGCGGGAATCAATCTCCACCAATTGCACTTTTACAATATCACCCTCCTTGAAAACCTCTTCTACATTATCAATCCTGGAATGAGATATTTCCGATACGTGCAGGAGCCCACTCTTATTCATGAAATCCACAAAAACGCCATATGGCATTATGGTTTTCACAACAGCTTCATAGACATTGCCTACCTCCGGGACATGCGTGATGCCTTCAATACGCTTTTTGGCAGCCTCCAGTCCGTCAGCATTGGAACTGGCTATGTTGATGATGCCCTTGTCACCCGATTCTTCGATATTTATCACTGTCCCTGTAGTAGCCTGGATGTCCTGAATGACTTTACCACCCGGGCCGATTACAGCACCAATCTGGCTCTTCTCAATAATCATTTCAATAATACGCGGTGCATGAGGCTTGAGATCCGGCCTCGGAGCGGCAATGACCTCTTCCATTTTCCCTAAGATATAAAGCCGGCCTTCTCGCGCCTGTAAAAGCGCTTTCTCCAACAATTCGTAACTCAACCCGTCGATTTTAATATCCATCTGGCAACCAACGATGCCTTCATGCGTACCAGTGACTTTAAAATCCATATCCCCAAGGGCATCCTCGTCACCCAGAATGTCAGTCAATATAGCCGATCTATTTCCCTCGCTGATTAATCCCATCGCAATTCCAGATACAGGTTTACTGATCTGAATACCCCCATCCATCAAGGCCAAAGACCCTGCACATACAGTAGCCATGGAGGAAGAACCGTTGGATTCCAGGATGTCAGAAACGATCCGTAATGTATAAGGCTGGTCCTTAGGTAAAACTTTCTTAAGGGATCTCCCGGCTAAGTTGGCATGACCAACCTCCCGGCGACCAGGTCCACGGCTCGGTTTTACTTCACCGGTAGAATAGGCTGGAAAGTTGTAATGCAAAATGAATTTCTCGTAATGATAATCCAGTGCATTATCAATCAGGATCTCATCATTCTTGGTACCGAGGGTAAGACTGGTTAACGATTGCGTTTCTCCCCTGGTGAAAACCGCCGAGCCGTGTGTGGAAGGCAGGTAATCTATTTCAATCCAAATTGGCCGGACTTCGTTGGTCTTTCGCCCATCAATACGCGTACCTGAATCAAGTACAAAATGACGAATGACTTCCTTTTTCAGCTTTTCAAAATAAGTATCTATTAAAGGAGCATTCTCCGTCACATAGTCCTCGCCTTTTTCGACTGTTAATACTTCTTTTAATTCCTTTTTAATCTGATCAAAGCCTTCCTTACGTACAGATTTATCCAAAAATCCACTGGCAATATTGAGGATCCGCTGACGGGAAAATCCATCTATAAATCCCTTTAGCTCTTCATCAGCCGGTGCCTCAGGCAATACTCTTTTAACAGTAGCCTTAGTGCCGACTTTTTTAGCCAGGGCAAGCTGTGCTTCACATTGAACGATGATAGCCTCATGGCCAACCCGTATCGCTTCTATAAGGTCATGTTCTTTACATTCATTGGCTTCGCCTTCCACCATCATGATATCGGCAATGGTTGCCGCAATGATGATATCAATATCAGCATTGGCCAGGGCCTCCCTGCCGGGGTTAACCACAAATTGTCCATCGATCCTGGCCACGCGGACTTCAGAAATAGGTCCTGCCCAGGGAATATCCGAAACCGACAAAGCCGTTGACGCCGCCAAGGCAGCCAGGGCATCCGGCATGATGTCTTTGTCTGCAGAAATCAGGTTGATAATGATTTGCGTCTCATTCATATATCCGTCCGGAAATAATGGTCGGACTGCACGGTCAACCAGCCTGCAAATCAATACCTCACTATCATTGAGCTTGGATTCACGACGGAAAAAATTGCCGGGAACACGTCCTACGGCAGCAAATTTTTCCTGGTAATCCACAGATAAGGGAAAGAAGGGTTGGCCTTCTTTCGCTTCTTTATTTGAAACTACGGTGGCCAGGATCATAGTATCTCCTAAGCGAACGAGCGCTGAGCCATGGGCCTGAGAGGCAAGCTTTCCGGTTTCCAGCGTCACTTCCCTGCCATCAGGGAGAAGGAAGGATTGGGTAATTGGATTTTGAACACCCATATATTATTATTTTTTAATTTGTTATAATCTGATCGTCAGTATATAAATCTAAAATTTTCAACTTCGATTGCATTTCATAATGATGTGGCGAATCGCCCGGTACATTCCAGGGTCTAAAGCAAATCGAAAGGAAAGTAAATGGTAATAGGGTAAAGGCAGGTAATAATGCGTTTTGTACGCAGTAATCACTACTTACGTATACCCAACTTGTCGATGATTTCGCGATAGCGCTGAATGTCTTTTTGCATAAGGTAGTGCAAAAGGCGCTTTCGCTGACCGACCATGGTCAAAAGGGCCCTCCGGCAGGAATTGTCCTTGTGATTGATTTGGAGGTGCTTGGACAACTCATTGATTCTGTGAGTCATCAGGGCTACCTGCGATTCTGTAGCTCCCGTATTGGATGCCTTGCCACCGAATTCGGTAAAAATGTCTTTCTTTTTCTGTGCAGTTAGATAAATAGCCATGTCATTTGACGCTTTAAAAAATGACGGATTCTTAAGTCCTTATTATTTTTCGCGGCGCAAAGATATGGATTTTATATGCATTCGAGCCAGTCCCTTATTTTTTCTCTTTCTCCCCTTTTTTCGCCTCCTCCCAAAGCGCATCCATTTCTGCTAAACTCATCTCTTTCAATGCTCTATGCGCATTAAGTTCGATGTATTCAAAACGCCTTTTAAACTTTTGATTGACCTTCTCCAGGGCCGTTTCAGGATCTATACCAATAAAGCGCGCATAATTGACCAGCGAAAACAAAATATCCCCGAATTCGTCCTCAAGCTTATCCCTGGAAACCTTATCCCGGGATACTTCCCTGAATTCAACTATCTCCTCCTCCACCTTTTCCCATACCTGGTCTGCATTTTCCCACTCAAATCCAACCTGTTTGGTTTTTTCCTGCATTCGATAGGCCTTCACCATGGCTGGCAGGCTATTGGGAACTCCGGACAGATACAGATGATTTCCCTTCACTCTTTTTAATGGTCTCCCAATTCCGCTTTACCTCTTCATCATCTCCACCTTCACCTTCCCATAGATATGAGGATGTCTCCGGATCAGCTTCTCACATTCCTGGTTAATAACGGAAGTGATATCGAATGCTCCTTTCTCTTTCCCCATTCTCGCATAAAACACAATGTGCAATAAGAGGTCTCCCAACTCTTCGCCAATACCCGACCAGTCCTCCTGGAGAATGGCATCCGCCAGTTCATATGTTTCTTCAATGGTCAGATTGCGCAGCGAATGGATATCCTGCTTCCTATCCCACGGGCATTGCTCCCGCAGCTCATCCATGATGTCGAGGATCCTTTTAAAGGCTACTGTCTTGGATCTGTCTCCCGGTCTTCTTTCACTATCTGACTTCTAACTTGTTATTGGCTATTGGTCTTCACTTCTCACTTCCTTACTTGCCCTGAAGATTTGTCGAAGGGTTCCTACTTCCTTATTCTTCCTTCCTTCGTCTTACTTCCCCTATCCCTTACGATTTCCCCACCTTTAAAGCTGGGGTATTTCCCTATGGACTATTATTCTTTACTTCCTTATTCTTACTTCCTTATTCCTCAGCCTCAGCCTTACAAATTCAATCCAGCAAATGCCCCATCAGATCCCGCTTTATCCTCAGATAATCTTCACTATCCACCGTAGGTTCAATCATCAATGGAATCCTGTCCACTATTTCAATTCCGTCCTCGGATCAGGGATTTTACTTTCTCGGGATTATTGGTCAGGAGTTTGATTCGCTTTATCCCCAGGTCCTTCAGGATAAGCGTGGCGGCCTGGTATTCTCTTTCATCAGTTTCAAATCCTAACTGATGATTGGCATCAATCGTATTGAACCCTTCGTCCTGAAGATTATAGGCCTTCAGTTTGTTGATCAGGCCGATCCCTCTTCCTTCCTGCCTGAGGTAGATAAGCACGCCTTTTTCCCTGGTGATATATTCCAGGCTTTTTTGCAATTGGGAACCGCAGTCACAACGCTGTGAGGAAAACAAGTCTCCTGTCAGGCACTCGGAATGCACCCTTACAAGCACAATCCCATCGGGATCAAGCCCGGGTGGATATATCGCCAGGTGTGGCATAGGGTCATGAGGGTCATCGGCATAAGCATCAATATACCATAGGCCTGAAGGCATAGGAATACTGGAATGGACCTGTTTGCGCATGGTGGTATAACAAAAATCGGGGATAAAGGTAAACGAAGCGCAAGAGAAATCGACGCCTGACAAGGGTTAGTCATCGACGGGTAAGCTATTTTCCTGAAAGCGGCAGGAAGGGTGCAATCTTTACACGGTAAGAAATTGCACTTACATGTTGGCTTTCGTTACTTCCTGCTGGTACTTAATTTGATCAGGAAAATCAAGCCGCTTGTAATGAATACAGTTAGGGTGACTAGCAATATCAACATAACGCTGCTCGAGTGATCAAAGGGTTAACTGCGGCTAAGGTGCGAAATTTTTATATCTTCTGCCAACCTTTAAACAAAATTTTATTTTCTTTTGGGTATGATCTGGCAAGCAATGAATAAAGTATTTGGCCGGATTGTAATATGTAACGCTAGATTCAATCCAATGAAGAAAAACCTTGCCCACCATCATCCCGTTTCTTAGCCATCCTCCTCAGTCTTTTCTTTCTGCCGGCCTGCATGCGCAGAAAAGTGCAGATGAGATATATAAGGATATTAAAAAACTGGGCGTATTGGCAAATGTCCTCTACGTCGCTGCCCATCCGGACGATGAAAACTCGAGGCTGATCAGCTATCTCTCCAATCATATCTATGCCAATACCACATACTTATCTATGACCAGGGGAGACGGTGGTCAAAACCTGATCGGGCATGAAATCCGGGAAATGTTGGGTATCATAAGAAGTCATGAACTGCTCGAAGCCCGTAAAATCGATGGGGGAAATCAAATGTTTACCAGGGCCAATGACTTCGGTTATTCCAAAACCGCTGCTGAAACATTCTCTATATGGAATAAAGATGAAGTATTGAGTGACGTCGTCTGGGCCATCCGAAACACAAGACCAGACATCATCATCAATCGATTTAACACCGATACCACCAGACCCAATCATGGACACCATACGGCCTCTGCCATTCTCTCCGTTGAAGCTTTCGATTTAGCAAATAACCCCAGGGCCTACCCGGAGCAATTAAAATACACGCAACCCTGGCAACCTCATCGCCAGTTTTTTAATACCAGCTGGTGGTTTTATGGATCGCAGGATGCCTTCAATGCCGTTGATAAATCAAGAATGCTCTCCATCGATTTAGGCACGTTTGATCCGCTGACAGGGGAATCGAGTACCGAAATCGCCGGTCGCAGCCGAAGCATGCATAAGAGCCAGGGCTTCGGTGCAGCAGAAACACGAGGTGAAAGCCTTGACTATCTTGATCTACTTAAAGACGTGAATGGGAAAATTCCTGCATCGTTATTTGACGGCATTGATATCACCTGGAATCGGGTACCAGGAGGCAGTCCATCGGATTGAAAGTCAATCAACTGGATGCATCTTTTGATTTCAGATCTCCTGAATCCAGTATCCCTTTATGATTGGAATATATGAAGACATTCAAAAGCTGCCCGATTCATTCTGGAAAACAGAAAAGATGAAAGAATGCAAAAATCTCATCAAAAATTGCCTTGGTCTTTTCATAGAAGCACGGACCACTTCTGTAAATGTAACCCCGGAAACTTCCTTGCCGGTTACACTCGAGATCATCAATAGGTCATCAGTAAAAGTTACCCTGGAGAGCCTGTCACCTGAAGGCATGGATACCACTTATTCCTTTCCGGTTTTATTACCGGATAATGAAGTGGCCACGAGGGATTTTCATGTCACTGTTCCCGATCATTTAAGTATTCCATATTGGCTGGAGGAAAAATCCACAAACCGGCATGTATGTGGTCAATGATCAGCAAAAAATAGGCAAGCCTGCCGATGACCCGGCGCTCATGGTGGATGTCAATGTGCAGGTGCAAGACCATTCCTTTACCTTCCCGGTTCCTGTTATTTATAAAGCCGTGGATCCGGCAAAAGGCGAAGTGACCAAACCGGTGTACATCACACCACCGGTTACGGTCGAAGTGGAGGGCGAGGCACTCGTCTTCAATGAAAGCCAGCCACGCATTATTCCTGTGATATTAAAATCGATTATTGATAGCGTTTCGGGAACACTTCATTTAAACATTGACCAGCCTGGATGGACAGTGGTACCGGAACAGGTGGATTTTTCTTTTCTTAAATCCGGAGAAAATATCAGCATTCCATGTACCATTACTCCTCCTGCCAAAGAATCACGGGCCATGTTGAAACCCATGTTGGAAGTGGGAGGTAAATCATACCATCACAAAATAACGGTCATCGATTATAATCACCTTCCCTATATGTCCATCGTCAGGGAATCCGATACTCCTCTTCAAAGTCTGGATATTAAAATCACGCACCGATCTATTGCTTATATAGACGGTGCCGGGGATGATGTAGCGCAATCTTTACGGCAAATTGGCTATCAGGTTGACGTACTTGATCCGGCGACATTATCCGCTGATCAGCTTTCCCATTACCAGGTTGTTATCCTGGGGGTCAGGGCTTTTAATACCGTAGATGCACTCAGCCATAAAAACACTTTACTCTTTGATTGGGTAAAACAAGGTGGAACCATGATCACCCAATATAACGTCAATCGTGGACTGGTCACAAATGATATTGCGCCTTATTCACTGACTCTTTCCCGCGATCGGGTGACCGAAGAAAATTCACCGGTGACCATTTTACAACCTGATCATCCTGCCATGCAATTCCCAAATAAGATCAATGCAGCAGATTTTGATGGATGGGTTCAGGAGCGCGGTCTTTATTTTTCAAATGCCTGGGATGAACATTTCACTCCTTTATTGGAAATGCACGATACCAATGAAAGTCCAACCCAGGGAGGATTGCTCGTGGCACCTTATGGAGATGGGTATTATATATATAGCGGGCTTTCCTGGTTCAGGCATCTTCCAGCCGGAAATCCCGGTCCTTACCGTTTGCTGAGCAATATCATTTCGCTCGGATACAAAAACAATAAATCATAATGTGGCTGTTTACAGGTAATGAAAAAAAGTGGTACCAGGCCTACTGGTTTATCCTCATCTATACGGGACTTTTAATTACTCTGTTTTATTGGCTTACCTGGCACTTCAATCGCTGATCGATGAGTCAACTGGATTGGATGGTGCTGATCTGCAGCACAACGCTCATCGTCTTCTACGGGATCTGGAAAACAAAAAAAAATGCCGGCATGGATGCGTTCCTGATGGAAGGGCATGCTTCTCATTGGTGGACAATAGGAATATCTGTAATGGCCACGCAGGCCAGCGCTATTACCTTTTTGTCA
Organism: uncultured Saprospiraceae bacterium; assembly: GCA_963837505.1. Taxonomy (GTDB): domain Bacteria; phylum Bacteroidota; class Bacteroidia; order Chitinophagales; family Saprospiraceae; genus Opimibacter. Next base: position 203,751 of record CAWINN010000002.1, on the reverse strand, counting down.
ACACCAGGTCAGGCCTTTTCAGACGGAATGGGTTTTGTCCAGTTTTATTTTGGTCTTCCTGTTGCCATGGTGATCATTTGCCTGATTTTCATTCCCCGCTATGTAGGGATGAAAGTGCTGACGGTATATGAATATTTGGAAAAACGATTTGACCTGAGAATTCGACTCTTTACAGCCTTTCTATTCCTTGTACAACGCGGCCTGGGTGCCAGTATTACCATCTTTGCTCCTGCCATTATCCTGTCCAGCTTATTAGGGTGGAATCTCAACTGGACCATTATTATCATTGGCGCTGTTGTTACTTTTTACACTGCCATCGGTGGAACGAAAGCCGTAAGTGCCTCTCATAAATTACAGATGGCGGTCATGATGGGAGGGGTTATCACCGCTTTTATCATTACTCTTAATTCGCTTCCCGCAGGTATAGGATTCCTGGATGCCCTCCATATAGCAGGAGCGAATCACAAACTGAATGTGGTCAATTTTGATTTCGATCTGCATAACCGGTATACTTTTTGGTCAGGGATCACCGGTGGTACTTTCCTGGCACTGGCCTATTTTGGTACTGATCAGTCCCAGGCACAACGATACATTTCTGGCCATTCAATCCGGGATAGCCGCCTGGGTTTACTCTTCAATGCTGTATTTAAAATTCCAATGCAATTTTTCATCCTGCTTTGCGGAGTTATGGTCTTTGTTTTTTATCAGTTCCACGCTTCCCCCGTTTTCTTTAATTCGGTAGGTGAAAAAAAAATAATGCAAACCGCAGCGGCTGGTACTTATTCCCAGTTGCAGGCAGATTGGGATTCGGAAAGATCAGATCGGGAAAAATTATATACTGCTCTTTTAACCAAGGGCTCCACCAGTTTTGAGCAAAAACTTTTAGATTCAAGTATTGAAAAAGAAAAAAAATTAAGGGCGGAAGCACGCTCATTGATCAGTAAGAATGTCCCCACCATCGAGGACAATGACCGGGATTATGTGTTTATCCGGTTCATATTGGATTTCCTTCCCAAGGGAGTCATCGGATTACTGATCACCTCCATTCTTGCAGCCGGTATGTCGTCAACTGCTTCGGAAATTAATTCACTGGCCTCCACGACCACCGTAGATTTCTATAAAAGAATATGGAATAAAAAAGGAAACGAATCCCATTATGTCTTGATGACAAAAGTATTCACAGTCCTTTGGGGGTTATTGGCCATTGGGTTCGCCAATTATGGCAGTCTTTTTGAAAATCTTATCCAGTTTGTCAATATAGTGGGTTCTATTTTCTATGGTACCATATTGGGTGTTTTTATAGCGGCTTTCCTCGTTAAACGGATTTCTGCCCTGGCCGTATTCATCGCTGCCCTGATGGCACAAGGGATCGTACTCACTTTTTATTTCGCCTCAACCCTGGGTTTCCTCTGGTATAATGTCATCGGTTGTGCATCCGTCATCATCATTGGACTTATCATCGAATGGTGGCTGACATTCCGGAACAAGTCGGTTACCGGTTGATAAGGCCGTTAAAAAAAAATCCCGGAGAGAAATTTCACCCCGGGATAAAAACTTATTACATCCTAAATCGAATACCGGATCATCCTTTTCTCCATTCTGTCAGGGATTGCTCATTGAGCCGGATATAGTCGTTATTGTTGGCTTCCTTGGCCAGTTCAAGTGAACGAAGAGCAGAATCCATGGCACCGTTATTGTCACCTAATTCGTGCTGAATTAAAGATTTGGTCCTGACCACATAATATTTTTCATTACCCATTTCGATTGATTTGTTCACCCATTCGAGGGCTTGCTTCATATCCTTTTTCTCACTGAGGTAATATTGCGCAGCAGCAAAATAATCCTGGGCAGATGGTCCGGCCATAATTTTGGCAATACTGGCTTCAACCGCTACATCTGTATTAACTTTTACCGGTACCGGAACCACGACATCATTCCATGAGAGATAAAAATCGGCACTGGAATTGGTCAGGTTGTCAAAAGCCACCATGAATGATTCCATATGAGATCCCTTTGGAAGATTATTTACGGCACCCGTCACCGAAACGGGAGTTACCTCTGAATCTGCGTAACTTGTCCAGTCGGAACTATTATAAGGATATAGCATCAGTGTCCAGGATTGTTTTCCGGGTTTGGTCAACAAAGCATAAGATCCTTTTTTAACCTCTGCACCGCCAAAATTCACATCATCGCTGAAAGTAATTTTGGTGGCCGCATTTGCACCGGCTCTCCATATGTCATCAATACGGCACCAGTCTCCCGAAAATTTCCCTTCCCTTCACACTTGGTCGGAAGTATTCTACAGTGACATCCACTAATCCAATGCGCTGCTCAACTTTGGCAGCCGGACTGGCAGCAGGTGTTTGTAATTGGGCCTGGAGCCAGGTGAAGGCGCCCAATAAAAGCATAAGGAGTAAAATTGGTTTTTTCATATTATAGCATTTAGCATTTTAGAATCAAATTAGGGAACAAACAGTTGAATTTAATGTTGCCCTCGAATAAAAAAAAAGCACTTCAGTCAGAAGCGCTTTTGTGTGACAGCGCTGGGATTCGAACCCAGGACCCACGGCTTAAAAGACCGTTGCTCTACCGGCTGAGCTACGCTGTCAGATTGCACCTTTGCGCAATTAAGGCCGCAAATATATTATCTTTTCCATATTGAGAGGCTAAAACCTGTCTCACAAATTACAAATTTCAACGAAGTCAGGGGCTTCCTTCAGGACGATTTTCAAGGAGCTCCCGTAAATGATATTGCTTTCCTTCGAAAGATAAAATCGTGTGAGGAAAAATGGCCCTCGCCTCTTCTAACAATTCTTCAAGTGATTTGTACCGGGAAGAAAAATGGCCTAATAAGAGACATCCCGCTTCCGTTTGCTTTGGCGATTTCAGCCGCCTCTCCCGCAGTACTGATGTCCAGTCTCCCGGGTCAAGCGTTTCCATATCGTTCCGGAATGTCGCCTCATGGTACAAGTACTTTAACTGATTTCAGCCAGGGAATAAGTTCGGGGAAAAAAGCAGTATCACTGCAATAAGCATAACTCATCAGGGGCGAGGGCGAAGAAAGAGTCGCTCCCTGGAAATCAATTCGCCCTTTACAAAAACTTGTTTTCTCTCCAGAGCCAATTTGATTTGTGCAGGGGTCAGGGACAATGCAGTCAATACCTGCTTGTTTGAAATGGAAGGTCTCTTTTTTTTCACGAAAGAGATAACCCTGACATTTAATTCGATGCTGCAATGGAAAAGTCAGCAATTCCAGATCCTCCGTTTCATAAATACATTGCACGCCTTTCGTTTCAATTTCTATGATTTCAAAAGGTATCTGATCATTAATGCGGTAAACTGAATAATGGAAGAAAGAAAATCCCGGATAGCCCGACGGGACCATAAATAGTCAAGCGCTCGATTCCTGAAGGTGACTATATGAACTCAATAATCCCGCAAGGCCGAAAACATGGTCACCATGAAGTGGCTGATCAGTATGATTTTGATCCTGAATGGCTTGATAGGCTTCAGAAAACGAAATCGCTTGTACCCTCTCCACAATCTATCAGGAACATAATCTTCACCATGTTGCATCAACCTGAGCTGAAGGATGTCGGCCATGCATGGGCAATGCTGAGCCCGATCCGATGATCGTGAATGCAAATTCTGCATTCCCCAAATTGAAGGATGGGTGTTGAAGTACGCGTAAAGTATTATTCCTCCTCTGCTGTGCTCCGAGTGTCCAGTTCCCTTCAGCATCTTCCATAATCACATAATCAATTGACTCCGGAACGGTTGGGATGATGGAAAGAATGGTATCGAGTCTGGATATCTTGATCAGCTTTTCGACACTGGGGTGAGTAATACCGGTAATGACATAACTGCCATAATCTTTCCAGAGACGGTTTGCCGTGAGTATTGCACTTAATCCGGATGAGTCAACATACTTGACCTGGCTCAAATCAAAAATGAGATTCCGTACACCTTCATTACGAAGAAAATACAAATTCGGATTTAAGGTCCGGCGCAATAAGCGAATTTAAATTTTCTTCATCAAGGGAAAGCACCGAGTATTTGTCCTGTTTATCTAAGGAAAACTTCATTGCTGTACATTGCGTCAAAGGAATCCCCTTAAAATGCCGGGGCGCCCTCGCAAAAGTACCCTATTTTCGATAAATTCACTCTAGGATCAGGTTAGTTTGTTATTTAAGGCCATACACTGTGAAAATGAACACAACCCGGCAACTCTTAACAAAATCAAAACGTATTATTATGGCATTTAGAATCATTTATGGTCATCTGCATGTTATAATGACAATTCGGCACACCAAGGGTCAATATAGGTTGAATTGGCAGTTTCGTCACTCTTTTTAACCACTATGGAGTCATTTTGGATGCAGATGATCTGCAGATATAGTACTTTTATGAAATAGTTCTTATATTGGACAATAATTTAATATATCCCATTACAATAGTCAATGAACAGAAAGTTTTCTCCCAAGGTCAAGAAAATCATTTCTTTGAGTCGGAATGAAGCTCAACGGCTCGGGCATGATTACATCGGCACTGAACATCTTCTTCTGGGTATGCTTCAGGACAATGACAATCTTGCTGTACGTGTCCTGGATGCGATGGATGTGGATTTTACTGAACTCAAATTTAAGATCGAGGACACTATTGCCGAAAGCAGAGTTGAACAAACTCCCGTGCCGGCAGGAAATGTTCCGCTTAACCGCCAGGCAGAGCGAGTTTTGAAAGTCACCTTTCTGGAAGCAAAAAATCTCAATAGTGATGAGATCAGCCCGGAACACCTCATGCTGTCCATCCTAAAACATGGCGACAACATCGCCAGCAAGGTTCTGTCCGAATTCGATATCAATTATGAATCTTATAAATCTGAACTTGAATATGTCATACAGGAAGAATCCGGCAATTATCAGGAATTTATGAACCAGGGCCCATCTGATTCTGAAGGTTCCTATGAAGAGGAAGGAGAGAAAAGCCAGTTTGGCTGCAAGAGCGGAACTTCCAAATCACGAACCCCTGTTCTGGATAACTTTGGCAGAGATATTACACGTTTGGCTGAAGAAGACAAACTTGATCCGATCATCGGACGCGAAAATGAAATTGAACGCGTGTCACAAATTCTCAGCCGAAGAAAGAAAAATAATCCGATTCTCATCGGAGAACCCGGTGTAGGAAAAACAGCTATTGTAGAAGGATTGGCTTTACGAATCATGCAGAGGAAAGTAAGCCGGAACCTCTTCAACAAAAGGATTGTAATGCTTGATCTTGCTGCCCTGGTAGCCGGAACGAAATATCGCGGTCAGTTTGAAGAGCGGATGAAAGCTATCATGGGCGAGCTGGAAAAATCAAGAGATGTCATTCTCTTTATTGATGAGATTCATACCATCGTAGGCGCAGGTGGAGCAACCGGTTCACTGGATGCATCCAATATTTTTAAGCCTGCCTTGTCCCGCGGTGAATTACAATGTATCGGCGCTTCTACACTGGATGAATATCGTCAGCACATTGAAAAAGATGGCGCCCTGGACAGGCGGTTTCAAAAAGTTTTGGTTGATCCGCCTTCAGCCGAAGAAGCTGAACACATCCTTCATAACATCAAACTCAAAATACGAAGAATTTCATAATGTCTCTTATTCTGATGAAGCTATCAAGGCTTGTGTCAAATTCAGTGACCGGTATATCAGTGACCGTTTCCTTCCGGACAAAGCCATTGATGTATTGGATGAAGTCGGTGCACGTGTTCATCTCAAAAATATCCATGTTCCAAAACACATTGAAGAACTGGAAGCCCAAATTGAAGAAGTTAAAGAGGAAAAAAATAAAGCGGTCAAAAGCCAGCAATATGAAAAAGCAGCGGATCTACGGGACAATGAATCAAAACTGGTCCGAAAACTGGAGAAAGCGAAAGAAGACTGGGAAGAAGAATCCAAAACAAAAAAATATCCCGGTCACGGAAGATGACATCGCGGAAGTTGTGGCCATGATGACCGGTATTCCTGTGAAACGAGTGGCCCAAAGCGAAAGCAAGAAACTTGTGGGAATGAACGACTGACCTTCAAAAAAGTCATTATCGGCCAGGATGAAGCTATTGTCAAAGTTACAAAAGCTATACAACGTAATCGCGTTGGATCTGAAGGATCCTTCAAAACCAATTGGATCATTTATTTTCCTCGGGCCTACGGGCGTTGGGAAAACAGAATTGGCGAAGGCACTTGCCAGCTACCTCTTTGATTCAGATGATTCTCTGATCCGGATTGACATGAGTGAATACATGGAGAAATTTTCAGTCAGTCGGCTTATTGGAGCCCCTCCGGGATATGTCGGTTATGAAGAAGGTGGCCAATTGACTGAAAAGGTCAGAAGAAAACCTTACTAGCGTTGTGTTGCTGGATGAAATTGAAAAAGCGCATCCGGATGTCTACAATATTCTCTTGCAGGTACTGGATGATGGCCAGTTGACCGACGGTCTGGGCCGAAAAGTCGATTTCAAGAATACACTCATCATCATGACCTCCAATATTGGAGTTCGTCAATTGAAAGATTTTGGACAGGGAGTGGGATTTGCCACCAAAGCCAGGCAGGACGCTGCACGAGGATCTGACTAAATCGGTTATTCAAAGCGCACTTAAAAGAACGTTTAGTCCTGAGTTTCTCAACAGGATCGATGATGTGGTGATCTTTAACAGCCTTGATCGTGAGCATATCCATAAGATTATTGATATTACCCTGACTGATCTGTACAAGCGAATGGCCACAATGGGGTTATTCTCAGTCTTACTGGGGCAGCCAAAGATTTTGTTGCAGAAAAAGGATTTGACCCTCAATTCGGAGCCAGACCCCTCCATCGGGCAATTCAGAAATATATTGAAGATCCGCTGGCTGAATTTATTCTCAATGAAAGTCCGGCGGAGGGTAGTAACTTGGACGCCGATTTGAATAAAGAGACCCAGGAATTGTTATCCGTCAATTGATCATGGAAAAAGAAAATTCTTGAGAATTTCCGGCGCCGGAAGATTAATTTTGACCTTTGAACATTAATCTAAAGACCAGGCTATTAACCATACGCTATTCATAACGAATGCAGACTCACGTGCTTTCTTTGCATAAGGGAACATCGTTCCGTTCTGCTCTCTTTTTATTAACCTAAATTTAATTTAATCACTTGGCTAAATCGATTCCCATCTAATTACCCTTCAAACAAAACAACGAGAAATTTCAATTCAAGATCAACGGGATATTCGTGTTCCCGATATTCGGTTGTTGGGAGAGAATCTTGATGAAGTGAGCGCCGTTGCTGGCAAAGAAATTGAACCCGGAGTCTACCCTACCCGCCAGGTGCCAGGCTTGGGCTGAGGATCTGGGTTTAGGATCTGGTCATGATCTCGCCTAATGCCGATCCTCCGGTATGCAGAATCATTGAATTCAACAAATTCCTTTACAATAAACGTAAAAAGGAAAGGAAATCAAGGCCAATACCTCCAAAACGGTGATAAAGGAAATCCGTTTGGGCCGAATACGGATGAACACGATTTTGATTTAAAGTCAAACATGCCACCAAAATTCCTGGAAGAAGGTTCAAAGGTGAAAGCCTATGTTCACTTTCAGGGGCAGGACCATCGTATTTAAGGAAAGAGGAGAACTGCTCCTCCTTAAACTTCTCAAGGAACAGAAGGAACTATGGGCGGCAGAAGCCCTGCCAAAGATGGAGGGAAGCCGGATGATTGTCATTTTGGCCCCTAAAAAGAAAAAGTAACCGCTCCCTACCACTCTTGGATATTAGGCATTAAAAGCTATCTTTGCTATCCTTTTTGATAAAAATCTACTGGTCATGCCAAAGATGAAAACCCATAGCAGTGCCAAAAAGCGTTTTAAAATTACCGGTTCCGGTAAAGTTAAAGCGCTTTCAGGCTAACACCTCCCACCGGATGCGGAATAAGGATAAGAATACCAAATTGCGCCTTTCCGGATCAACCTTGGTGAGTGTGGCCGACCAACCAGGGTTAAAAGAATGCTTCCTGCCTGATGTAAAGTATATTCATTGATAACTGTTTGCCAGGCCCAAGTGATGTTTTTACATCCCCTGTCAGATCAAATTAATAAAACATGCCAAGAAGCAGTAAATGCTGTTGCCTCCAGAAAAAGAAGAAAAAAGATCCTTAAAGCAACCAGAGGATTTTTTGGTGCCCGACGAAATGTCTATACCGTCGCTAAAAATGCACTTGATAAGGCGATGGGTATGCCTATATCACCGTCGACATAAAAAACGTGCATTTCGCAGGTTATGGATCGCCAGGATTAATGCGGCAGCACGGATGAACGGCACCACTTATTCCAAATTGGTACACCGTTAAATAACGCCAATATTGAACTCAACCGCAAGACGCTGGCAGACCTGGCCCTTAATCACCCGGAAGCTTTCAAAGCTGTCTTACAGGCAGCAGGATAAATAAAACAATTATTCTGGCAAGTCTCTCACCCATTCTGGAACTGGAATAGTTTACCGCCCAATCATGATTAAAACCCTTGATTGGGTTTTTCTTTTTCAGCCCTGCTGATCGCTATTTGCGCATGGCTTCTACCGGATCCAGTCTGGCAGCCTGCCAGGCCGGAACTAATCCGGAAATAACTCCAATCACCATGGCCAGGATCAAGGCAAAGACTATATTACCTACGGAAAGAAAAATAATTGTAATGAAATGCCGAGGTGGCCAATTTCAAAATACCCACGACCATCACTAATCCGATGCACGCCCCGATCAGGCATAGCACAATGGATTCAATCAAAAATTCCAGCAGAATAATGGATTGCCGCGCACCCAGGGCTTTCTTTATGCCAATAATATTCGTCCTCTCTTTGACTGAAACGAACATGATGTTGGCTACGCTAAACATCCCCACAATGATCGAAAATCCGCCGATAAACCATCCAACAACATTCATGGTGGAAAAAATAGGGGCCAGCATTTTAGTAAACATCGAAAGCTGATTGATGGCAAAATTCTCCTGTTCCTTCGGTCTGATCTTCCTGGCACTTCTCAATATCCCGGTGATTTCCCCCTTTAAATCATCAAGGGAATATTCCGGCTTCACTTTGACATTAAGCGTTGCGCCCCAGGTATATCGTGATTTGACATTGATGAGCTTTTTGGCCGTTTGATAACTGACCAGGATAGCCTCATCAAATTGGAAAATATTGATCAGGGTATTTCCTTCTTTCTTCAAAACTCCCACAACCTGAAAGTCCATACCTTTTATTTTGATCTCCCTCCCAATAGGATCTATTGTTCCAAAAAGTTTTTCAGCCAGAACTGCCCCTAAGATTGCCCTATTAGCCCCTATGGCCGTTTCAAAAGGCGTAAAATAACGGCCCTCAGCATATTCAAAATTGAAAATACTTCCATAATCATCGGAGATTCCTGCCATGTACGCTCCTTCCACACTGCTATTTTCGAATTTTACGGTCCGGCCAGGCATATATACTGCAAAACTGGCCATTGAAGCTAGTTTGGAATTTTTCTTGATGGCTTCCAGATCTTCGTAAGTGGGTTCCGGCCGTTGCTTATACTTCCACCAATTCTGGGAAGGATCCTCATTCCAAGGCATTTTATCAATATAAAGCACATCATTTCCCAGTTTTTCGAAACTCGAACTGATATTGTCCTTCAGGGAGTCAACCGCAGAAAGCACGGAAATGATACAAATGATCCCAATGCTTATACCGGTCAGCGAAAGGAAACTTCGAAGCTTATTGGCACCAAGCTGCTGGAAGGCCTGAATGAAGCTCTCATAGATGACTTTGATGAAAATCATGCCTAAATCTACTCAAATGAGGAAAATATGTCCTGCCTGATTCGATCAAGCTTACTTATTGAACGACTGTAAGTTAGGTTAAGCCTGTAAACAGGAAAAATAAGCCTTAAATCGCTGAAAATAACCTGCGTTTACTTGCTTTTTGAGTACCTGCCATGTTATCTTTGCCGTCCATTTTTTTCACGCTATTCAAATATGCGCACTAAACTTTCTCAGTTCTCCTTTGAACTCCCCGAAAAACTGATTGCCAAATACCCTTCCAAAGAAAGAGACGAATCCCGGCTGCTTGTTGTTCATCGCGATACGGGTCTCATGGAAAGCAAAACCTTTAAGAACATCATTGATTATTTCGATGATGGCGATTGCATGATATTCAATAATACCAAGGTTTTTCCAGCGCGTTTATACGGCCGGAAGGAGAAAACGGATGCTGAAATCGAAGTGTTTCTGCTGCGTGAATTGAATTCGCGTTCCCGCCTTTGGGACGTTCTGGTTGATCCTGCACGTAAGATCAGGGTAGGGAATAAATTATACTTCCTCGATAAAAAAGGCAATGAAATCCTGGTGGCCGAAGTAGTGGATAATACCACTTCAAGAGGAAGAACGATTCGATTCCTGTTCGATGGAACTGATGAAGAATTCAGCAACTTACTTCGATCCCAGGGTCAAACCCCTCTTCCAAAATACATCAATCGCAAAGCCGAAGAAATGGATAAGGAGCGATACCAGACCATTTACGCCAAAGAAGAAGGAGCTGTCGCTGCACCAACGGCCGGCTTGCATTTTACGAAGGAATTGATGAAACGGCTTGAAATAAAAGGCATTTCCTTCGCCGAATTAACCCTCCACGTAGGACTTGGGACCTTCCGGAGCATTGATGTGGAAGACCTCAGTAAACATAAAATGGACGCGGAGTATTTCCGCATCTCGGATGAGACCGCCCGCACTGTCAATGAGTCGAAGCGCTCAGGTCACAAAGTTTGCGTGATCGGCACCACCTCTATGCGGGCTATTGAATCTGCAGTGAGCTGCCAGCGGACTTTTAAAACCCGCAGAAGGATGGACCAATAAATTTATTTTCCCTCCTTATGACTTCAGTTTGCCTGATGCCATGGTGACCAATTTCCATATGCCAAAATCCAGCTTATTGATCATGGTATGTGCATTTGGCGGATATGAATTGATCATGGACGCTTATAAAAAGGCCATCAAGGATAAATTCAGGTTCTACACCTATGGGGATGCCATGATGATCATCTGATTATCTCCATTTTCCCAGACGCTTTTCATACTGACAGGTAGAGGATGACCACCCTGTATTCCTCCAATTCTGCCAGGTTAGGAGAGACCTGCCCCGGATTATGAAATAGTATAATTTGTTTAATATATAAATTGCTGATATTAAATAATATGCATGCCCATAATTCTGTAAAAAAAAAGAGCTATTCTCGTGTTGGCCTTATTAGATTTTTTACATTTGCAGCAAATTAAGACCCGGGAACTATCTCCAGCAATGAGTTGTTACCTGACTCGAATTATCAGGATTATTTCATTTTTTATTTTTTGCATTCATGTATTGGACTCTTGAATTAGCCCATCACCTGGAAGAAGCGCCATGGCCTGCTACCCGTGATGAATTGATTGACTACGCTATCCGTTCAGGCGCACCTTTGGAGGTTATAGAAAATCTGCAAGAGATGGAAGATGAAGGAGAGTTATTTGAAAGCATTGAAGACATCTGGCCGGATTATCCGAGAAAGGATGACTTTCTTTTTAATGAGGATGAATATTGAGCATTCGTCCCGCTCCGAAAAAACAGTGGAGGAGCCTTGCCGGTATAGCCCCGGCAAGGCTTTTCCTTTTCCATCAAAAACATTTACGTTTACACTCAGGCTATGTTCACAGGACAACGTAAAATCATCATTGCTATCGACGGCTATTCCTCTTGCGGTAAGAGTACCCTGGCACGGGCTTTGGCCAAAAGACTGCAATACCTCCATATCGATTCAGGCGCCATGTACCGGGCCGTCACTTTATATTTTCTCCGGCATCAAATCAATATGATGGACAAACAGGACGTACAGGATGCCCTTGAAAAAATTTCTATTTACCTGACCTTTGAAAATGATGTCCAAATTACCTGGCTGAACCATGAAAACGTGGAAGAAGCTATCCGTACTCCCGAGGTGAATGAATGGGTAAGTCCGGTGTCAGCCATCACGCAGGTCAGAAAAGAAATGGTCGCCCAACAGCAAAGGATGGGTAAAGAAAAAGGAATTGTCATGGATGGCCGTGATATTGGCACGTTGTGTTTCCGGATGCTGAATTGAAACTCTTCATTACAGCAGATCTCGACGTGCGGGTCGAACGCAGATGGCTGGAACTGAGTGAAAAAGATATCAAGACTACGAGGGAAGAAGTAAAAAACAATTTACTCCTGCGTGATCACATCGATTCCACACGGGAAGATTCCCCATTAAGAAAAGCAGTTAATGCCACCATCATCGATACCAGCTACCTGACTCCGAAAGAGCAGCTGCAGATTGCTTATGATTTAGCTAGAGCTACAGTAGATCAAATCAGAAATTAAAACAGTCGTGCCCATCACGAACCTGAAAGGGTGATTTTTTTAACGCAATCACTTTTGATCCAGCCATAATCCAGGTTAAGCAGTGCAACATAATACCACTGACCGATTTGATCTTTAATTTTAACTTTTTCACCGGCGCTTAGCTGCCGAAGTGTAGGACTTTCTGTGGCCGAAGCCTGCTTCAATTCACAAGTAACCATCATGATCCCTTCATCGGTCTTGTATAGATGTTGGTAGGAAAGGAAGGAAGAGGCTAAACAAAATAGGCCGGTTATCCCAATCCATCGAATAGTTTTGATGGGGATCATTTTTCTTCCTGGTATTGCCTTTACGGAGAGGAGATACGCAATAAGCACACCCAGCAGAATCAAAAGCCCCAGTAAGGCCCAAAAGCCGGGACGGCATAAGGTAATCCATCCTGAGTACCAACGTGCGAGGAAGAAAGAATTCAATGGTATGACCGGATTGTCCAGTTTTTTTCTTTCTATTTCGATGGCTTTAGCATAAGAGCCATTTAACGGACAAAGACGTAAGGCCTGCTCATAGGCATATATCGCTTCTGCTGGCTGATTGAGCTTTGCATGGGCAAGCCCCATGTTGAAGTATAATCCGGCATTGCTTTTTCTGTTGACCATCTTTTCCCATATGGCCAGGGCCTGGTCATAGTGCTGGCTATGAAATAAAGCAGCCGCTGTTCCGGCCTCCTGGTTTCCATTTGCCCAATTCCGGTGAGGAGCGCCAAAAGACACTACACAGAGTAACAGGATCCGGGGAATATATCTTTTCATTTTAATACGTCGGCTAAACTTTGTGGTCTTTCTTCCGGTCGCCATCGAAAACCCTCAAGGCGTAATAGATTATGATCTGCTTCTCCCATTGGGACCATACTCGAAGTATTTTCTCCATAATATTTAAGGAGCTGGATTTGACCATGAAGAAAAGTAAAATACATCTTACTGCAAATAGTCTGATTCACTCCGATGAAAGCATCATGATCATCCTGGGTATAATATATGGATTCGGCATTCCCCAATACCCACATGTCTTTCACCTTGCTGCTGTCAAATTCCGTGATAATTTGCTTTCCTTTTATCTGGTTATAATAAAGCGTCAATAATTCAGAAATGATAAGCGCCTGGTGAGTCAGCGTGATATCATGTATTTTTTTATTTACCAGGGACATGGCCATGCTGTCCGCACTGAATTGGGTAGTGTCTGTCCACAGGACCGGCCGGCCAAAAAAATTAAACACACTATCGCGCCCCTGGAATACAAGGGAATCCGTCCTCCCCTGCATATCCGACTTAAATAGTCGCACATCATGATAGGCCCGGATAATACGGGATGTATCCAGGGTAGTGGTGTCTATCTGATTCAGCATGGCCAGTGTATCCGCACCTATGAATAATGTATCACCATCTACGATGGAGTAAAATAAAGCTCTGTTGTCACTCCCCTGACTTCCATAAAAAAAAGAAGATTCATCCGTACCAGATCGATCCAATATATCTGCCATAACACCAAATTCACTGACCGTATCACGGAGAATAACATGGCCTTCTGCTTTACCATTTCCAGTGGCTTCATCATAATTAAAATGGTCGTAGCTTAACAGAGTACTTCCTTCTGAGATCTGACCACCTCCCATTATGGTCATTTGCTTTGTTTTCTCATTATAAAATATCTCTGCTCCTTCACTCCTTTGCACCTTATGATTGGTGCTGTCTATGTAGATGGCGGGTTCTCCCTTAATGGATAGCTCACCTGTATTTTCACTATAGCGAAGTGACGAACCAGAAATGTATTTCTCCTGTTCCTTGACATGGACATTCCCTAACATAGTCACCTCTCCTGAATTGGTCAGATATCGAATGGTATCGGCGGTTGCTTTTTTCTGATCACCCAGGTATTGAGCCTGCTGATTAAACTCGGCCATTTGTGTGTCAATGTTATAGAATCCGGATTCGCAATATATTTTTGCCTTATCAGTATAGATGGTGGTAGGCCCCGTAAATTTAACCAGGGATTGCGCCGATAAATAAGTCATGGAGTCAGCAGCCAGGTTGAATTTGGGATGAAGAACGATCACACTGTCTTTGAATAGTATGCTTTCATCTCTTGCATAATAAATCCCTCGTTTGGAAGACATCTGAAGATCTTTATCTACCATTATTCCGCCCTGATGGTATTCCCCGAATCGTTCTCCAAGATGATAAGTGAGACCCTTTGTCCATAATTGTTTCGATCCCTGCCGGAGAGCCACTTCACCAACAAGATCGGCTATATCCGTAGCTTTCGTATAATATAGCGTATCCGTAAACACCTGAAGAGAATCTCCCTGCTGTATAATTACATTTCCATAAGCATATACCCGATCTTCATTGAAGATGACAGCTGAATCAGCATAGATGTTAGTGCTGTCAATGCGGAGTTGAAGACCATTCGAAATCCATTTGACATGTTCTGCACCACGGATATCCTCAATGAGTTTTCCAAAATGGTCAATGAGGATGATGCCATGCTTTGAAGTGTCCTCCAGTATTTGTTGTTGGCCCAATCCCATGAATGGAATCCCCCACCATAGCAGTATTGCCCAACCATATTGCCTCCAGGATTGTGGTATCATACCTCTTATGCTAAACGATCCTGGTCTCATTACTGTTGCAGCGCTAATTCCGAAAGCTCATCCCCAATAAGGCTGGCTAACGCGATCCCCATCCCAGACAATCTGACACCAACCAACACCCGGGGCGAAACGACACTGATAATAGGAAGTTTGACCTTTCCGACCCCGATGATGCCGCTCCATTGATAGTCAATTCGGCAATGATCCTTGTTAGCTAAATGATCAAAAAGAAATCGTTGCAAAGTGTCCAATATGACGGGGTTGGATCCAAACTCAACTGTATTTTCATTTACAGCATCCTTGTTCCTGGCGCCACCTAACAATATTCGGTCGCCTATATTCCTGAAATAATAGAATCCCCGGTCATAATGAAAACAGCCTTTCCAGGACAAATGCGGTATTGGATTGGTGACGAGAACATGATTACGTGCACCCTGCACATCCAATTCAGGTATAAGTTGGGCCGCAAAGGCATTGGTCGTTACTATAACTTTCCTGGTTTTGACCGGAAAAGAAAGGCGGTTTAAAAGGCTGACATGATCACCATGGTCCTCAATTTTGTCCACCTGAAAACCGGTCTGCAAGTGTCCGCCAAGAAAAAGATATTTACGACGGAGATCTTCAAGCAGGTAGCCGGGATGCAATTGTCCCTCCAATGCATTGTAAACGGCATTTGAAAAACCCTGGATTCCCTGGGGTACCTGGACAACATTATAAATATTTTTGTGTGAAGTGATTTCCTCTAATAATTGATTTAGGTAGGGCAGTTGATCAACTATTCGCTCGAATTCATCCGGACGATACAGTTCATATCCTCCATTCGTCTCATACTGGGTATAAACCGGATCAATCCGTTGATGAAGTTTAAGCAATCCGTTCCACCTTTTGCTGATCAGAGACAGAGTTACATCTTCCCCCATTTGTGCAATATCCTCCACAATTTCTGATGGGCTTCCGAAACAGGAAAAACCGGCATTCCGGGTACTTGCCCCGAGGGGAACAAACCACCGGTCTACTATCAGTATGTGAAGATTTGGATTTCGCTGCAGTAATGAAATCCCGGTACTCAAACCGGTAATACCACTTCCTATGATGCAGATATCCCAATCCCGGGAATAGGTCTCAAATTCCCAAAAACTGAAATCCTGGTGCATGCCTGTTAGAGTTGGAAATACGAAATTGAAAAACCTGTATGAAAATAGGAATCTCCCACTGATCTACCTGAGCCGATCCATCGATTTAACCAACTTTTCATCTTTCCCGATATAATATCCGGCCAGGAGACACAAAATGATGCTCAACACAGGAAGGAAAATGCCAGCCTGCGCATGAATTCCTGCTGTTTTTATGGCGTCTCCGCCATCCATTTTCAATAAGATGTATGATGAAACACCCAATCCGATGGCGAGCAATATGATGAAGTAAACCAGTTTTCTTTGCAGCTTACGGTTCTTGTAAAGGAATATGGTCAATATGCTTACGCCACTGGCAAAAATCGTAATTCCTGATAATGCCAGATGGTCCTGTACACTGAATACCTTGTCCGCCATGAAGTTGGCAGCTGCTATGTTGCTGGCAGCGAAAGGCAGCCTGAACAAGGCACCAAAACTGCAGGCAACCAGGACCAGGAAAAGAGTTTGAATACGTTGGATCATGTCAGCCAGGTATGCAGCAATAGGTGAGAAATAAAAAGCGGAGAGTTAGGGATTCGAACCCTAGAGACCCTTTTGGAGCCTACACACTTTCCAGGCGTGCGCCTTCGACCACTCGGCCAACTCTCCGGGGTCGCAAATTTAACCCTTCTTTCCAAATACTTCAGCTGCATTCTGATTAGTCATTATAGCTAATTCGGAAAGGCTAATTTCCAGTATATCAGCCACTTTTGCAGCAATCAAGGGAATATAAGACGATTCATTGCGCTTTCCACGGTAGGGAACCGGCGTCAGGTAAGGGGCATCCGTTTCCAGAACAATTAGGCCGCGGGGTATTTCAGGAAGCACTTGCGGTAAATTTGAATTTTTATAGGTGACCACTCCCCCAATGCCAATTTTAAATCCTAAATCATGGATACGCTGGGCTTCTTCAATACTGCCACCAAAACAGTGAAATATTCCGCGCAATCGACCGTCCTGGTGCCTCGAAATAATTTCAATATTCAAGGCTAATGATTCACGGGAGTGGATGATGACCGGCAAATCCAGGTCTCTCGCCCACTTAATCTGCTGCTCAAAAGCCTCAACCTGTTGTTGCTTAAAAGTAGTGTCCCAATAGAGATCTATCCCGGTTTCGCCAACCCCAATATAATCTCTTTCAAAAAGCAATTTTTCAATTTGGCTTAATTCCCGGCCATAATCCGCTTTGACAGAACACGGATGAAGTCCCATCATAGGTTTGCAAAAAGAAGGATAATCACCGGCCAAATTCGTAATCCGGTCAATAGTGGAATGATCAATATTGGGCAACATCATTTGGGTGACTCCGGCATCGAGAGCGCGCCTGA
The DNA here is from genome assembly GCA_963837505.1 of uncultured Saprospiraceae bacterium. Lineage (GTDB taxonomy): Bacteria > Bacteroidota > Bacteroidia > Chitinophagales > Saprospiraceae > Opimibacter. The sequence continues at coordinate 186,216 of CAWINN010000002.1, read as the reverse complement.
TCATTTCATCACGGTCCTGGTCAAATTCAGGAGCAAACAGGTGACAATGTGTATCGGTCCAATGTAATTGGTTGCTTTCCATTAATATTACGGATCAATGACTCAAAAAAAACAAAAATACTACGTCGTTTGGCAGGGACATACACCGGGCATCTATTCCTCCTGGACTACGTGTGAATACCAGGTAAAAAATTACCCAAACGCAAGGTATAAGGCATTCCCGAATAAAAAGGAAGCCGAAGAGGCTTATTATGCCGGGCCTCCACCGGCTACCAGGCAAAAACCTGCCCCTACATCATCTCCATCTGCTTCCCCAAAACATTTTGTGGCTTCCAGTATCAGCGTTGACGCAGCCTGCAGCGGCAATCCGGGGATAATGGAATATCGAGGAGTTTGGACGGATGACAAAGCGGAAATCTTTCATCTCGGCCCATTTCAACAGGGCACAAATAACATTGGTGAATTTCTGGCCATCGTTCATGCACTGGCATTGCTCGAAAAAAAGGGGGATCCAAAAACGATCATCTATTCCGACTCCCGAACCGCTATTTCGTGGATCAAAAGAAAAAAAGCAAACACCAAACTCACCCGCAACGCAAAAAATGAGGAACTGTTTGATTTGATCCGAAGAGCGGAAAAATGGTTACAGGAACATCATTGGGATAATCCCATTCTCAAATGGGAAACCAAAAGTTGGGGGGAAATCCCGGCTGATTTTGGAAGGAAATAATGCTAACCAAATTCGTTCATCAGCTTTTGGCAAATTTCATGAGGTGAACGGATTCTATTTCACCTTTTTTTATTTTTTCCAGCTTTCGATTGATCATTCTTCTTTTCAAAGGTTTCATGCGATCAATGAAAAGCACGCCTTCTATATGATCATATTCATGCTGAATGACCCGTGCATTAATCCCTTCAAAAGTTTCGGTATACTCAACAAAATTCTCATCCAGGTAACGCAAATGAATTTGAGGAAGTCGTTCAATTTCCACATGAATGTCAGGTATACTCAGGCACCCTTCTTCATATAACCAGGGCTCCCCGGTTTCATCCAGCATCTGGGCATTGATAAAAGTCCGTTTGATTCCATCGGTCTTCTCATTGGTCTTTTTCAATTGAAGGGTGTCTACGATAAAGAGTCGAATGCTTTTTCCAACCTGGGGTGCGGCAAGACCTACGCCTTTCGCACTATACATCGTTTCAAACATATCAGCAATGAAAGAGGATAATTCCGGGTAATCTGACTGAAACGGTAACGCTTTTTTCCTGAGTACCGCCTGTCCATATGCATAAATAGGTAAAATCATATATGTCCCAAGTATTCCTGAAGTATAACTATGGCGCTGGTTTTATCCAATAGCCGTTTATCTCGTCGTTGGCTTTTCCTTTTACCGCCTTGCAACATAATCTCTTTCGCACGGACAGAGGAAAATCGCTCATCCTGCAAATGAACATTAATACCAGGAAACATTTTACCTAATTCCTGAATAAATTTATCAAGCCTGGTTTTGAAATTTGAATCTCCCCATTCCCCTTCCAGGAAAGGATAGCCAACAACAAATTCGTCAATTTGTTCTTTTTGCGCGTATTCTTTGATAAATAAGATAAGATCCTTTGTTTCCACCGTATCCAGCCCGGTAACAATGATCCGCATTGGATCAGTAACGGAAACACCCGTTCGACTCAATCCAAAATCAAAACCCATGATCCTACCCATCCGTTCGCAAAGATAGGCACTCCTTTTTTAAAATAATTCAGACGGGACCAATCTAAAAGAAAGAACCCCCTCCACTTGCGCGGAGAGGGGTCCCATCCCAAAAACAGTAATTCTTATTCTAAAATGTTTGCCCTTTTAGAGGATCAACATCTTCTTCGTAGCTGTATATCCCTGGAATTGCACCTGGTAGTAGACAACTCCCTGGGCTCCGATTTGATCCTTCCTGACATCCACTTTATTCAGGCCCTTAGTACCATTAAGGATTTGCTTGAACAATTCTCGTCCTGTCAGATCAAATAATGTCAGTGTAACCTGTCCGCTTTCCGGTATCACATACCCTATCTGGGTAGATCCGTTAAATGGGTTAGGTTCATTCTGAAGCAACTCAAACGTGTACGTCGTTTCCACACCCCGGAACGTGAGTCCGAGATCCAGGATATCGCTTTCCAGGTTATACGCCTCAGGATGTGTAGGTGCAGTAACTAAAGTTACGGCTTCACTCAGAGTGGTAGAATGATCAGCTTTCAGTATAAGCGTAAAGAGAGGTTGCTTTGGATCCATCTTCACTCCCTGGGCTTTATTCCAGCTGGATGTAACAATACTATTGTTGATCCATCCAAAATTATCCACCGATACATCCAGTAATCCGGCTTTCACATCCACAAACTGAAGACCTGCACCGAGATCGAAACTAAACTGCAGACCCTCAATGGATCCCTCCCGATCGGCAAAAACCGGAACTTCAACGGTTTCACCGGAAGCGAGGGTGTGATCGTCAACCACGAGTTTAAGTATTTCTCCTGAACCGCGGGCGACTAAGCTATTCGCATTCGCTTTGACCGTATTGTTAACATCTCCGACTTTGATGCCATAGAAATTCGCGTTGTTCATACCCTGGTTTAATGGGTTCACAACATGTGTTTCCGGCCATTCCTGGCTCCAGGGATTGTATTCATCCGGAAATACATAGTCCTTGTCCACAAATCTCCAGCTGGAATTATAAGGTAACTCAGCATAAATCCCCAGAATCAGCTTGCGCAATTCAACAAGATCTATAGCTGTGATACTCTTCGAATTATTGGCGTCAGCCGCGATCATCTTATACGGGCTTGACAGAGTGGTAATACCTAGTAAGTGCTTCTGGATGTCCACCAGGTCAAGTGTAGATACCCCATTCTTCCAGTCATTGTTTTTAACCGGAACTACAGCGTAGGTGCCTCCGGGTTGCATGGCTGGGAAGGTGTATGTTCCGTTTCCATTGGTATTGATCGGCAACAAATTAGAACCATTGACTTGTACTTCAACATTTAGTACATTATCGGATGTTTCTGTACTTACATTACCGGTAATGGTACCCAACAGACCTCCGCCTTGTGGGCAAATGCCTTCGTTATCGGTCACTTTGATGTAGGTCTGACAGAAATCCTGGTTTCCTAATAAATCAGTCACATACAAATTAACCGGAACAGAGTCCAAAGCAGCATCTTCACAATCCAACACGATGCTTTTAACGGAAGTGTCAGGCGCCAGTGAATAGGTAAAGTAAGCACCACATGGATGGTAACTACTGGCGTTGAAGTCCGTAGCCCATACCGTAACCGTGCCTGCATCACCTAAGTCTGTTGATAATCCATGTATACAAACCGGAACAGGTGCTTTGCAGGAGCTCAGATTAATGAGCTGCTCACGAACTGTGCGGTTACCGCAACGGTCTTCAAAGGAATAAATAATCCTGTGATGGCCAAGCGGATAGATAGCAGAGGCATCAATCACATCACCTAATCCGTTGAACGGACCCATATCAATAGTTTGATTATTGTTCAGGTCAACAGCATAGCTCCATTGCAATTGCTCTCCCGGCGTACAATCATCTTCAGCCTGCTGGATCAGTTCTAGGTACAATCCTCCACAATCGAAGTTATTACACTCATCAATCTGCGGCTGATCCGTGGTGAAAACAGGCCCGTATTGATTAATCACCTTCAACACCTGGGTATGTTCCCAGTAGTTGACGTTTTCTACAATGCCGCCATAGGTCTCATACAGACACCAGTCAATGATCTTCCAGGTACGCAATATCTTGAAACATGCACCCTGAACAATGGGGAATAATAAATCCGTATAGGTGATACCAATCAGATCGCACTGATCTTCATTTACAATAGGTCTGTCATAGGGAGGATATAAATCTTCCGGATCAGTTCCTATAGCACACTCAAGACCATGGAAATCGTCAGGCCAGGTAATATTGTCCGTAGTGATCGGATGGAAATTCTGCACATAAATATACTGGATGCAGGAATCTGACCCGATGGCGTCAAGAGCTGTCCAGATACGCCTGATGTATCCAATACCACAATTGTTGATGAAAGTCTCGTTGGTCACCCGAACGGTTACATCACAATTATCGGTAGCGATACCATCCGTTCCACAAACAAATCCGTTTTGATTCGAATGGGGATTGGTAGGATCGTAAATGCACCAGGTCTGAACATTATGCTGATCAAAGACCACATTCCCAAAGGCAGTGAGGTTGTCAATATTCAGCGGATAATCGCAGCTGATCGTGATATCGCTCGGGCAGGTAATGTGCGGCTTGATTTTATCCTGAACCTGCACTTCAACCATACAGGTGTTTGAATTTCCTGAAGCATCAGTTACTTCTAACACCACCATAATTGAATTATTTCCGGCATCACAACAGGCAAAAGGTACTTTGGTTCTGGGCACTAAGCCCATGTCACGACTATTCACATAAGTATCAGGAGTTTGGTCCTCGCCCGCCCCTTCTGTTGTCCAGTCGAAATCGATACAGGAATCCATTCTCCAGGCCCTGAACGTTACGGGACCGCAGGCGTCATAACTTCCGTCATCAAATACTTCAGCCGGAACCAGGGTCAATCCGTGAGGTCCACCAAGCGTGAGGGATACTACGGTATGAGCATCACATATGGCTACCGGAGGCGTATCGTCCTCCACCACGATAGTCATTGTACATTGCGATGAATTGTAGCATTTATCATATGCCGTGTAGGTGATGATATTATTACCCACAGGTAAGTCAGCATAGAAAAGACCATTTTGCGATTTAAACCCACCGGGGTAGGCAACCGTTACACTATTAACGACACTACAATTATCATAGACAGTAGCTGAAGGAATCCAGATGCTAGCTGTGCATTGGCTACCTGTAGTAGTATGGGAGAAACCGGGAGGACAGATAATGGTCGGTCCCTGATTGTCTACGACTTCGATCAACTGGGAATATAAGGTATCCCGTTCACCCTGGCAATGCCATTCATTCAAGGTCCAAACCCGCATCACTTTATGGACGCAACTGTTTGGATTATGAATGGGCACATCCTGATACCAGACGCTTGAATTACAATAGAACATGAAATCCGGGTAAATGGGAACCCCATTTATAGTTGGCACACCCGCACCACCATCTTCCACAGGAACAGCATCGGGGATACCATCACCATCCACGTCAGTGAAATTTGCATCGCAAATGAATGGATTTCCTAAGGATACAGTAGCAGAATCAGGCCAATCAACATCAGCAAAATTGATACGCTCCAGATAAAAGACCTGCTTGCACGTGTCGGCATGATTGCCATGTCCATCGGTAGCCGTCCACCAACGCGTAAGCTTTTTAACAAAGTGTGGATCACATAGAACCTGAATGGACTCGTTGATCAATATAGCCTGGGCACTGTCTGAACAATTATCAATCACCTGAGGTATCGGGTGCATGATATCTATATCAGTACAGCGCCTGAAGCAATCCTCTTCAGCATTGAATACATCCCCCGGACCAGTAATCCACCAGGAATAGACACCGGTATTATTTGCATCCCATGTGGAAGTCAATAATATGTAGTTTCCAGGCACCATGTTGAGCTGGATTACAATATTTGGATCCAGGTTGTTTCCGGAATCATCATCACCACCTAATAAATTAACACAAACATTATTAGGATCAAAATTCGCATTATAAATGGCGCCTAAGGCATCACTGAGAGAGCCTTGAAAAGTAAATGTATACATCCCGGCAACAGCAATCCGGAAATTCCATTCATCATAATAATGGATTCCGGGGAGGGGAGTCAGAAACAACGGTGCAAACTGAAGGCAGGCATCATCTAAAGCCGTGGATGGGTCGCTCACTGTCAGTGCTCCGTTAATATGACCAACTGGTGTACACTGGCAGTCCATCACCGGAGGCAGTTTATCCTGAACGGTAATATATGACCAACAGCTATTTCCTGAGTTGTTGTCATAAACACTGGCTATCAGGGTCTTCCCAATCTCAGCCCCGGTAACTGTGGCATCGGGCAGTGTATCACCGCTCAATGTAATTACATAAACGGTGAAATCACCGTTCGTGCATTGGCTGGTATCGGCTATCATAGATACGGTCACCTGCGCGGTGCAATCTAATCCAAGGGATACCTGCGCTCCATGGCAACCTAGCGAGCAATTGCCCTGGCTAAATGCAGGGACTTGCCAAAGGAGAGTCAGAAGTAGTAAGCTCGCTGACAGGGATAGGGACAAAAGTCTTGAATACTGTTTGAGACGTTTACGCACACCATCCCTGAGAGAAACAGAAATGTCCGTTTTCTTCATGAGATCTTAGTTTTAGTTAAAAAAATTAATAAGCCTATATTGAAAGAGTACCGCTAAAGGCTGTACATCTCTGGCAATAGCAATTGTGTGATCCGGGAAGCTGGCCGTAGTCTGCAAGCCGCCCTAATAGGCTTTATTATCTTCTGGAAGGTCAGGTCTCAGGGTGTCCGAAATTATCCTAAAAGAGATATAGAATAATTCGTTACCTGTTTGTGGTCTAAAATCAGCACTTAATAGATGATGAAAATCTTTAATGCTTCTACAAATATAGATTAGTGATAATACGTGGTTGTACCCCAAATATGGTATTTTTTACATTAAATAATATTATTATTTATAATAAACTAATTATAAGTAATTTACATAATTTAAATATTATATATTATAAAACATTTATAATCAATACACAAAAAAATCCCCTCACGAACGGAGGGGATTTCCCAAACAGTAACGTCTAAGGACCAATTGTGAGGTCCAAAGTCTCTAAAACTAATAGGTTGTATAGCTCATTTTGCGGGTTAAACTGGCATTGAGCGTTTGTAGCGTATAATAGTAGACTCCCTGGGCACCAAGCTCCTGGCTCCGGATATTTACGTCATTCAGGCCGGAATGACCATCTACCCTTTTGTCAACTACTTTTCTTCCCGTAATATCATGAACGATCAGATGAACCTGCTCATCCTTTGGCAAGGAAAACCTGATGATCGTTCCTTCATTGAATGGATTGGGAATATTCTGGTATAAGTGGTACTCCTGGTCCTCACTATGTTCTGATGGCAAGGTGGTCAGTTTGACCGGCCGGATTTGAACCTCATCACCATTGAATTGGTAAGCTTCTGAAGTCATGATGTTATCATCCAGGCTCATTACATCCCTTACCCACGCCGTTATTGGACCACATAGGATCAGCTTCCCGGATAAATCCTCCTGGTCCACCGGACTCCAACTTACATTAATCGTCATGGTACCCGGATCATAATACCATTCATCTGCAGGTAGTACATCCGAACAGATTTCTTTCAATTCCTCATTAGTCAATGGTCCTACCGCAAGACTGAACTGAAAACCGTCAATTCCTCGCTGGTTTGGCTCGGCCCGAATTTCCCATTTTTCGGGATGATCCGTTCCATCGCTAACTACCAGGGAAGTCATTTCATAGTCTTCCGCCGACCGGGATTCAATTTTCTCTCCATTTGCCTTCGTCGCGAAGAAGGAACCATTTACGTCTCCGACTTTAATACCAATGAAATTGACAAAATTCATTTGTTCCTGTAGACTGTCCAGCCATACGGATTCCGGGAATCCAGGGTTGAATGGATTATATGGATCCGGGAATTGATACAACTTGTCAACAAACCTCCAGGACGTATTATTCTGGAACTTGTTGGTGATCCCCAGAATTAACTTCCGGATCTCCAGCAGATCTAAAGCAGTAATAACACCACTCTTGTTGGCATCCGCGGCAATTAACTTATAAGGCGAGTTCAGTTTGGCCTTGCCAAGCAAATGCTTCTGGATCAGCACCAGGTCAAGTGTGGATACCCCTTCTTTAGGATTCCTGTCACTATATGGAGCCAGGGCATAACTACTATTTTCAGCCAAGCCATGAATAATATAATTTCCTTTCCCATCCGTAGTATCCGGTGTCATGGGTGCATTCATGATGCTGACTTCCACATCACTGATCGGGTATCCTTCCTCATTTCTGACATTTCCGGTCACTGCTAATCCATCCATACAGTAATCATTGGGGTCATCAATTTCAAGATCCGCCGTATTACAACTGTCGACCAGCATGCTTCCATCTGCTGTCCAGAAGTAAAGCGGGAAGGTCTGTACACCTACATCACCACAATCATACGTGCGCAGCGAGTCAAAAGGCAACGTATTCGAATAACTATAAGCGAAATCATTTCCATTAGAACATCCGCCGGGAATGATCGTCACAAATTGCTTCGCTGAAATAGTAATTTCAGTTTCCGGTGGCAATTGCCGAACAATTTTCTCGCACATAAATTGAGTCGGGTTCAAATCGATTACCGTCAGTACGACATCCATAGTAGAAATATTCCCACATCCGTCGGTAGCCGTAAAAATGACGGTCGTAACACCAACAGGATAATTTCCACTGGCATTCGCTCCACTGGTGGCTCCGTAAGGCGAATTATTAGTAATCGTAACTCCAGAACAATCTGTAGCATTGGCTATGAGGGTAAAGAATGCCACACAGTTTGCATTAGCCGTCTTGGTCATATCGTTAATATTGGTGAATAACGGCGGCGTCGGATCCTGCACATTGATGGTCTGCACAAAAGTGAAAGTGGCATTTTGCTGACATAGATCGGTAACGGTCCATGTACGGGTAATTACTTTGCATGGCGTATTTGGATTATTGTCGATAAACATCTGCACCACATCCGTATGACTGACAACCACATTAGCACATTGTAGGGCCTGTGGATTGATCACCGGAATACCGGTAGCAGGTGGATCGGTGGAGTTGCAAATATTAACGCTCAAAGGTGAAGTGGGCCAGGTTATGTCTCCGGCACCCAGTGGATTGGTATTGGTGATGGTCACCATTTGTGTACAGGTAGCAGTATTACCGGAAGCATCGGTTGCGGTAAAAGTCCTCAATATAGTTCCAACATTACAGGCACTAAGATTCAACACATGCGTCTCTGTAATCGCCGGAGTACCACAATTATCATCTCCCGTGGCATTTCCAAATTGAGAAGTATTGTCCGGATTGGAAACATTTTGGCATTGGACTGTAAGATTGGCTGGACAGGTAATAGAAGGAGGCATATTGTCAATCACAGTAATGATGGCTGTACAAGTTGCCGTATTACCATTTTGATCGGTAACCGTAAGAGTAACAATATTCGGACCTGTGTCACCGCAGTCGAATGTGGTTTGCGACAAATCAAAAGTCAGGTTCCCACTGTTACATCCGCCTCCTGATCCATTATCTACCTGCTGAGGGGTGACCATGGCAATTCCATTAGCGTCCAGGAATATGGTTACGTTTTGACAGCTGGCTTGCAAACCACCATTATCATTTATGGTAACATTAGCAGAACATGTCGAAGTGTTACCAGAACAATCGGTAACAGTCAGTATCACGGGGTTAACTCCAATGTTTGTACAGTCGAATGTATTCGGCGTTACGTCCAACGTTACCGGACCACAGCTGTCACTGGATCCATTGTCCACATCCGAACCCTGGATGACAACCATTCCATTACCTCCCAGGGCTACAGTTATATCCATAGCTGAACAAACCGGAGCGGTCGTATCATCTACATTGATCACCTGCAGACAGGTACCCACATTTCCACAAGCGTCTGTGGCGCTCCATGTCCGGTTGATAGTGTAAACATTAGGGCAAGATGTACCTATGGTAGCATCACTAAATGTTACGGCGGGATTAGCATCACAAACATCGGTAGCGGATGCAGTTCCCGTATTGGCAGGAGCCGTTGAAGCAGTACATTCTACCGTCATATTTGCCGGGCAGGATACGGCTGGAGCCTGGTTGTCCTGAACTAAAATTATTTGATTGCATGTACTGGAATTGCCACATTCATCAGTGGCCACCCAGGTTCTGGTGATGGTATGATCCTCCGGACAGCTTCCTCCCGATTGAACATCAGAAAAAGTGATGGAAGGGTTCGCATCGCAGTTATCAACCGCCGTCGCTGTTCCTGTATTTTCAGGGCTGGTATCATCATTACAGGATAAGGTCACGTCCTGGGGGCAGGTAATAGAGGGTGCAGAACTATCGTCTATAAAAATTAACTGAACACATGTACTGGAATTGCCACAATGATCCTCAGCAGTCCATGTACGGGTAATGGCAGAGGAAGCCGGGCATCCACCGCCCGTAATCACATCAGAAAAGCTGATGATGGGGTCTTGATCACAACCATCGATTGCAGTTGCGGTTCCTGTGTTATCAGGTAAAGTACTGTCACCGCATTGAAGATTGACATCATCCGGACAAGTAATTACAGGAGCATTGGTGTCCAAAACGGATATGAATTGGGTACACGAACTTGAGTTTCCACAACCATCCTGAGCAGTCCACGTCCTGGTAATATTGTAGGATTGTGGACACGAGCCGGCAATAGTAACGTCGCTGAAGCCGACTATCGGATTCGCTGTACAATTATCAGTGGCCGTTGCCGTACCTGTAGTAGCAGGCAACGTGCCTTCAGCACACTGAATGGTCACATTCGATGGACAGGTAATGTCCGGAGCCTGGTTATCTATTATGACGATGGTCTGAACACATGAATTAGAATTTCCGCAGCCATCTTGAGCGGTCCAGGTCCGGGTGATAGTCCCAGCCTGGGGACACAATCCAGCTATAGAGACATCGCTGAAGCCGATGATTGGATTTCCCGTACAATTATCGGTGGCCGTTGCCGTACCTGTATTGACAGGCAAAGTGTTTTCCCCGCAGTTGATCGTTGTATTCGATGGACAAGTAATGATCGGACCTTGATTGTCATCAACGAATATCAATTGAGTGCAGGATGATGAATTGCCACAGTCATCCACAGCTGTCCAGGTTCGGGTGATGGTTCCCTCTTGCGGACAAATCCCGGGAGCAAATGCACTGGTGAAAGTTATGGTCACCGCCGGATCACAATTGTCTGTGGCCGTTGCCGTTCCCGTAGTGGCAGGTGTGGAGTCGTCCGTGCATAATATGGTGATATCGGAAGGACAAGTTATTTCAGGCGCAGTATGATCATTTACGAAAATAGTCTGCTCACACGTACTGGTGTTCCCACAGGCATCCGTGGCAGTCCAGATCCTGGTTATGGTTTCCTCCTGTGGACAAGCACCACCCGTGATGTTATCATCATGGGTTATGGCGACAGCCGGGTCACAATTGTCTGTAGCGGTAGCCGTGCCGGTATTAAAAGGCAATATACTCTCTGAACATTCAATAGCAATGTCATCCGGACATGTAATGACAGGTGGAGTAGCGTCATGGACCAGAATAAGTTGAATACAGGTACTTGAATTTCCACAGTCATCAGTAGCGACCCATGTCCTGTTGATTATAAATGTCTGAGGTCCTCCGGCAGTGGTAATATCCGAATACGATAAGGTAGGTGTTGCATCACAATTATCGGTTGCGGTGGCGCTACCGGTACTGGAAGGATCCGAATCGGCAGAACATTCAATGGTCAGATCAGGAGGACAGGTAATAAGTGGCGGCGTGTTGTCAATGACAAATATATTCTGCAGGCAGGTACTGGAATTCCCGCAAGCGTCGGTGGCTATCCAGGTTCGGTGAATGGTTAATTCCTCCGGACAGGAACCTCCTGTTGTTGTATCATTGAAGGATACAATTGGAGATGCATCACAGTGATCACTGGCCGTTGCGCTCCCGGTATTGGCCGGGGCTGTACTGGCTGTGCAAGTAATGGTCACATTCGCTGGACAAGAAATGACTGGAGGCGTATTATCTGTCAAAGTGATCATTTGTACACACATGCTGATATTGCCGCTGTTATCCACGGCCATCCAGGTTCTGTTAATTTTATACCCTACTGCACAACCTGCAGTAGCCATCGTCACATCATTATATGTAATGGTTGGTGTCGGGTCGCAATAATCCGTTGCGGTCGCCGTACCTGTAGCCGAAGGTGCAGTACTTGCATTGCAATCTACAGTAACATTAGGAGGACATATGATGACCGGTCCCAGGTTATCTTTAACGGTAACAGTATATTGACACATGGAAGAATTACCGCAAGGATCTGTAGCCCTGACGTTGATGGCGGTTACGCCCAGTGGCAACGTTACCATTTGGCCGGTGGAATATATGCCCGGAATTCCCCCAACGAAAAAATCAATATCAATATCACTCGGATTGGCACAATTGTCCGTCACCTGTACCGGCGGCAAAGTATATTTGGCTGTGCACAATGCCTGGTTCGTATTAATGGTGATGCTTGCCGGACACGTCAATACCGGAGGTGTGCTGTCTATAATCAGGATTTCCTGTACATGATTAATTACACCACTGTTGCACCAGTCCATAATGGTCCAGGTTCGCTTGACTTTATGCGCTCCACTGCACATGGGAATCCAGACATCATTGTACCATACAGTTAATTGGCAGGCATAATCTACGGGCTCCCCATTAAAAGTCGGTACTCCGGTGATGGATGGGTCAATATTTGGATTGCTGCAACTCACGGAAATATTTGGCGGAAAAACGATTTGTCCCAGGGAAGGCTTCTTCAGATAGATGATATCCTGGCAAGTGCTGCTGTTCCCTGATGCATCAGTGGCTGTCCAGTTGACCAACACTTGAGCTGTAAATCCATACTGGTTACAAGGCAAGGGTTGAATAACATAAGAATACCACAACTCCGGATCAGGATCGCAGTTATCCTGAACTTCCACCGTGCTATAAAAATCAATATCAGCAATAACCACGTTACAAGGGAATGTATCAGGTGTACAGCTGAAAAGAGGTTTCAACTTATCTTCAACATGAATGGTGGACATACAACTATTTCCTGTCGGCAACTCCGTCACCACGACCATAAGGTCCTGCCCTATTTGCTCACAGTACACGGTATTCGTCAACGGTCCCATGATATCCACCGTGTATTGATATGCCGGATATTGAGGTGCATTGACCAACATCAATGGGGTGATCAACGCATATCCTTGCTGGCCGAGAGAGACATTGACAAAAGGAAGACAACTCAAGGCCACCGGGCTATGGTCTGCATATATGATCTCCTTATTTCCGAACGCCATTGCATCTGCAGTTTCCCACACATGGCTATCCTTATTTTGTATTTGGGACATCCAATCCTCTGGTGCCCCAAAACTGGAGGAATAAAGACCAAACAAAATGGCACCAGTGATCAGGTGACTGATCAAATTCAGCTTACTTTTTACAAGTGTTGTAATTGGCAGTGTTTTCATCACTAAATAATTAACATTGTGAATATTGCGGGCAGTATTCGGGCAGCCGGGTCACGCAGCCGCAACGTGATCGGATCAAAGCTTTAGTATTTAAAATGGAAATCGCGTAAAAGACTGATCGCGGGGATGATTATTATCCCCGCCAGATCAATCTACTATTATCATTCTGTTAGTCCTATATTGAAAATTCGATTTTATTTCATAGCCATAAATACCGGCACCACGGAGCTCGGACTTCCGAACCACAAATTCGTTCTCCCCTTCTTCCAGCCTAATCGCCCGTTGAAGGACAACTCTCCCACTTAAGTCATAAACACTTAGCGCCGCATTTTCTTCCCTGTTGCTCTGCATGATAATGGTGGTCATATCCCTGAAAGGATTCGGAATATTTTGCAACCCCACTACTGAAGAATTCATCTCCGTTAATTCCACATTCAATTCCTCATCTCCATGGGTTTCATAGGCTAGTGGAGTTGTAGGTGATGGCTTGAGGTACAGCTGAAAAGGATAAGGCTGGGCTGTATTGCTTTTTACCCACATAGTGAGCAAGGGCATGCTGCCGGCAGGCCATCCATTGGTTGTAAACGTAGCCAGGGTGGCTACTTCACCGTTATGCTCGGGCATATGGATTTCATCTGCAGACAGAGTCTCACCAGGAGCCCAGTCCACCAATACGTAACCAAGCTTATCCCAATCCATAGACAGCTGAAGAGCTTCATATTTTTCCGCTTCGGGTAAATACAAGGTAACTTTGAAAACCCCGTTATCAGCTTCAGCCTCTACATCATATTCCAACGTACATTTTCTTTCATTCCGGGGCAGTATGACTCCATTTCCAAACTGCAAACTGGCATTTAAATTCAAATCACCCACCTTGACGGCATCAAAATCAACATTATTCATGTTGCTGGCGAATGGGGAGATAATGTACGATTCCGGCCACGTGGTTGACCAGGGATTATTGGGATCAGGGAATACGTGGGACTTCTCGATAAATCGCCACGACGTATTATTGGGAAGTTCGTTGGTAATGCCCAGGATAAGTTTTCTTAACTGAATTATATCAATAGCGGTAACGCTTTCACTGTTATTGGCATCCGCGGCAATATATTGATATGGATTAGTAAATGTTTTGATACCCAAAAGATGTTTCTGGATTTGCACCAGGTCCAGGGTGGTCACTCCATTTCTGTCATCACCGTCCCGAACTGGTCGAACAGTGTAGGTTCCTCCAAAGGCCATGTAGGGAAATACAAAATATCCATTGTTTGTGGTGGGTGTTCCTGGCTGATTGCTGCCATCCAGGTAAATCATGGCCCCGCCCAATTTGCCCGCATTCGGCACCGATACCGTACCTGAAATAATGCCGGATTGAATAGGCTGGGGAGGACAAATGCTATTATTGTCCTGGATATCCACTGTTGTAATACAAAAATCTGATAGTCCATTCTGGTCGGTTACCCAGAGTTCAACTTCATTCGGACCCAGGTCATCACAAGTATAAGTGCGGGTCACATCGGTAGTATCTTCACTGAATGAAAAAGTAATTGGATTACCACACGATTGGTAACTACTGGCATTAAACATTTCTGCCTGGAGAACCACCATACCCCAATCCGGTTCGCCATCCCCATTCAGATCCATGGCCATCAGGTCGGTACTCAATCCGTCTATGCATACCGGTACGGGTGGTTTGCAGCTTTCAATAGTAATTTGTTGTTCAGCCGTTGTAATATTTCCACAGCGATCCCATACTGAATATAACACCCGGTGCTGTCCAATGGGGAACTCAAAGGAAAAAGAAATGGTATCACCTATAATTTCCGGGGAGACGTAATCGAAAGACTGGTTATTGAAGAGATCAATATAGTATTTCCAGGTAATGGAATTGGCACTTGAACAATCATCTTCTGCATGCGCTCCCAGGTCCAGGCTCAAACCGCCACAATTCGGATCGAAGGAACATTCGGTGATATCATTTATGGGGCTCAACGTAGGCGGCACATTATTCATCACCTTAATGACCTGAATGTGTGTCCAAAGGCCTGATGAAGGCGGACTGTATTGACACCAGTCAATCACTTTCCATGTCCTGAGTATTTTAAAACAGGCCTGATCATTGTTCGAGAAATCAAACACATCATCAGTATAAGTAAAGGCGGTCAGGTCACAGGGTCCATCATTCAAAACTGGTTCATTGTAGGGAGGATTGAGATCTTCGGGATCAAGCAGATCCACTTCACAAATATTGTACGTGGTGAAGTCTGAAGGCCAGGTGATATCCGCCAATGAAAAAGGATCGTAATTGATAACGGAAATGGTCTGGACGCAAGTGGACGTTAATCCCCCGTCATCAGTAGCTGTAAACGTTCTGGTGATAGCGCCCACGCCGCAATTATTAATATTGATAACCGCGTCAGAGGTTACGGTGACATGGCAATTGTCAGTCGCTAACCCATCAAGACCGATGCACTGTAGTCCAGGATTACCCGGCACACCCGGATCATCTATACAAATCTGTTGCCTTTCCCCTTCGCTTAATACAACTTTACCAAAAACATCCAGGTTTTGAGGTGTGAACGGAAATTGGCAACTTATAGTTAGATCCGAAGGACAAATGATCTGAGGAGGCAGTTTATCCTGAACGGCAACAGTGACCATGCAATCATTAAAATGTCCCTGTAGATAGGTATCACTCACGGGCCCCGCCACCGGAGATATATCATAGACTCTCATGACCACCATAATCGGGCTTGCCGCTATATCTTCACAGCAGAACTGAACCAGGTCATCAAACATATAGTTCGGATTTTGCGGATCAGTGCAGGAATATCCCGCTGGGGCGGTCATTCTTTTTACTTTAAAATAAACGCTACCACAATTGTCATAACTGGCGGCATTAAAAATGTAGGCCGGAATAACTGTCAATCCAAAATTATCGAGTGGAACGGTCAACGCCTGATTGCAAATAGGCACTGGAGGCTGAAGGTCCTGAACGGTGACATAGGTCGTATCTTTTCCTTCCAGCTGACAATCCGAGTCGGCTATATAAATAATTCGATGGACTCCAACCGGAAGTCCAGAAACAACTCCACCATTGGAAAAGATAGTTCCAAACGGTGTCGTCATCCTAACTGAAATTCCGGAAGAACAATCCTCGTCAATCTGGGCTGGCGGCATCATCACATCAGCGCTGCAGGTTTGGGCGGAGGTGGACGTTGTAAAATCTGCAGGTGCGGTGACCACAGGGGGCGTTTGATCCAGCACTTCAATCACCTGCAATTGAGTAGATGATTGATTATTGTCGCACCAATCAATTACAGTCCAGGTTCTGAATACTTTATAAGAGCCGGAGCAAATAGGAACCGTGGCATCCGAATAGGTGGCGGAAAGATTACAAAACACGCCATTGACAATATCGTTACCATTTACACTTGGATATCCGGTGATTTCAGGCGAAATATCGGGTAAAGGGAAACAGGCAAAAGCATCCAGGCCAGTTAAATCCGGAGGAAACTCAACATCTTCCAGGTTTGCCTTAGCCAGGGAAATCATCTGAATGCAAGTGTCCGCATTGAAATAATCATCTACGACTATGTACTTCCTTATATACTTGGAGATGATGGATCCTGGGCAATTCGAAGTAAACAGGGCCGAATCCTCAATGAAAACCTGGGTATGAGAGCAATCGGATATATCCTCGGGAGCCAAACCTGAATATTCGGAAAGATCTGTGGTACAATCCAGCGTAACATCCATCGGACAAACCAGGATTGGGGCTTGCTTGTCCACTACTTTTATCATGGTCATGCAGGATTGCCCGGAGGCTTCGTCAGTAACGATAACCATAAAGGTTCCCCCTATCATGCTGGAATCAATAACGTCCCCGGTAGAATTTCCATTCACGATGATATCGACCGAGACAGGTCCGGAGCAGTTTTGGAGGACCACCCCTATCTCACCATACGTTAATATATCAGTACAAGAGGAGGGTAAACTGATTTGGACCGGAGGATCATTGGGTGGACAGGACATTACGCATCCTTGACTGCTTCCCTTTAATGAGGTCAGCAACAGGATAGTTACCCAGACCAGGCGGAAAACCAAAGAAATTCCACTCTTACCAGCGGTAATTAGTTGTTTCATAAGAGACTATTTGGGTTCATCAATCGTTCGTACTGCCTTGGGAGCCTGTCTTGGGATGGGACTTATTTACATATTATGATTTTTATTAAATTGATATTATCAGTAAATTAACTTAATACACATTACAAATATATATAATATGTTGATTGTGTCAAGACCTTTATGAATATTTTTCGAATATTTCTTTAACATATATTATTTAACGTAACTTTTATATATCTGTATATCAATATTTTAAGTCATTTTATTGGGTAATTTGCCCATGGCCTAGCTGATTGATAAATCCTACCTGTCGCCCTTTTACCAAACAGGGCTTTTATCGCAATCAGGGAATGGAAATGGTTTTTCTTAACCACTGGATGGTGCGTTTTGGCTTCTTTTGAGCAAGCGTCACCCATATATACCAGAAAGGAGGGTAAATTTGCAGGCATCGTTTAAAATACAGATTCATGCATTCCATCAGATTCCCAGGCATATTGCTTATCGTCCTTTTTGGCTCCGCCCTAGTCATCCAGTCCTGTTCCAGTCACAGCAGTGCCCCTGCCCCAATCAACAAGGAGGCCCCGATTGTCTTTGATTCGTTAAAAAAGAATCATATTGATTCCGTGACAAGGCTCATCAATGATGTGATTAGCCGAAAACGGGTGTTCTCCAAGAAAATTCCTTATGCCTTATACAATCCTACAGACAGTATTGGCTACCTTTTTTTGGATGAACATATGGGAAAGGTTTCGATGAACATGCACCCCGATTCAAATATTATTTGGCCTTATTTCTTCATTTATGATGGTGAGTTAATATCATTCAGATTGCGCACGTATATCAAAAACAAAGATGAAAGGAGTGCCAGTGAAATGGTCCTTTACCTGGACAAAGGCAAGATCGTCTATTGCCAGGAAAGGAAGAAAGTATTAGATGATAAAGAAATACCAGGAGCTGTCCAGTTGCAACCCTTCGTAAAAAGTCCCAGGACCTATGGCGACCTGGAAAATGAGTATAAAAAATACTGGTTGGATGCTACATCGGAATTGAAGAAATTCAATGTCTTGCCAGAATGGCTTAAAGTCGAGTAGCTCTATCCTCTTCTTTCCGAAAGCAAAATATTCCTTTCAATAAACATTCCTTCAATCGAATGGCATTCCTGCGTATTGCTTTGCCGTAAGTGTATACTCAGATCATTATTTTGACAGGGATAATTTAGCTTCCACAGCTATAAGGCCTCCCCGGCCCTGTCTCCATCCGCTCAACCCGGAATAAAAAAGGTAAACGGATTTAACTTTAGCTATGTCTTCTAAAGATCTGACTCTAAAGTTGACGATGGTAACTTTTGGTGGTGAGCTCTCCGGGATATCTGACCATTCTTCCCCTTGATCTGACCGGTACTTCTCCAACTTTTTTAATCCTGAACATGCAGATGAGCCTGGTAATAAGTAAAGGGGTGCCTCTTATCTGCTTTTCTTTTTCAGCATCCGGGCTGTTTAGTTTTTCTCAAACTCTACTTCATGAACAATGTGATTCCTGATCAAAACCTTTTCCCCTTCAACATTCTCTGACTGTTTAAGGTCAAGTTGCCATTGCAGGTCATAGATATTTCTTCAGTCATTATAGCAAAGGCGGAAGAAACCATTTTAGTTTAAGCTACCGGACATCCGAAATCATTTAGCCGCAGGTTCCCTTATCACTACTTCACCAATAACCTATCAAACACCAAAATGAAAAAAGGTTAATGGTTAGCTCTCCCAAAAGAGAAAAGCCTCTCTCCAACTAAATGGAGAGAGGCCATCCCAAAAACCGATTTATATTTCTATAAACCCGTTGCTAACTCTTGCGATTATTCGATGATCACCATCTTCTTCGTCGCACTGTACTCGCTAGCATCAAGTCTGTAGTACATGACTCCTACTGCAGGCAGATCCTTGCCGCTCACCGTTATGGTATTGTAACCCTTAACCGCATCCTGGTTCTTCACGACCAGGATCTTTCCTGTTACATCAAATACGGTCAATGTAACCGGACCTGATTGAGGTACATCATAACCTATCACCGTATTGTCTTTGAATGGGTTGGGTTCGTTCTGATACAGTGCGAACTCAGCTTCATTCTCAGATCCACGGAAACTCAGCTTAAGATCCTTGATGTCATCTGATGTATTATAGGCTTCAGCCTGGGTCTCTTTCGAGTTCAGGTTTACCATCTCACTTAAACGGCCCGCATTGCTTGCCTGGAAGTGAAGGGTAAACAATACATCATTTGATGTTGCGCTTACTCCTCCCACTTTATGCCAGCTGGCGGTCAGCATATCCCCGAATGCACCTATGTTCTCATCACTCATATTTGCGACGCCTCCTTCGATGCCCAGGAACTCCAGACCTTGGGTGGTCAGGGTAAACTGGTATCCTTCGATGGACGTAAAGTCACTTGACTTCACTGCCAGGTCTACCATCTCTCCCTTGTTCACCATCCGGTCATCTGCTACAAAGTGTACTATACCGTTTCCATTACGTGGACGAACCTGTTGGGCATTCGCCTGTACCGTATTGTTCACATCACCCACTTTCACAGCTACAAAATCCTCGTTCATCTGGTTGCCACTCATATTGGAGATGTTGATAGCCTCACTAAATGGCCATGGATGGGTAGGATCTGCAAACTGGAAGTTCTTATCTACAAATCTCCAGCTCTTGTTGTTCGGTAGCTTGGTGTAGATACCCAGGATCAGTTTACGTAATTCTACCAGGTCAATGGCACTTACGCTCTGGCTGTTGTTGGCATCCGCTGCAATCAGGTCATATGGACTGGTCAGTGGCTCGATACCCAACAGGTGTTTCTGAATCCTCACCAGGTCAAGGGTGGACACCCCATTTCTGTGCTGATCATCACGCTCTGCCGTTACCTCGCAATCTGCCGGTACTATGATATGATTGAAGTTGAATTGTCCATTCTGCGTCGTAATGAAGGTCGGGAATACGTGCCCCGGGCTGTTCAGGTTCACATTGACCAATTCAACAGACTGAACATCTTCTGTCAGGATCTCTCCCGCCAGGATGCTGCCTGAGGTATCCTGGCATACGCCTGAATTATCCGTAATCACGATCGTCGTGGTGCAATAAT
This sequence comes from uncultured Saprospiraceae bacterium, assembly GCA_963837505.1. Classification (GTDB taxonomy): domain Bacteria; phylum Bacteroidota; class Bacteroidia; order Chitinophagales; family Saprospiraceae; genus Opimibacter. The sequence continues at coordinate 165,650 of CAWINN010000002.1, read as the reverse complement.
CCTTATTGCGCTCACCCCAACTGATCTGTCCGTTGCAGTTATCATCTGTTCCGCCGTCGGCTACCCAGATCTGTACGCTCAACTCCGTACCAAAGGCCGGTACGTTGTCACAGGTATAAGTATAGCTTGGCTGATAGGATGTTCCGCTAAAGCTGTATAACAGTTCGGCTTCCGGTGTACAATCATCAAAACTCGATGCATTGAAGTCCTTAGCCCATACCGTTACCTGGCCACCTACCGGCATTACTACCGTGCTCAATCCATTGATACATACCGGGGAGGGCTGCTTGCAGTCTTCCAGACGGATCAGGTACTCGCAATGGCTCCAGTTTCCACATCCATCTTCGGCACTCCACAGAATCCTGTGATAGTCGCCGCAGAATTGGCTGTTGTAGGGAATTCCATTCAGACGGATCGATTGTGATGGATTCTGACGAGTATCAAAACTCAGGTCAGCATCATTGTTTGAGTCTACCGGTACCGTCGAGGTTGTCTTCAGGTAGATAAACTCATCTCCGTTATTCAGATACAACTTCACATCATAGTTCACAATGTCAGAACACGTCTCGTGTACTTTCTTGTGCAGGTTCAGATGTACACTGCACGAAGAGGCCAGTGGGTTCTCTTCTCCCAGGAAGGCCTGGTTGTTATCCGGCAGTGATACTCCCTCGTCTGCTACACACAACGTAACCGGGCCGGTCGGGCAATCCGTGAACGCAGGACCCATGTTGTCATGAACCTTGATCACCTGGATATAAGACCACAACCCTGCTCCTGTCAGTGAATTGTACTGGCACCAGTCGATGATCGACCATTTCCGCAGAATCTTGAAGCATGCTCCATCCACAAAGTCAAACCGCGTATCCGAATACGTCACTCCTACCAGGCTGCATGCATCATCAAATACGGTCGGCTCTCCTGTATCTCCAAGATCTTCCGGACAATTGGTCAGCAGTACATCGCATGGCCAGATCACACCGTCATTCGGGTTGTTGTTGTTACAGGTATTATCCGTGATATAGAATGGATCGTAATCCACCACCCATATCTGTTGGGTACATGTACCCGGGGCTACTCCGTCATTGCCATCGCTGGCGCTGAACCTTCTTTGTATCAGTTTAACCGCTCCGTCCGGTGCATTCGCAGGTAAATCTCCTCCACTGCAATCGGCTATTACCTGTACACGCACCTGTAAGTTTACTTCGCAATTATCATCTGCCCATCCATCAATTCCCCAGAAGTGAGGTTGTGGGTGGATATCGCTTCCCGGATCATTGATAATAATGTCCTGGCGTACACTCTCATCGTCATTGTAGCGGAACGCATCATACATGTTTCCGAATACCGGGCTCAGCGGATCTTCATCCAGGTTCCCGTTATTGTTTCCGTTCGCATCGACAAACGTGCCTTCCTGTACATTAAACCAGAAATCACAGCTCACAATGATATTCGGTGGACACTCCACAAAGGGGGATATCTTATCCTGTACTGTCGCTTGTACCATACAATAGTTACGGTTACCTGCTGCATCCGTTACTTCCAGTTCTATCATCACCGGTCCGGCTCCTACATCGCAGCATGAAAATGGTACGCAGGGACGATCTACGGTTCCCCGGTCTCGGCTGTTGACCGGTGGTATACCTCCTGGTATATCATCTACACACGCTCCTTCTGTTGTCCAGTCGAAGTCGATGCAGCTATCCATACGACGCACCCGGAACGTTACCGGTCCGCAGTTGTCATAAGAACCATCGTCAAATACCCATGCCGGTACCAGGGTCAATCCCTTTGGCCCGTCATTGGTCAGAGACACAATCGTATGCTCATCGCAATTCGCTACCGGTACCACATCGTCTACTACGGTGATATGGAAGCTGCAGGAACTGCTGTTTCCGCACTCATCCACCACGTGCCATGTTACGGTGGCTGTTCCTAACGGCAGTTGGTTGATCACATAATTGTTACCATAGTTCACTACCGTTCCTGCTGTCGAGGTCAGGCTCAGCGTATAGGCTGATCCGCATGCATCGACTACACCTGGTTTCGGAACACTGACATTGGCATAGCAATACCAGAAATCAGTTCCCACCTGGAAATCACTCGGGCAGGTCAGCACCGGCGCCTGATCATCTGACAATTTGATCACCTGGATGCACTCTAATGTAGTCTGGGTACACCAGTCTAATATCGTCCAGGTACGAACGATCTTCTCGCCGTTTCCGCAATCATTCAATGGGTGATCCCAATAGCCTACAAATATGTTACATACATTTTGTTCGTCTGTTATTGGATTACCATTTACTGTCGGCCATCCGGTGTGGGCCGGATCTGACGATTCACCACAATGTCCTATATACGCTGGCGGACATACTACACTGTCCAGTACTAACGGTTGTACCGTGATATGCTGGTCGCAGGCTGCCGTATTACCACTGCCATCGGTCGCTACCCAGTGACGGGTAACAATCAGCCCTTCGCATGGATCTCCTGATTGGGTATCCGTATGGGTGACCGTAACATTACCGCAGTTATCGGTAGGATCTACCTGGGGCAGGTTCACCGTAATGGCCAGACCTACTTCCTTGATATGACCGTCATCTCCAGCGGCATTATCACTGATCCTGACTTTCCATAGACCTGAGGCTTGCTCGCCATCCAGGTTGGTCAGCACTGGTGCTTGTACACCTGGTAAAATCAGCGGCTGAAGTCTTTGTTCTGGCGTTGTATTGAAACAGTTTAATGGACCCTTATTCAAATCCACACACTGCGTAAGACCTGATGTTCCTTCATCATCAAATACGCAGTTGATGGGGTATTCCGCTCCGAAACATCCGGTCAGCTGGAAGATACTTTGTGTAAAACCTGAAGGTGCAATAACCTGAATATTAATATCCGGCAACCAGGTATGGTCATCTATGAAAATCCGGCAATCCACATCCAACGTTGGTGTTGGTGGCAGGTAACTATAATCAAAATTATAGTCAATGGTGTTGATGTCAAGTAAATCATTCAGCCCTGTGATACACTGCTCTTGTGGACCTACCAGGGGCGGTGCCGGTACATTCGGTAATTGTGATCCACACATGATGGTCACGTCCCGGCATTCAATCGTCGGCGGTATCTTATCTTCTACACTGATCGTTCCCCAGCAACTGTTGCCGGTATCCGGATCCAGGATCGTTACATATAAGGTATGGCCGATTGCTCCATTGTCAATGGTTACCCCTCCGTAGCCGGATCCATATCCCTGGATCGTTACATAGTAATCATCATAACAATGATATGGTCCGCCTTCCAGGATCATGTCCGTGGACACATAGGCTTCACAATCATTATTCACCGATACCTGTACGTTGTCATTGCACGCCAGGGTCGATGTCGGATTTGGATATTCCGCTACATTAACATTAAAGCAACAAGACGACGTCACCGGCACTCCCGCAGCATTATTGGCGGTCACCTGGTAACAGTTGTGTGTCGTTCCGATCGGAAACGTTCCTCCACTTGGTAATCCTTGCGTCTGTACCGGTACCGATGGCAATATCGCGGATACCACCATATTTGATATCACTACTGTACAAGGTCCTCCTCCTGCATCCTGTGTGAAGGCTGCTAAGGCTAAATGTCCTGCCGGCGGAATAGCTAACATTTGTGTACCGCTCTGCGTATTAAGCCCAGCGGTATTACTGATTTGGGTCCAGTTGGCTAACTGATTTCCAAAATTGTTATTCGAAAAGTTGTTAGCATCGGTACCTATCAGGCGTACAAATATATCCCAAAATGGGTCTGTATCTAATGTATTGTACGTCCAGTTGAAAGACACGTTCGCTACCGCACCGGTCGTATTCTTCCACTCCACTCCATTGAAATAATAATAGTTCGGACCGGGTGAAGAACCAACGTCAGCTGACTTCAATGTCAATGTCGTGTTCGTCGGACTATTGAACGTACAGGCATAAGCATTCGTAAATGGTGTCGGTGGATTCGTGAAAATACCGGCATCATACTGATAGTAATTGATGGCACTCGGTGCAAACACTTGCTGGAATCCATTTACAATACTTCCCGTGAAACAGTCACCGGTCAGCGTTGGTAACGGATAGCTTACAATAGCGTTGCAGGCTCCCGGGTTCAGATTGATAAAAATGTCCCCAGGACAGGTGATCGTACAGGGTGACGGCGCAACTGCTGCCTGGAAGGTCAATGCATCATTATCCACTGATCCGGCAGGAAGTAAAAATCCATCTCCCGTTGACATTAAGTTCACTACCAATGGTCCTGTGAAATTCGCAGGTACCATAAAGGTGATCATGAATGTACTCGTAGCTGCTGTATAGGCTCCGCATCCCGTCGGGGGATAGGCTCCTGAACACAGCACTCCGGTGGTATGCCATGAGATGCTCGGTGAACAAAGGGTTTGTACCCCTGCATTTCCACCGCATGCTCCAGATCCTGAGGCTGGCGTACCTGATACCACTGTGATAGCTGCCGGAAAGGTGAACAGATATCTTTCCAGATACTCTGCTCCGGAATACACCAACGCACAATTAAAGGTGAAGGTGTTGTTCTGACCGGCCGTGTATGTTGTATTGGGACTCGTGAGCGTCACTGTAATCAGCGCCTTAGCTCCCGTTATACTCCCAAGACAAAGTAAACCAGCGAAAATCAGTCTGCTGACCAGCTGGTTTGAAAAGGTCGTAAAATTTTTCATTTTCATGAGATTATCATTAGGTTGATAAATAGAGATTCGTTTGATTTTTTGACTTTCCTGACACATTAATAGGTGATCTGATGCATCAAGTCATTCCGCGCTGCGGTCAGGGTCGTCGCCCTCGATTGCGGTAATCCACTGGGATTGAATTCAGCATCCAGCGCCTGTACACCCAGGGCTACATCCTGATTCGCTTTGGCTAATTCCAGAAAACGATCGAAATATGATATTTCGAATACCTTAACCGAAGACGCGGCCGCCTGGCTGGGTGTCGCCCCATTGGTCTTAGCTGATCCAGGGGTCCCCTGGTTAAGCGTATTGGGTGCCTTTTGCGTCTTCAGATCATCCATCGCGACTTTCACGGATGTCACTGCTTCGTTAAAAGGTTTGTAATTCTGGGCGTGAGCGTTTGTAAATCCAATGCATGCAAGCAAAAGAAATACTGGTACCGCCTTCACCCAAAATGATGACAAAAATGTGTTTGTCCTTTTCATGAGATTAAGTTTTGGTTTAAGAATTTATCGGTTATCAGATTTAGTAGCTAAACTGAATTTGATCTGAGATATTCAAAAAAGACCAGACTTAAATCACGAAGACAGCTATAACAGAGATGTAGACACATCAATTCCGTTCACAGGACGTAAACGGAAAATGGTTCTTATTCTATCAGGCTGGTTCGAGATGATAAACTAATCTTTATCAAACTCCCCAAGTCAAAGCTTAATACGCCAAATATTATGCCAATTGCATAGCAAGGCTTACTAAACCGGACAAAGATATAATAAGGGAAATCAGGGCTTATACCCGCAAATGGGTATTTATTGCATTATATTAATACTCAATACTTAGAAGGGCTGTCTATCAATATTTTATAAATATCATTATACTCTAATCTGTTATAATTCATCTGATTATTTTATTTCTCTATGGATCATCGTCTGAATACTAAACGACTACGCCACCAAAATAAAGTTAATATGTTAAGAGTCAATTATATAAATTGAATGCCCAATTCTCCACAGCCTTTGTTTTCAAAGCGAGGTTACCCTAATGCTTTTTTCAAATTCCGATCAGGATATTTATAAAAATAACACAAGAAATCTTAAAAAATCACCATGAAATACATCTCTCTGGTAGAAATGGAAAAAGGGCTATTCCGCAGCAGGCGACATTTTATGAGAAGGGATCCTGTATAGTAATGTAAGTTCATGCGACCCATTATTATATTTCTGGAAATCACCAAGACTCACATTATAGGAATAGAATAATTGTAAGGCGTTGATGCGGGTGCCCAGCAGCAGGGAAGCCTGGCTTTCATTGTTTTCGCCAAAAGCGTAACCTATGCCTCCAACCAATTGGTCATCCAAAAATGAAAATTTGAGGTTGCCATTGATCTGGAACGGACTATACCGAAGATCGGTAATGTTCAATGAAGGCTCTACGGTAAAATTGTAGTTTTCAATATTAAATCTATAGCCTACCAAAATAGCATAAGAGAATACATCAAAATTAGGAAGGTTAATATCTCCTTCTATTTGGGTTAACCGGTTTTTGATCAAATTCGGAAAGGATACGCCAAAGAAAAATTTCTTATCTGCTTCTCCATAAATGCCGGCTGATCCATCAAACAGGGTATAACCGTTTATGGCTTCCTGGAGGAGAATATCGGTTTGATCCACATTGGGATCATTTTGGACACTCGAAATATTATAGGTCTGCACTGCTGTTGAAAGACCAACGCTCAGCATGACATTGCTGAAAGTGAACCTATAGGCATAATTCAACTGGCCTTCAAAAAAATTGGATACCCCTACTTTATCGGAGGTCAGCTGTATCCCCAGGCCGATCCGATCTGCAAAAGAACCGTTATACAGCGCAGTAAATGTTCTTGGTGCATCCGGGAAATCACCATAATTAAGCCTGTACCCGGCCAGGATTTCATGATCACCCTGAAAACCGGTAGCTCCCGGATTAATCAACACCGGAAGAAAATAATGATGGCTGAAATAACCTGCTTCCTGGGCATTGGCTTGTTGTATTGTCAAGGACAACAACACGGTCATCACGATAATGCCGATAGTATATAATTGTATTTTCTTATTCATGATTTCACGTCGATTTTTGAATGCATTTTCAAAAAGCATGTGTTGTAAATAATTAATCTGCCGTGCGTAATAAGATGACCGTTCCCTTATACAATTGATACGTCCCATTGGAATTAAACTCCTCCAGAACCCAGAGGTACCCTCCGTCAGGTACAGGTTCATCATTTTTATTCACTCCTATCCAGTTGCTCTGATAGTTATCCGTTTCATATACCAAACCGCCCTGGCGGTTAAATATGTAAAGATGGTTGGGTTCATTAACGCAATTGATGATAAAGAAATCGTTTTTACCATCGCTATTAGGCGTGAAGACCGGCATTCCTTTATGGCAGAATTTAGGATCCAGTCCTACCACGACGAATTCCGATTCCTGGCATCCATTTGCATCGGTCACCAATATAGTATAACTGCCTGCAGGAATATTATTCAATGCTGCTGTATTCCCTGTGACAGGACCAGTCCACTGATAAGTGTAAGTAGGAATACCACCGGTAACGACAACAGAGACCGCACCATCGCTTGCTCCCTGGATAGAAGGATCTGTCTTGGTTACATTCAAGGTCAAAGCCGGAGGTTCACTGATGACCGTGGAGGAGGTGGTAGTTTGACTGTTGGCATCTGTCACTGTCAATCCATACGTACCGGCACATAGTCCGCTGAGGTCAGATGTAGTTTGATTATTGGACCAATGGTAGGAGAAAGGAGGGGTTCCACCCGAAACTGTTGTAGTGACCGCGCCGTCGCAGAGTCCATTGCAACTGATTTGAAATCCGTGATGCTGTGCCGCAGACAATACCACACTGAATCCACCTGTAGATACATTGAAACAATTACTGGCTACACAAACGCTACCATCTGTAACTGTAACGCAATATTGCCCAGCACACAAGCCGATTATGTCTTGAGTAGTGGCGGTAAACCCATTAGGTCCAACCCAGGAGTATGAATATGGAAGTGTTCCTCCTAATACGTTCAAATCAATAGCCCCACCGCAATTCATATTCAAGTCATTAGTCACTGTAGCTGTCAAAGAAAGAGCTGGCGGTTGGGTTACAGTGAAACATGAATCTCTTGAGCTTCCATTGCTATCGGTAATGGTAACACAATAGATGCCAGCACATAAATTGATTAAATCTTTAGTCGTCTGCGGCGGAGTTGTATTCCACAGGAAGGTATATGGCGGTGTGCCAAAAGTAGGTGTGCTTAGCGTGATGGAACCATTACAAAGGCCATTGCAGGTAACTTTACCGATTACTGCTGAAAAATCAGCGCCAACAATAAATGGATCAGGTATAAAAACACAGCCGTTATTATCGGTTATCGTAACCATATAGCTCCCTGCACAAAGATTATTTACATCTTCCGTGGTTTGTGGTGGAGTTGTACTCCACAAATAAGTATAAGGAGGATTACCTCCCGAAACCGTAATGTTTATGGAACCGGTACACGAACCGCTCGGCACCGGATCTGTAATCACACTCGTTACCGCCATTTGAGGCGGATCGTTTATAGTTGCCGTGGCAATAATCACCTGGCTACAGGTAATGGTTACTGAATAATTACCTGCTGGCAATCCGGTAATATCTTCTGTGGTTTGACCACCAACAGACCAAAGAAAGGTCGGCGTGCACTGGCACTGCGATGTGGTGGTAACCGTAAGATTTAAAGAGCCATTGGAAGCTCCGGGGCAAGAAGGAGGGGTTGGAACAAGGGTATAAGAAACAACACAATTAGTATCAGTTAAACAATCCGCTTTTATATTTGCCAAACCCTGAACCAAGGTATATTCCAAAACACTATCCGCAGTATTGACAATTTCAATTGGTAATGGAACCGAAGAGAAGGCAACCGGGGAAGAAGTATTTACGGGCCCGACTGCTTTCAGGCACAAGCAAAAAATAGTTGAGTAATCGGGTAATGTCACTCCCTGAAGGCTCAAGTCTAACCAGCTGATCACCAGCTGACCTTGCTTAACATCGGCATCTCCCGGCCGACCAAATCCATCATCCCCTAATCCGGGCAGCCCAAAACAACCTACATGATCGAAAACAAATTTTGTAGAATCCCAATTGATGCTGTATTGAAAGGCTACAATATCATCGAAATCATTGACATTAATATCCATGCATACTATGTCACCGGGTTGAGTACACACTGTGTCAGCGATGAAAGCAAAACCCTGAAGTGCGCATTGGGACGTAATGGTTGCCGGGGTGATGTCAACGGTGTATTTATTATCAGAGATATCAGAAAACGTCACTTCACTATTCCCGAAAGTGATATCACTGGACTGACCTCCGTTTCCGATTATATTAAAACATATTTCAAATAATACTGTCCCGTCCGGAAGGGATTGATTTTCCACATTTCCGTTAAACCAAACCACTTTCAAAGAATCGGGTCCAGCCAGGTTTGTATTCCCGGTTCCAAATCCCATCAAAGGGGCGAAATTCTGAACTTTATCAAACTGCAGCACAGCGGAGTTGAATACCATTGAGAATTCCATGACGCCCACATCATTAAAGTTCTGGACCGTAAACTGGACACATACATTTCCACCGCACGAACCGTTCACTGCATTGCCTATTATTTCAATATCCTGGGAGCATCCTGTGCCGGGCACGGTTACTTCTCCATTGTTGGGTACTAATCCAACCTGAACTTCATTTGGCTCTGAGACTTCAATTTCTACAGGATTTCCAGTGATGGATACGGGAGAATTGTCACAGGGGTTACCCAGCACTTCGAATTCCACCGTATAAAAAAGTGAGCCATCCGGAATAGTAATGGGTGTGAGGCTGCTTTCAAACCAGGTCATAGTAAAATCACCGTTATCCACCTGGTCAGACATGGTATTGAAATTAGTCGTCGAAAGGCCGTTTACGTCAGCATTGAAATTTTTTATGCTTTTGAATTTCAACACAGTAGGATCCCAGTTGACGGAATACTGTACGCTGATAATGTTGATGAAGTGGTCGACGTGAAAATCAACATCTATAATTTGACCGTGGGTGGCATCCTGGCTACTGATATTGAATATGGGTTGTGCTGCCCTGAGTGGTAGTGATACGATCCAAATCAATAAGAGCCCAAATAGGGATTTACTCATTCGTAATTACTTTATCCTGTTCAAAAAACTTAAGTTTAAGCAAATCAAAGGCAAATATAGTAATATTAGTTGCAATGTTTTACCCTATGATCGTCAGTCACCAAGGCAGTATTCGGCAGCTAAAACCGTACCATATTGTTAATTCACTTAAAGAGGGAGAAGTTGGCTGGTAAAAAAGGGCTAATTGGGTGCAAAAATGATAAATTTTAATCACACGGCAAAGCAAATGGAAATTGGGCTCTGGGGGCTCTGAAAAGGGAAATAAATAGCGGTGGCAAGTAAAAAAAGGAAGCCCTTGGTGGGCAAGGGCTTCCGGAACTGGTTATCTATTTATAATGGGAATAAATGATTTATTTTACTATTATTCAATAAATTATATATTAATTTTTTTATTGTTTTATAAATTTACCTGAAAGGTCACCCAAATCTGAAGTGATCCTGTAGTAATAGATGCCAGGAACGGTGATTAATTCCGGCCCAATCACGATTTCAGCCTGATCAGTATAAGTGATATAACGGCGTTTGAAGATTTCACGTCCCTTTATATCATACAGATAAACAAAGAACTCTGCTCCGGAGGGTATGTTGATCTGAAGCGTAGTGTTCTCTGAGAATGGATTTGGTGTAATTCTACTTTCAAAGACACCTTTGCTTCCTTCTGTGGCGTAAGGCTGGAATGTAATCTTTTGATTTTTAAGGTTTTCCGTATAAATTTCCGGGAAAAGGCCTTCTTCGTCCGTCATCAGGATTTCTTCCAGTGTCTTGCCTTTGGGAAGGTTGGCGACTGTGAAAAGGAGATCATCTTTTTTCAAATCCAATGGTGTTGTCTGGCCCCAGCTAATCCGGGTATATCCTTCCTTGTCTATGGCAGTATTAGATTGATCTACTGGAAGCAATCCCCCGATGAGGTCAATATTTTTGGCATCTAGAGACATCTGGAAACCATAGATACTGGCGTCCTGCGATAAAAGCACGTCATACGTATGATCGGTTTCATTTTCCCGAACATAAAGAGGCAAGGTTTTATCCGTCCTTGAGGTAAGATTCCATGCGGAATTCACATTATCTGCATTTACATCCCCCATTTTTATAGCCTTGAAGGAGACCGTTGCAGGGAAGGTTCCAGTATGATCGACGGCTACACCGGGATGGCAATATGCATTGAAAAGATCCTCAGGTGCATTTGGAGCACAGGGGTCTCCGAAGAAGATCCAGGAAAGGTTACCAGCATAACCCGGAATCTTGTAACCACCCAAAAGTGCTTTCTTCAAGAGCAGGAGATCATTGGCTCCCACGTGACCATTTCCATCCAGGTCAGCTGCATACAACTTGTAGGGTTCTGTTATTATCTCCTGTCCGCTGATGTGACGTTGCAAGGTGATCAGGTCAAGAGTAGAGATCCCTTCAAGGGGTTTGCCTTGTCTGGCGACTTCTATCATCCGGTCATATTGGGTTGTTCCAAAGCCGAGTTTGAAATGGCCGGTAGCATCCGAAGTCGAGGCTGAGGCATCGTCTTCCAGTGACTGATCAGGCATGATTTTGAACAGGGAAGCTTCAACATTTGGTACCGGAACCTCCGTAAAGGTGCTGACTAAACCTTGGACGGTATGCATTCCATTGCAGGAATTTTCATTGTCATTGATCTTGATATAAGTGGTACAATAATCACCATTCCCACTTTCATCAAACGCCCAAATCTGAACAGGATTGGTACCCAGATCGTCACAAGTAAATGTCTTTGAAGCTTCATACGGATTCGAAGAGAATGAAAACTTCAATTTGTAAGGTGGGGTACAATTATCAGAACTGGAAGCATTAAAGTCCTTGGCCCAAATAGTGACCATACCACCGATAGGCATTACCACTGTTGACAACCCATAGTAGCAAACCGGTGTGGGGGCTTTTGCATCATGCACATGAACTTTGAATTGGCAGGTGGTGTAGTTGCCACACTGATCTGAAATATTCCAAAGTATTTTGTGCCATCCATCCGGTAGAATCTGGTCCACGGTGGGCTGTCCTGTCCCTGCGTAAGATATGTCCCAGGTTCCGTCATTCCAGGTGTCAATCTTATAATCCCATTTTAAAAGTTCAGTGGGGGTACAGTCATCTTCGACATGGGGTTGCTGGAAGAATCTGCCTGAACAATTGGGTTCATATCCGTCGACCACAATGTCATTGCATCCATCCACGAAAACAGGAGCATTGTGATTAAAGAGTTTGATGACCTGAACATGTGTCCAGATCCCTTCTGACCAGGGGTTATTGGGTTGATATTTACACCAATCGATCACTGTCCAGGTGCGCAGGATTTTATAGCAAGCGCCTTCAGAAAAAGTAAATACCAAATCTTCGTGTGCGTGACCAATCAGGCTGCAGGAGCTGCCGTATCCTCCATAACCATTAATGGTTGGTAAATTGTAAGGTGCGGGTAATTCTTCAGGATTGACATCATTTGGGCCATAGGTACAGCCGTCTGCTGAATAATCCGGAGGCCAATTAATATTAAAATATCCATTGGAATAATCCTTGACGGTGATAGTCTGATAACACCAGTCGGACCAATATCCATTTTCGATATAGAATTTTCTCTTGATGATTCCCACCCCGCAAGAGTTACGGTAATCGATCACTTCAGGAATACTGATCCAGATGTTGCTTCCGCCGCAGACCCCGTTACCCGCGGTACCATCGATTCCCCAGTTATAGGGTTGAGGATTCCATGAATTTCCCGGGTCATTGATAATGATAGGAAGGCGGGGAGCGCCATTGACGGCAACTGTTCCAAAAGTGTGATTGTATGGATTGTTTAAGGCGTCAGGGCCAAACCAAAAACTGCAACTGACGGTAATATTAGGTGGGCAAATGAGCTGTGGACTGGTATTGTCCTGCACATCGACCGAAGCCATGCATTCATTATAGTTTCCTTTGGCATCCACTACCCGCATAATTACCCAAATGGTTTGTCCTACATCTTCGCAGCAGAATTCTACATAGGGCCTGAATTGGGTATCGTCGGCTATTCCCGGAGGGCACCATCCCGGGTTCATTCTGCGGGCTTTGTACTCTACAATTCCGCAGTTGTCATAACTGCCATCGTCAATGTCAGTGGCCCATAATTTTGCCGTCCCATAGTTGTTTAAGGCAACCACCGTATGGGCATCGCAAATCGCAACCGGGGATTCATTGTCATACCAACAATTTACTTCTCCGAAAGAAGGGCTGGTAAAACAGAGGGTAAACAGGAGGGATAATAAAAGGGTAAAAGAAGGTTTCATAGAGTAAAGGGATTATAAGAAGTGTTAGGTTAACATAATTCACAAAGGTTATCACCTTCAAAATGGGTCTCTTTTTCCCATCTAAAAGTAAATAAACAAGCTAATAAAATTTAAGGAGGGCGATCAAAAATAGCTTAAAAATTGGATTTTCAAGTATTTAGAGCCAAAAAGATGAAAATTCTGCTCTGCGATTTAGCCAAGCTGATTCTCTATAGCAAACCGGACCAGGCCTGCCGTAGAGGAAATATTGAGTTTTCGCATGATATTCTTGCGATGGGCACCCACAGTCTGTGGGCTAATAAACAGACCATCCGCTATTTCTGCATTGTTTTTGGCATGGGCTATCAGGCCCAGAATTTCCAGTTCTCTCCTGGTAAGATTGTATTTGGCCAGGAAGGATTCGTCAAATCTTGAGGCTTCATCCTCATCAAAAGAATCTTTCGGATGGATCTGGAGCCCTTTAGTGATGTAGGAATCTCCCTTTTGGACCTGGTAAATACTATCTAATAATTCATCTAAACGACTGGTTTTCAGGACATATCCTGAAACACCATGGATCTGAAGACACTCTTTGACAAATTTCGGGTCGCTGTATTTGGTGACCACCACGATCTTCAGGTCCGGGTAAGTGGATCTGATAATAGGAATCACTTCCAGGCCATTTAAAACAGGCATATTGAGGTCAAGCAGGATAATATCCGGGCTATGGATCTGAAGTTTTTGAAGTAATTCATCTCCGTTGGTAACGGTATCCAGGATCCTGACCGGAATCGTGGTCTGGTGCTGAAGGGCTATAACCAACGTGTCGACGTAAAGTCGATGATCGTCAGCAATTAAGAGAGAAACAGGATGGAGGTTGCCTACTGTCATTCGATAGCCAAAGAGGATGCAATTTCTATACCACGTTAAGGAGCGAGGATGTACAAAAGTATAGTTTCCACGACTAACTTGATAGAGGATATATTTGAGGTGTGTCCTTCTTTGCTTCTATTATTGATGCCATCAATGCTTTTGTGCTCCAGTACCTGCTGAGGTACAGGAAAGCTGTGATCAGGAGAAACTTATCCACTTCCATTAAATTCTCACAAGAAATTGATTTAGAAAGGGCTGTCAGGAATAATTACAAGTTCCTGGCTAAAATATTCCGGCAAATAATGGTCCCCCCTTCCAGTAAATTGTTACTTAAAAGACTGCGATTGCTCCCCAGCCCTCAATTGGATCATTGGCTGAATGAAGGGAAAAGTGTCTTGATCACCTTTGGGCATGTGGGAAATTGGGAATGGGCCGGTTCCTTTATCGGACTGAATTATCCTGACCAGGTATGTGCCCTGTATAAAAAAATTAAGTCCGCCTATATCAATTCCCTGATGTTACGACGTCGGTTGACGCATGTCAATTACCTTATCGACATTGGCCAAATAGGCGAACTGCTGCGATCCATCCGAAAAAAGCCAATGTTGGTTCTCATGATCGCTGATCAGAATCCCGGTTCAGACCAGGGTCTTATCTGGGCCAGGTTTATGGGTCGTGATACCGCATTTGTAAACGGACCGGAATCCTTAGCCTTGCGTTACCAATTGCCTGTAGTGTATTTGAATATCAAAAGCGGACCAAATGGAAATTATGAGCTTACCATCAAGCCCGTTTATGACGGACAGGAGAAGGTGAGCCCTGGTGAGATAACCCAACGGTTTGCCGATCAACTCGAATCCAATATCCGAAACAATGGGTTGGAATGGCTATGGTCACATAGAAGATGGAAAAGAAATAAAAATTAAACATCCTTTCATTCAATCGCAAATTTTTAACACCATGGCCCATGTTATGCCAGAAAATAAATCCTGACCAATTCATTCTCCGGGAAATTGGATTGAAGGCAATGGGCTGCAAATTCATAGATTTGCAATCCAACATGAATCCAATGAAGGTATGACGAAAAGTACCCGGGGAAATTTAGGGGAGTATCTGCGCAGTAAGGATTTTCGGTATACCCTAGTGGCGATACTGATCTTTTTTGGCATTGCATTGTTGCTTGGATTTTTGTGGTTGAAGCTATATACCCATCATGGCCAGGCTTTAAAGATGCCCGATTATACCGGTTTTCAATATGAGGAGGCAGTAAAGGATGCCCAACATCATAAATTCAGGATGAGCATACAGGATTCCCTGCATATCCTTGGACGGCCGGGAGGTGAAATCATCAAGCAAAATCCGAATGCCGGATCGCTGGTCAAGCAGAACCGCATGATATATGTCACCATCACGAAACGCAGTGCTGATAAAATCCTTTCCGGCCGATTACCGGAAATGTATGGGAAGAGTTATGACCGTAAAAAACAGGAACTGGAAGAACATTTTGAAATTAAATCCAGAATTGCGGATACCCGTTTTGATCCCGGCGATCCCGGCCAGGTGCTCGAAGTTAAATACAAAGGCGTGACCATCATTGATGCCAAAGGAAGGGATAATACGGTACCTATTGAGAAAGGGGACTACCTGGATTTTATTGTGTCTTCCAAAAGCGGGGGCAAGGTTGAAGTGCCTGACCTGATTTGCAAAACTTATGAGGAAGCGCAGTTTCTATTGGAAAATCTTGGCTTAAAAGTGGGTGATGTAAATAAAGAGAGTGATGTAGAAACTTTAAACGGCTCCTTCGTCGTTGAGCAAAATCCGGCGGCAGATGGGAGCATTATTGATATGGAATCGATGGTCAATATTACTGTAAGTTTGACCAAACCTTCATCTTGTAAATAGAAAATAAATATGACCAATACCAAAGAGATCACAGCAGCTGAACTTCGCGATCAGCTTAGTCAAAATAAACCCCTTCACCTGATCGATGTAAGGGAGCCTTTTGAAAATGAGGAATTCAATATTGGGGGCACCAATATTCCTTTGGGTGAGATAATGGATCATGAAGAGGAATTAAAAACACTGGCCAGGACTGGGGACCTGGTGCTTTATTGTCGATCGGGGAATCGGAGTTCGATGGCGCAAAAGTTACTGGCTATGCGGATGGGCATTGAGAATACGATTAATCTTAGAGGCGGAGTGATGATGTGGACGGATTGATATTCTCCTCTGTTTCTTCCTCATTGCCCCCTGAAGAGGGCAAAAGTGTATGTCACCATACTGAGTTCTTGAAAAGGCAGAGACGCGGATGCGCAGGGAAAAAAATATATCCTCACGCAAAGACGCAGAGGCGAGGAAAAGAAAAAATGATCCTCACGCAGCGGTGCAGAGGTGCAGCGCATATTTTCCTCAGCCTAAGCTAAACCTAAAATTTATTTTTCCACATCATACTTTCCAGCGGACGATCAGTACGTTCGTTATATTTCGCTCCTGGTTTTTTGTTGTAGCGATTTTCGATATCGCCTTCGACACTAAAATAAATCAGTTGTCCGATAGGCATACCGCCGTAAATTCTCACTGGCTTAACGCAGGAAATTTCGAGGGTCCAGGTATTGCAATAACCGACATCGCCTTTACCGGCGGTGGCATGGATATCGATGCCTAAACGGCCAACACTGGATTTGCCTTCGAGGAATGGGACTGCACAGTGCGTTTCAGTATATTCCATTGTTACGCCCAGATACAATTCGCCGGGCTGGATCACGAAACCTTCCGGTCCAATTTCGAAATGGCGTATTTTATTATGCTTCTTCGCATCCAGTTCTTTATCGATGTAAACTGCAAAATGAGAGGACAGATGAACGTCGTAGGAGTTGGTGCCCAGTTTAGCCCTGTCAAAAGGCGTAACTACAATATCACCGCGCTGGATGGCTTTCAAAATCTGCACATCGGTCAGGATCATAGGGAGGTTTTTACAGAAGGGCAAATGTAACCCCTTTGGTTTTAAAGTTTCATCTTTAAAACTATTTCCTGTTTCGACTGGGGCAATACACCGCCTAAAGGGGAAAATTGGATTGTAGTGTAGATTTGTATGGGATGGAAGTGATGCATCAGATTATAGTAGGGGAAACCAGGGTGGCCGTTGGACATCACTCAGGTGTTGATCAGTATATGGATGAGCATCTTACGGACGAAGAGAAGGGTATTATAGATCCATTATCACCGAGGAAAAGGACGGAATGGCTGGCGAGCAGGGAATTGTTATTTAAAATATCTAACCTGCCACAGCGACTGGGATGTGTGTATGATGAATTTGGAAAACCTGAATTAAAAGGAAGCAACAAACATATCTCTATCAGTCACAGTGAACTCTGGTGTGCGGCGATGATCAGCGATCAGCGATGTGGAGTGGATGTGCAAGCCTATACTAAAACTGTAGAGCGAATTGCCGGGCGATTTCTGACGGATAAAGATTTGGCAGAAGCTAAAAAAGCTAAGAATCCGTTACATCATTTGCATGTTTTGTGGGGGGTAAAAGAATGTATTTATAAAGCTTATGGGAAACGAAAATTGGGATTCAGAGAAAACATCCTTATTACCCACCTGGACCATGCGCAAGATCGGGGGACAGGAGAGATCACGTACGAAGGATTACATTTGCAATATGATTTCTACTATCGCATGTTGCCGGAAGTGGCGTGGGTTTTTTGCCTGGAGTCTGCTGCTGCTTCCTATCATGATCGACCAGGGATGTAAACCTTCACAGAAAGATCAGCAGGAGCAAGCAGGCACTACTCCTGAAAATGATACGTTGCCTAAAGACTTTGTTACCTTTTTTGACCGGTTTCATGCCGATTCTGCTTATCAGATGGCACATATTAATTTTCCCCTGGAGGGGTTGCCAAATTCAACGGGTGATACCGTCGTTAATTCGTCGGTGCGATATTACTGGCAAAAGGATAAGTGGCAATTGCATCGACCTTTTACTGATCCTTCGCACCAGTTCGAGCAATGGTTTGAGATCCTCAATGACCGGGTGATTGAACATTGGATCAGAATGAAAGGAACGAATCTCTTCCTGCAACGGAGATTTGCCAAACTGGATGACGGATGGTATTTGATTTATTATGCAGGTATGCGACCCAGGAGTGAAAAGCTGGCGGCTATGGGGGAAGGAGAGGCAGTAGGCAGTAAGCAGTAGGCAGTAAGCAGTAAGCAGTAGGCAGTAGGCAGTAGGCAGTAAGCAGTAGGCAGTAAGCAGTAGGCAGTAGGCAGTAGGCAGTAGGCAGTAAGCAGTAGGCAGTAGGCAGTAGGCAGTAGGCAGTAGGCAGTAAGCAGTAGGCAGTAGGCAGTAGGCAGTAGGCAGTAGGCAGTAAGCAGTAGGCAGTAAGCAGTAAGCAGTAGGCAGTAGGCAGTAGGCAGTAGGCAGTAGGCAGTAGGCAGTAGGCAGTAAGCAGTAAGCAGTAAGCAGTAGGCAGTAGGCAGTAGGCAGTAAGCAGTAGGCAGTAGGCAGTAAGCAGTATGAGCTTGACTGAAATAGGTTGACTTTTTCTCTCTCTATTCAATGATAGTCATTATCATCATCACTTTTTCTTTTTTGCTACTTTTTTCTTTTTGTTAGCAACTCATTTTTGTGGATAACTGGTGATCCCATTTGAAAATCAACATCTTAGGACGATTTCGTTGACTTAGTTTCTCCACATGATTTTCATAGGCAATGGGAGTCATCATGTCCAACTCCGAATGCGGCTTTTCAAAATTGTATTTTCTCATTATTTGCCTCGCCACGCTATTCAAATTCTTTCCTGTTAATTGGGCGTCACACAAGTAAGAATTCTTTACCGTGTCCTGCACTCGCTCTGCATAGGCATTTTCTTGGGGCATTTTGCACATGCTTTTTTTCATGCCATGGTGATCAAGCGTCATTTTGTGCACTTTGCTTATGTATTGGCCTCCTCGGTCGGAATGGAATATACAACCAACAAGATTTTGACCTGATCGATCTTTTATCGCCTTTTTCAAGGCCTTTACATTCTCTTCAGCTCGAAGACTTTTTGATAAATGAAGCGATAACAGACGCCTTGAATAAACATCAATTATCGTGATTCCATAAAACGTAATGCCATTCTCCTCGTGATAGAAAATATCTGATTGCCACACCTGGTTGATGTTGTTTAAAGTCCTTCCTTCAATTCGATTTGGGAAAACCTCCACATTCTGCGACCAGGTCGTCTTTTTCTTGTTCCGTCTGCGTTTCAGACGAAATCCATACGATAATCCAATCGCCTCAAATGCGTCCCTGCCGACCGTAGGCTGGACAGTGGGAGCATAGTATATCGATCGACAACCCATGCGTTTATGCCTTTTCCGGACCTGTCTAATAATCCCTAAGATATGCTCAACCGTCTGAGTCTTTTGTTCCTCTCGCTTATGATACTTCCAAAGAGCCTGCTTCGTAATACCAACCATACTCAATAGATCCTTCATTTTGTAGAAGTGTCTTTTCCCTTTGTAGAGCTGGAACCAGGTAAGGGTCCTTTTGACAAGTTTTTTTTTATATCAATCTTATATTCTTCGTCCGCAAACTCAATGAGTTTATTGAGAAAATCAATCTCCATCTGTTTCCGACCTAAGGCCGCTTCGGCTTCCTTTAAGCGTTTTTCAAGCTCTTTACTTCGATAGGCTTCACTTTTTTCTTCTACAACCATAACCTTGTTTTTGGATAAATATCGGCTATATAAATGAACCCATTTGTATATAGCTCCAGCCGTTACTGAAAGTTCCCGGCTCGCTTCAAGGACACTACATTTCCCAGCTTCAATGTCTTTTACGGTTTGCCTTCGAATTGCCTCACTAAATGTCCGGTGTTGCATTAAGGAGGACTTCTTTTTAAGCTTCTTGTTCATAAATTGACCATTTTTAGGTTAAATTGTGGTCAACCTATTTCAGTCACGGACAGTAAGCAGTAAGCAGTAAGCAGTAAGCAGTAGGCAGTAGGCAGTAGGC
This sequence comes from uncultured Saprospiraceae bacterium, assembly GCA_963837505.1. GTDB lineage: Bacteria > Bacteroidota > Bacteroidia > Chitinophagales > Saprospiraceae > Opimibacter. The sequence continues at coordinate 145,589 of CAWINN010000002.1, read as the reverse complement.
AGTAAGCAGTAAGCAGTAAGCAGTAGGCAGTAAGCAGTAGGCAGTAAGCAGTAAGCAGTAAGCAGTAAGCAGTAAGCAGTAGGCAGTAGGCAGTAAGCAGTAGGCAGTAAGCAGTAAGCAGTAGGCAGTAAGCAGTAGGCAGTAAGCAGTAGGCAGTAAGCAGTAGGCAGTAAGCTGTAAGCAGTAGGCAGTAAGCAGTAGGCAGTAAGCAGTAAGCAGTAGGCAGTAGGCAGTAAGCAGTAGGCAGTAGGCAGTAAGCAGTAAGCAGTAAGGCAGTAAGCAGTAAGCAGTAGGCGGTAAGCAGTAAGCAATAGGCTGAGGCTGAGGAATGATTGAAAGTTAATGCTCACCTCCACACGCAAATCTGAAATTTGCGGACGCTACAGCGTAGTTAAAACTACGCCGATCAGTATTACTTTTTATTTAAACAAATCTTAGAAGAATTTTCCCGGAAGAAGATAGTTTTTGATGTAGTCATCGATGCCGGATTCGAGAGAGGTGGCGGGAAGAGGAAGATTGGCGGCTTTCCATTTATTCATATCGGCTTCTGTGAAATATTGATATTTATCTCGAAGGTCGGCGGGCATGTCTATGTAAACAATGTTTTCAGGCAGGTTCAGCGCTGCAAAACAAGCTTTGCCTAAGTCAGCAAATGTTCTGGCGTGGCCGGTGCCTGTGTTGTATAATCCTGAGGCTGGTTTTTGCAAATACATATTCCAGCACATTTGTAAAACATCTTTCACATAAATAAAATCCCGGCGTTGACCTCCATCTTTAAAATCGGGACGATGGGATCTGAAAAGATTCAGGCTACCGGTTTCTTGAATTTGATGAAAAGCGTGAAAAATGACGGAAGCCATTCTCCCTTTATGATATTCATTGGGGCCATAAACGTTGAAAAACTTCATGCCGAACCAATGCGGAGGTGACTTCTTCTGTTCCAGCGCCCACAAATCGAAATCCTGTTTAGATTTTGCGTAAGCATTTAACGGTTTTAGTTTCTCAGTACCCTTATGGGCATCACTAAATCCAAATGCGCCGTCCCCGTAAGTGGCGGCACTGGAAGCATATACCAAAGGAATGGAGTATCGCGTACAGATCTCCCAAATGGATTTTGAATACTGAAAATTCAGTTTATCAAATATAGCTTTGTCTTCACTGATCGTATCCGTGCGGGCGCCCAGGTGAAAAACGACTTCAACCTGGGAAGCTAATTTTTCAAAATAATTTATAAAGAGATCACGATGCACCCAATCATGAATCCGTTTTCCGTTGAGGTTTTTCTCCTTTAGCCATTGATAAAAATCGTCTACGACAATGATGTCACTGCGGCCCAGTTGATTCAGGTAGCTGACCAAACCGCTGCCGATGAATCCCATCGCTCCTGTGACTACAATCACGCGCTGGCGGTTTCAGTGATATACTCTTCAATCGGAGGACACACGCAAACCAGGTTACGATCACCGAAGGCATTGTCCACCCGGGCCACAGAAGACCAAAATTTATGCTTATGCCTTAATATCGCTAAAGGATAGCCAGCTTCTGATCTTGAATAAGGAAGTGCCCAGTCATCAGCCGTGATCATGCCAAGGGTATGAGGAGCATTATGCAGCATATTATTGTCGACCGGATATTTTCCTGCTGCCACGTCATCGATTTCCTTGTGAATCTGAATCATGGCATCGCAGAAAAGATCCAATTCGGCCAGTGATTCGCTTTCTGTTGGCTCGATCATTATGGTACCCGGCACCGGAAATGAAAGTGTCGGCGCATGAAATCCGTAATCAATCAATCGCTTCGCCACATCCTCTGCCGAAACGCCAACCGCTTTGAACGGACGAAGGTCGATGATCAATTCGTGTGCGGTCCTGCCCTTCTCGCCGGTGAATAAAATCTGATAATGGGCGTTGAGTCTTGATTTGATATAATTGGAATTCAGGATTGCATATTTAGTTGCATCCGTAATGCCAGACAAGCCCAACATGCGGATGTACCCGTAGGAGATTAACAATATAGAAGCGCTACCCCATGGTGCGCTGTTGACTGCATAGATAGCATGATCGCCTCCTACATTAGCCATTGGGTGGCCAGGGAGATAAGGTGCCAATTTTTCATTGACACAAATCGGGCCCATGCCAGGACCGCCGCCTCCGTGAGGAATAGCGAAAGTTTTGTGAAGGTTGAGATGGCACACATCTGCGCCAATCATACCGGGACTGGTCAATCCAACCTGTGCGTTCATATTTGCTCCATCCATATAGACCAGGCCACCATGCTGATGAATGATGGCGCAGAATTCCTGGATAGTGGTTTCAAATACACCATACGTGGACGGATAGGTCACCATCGCCGCGCTGAGCCGATCAGCATACTTTTCGGCATTGGCTTTGAGATCAGTCATATCAATGTTGCCGCGCTCGTCACATTTCGTGACCACGACTTCCATCCCGGCCATAACGGCACTGGCCGGATTAGTGCCGTGTGCAGAAGCGGGAATCAAAACCACATTGCGATGCTCCTGCTGATGTGCCTTATGGTAAGCACGAATGGTCAGCAGCCCGGTCAATTCTCCCTGAGCGCCTGAATTCGGTTGCAGCGAACAGGCTTTCATACTGGTGATCTCGCACAAATAATGATTGAGCTCTTCGAAGATCTGGTGATAGCCTAAGGTTTGCGAATAAGGCGCAAAAGGATGTAATGTTGAGAATTCCGGAAATGAAACCGGAAACATTTCTGAAGCGGCATTCAACTTCATGGTACATGATCCCAAAGGAATCATGGCATGCATCAGGGAAAGGTCCTTATTCTCCAGCGACTTGATATATCGCATCATTTCCGTTTCTGTACGATACAAATTGAAAACAGGATGCGTCATGAAATGATCTGTGCGGAGCAAAGAATCGGGTATCATGGCTGTATCAATAGCCATGGGAGAAGCCGGATGGTTTTTTCCCATAGCGGCCGTAAATACCTGGCAGATATCGACCAGGTCCTGCTCCGATACTGTTTCATCCATGTTGATCCGCACCTCATCATTGGTATAATGAAAATTGATTTGATTTTTTTCCGCTTCGGTCTGAATAACTTTTTTCAAATCCTGGTCCACGCGTATAGTGAGTGCGTCAAAGAAAGCATTGTTCAATGGTGTAAGACCGATACTTTGCAAATGGTGATGCAGCGAGGCTGCTTTGGCATGCACATTCCAGGCAATGCGTTTAAGATTATCAGCTCCATGATATACAGCATACATCCCGGCCATGATGGCTAGTAATGCCTGAGCGGTGCAAATATTGGAAGTGGCTTTTTCGCGTTTGATATGTTGTTCTCGTGTTTGCAGGGCCATGCGCAAAGCCCGATTTCCTAAACGATCAACTGACACCCCGATGATCCGTCCCGGAATATGTCTTTTATTTTCCTCTTTCGTCGCGAAGAAGGCAGCATGCGGGCCGCCGAAGCCGATGGGAACTCCGAAACGTTGTGAATTTCCAACCACTGCATCCGCACCCCATTGACCCGGTGGTGTCAATAACGTGAGCGCGAGAAGATCGCTGCATACTGCCACTTTAATTCCTTTTGCCTGCCAGGAAGCCACCTTTGATTTATAATCATAGACGGCTCCCGTTGCATCCGGGTATTGTAGCATGGCTCCAAAAAAATCATCATCTCCTTCCCAGGTCTTCCAATCACCGGAGACTATTTGGATTCCAAAAGGTTCGGCCCTGGAATGCAGCACAGCTAATGTTTGCGGAAAAATGTGTTGATCCACAAAAAAATGACTGGCATGACCGGCACCATTTTTTGATTTTTTCGAAGAAAGATTAAAGAGCATGGTCATGGCTTCGCCGGCAGCCGTTCCTTCGTCTAACAAGGAAGCATTGGCAATGGGCAAACCAGTGAGTTCACTGACTACTGTTTGGAAATTCAGCAAGGCTTCCAATCGTCCCTGGGAAATTTCGGCCTGGTAAGGCGTGTATTGGGTATACCATCCCGGGTTTTCGAAAATATTTCTCCGGATCACGGATGGTGTATGCGTACCATAATATCCAAGACCGATATAGGAGCGGAATACTTTATTTTTTGCCGCCAGGTTTTTCATGTGGCGGAGGTATTCCTGTTCTGTCAAAGCCGCAGGAATGTCAGGCGGCTTTGGCAGACGTATGTGGGCCGGGATCGTTTCTTCGATCAGTTGATCGAGGCTATCAGCCTGAACGATCGTGAGCATTTTTTTGAGATCGTCCGCATCATAGGTTCCGATGTGACGCGAAGCGAATTCGGCCACGACTCCTTTATTTGCCATATAATGGATACTATTTTAAAAAATAAAATGGAAAGACATGTATTCGTAAAACAACAGACTTTACCTGAGGTTGAAGGCTTTGCGTACATCCTGCACTTTATCCAGTTTTTCCCAGGTAAAGGTTTCAAATTTTACTTTTTTAGCGCGGCCACTTCCGTCAAAGAATGTCATTTCCTTCACTTCCGGCGTTCTGCCCATATGTCCATAGGAAGCTGTCTCGCTATAAATGGGTTTTCTCAATTTGAGGCGGGTCTCAATATCATAAGGCCGCATGGGAAAGATGAGTTTGATCTTTTCCGCAATTTGAGAATCCGTCATTTTGACGTGGGCGGAACCATAGGTATTGACATAAATGTTGGTGGGTTCGGCTATGCCGATCGCGTAGGAGACCTGAACGAGTACTTCATCGCATACCCCTGCTGCCACAAGATTTTTAGCAATATGGCGGGTGGCATAGGCACCGGAGCGATCTACTTTACTTGGATCTTTTCCGGAAAAAGCACCACCGCCGTGAGCTCCTTTCCCACCGTAGGTATCGACAATGATCTTGCGGCCGGTCAGCCCGGTATCGCCATGTGGTCCACCAATCACAAAATTCCCAGTCGGGTTGACATGATATTTAATGTGGTTGGTAAAAAGTTTTCTGAGAGCAGGTTTCAGCTTTTTGATGACCCGGGGCATGACGATGTTGATGACATCTCCCTGGATCTGGGCCTGCATTGATTTTTGTGCACGAAGCCGGTCGTCCTCCTTTCCATTTTTGGGAAGAACAAACTCATCGTGCTGGGTGCTGACAACGATGCTATCGATGCGCAAAGGTTTGTTGTCGTCGCTGTATTCGATAGTGACCTGGGACTTGGCATCGGGCCGGAGATATTTCATCAACTTGCCTTCTTTACGAATAGCAGAGAGTTCGAGGAGAATCAGATGAGCCAGATCCAAAGGCAGTGGCATATAATTATCTGTCTCATTGGTGGCATAGCCGAACATCATGCCCTGATCGCCTGCGCCCTGTTCTTCTTTGCTTTGACGATCTACACCCTGGTTGATATCGGGCGACTGCTCATGAATCGAGGATATGATACCGCAGGAATTGGCCTCAAACATGTATTCACTTTTATTGTAGCCAATGCGTTTAATGACATCGCGGGCGATCCTGTGCAGATCCAGGTACGTGTTGGATTTGACCTCACCGGCCAGCACTACCTGCCCTGTAGTCACCAACGTCTCACAGGCCACTTTGGATTGTGGGTCAAAGGCTAAAAAATGGTCGACCAGGGCATCGGAGATCTGATCGGCGATCTTATCCGGATGGCCCTCAGATACTGATTCTGAGGTAAATAAATAAGGCATGCAGCAGAAGGGTTTAGTAAAATTTTCAATTCGATTCACTCATTTTCAATCGCCCGGGCTGTGCATTCAAAGCTTGGGCGAATTGAGGCGCAAAAATAGGTTTTTAATCGTGATCCGTCACCCGTGATCCCGGAGTTGATCGTGAATCGTGAATCGGGAGGCGTGAGTTCATCGTGAATCGTGAGGCGTGAGGCGTGAGTTCGTCGTGAATCGTGAGGCGTGAGGCGTGAGTTCATCGTGAATCGTGAGGCGTGAGGCGTGAGTTCGTCGTGAATCGTGAGGCGTGAGGCGTGAGTTCATCGTGAATCGTGAGGCGTGAGGCGTGAGTTCATCGTGAATCGTGAATCGTGAGGCGTGAGGCGTGAGTTCGTCGTGAATCGTGAGGCGTGAGGCGTGAGTTCATCGTGAATCGTGAATCGTGAGGCGTGAGGCGTGAGTTCGTCGTGAATCGTGAGGCGTGAGGCGTGAGTTCATCGTGAATCGTGAGGCGTGAGTTCATCGTGAATCGTGAATCGGGAGGTGTGTGGCGGGAGTTCAACGCGAATGGTGAGGAGCAAGGTGTCAGTTGACCAGGCCACCCTTCCCCAATCGATCTTTTCAATCTGCAGGGCGATCCTGCTGAACATCTGCCATCACTTTTTACCGGAGGAACCTTTCTGAAGGTTTGCCCCTCGTCCGATTGGACGATCCCGCCTATCAGGTGGGATATTGGATTGGGCAGGTTATTTGATTTCGCATTTGAGGAGATCGCTGGCCTTCGATAGAGCCGATGAGGATGTCACCTTTCTTTACCGGGCCGACGCCGGCGGGAGTGCCGGTGAAGATATAATCACCACTCTGCAGTTTGAAGAATTTGGAGACATAGCAGATGATGGTATCGAAGGAATATATCATCAAAGCGCTGTCGCCGTGCTGAACCGATTTGCCATTTAAGTTCATTTCAAACTTAATAGAAGTTCTATCCGGCAGGGCCGTAATGTCCAAAAATTCTTTGCTGATGGCAGCACTGTGATCCCAGGATTTAGCAATTTCCCAGGGATGGCCTTTTTCTTTACATTTTTGCTGGAGATCACGGGCCGTGAAATCGATGCCAAATCCAACCTTATCGTAATAGGTACTGGCGAATTCGGGCTGGACGTGTCGACCGTTTTTACAGATTTTCAACACCAGCTCTCCCTCATAATTGATATCATTAGAAAAGTCGGGATAATACAATGGCCTGTTATCAATTAATAGTGCCGTGCTGGGCTTCATGAACACTAAAGGAGAATCGGGAACTTCATTTCCGAGTTCGGCGGCGTGGGCCACGTAGTTTCGTCCGATACAGATAATCTTCATTGTGAATGGTGTGTTGTGAGTTTGGATTTATTTAGTGTTCATCAGGCCGATGAGGTCCTTGACTTCGCGGACAGTTTCCTGTGCTTTTTTTCTAATCATCGAAGAGGAATCCATGATTTCATTTTTGTGACGTTGGCCGTGTATTTCGATCTCTTTTCTTTTTTCGCGAAAAGGATCTGTCAGTGCGATGACCTGGTCGGCTACGGCTTCTTTCAGGCGGCCGTATTGGAGTGTTCCCTTTTTAGCTTCTTCTGTCATAAATTGAGCAAGTTCGGTTCCACCAGAAGCTTTCAAGAGCATCAAGAGATTATTTACCCCCGGACTTAATTCACCTGAAGGTGTATCGCCAGAATCTGTTACCGCAGTTTTTATTTGTTTGCGGATCAATTCCGGTGGATCGAAAACATTAATGTGATGTTTGGGGCCCAGTGAGGCGCTCATCTTTTTTGCAGGATCTGCTGTTGAAAGCACTTTTGGTATTTCGGTCGACAGGATTTGCGGCAATACAAAATATTCCTGGCCCACCAGCTGATTGAATCGCTGTGCGATATTGCGTGTCAGTTCCAGATGTTGTTCCTGATCTTTCCCCACTGGTACATAATCAGCTTTATAAATCAAAATATCCGCTGCCTGAAGGATAGGATAATTAAATATACCGGCAGAGATAAAGGCATCCTTATCTTTTTCTGCTACCTGTTGACTTTTATCCTTGAACTGCGTCATCCTGGAAACCTCTCCATACGAGCTTACGGCATTGAATATCCATTGCAGCTCGGCATGTTCCGGGATTAGCGATTGAATAAACATGTATTCGGTTTTAAGTCCGACGGCCACCAAATCGAAAGCGAGATGCCAGACCTGATCTCTCAAGCGCTTGGGGTCGAAGGGCATCGTGATGGCATGATAATCGACCATGCCATAAACACAATCGTATTTTTCCTGCAAGTGGACCCAGTTCTGAATCGCTCCGAAATACCTTCCCAGGTGAAGGCTACCTGTAGGCTGGATACCTGATAGAACTTGTTTGCGTTTGACGGGAGTAAGCGAGCTCATGGATAACGTGATTACATCTTAAAAGTGGGCAATGGCGCCGATTTCTACATTTACATTTTTAGGAAGTCCTGACACCTGCACGGTTGCGCGGGCAGGAGGTGTTGATCCGGAAAAATACATTGCATAGACTGCATTGATCCGGCTAAACATGTTCATGTCACTGATATACACAGTGCAGCTGACTACATTTTCGTAGTTCAATCCGGCTGAGATGAGAATGGCCCCAATGTTTTTCAGCACCTGGTGGGTTTCCTCTTCAATGGTCCCCTTCAACACTTCGTTTGTGGCAGGATCGATGGCAATTTGCCCTGAGATATATAGTGTATGTCCGGCCTGAACAGACTGGCTATAGGGGCCGATGGGAGCGGGAGCATCGGTGGTCAGATGGGCTTTTTTCATTGATTCCTGATTTGAGATATTGAAATGCTATTTACAAACAGCAAAGGCTCCCTGATCAATCCTGACCGGGGAGCCTTAGCCTTTCTTTTTGAGTTTAAGTCGGGATTAGTCTTCGATTCCCGGTGTCTTCACCAGCATTTGGCCTTTGTAGTACAAGTGGCCATTGTGTTCATAGGCCTGGTGCCAGACATGTGGCTCCGTCGTTTCTGCACAAATGGCGATTTGTGGAACAGAAGCTTTGTAGTGTGTGCGGCGTTTGTGTTTCCGCTGTTTGGAATGACGACTCTTAGGATGTGCCATATTCGATTAATTGTCTATTGCTTTTCTTAATTCGTCCCAAAGAATGTCCGGGTCTTCAGGAGGTAATTCTTCAACTTTATGTTCTTGGAGATAGTTGACGATGGACATATCGCAAGGTGGATGTTCCAACGTATCACAATCCGGGATGCGATGACTGAATGGAATAGAAAGCAGAATAAAATCATAAATCGATTTTCCGACATTCAGGTCCGGAGCTTCCGGGTCAATAAAAATAACTTCATCTGTACTGTCTTCCGGGTCCCCAAATTTGATGACCAACTGAAACTGATTTTCCACTTTCATCTCAATCGGTGCCAAACATCTGTCGCAGGTCGTTTTCAGCATGCCCTTGACCTTAAAATCGAGGTTCACCAGCAGACCGGTTCGTTCAAGATCCATCAGGACTTTGAAGTTGCCTTCCGGCGGCTGATGCTCATCATCAAAGACAGCGAAAAACTGAGATTCAATATCCCAATCAAAAGAGTCTGCATCTGCTTTTAGGGCACTCATCGGAATCCGGAAAGGGGCCAATGCATCCATCTCCCAAAGAACTTTTTGTTAAATCGGACGGCGAAGATAGGTAAAATCTGAATTGCAATTAACTCCTTCGATTAAACCGTTTTGAAGATTAAATCAAGTGTATTCAAATAATAATTATTATTTAAGTGTAAATAACTGAAAATAAGTAATTTATAAAATAAATATGCCTATTACCGCATTTTTGGACGTCTTCTTTTCCCTCCGGGTTGCATGGCCTGACCGCTTCTGAGGTGGACCATATTACCGCTTTGATTAAGGGCCTTTTCAAATTGTTTGACCTGATCCTTGAGCTGGCCTTCGGTGATGTTGAATTTCTTGACCTGGTGGAAGTAACTTTTGGCCTGGGTCCATTTACCCTGGTTGGCTTTGATATTGGCCAGTTGCAAATAGATTAAGGCGCGCTCATTGTCGGAGGGCAATTTGAGGTTTCTTGCTTTTTCAAAATGCATTTCAGCTTCCTCGTGGCGGTTGAGGTTGGCGGCGATGCTGCCTTTCATAATGTAGTAGAAGGCCCTGTTGGTTACATAAAGCCATTTGGGATTCAGGGTCATATTCAAACGTTCTTCGGCTTCCACAAAATTCATTTTCTCCATCATTTGAGCAGCCGACTGTACGGTGCCCAGCAGGATATATGAGACCAGGAAACCAATACCGATCAGTAAAAAAGGAAATCCGTACCAAAAACCGGCGATAAAAATTAAAGCCATGCCGCCGATCATGCCTAAGGCTATAATGGCCAGTTTCAGTTTAATATTGATGGTAAACATGCAGGTTGAGCTTTTAATAAAGAGCGGCAAAGGTAGGGAAAAGGAGGAAGGGCGGAAAAGGCGTAAGGGAAGGAGAGGCAGAAGAGGAAGGAGAGGCGGAAGAGGAAAGAAAGATGGCAGGATAGATTAAGGCTTCATGGAGAACCAGGTATCCTGAGCCAACATGAAAAAACAATCCGCTTAATTGAAAAATATCGATCTTTTGCGATCGGTAATCACCTATACTTAAAAGAAATGCCATTAAACGGATTAGACTGGAGCATCATCGTTGCCTACTTTATCATTTCCCTGCTTATCGGAATATTCGTTTCCAAAACTTCGGGGAAAAGTGTTGCTGAATATTTTCTGAGTGGGCGCAATATGCCCTGGTGGTTGCTTGGCATATCGATGGTCGCCACTACCTTTTCAGCTGATACGCCCAACCTGGTCACTGACATCGTGCGGAACAATGGCGTACGGGGAAACTGGGTATGGTGGGCTTTTCTGCTTACCGGCATGCTCACTGTATTTGTTTATGCGAAGTTGTGGAGACGGACAGGCATTCTGACGGATCTTGAATTTTATGAAATGCGTTATGGGGGGAAACCGGCATCTTTTCTGAGAGGTTTCCGGGCCATTTATCTTGGATTATTTTTCAATGTGATGATCATGGCCACGGTTTGCCTGGCTGCCATTAAAATCGGAAATGTTTTGATGGGTTTGGCCCCCTGGCAAACGTTATTGTTCTCCAGTGTGATTACTGTGGCTTACACGATGATCGGTGGTTTCAAAGGTGTTTTATTCACCGATTTTTTCCAATTCATGCTGGCCATGGCCGGAATGGTGGCGGCCGCTATCTTCCTGGTGAATAAACCCGAGATCGGCGGACTGAGTCAATTATTATCTCATCCCAGGGTGCATGAAGCTATGTCCGTGTTTCCTGATTGGGGAAATCCAAAAGAATGGATTCCCATCTTCCTCATTCCTATTGCGGTACAATGGTGGAGCAGCTGGTATCCCGGGGCAGAACCCGGAGGCGGTGGCTATATAGCCCAACGCATGCTGGCCGCCAAAAATGAGAAGCATGCCATGGGCGCCACCTTGTTATTTAATGTGGCTCATTATGCATTGCGACCCTGGCCCTGGATCATTATTGCGCTTTGCTCCATGGTCATCTTTCCTACGGTGGGAGACATCGCGACGCAACTTCCTCATGTGGATCCCTCCATCATTAAGGATGACTTAGCCTTTCCTGCTATGTTATCTTTTTTACCGGCTGGTCTATTAGGATTGTTGGTGGCCGCGTTGATTGCCGCCTTCATGTCTACTATAGCCACGCATCTCAATTGGGGATCTTCGTATATCGTCAATGATTTTTACAAGCGTTTTCTGAATCCGGGGGCCAGTGAAAAGAAACTGGTCGGCATGGCCCGATGGAGCACATTAGGATTAATGATTATTGCCAGCCTGGTGGCCACGCAATTAAAAAGTGCGTTGCAGGCATTTAATATCCTCCTGCAAATCGGAGCCGGAACAGGATTGATTTTTATCCTGCGTTGGTTTTGGTATCGGGTCAATGTATGGTCGGAAATTTCTGGCATGGTGATCAGTTTTTTGACGGCTGTTTATTTTGAATGGTTTTATACCGGGCAGATGGATTCGTCCGAACGATTAGTGACCGGAGTGTTGCTTACCACGGTAGGATGGATCACGGTGACCTTGCTGACCAAACCAGAAGCTGACGAGGTGTTGTCGAAATTTTATCGGCAGGTCAGGCCACATGCATTTGGGTGGAAGAAGTGGCTCCTGGCTACTGGTCGAACAGTCGGGACGACGGGCGGCGCAGGATTTGGAAAAGAGATCTTTGCGATGTTGCTTGGATGCCTGATGGTATATGGTTATTTATTTGGCCTGGGATATTGGATTTATGGGCAGCGACTTTTTGGTGCGATCTGGTTTTGCATAGGTATCATTGCTTCTATTGGCTTAAAGAGAATGTGGGGAAAATTGTCGTTTTCCTAGGCTTTTTTCGACGTCAGGAGCCTTTTCAAAACAGGATGACTGCTGTGGATTTACATAAATTTTTATGATCAGAAGTTAATATTAAACTATAAACTACTGATGGAGTTTGTTTTAGCAAAAAAGATCTTCTATAAAAAATACCTGTTTTTGCAAGGCAATTTTTCAAAAAAGTCGTGGCACACCTAGGTGTGGCACGACTTGTTAACATTTCGACTTGTTACCTTATTTTTATGACGTGAAGACCTACCGTAAAGTTCCTATCCCTTTTCTTATCACCCTGGTGGCCGGATTCCTGTTTTGTTCATTCAACTCGTTCGGTCAAATGCCTCCTCCCGGATATGAAAGAGCCGTGAAAGAAAAATTGGCAAGGGAGAGCATACCCATGATGGACAGGGACTCGGTGACCCTGGTGGATACCGCCATGATTTTCGATCCTACTACTTACGAAAGTGAAACCAGGATTATCGTGTCGAAATATTCCCTGCGCGATTATTGCAAGCAATACCTTGGAATAAATGATCCTGATATATTGTTAGATCAACAGCCTCATACCATCATCGACCCCAAAACCTATAACGACCTGATCATCCGTTTAAATCCATCAGGAAAAATAGACACCATCCCACAATAACAATCACCATCCATGCCCATACTTCCAGCTACCCTGAAGTTCCTCAAGGACCTTGAGAAGAACAATAACCGAGATTGGTTCCTCGCTCACAAAAGTCAGTATGAACTGGCGACCGCCAACATGAAAGAAATGCTGAGCGATGTCATCCAGGGACTCAACAAAAAGGATGTCATTGAAGATGGCCGCTTGTTTCGCATCTATCGCGATGTTCGTTTTTCAAAAGACAAAGCGCCTTACAAAAATCATTTTGGAATTCATTTTGTGAGGGCTTCCCAGGCGAGACGAGGCGGATATTATTTACATATCCAGCCTGGTGATACTTTTGTTGGCGGTGGATTTTGGTCCCCCACCCCGGAAGATTTAAAACGGATCCGGGATGAATTCGCTTTTGATGATAAACCGGTGCGGAAAATCCTGGCCTCGAAATCCTTTATCTCCAACTTCGGAACCCTGGCCGGAGACGAATTGAAAACCGCCCCCTCCGGTTATGATCGGAACAGTCCCTCCATAGATCTTATTCGCAAAAAACAATTTCTCATATCCAGGAAATTTAAAGATAAAGAAGTGCTGGACCCCGGCTTTACCAAAGAAGTCGTGAAGACCTTTGAAGCCATGCGACCGTTTTTCGATTACATGAGTGAGGTGCTGACGACGAATATGGATGGGGAGAGAGTGTGAGAGTGTGAGAGTGTGAGAGTGTGAGAGCGTGAGAGCGTGAGAGTGTGAGAGCGTGAGAGCGTGAGAGTGTGAGAGCGTGAGAGTGTGAGAGCGTGAGAGTGTGAGAGCGTGAGAGCGTGAGAGCGTGGGTGAAGGATATTGTTTTCTGGAAAATACTTTAGTCCTCCATAGTGGCCTTTTCAATAGCAGCGTGAATGGCTGCAATGGTTCTCCTGACATCCTCGTCGCTGGTGCGCCAGCCACTGACCGAGATCCGCATGCAACGGCGATTTTTGAAAACCGTGGGTTGAAAAAAAGCTTCACCCGAATCATTAATATGAGCAATGATACGTTCGGTAAATTCGGCATTCCGTAAATCACTGGCAGATTCAACGGGGTGATGAAACTGAACCAGTGCCTGGTTGATGATCGGGTAAGCAATCACTTCTACCAGCGGATGATCATTGATACCATCGACGATATCAGCACAATGACGACAACATCGATCGACCAGGTCCTCGATACCTTTTGTTCCGAGTTCTTTGATGGCTGCGAAGGTGGTGAAACCCCGCGCACGTCGTGACAACTCAGGTGTCCATTTCATTTGATCCCGTGCCTGGTTGTCCTGCAACAGGTAATCAGCGCCCTGATTGATTGCCAGGAAATGAGCATCCGGGTGAGCGACAAAGGCATACCCGGAATCGTAAGGCACATTCAGCCATTTATGTCCGTCACAAGACCATGAATCTGCTTTTTCTATACCTTTTACCAGGTGTTGGTATTTTTTAGATGCCTTTGCCCACAGCCCAAAAGCCCCGTCTACATGCACCCATGCTTCATATTTATGTGCTTCCGGAATGAGGGTGGCGAAATCATCATACACTCCGGTATTCACTTCACCAGCCTGGAGAATAAGAATAGTCGGAATGTCGGGATCCCGTTTAAATTCTGCCAAAACGAGATCACTGTCGATTTTCCCCAACGCATCGCTTGGAATTTGAATGGCATGATCAGCGCCAAATCCAAGCATGCGTAAGGCTTTGACTATCGTGCTATGTGTACAGTCCCCGGTGATAATACGGACATTCGGGGCGCCGTAAAACCCTTCTTTTTCAATATCCCATCCTGCCTGGTTAAATATATGGTTGCGGGCTGCAATCAGACATGTAAAATTGGCCATCTGGCATCCGGTCACAAAGGCAAAACTGGATAACTCAGGAATATGAAAAATCTTCTTTAGCCATTTCCCCGCAATTTCTTCCACAATGGCGCTGGCCGGGGCAGCAATATAAAGTCCGGCATTCTGATCCCATGCTGAGGTCAGCCAATCCGCAGCAATGGCAGATGGGTGGGCACCTCCAATGACAAAAGAAAAAAAGCGTCCGGATTGATTGTGCACGAGTCCCTGGCGGGCAGAAGCATTCAATTCATCAATTACTTCTGTTCCGGGCTTTCCATGGACTGGCAGATTCCAGTCCCACAGGCTTTTCATTTGTTCGTAGTTGAGTTCCACATCTACAGGATCGGTGTCCAGATCACCCAGGAAGTCATTAGCATGGTGAAAGGCTTGCTGCAAAGCGGCAGTGTATAAATTAATGGAATCGCTCATTCGAAAGTGTATGTGATTAGATTGAAATCAGCTTCGAAGATAGGGATTGAATTAAAAGTGTATCCGGTTACCTTAAAATGAAAAAACCAGAACATCCACCTATTTGACAGCTACCTGACGAACATTCATCTCCATGCATTTCACCCCCTTCCATTAATTCTTTAATTTTAAGCATGGAAGATGAACTAAGCAATAGCTAAAGCCTTTTTATGCTAACCACAATCGTTAGTCTACGTGCGCTTCTTCCCCATTTCAACAATCATTTATTTTGCATTGTTTGTTACTCCTTTTTTGAGCTCTTCATTTTCCTTTTTCCTTCCACTGCCTATGGTCAATGGGAATCCCTGGAGGGACCCTACGGTGGATATATCAATGAATTGAAAAATAATAATGACTATGCGTTTGCTGCAACGCCTGATGGATTATTCCGTTCAAACGATGGTGAAAACTGGGAGGTCAAGCGCTTTATACCTGACAAGCATATAGCCTGTTTACAAATTGGCATATTAGATAGCCTGATTGTCGCGGATGCAGTGGATGGTTCGGTGGTTCCCTACCAACGGCATATGTATATAAGTACAGATAATGGGGATTCCTGGGGTGAAATATCCCGCCCTCCATCTGAATTGTATGTCGAAATTGATATCAATTCGTATGGCATTTATGCAAAAGATATTTTAACAAACAAGCTTTGGGTTTCTAAGGACGATGGAACGTCCTGGAAGATGAGTCATTTCCCACCAGATTCAGCCATCGGATATATGACATCGAATTCAAAAAATATCCTTCTTTCCTGCCATCGCAATATTTATAAATCCTCTCCAGATGCTGATAAATGGTCCCTGGTTGCCAGCACGCCGCCAGGAACACATTTGGATTTATTTTACATTGAGGATTCCTTATTGATGGCGACAGACATTAACAAACATACTTTTTTAAGATCCATTGATGGAGGTCAAAATTGGACTTCACAAGTAGCTGATTATTGGTATGATGACCTTCCTCAAATTGTTAAATTGGGGAATGAATATTTTATCAATTTATATGAAAGCCTTTATTATTCCACAGATGCCGGCCTGACCTGGCAGACCTGCAATTCTGCAAACTATCCCATCGATTTTGGCTTCGTTGATATCAACGGATCACTGCTATTAGGAAGCCTTTATCAAGGTGTTTTCAAATCAATCGATGATGGACAAACGTTTGTCATGTCCAGCCACGGCATCACTGCTGCTAATGTGGCCTGTCTGACTTATCATCAGGATACCATTTTCACTGCCTCCACTTATTTAGGAGTAAATGATTACGACCTGGTCACTGAGCATTGGAGCTCCAATTTTATGCCGGGTATATTCAAAACCGATTTTAATGATATCAGTTATTATCAGGGTCATCTTTACCTGATCAGCGCTCCCAACAACATGTACGAATATTATTTGCATAATTGGTGGCATGAATCTGATATATACTTTCCAACTTGTTCAGATTTCTTTTTTTACCAGGATGATCTGCTTGCAGGAGGAAATAAAAACTTTTCCGGGGGCGATTTAAAAATTAAAAATTCAAGTGGCCCCAGCTGGTCGTATTACAGATTTAGTTTTGCCGGTAAGGAAATCCATCCGTTAAGCATGGCTTCCAATGACGAGTATTTATTTGTTTCGGATTATCACCACATTTACCGAAAACATCATCAGCTTAATGATTGGGAAAAAATGGATTTTGATTCTCTCATTGGGGGACAACCCTACCAAATAATCATGAATCTGTATTCTTTCCATGGGAAGATCTTCACCGTCCAGGAAAATGATTTGGATCGTCAATATAGAATTCTGGAATCTGATGACAATGGGGAATCCTGGATATTTATCAATGTTGGCTTTCCTCCTTCCTCTGATGGGATCACGTATATTAATTCCATGTATTCAACAGGTGCTTTCCTTTTAGTCACCACCTATGGCGAAGAACAGGGAATAGTAGCCTCCGAGACCGATAATATTGATTGGTTTGACTTCAACCAAGGTCTGCCGAGCCGCTACATTAATGATCTTACTTTTGATGGACCATATATGTATGCTGCCGTTGCTCATCACGGGGTCTGGCGCAGAAAAATTTCTGATTTAACGCTAACCTCTTATTCTGCGATTGAACCTGAAAGAGATTTGGTTATTTATCCCAATCCAGCCACAGAAACCCTTTATATTTCACCGCCAGACACGCCAAACCTCTCGGGCAAAATCTTGTTGATTAATTTACAGGGACAGGTCATTTTACAACAGCCTTTTGAACAAGGCCCTATCTCCTTGAACATATCGACTCTTCCTTCGGGGTTGTATGTCATTAAATGCCAGATTGGCGGTGTTTCGTTGAGTGGAAAAGTGATCATTCAACATTAGATCGCACCCCATTTATTAGTTTTCAAAACCAATCGGCCTTACCATCTTTGTAGACTATCCGCTATAAATTACCGAATTTCACACCATGGAATTAACCCACTACCTGATCGGAGCGGTGATCGGAGCTATGCTGACCTTTGCCTTTCTTTATCTTTTATATAAAACAAAATCCGTATCCCGAAAGGAATATGATACTCTTTCAGCCAAACTCAATGATGCTTCCACCAGTTTGAAGCTGGCAGAGGAACGATTAAAAACCCAGCAGGAACTGGCCTTTTCCCTGGAACAAAAAGCTGATCAAAAGCAAAATGATTTATCCGCTTTACTTGCGAGGACGGCCAGCATGGAAGCTTCGTTGAAAAGTACCACGGAGCGATTCACTGAAAATACGGAAATGCTGAACAAAGAGCGTGAAACCAACCGTGATCAGCAAAATGAGCTTAATCTTCATCAGCGACAGGTGGCTGAATTGCGGGCGCAAAATATTTCCCTGCAGGAAAAACTGGAAGCGCAGAAAAATGAAATGATCGAGATTCAAAAAACAGCCCATCTCCAGTTTGAAAAACTTGCGCAACAAATTTTCGAAGAGAAGACGGGAAAATTTACAGAAGCGAACAAGACCAACATGGAGGCTTTGCTAAAACCGTTGGCAGAAAACATAGATGCTTTCAAAAAGAAAGTGGAGGAAACCTATGATAAAGAATCCAAACAACGGTTTTCGCTGGAAGAGAAAGTCAAGGATCTGATCGAGAACACCAATAAAGTCAGTGAGGAAGCTAACAACCTGGCTTCTGCGCTCAAAGGACAGGCCAAGAAGCAAGGGGATTGGGGCGAAACCATCCTGGAAAGAATACTGGAATTGTCAGGATTGGAAAAAGGGAGAGAATATTATGTTCAGGAGAATGTCAAGGATGAGGATGGAAATAATCTCCGGCCTGACATCATCGTGCGGCTTCCGGAAAACCGGAATATCATCATTGACTCCAAGGTTTCCTTAAATGCCTACCTGCGCTACACCGAAAGTGATACCAAAGAGCAACAGGACCTCTTCATCGCTCAGCATATGGCTGCGATCACCAGCCACATTAATGATCTGAGCAGCAAGAAATATCATGACCTGGTCAATTCGCTGAATTTTGTCATCCTGTTTATCCCAATTGAACCAGCCTATATGGCGGCACTTCATGCCGATCCCGGATTATCTGCTTATGCCTATGCCAAGGGAGTAATGCTGGTGAGTCCGCATACGTTGCTGGGGGTTTTACAAATTGTAGCCGATCTATGGAAGAGGGAAGCGCAGAACAAAAATGCCATTGCTATCGCGAGCCAGGGCACCAGGCTTTATGAAAAATTTATAGGATTTGTGAAAACCCTGGAAGATGTAGGGAAGCACATCACTAAATCCCAGGATGCCTATAATGAAGCCATGGGTCAGCTCAAAGATGGCCGGGGAAATCTCATCAAACAGGCTCAAAATCTGAAACGACTTGGCATCAAGTCAACTAAAAACTTGCCCGCGACCTTTACTGCTGCAGATGATGAGGAAGAGGAACTGCTGGAATTAGACGAGGGGATGCAAGCCGAAAGTGAAGATTGAAAATATCCGGATAAATTGTAATTTTATCGAAGGCCGTTGCGGCCTCACTGTGAGACGTGTATTACTATTCATCCACATCCTGTATTGCCTGACACGTTTACAATAAATGAATCACTCTCAATTCCTTTATCAATGAAAATTCAAAACCTTTTTATTCTTTTACTCTGCACGAGTGTATGGCTGCTCGGTTGCAAACCGGAAGCTGCTCCCGCTACTGCTGCGGCAGAGGCCCCAGCAGCACCTTCTATGAGCAAGCAAGATTCCATCAAGCGGGGTGAATACCTCGTCATGATGATGGGTTGTCATGAGTGTCATAGCCCAAAAGTCTTTACGCCTTCTGGAGAAATGATGTATGATACCACTCGCTTGCTTTCCGGACATCCGGCAGGTTCACCCGACCCGAGCCTTGGTAAAAAAGGGAGCACTATGCCAATGGAAGGCATTGTTTTCGGCGGGGATCTTACATCGTACATCGGACCCTGGGGTCATTCCTATTCAGCCAATTTGACACCTGATCCCACCGGGCTTGGTGAATGGAGTTTTGAAATGTTCAAAAAAGCATTCACGGAAGGAAAATACCAAGGACTGGATAATGGCCGTCCAATCATGCCGCCGATGCCCTGGCAGAATTTTGCTCATATCACTAATGAGGACATCCACATGATCTGGACCTTCCTTCGATCATTGAAACCGATCAATAACATAGTGCCCAGTTACACGCCACCGGCTAAATAACCTGGTTCACAAGAAATCCCTTACCACACCCCCGGCTGATGGTCATTTTAAGAAGTGCCACTTCCCAACATTTTTTTAAATGATCATCGGCCGTTATTATTATTAAAATTCATTTTCATGACTACCCTGGTACAGCTTTTGGTCGGCCTGATTATCCTGATTCACCTCTATGTCGTATGGCTGGAAATGTTTGGCTGGACGACGAGAGGAAGAAAAGTATTTACCGGATATCCCCCGGATTTTTTTGAAAAAACTAAAGTACTGGCTGCCAACCAGGGATTGTATAATGGATTCCTGGCTGCAGGGCTGATCTGGTCCTTTTTTATTCCGGATCATGTCGGGCAGCAATTTGTCCGATATTTCTTTTTAGGCTGTATAGCCATAGCCGGCATTTTTGGAGCAATGACAGCTGATAAAAAAATATTTTTCGTGCAGGCTTTACCTGCCCTGCTTGCCCTTATCATATCTTACCTGGCTGGATGAGATAGCCCGGGAATTGATCTTCCTTCGTACCTTACATTATTATTTTTATCAATACGTACATCGTAACAGACTGGCTATGAAAAAATCATTCTACTTACTATGCAGCATACTGCTTGCAGCGTCTTTGCTTCGGGCGCAGGGAAATTGTATTGATGTGGCTCAGGCTGCATGCCGGTTTACGTGTGTACCCGTGACCTATACCGGTGCGGCCCCGGACACGGCATCCTATTTTTGGTCAAGTACCTGTGGGACTTTTACTAATCCCAACCAGCAGAATCCGGGCAACTTGTGTTTGTTGTTTCCTGGTACATGCACGCTACAAGTTATTGTATTGCAAAGCGGCCTGGCACCTGATACCTGCACTGCAGAGATCATTGTATTGGATAATCCTGATGGTATCATGTCCGGGGATACCACGATTTGTTCCGGAGATTGTACCCCGATTATGGTTCTCTTCAGTTCAGGCACCCCTCCTTTTACCTACCAGGTAGATGATGGCGAGTTTACGAATATCTATTCTTCTTCCTCTGCTTTCGATACTTTTTATGTTTGCCCTCTTTTTTCCACGACCTACACCTTATTGAGTATCACTGATGGATTCGGATGCACCGTAAGCGGTCAGTTCAATGATGTCAACATCACTGTAGTGCCGGGTGTCACGGCCTCCATTACGCAAAATGGAAACATGCTTTGTGCCAATCCGCCCAATCAGAATTATGAATGGTGGGATTGCGGATACACCCAGTTACAATCCATCTCCTCCTGCCTGACGATGACCCAGAATGGCTGTTATTGTTTAATTGTTGCCGAAGCCGGGACGAGTTGCTTGGATACAGTATGCGGGAATTTCACCCTTCCATGTACGCTGACTTGCGGCATCAGTGCACCTGATTCAGTTTGTTTCGGTGATACCATACAATTTGTGTATACCGGTAACGGTTCTGACTCTGCTTCCCTTCATTGGTCGTTGGATGTGCCTTTCGGAGCCCCTCTTTCCTTTGATAATGTCGACACGGTCACCCTCGCATTTGATGGAATCGGATGCATATATGCAGAACTAACGGTTATCGAAGGCAACTGTACTTCCATTTGTTATGATACCGTTTGTACTTATCCCAACTTATTCCTGGCCACCCTTTACGATAATATTGAAACCTGTGATTCATGCATTACTATTCCGATCGGACTTTCTGGCACAGCGCCGTATACGGTAATCATTTCTGATGGCACTACCACAGATACGATCTCCGGCATCATGAGTGACCAATATGATTATGCCGTCTGTCCTCCTGAAGATACCAGCATCACCTACATATTGTTGAATGCCACAGACAGCCTGAGTATGTGTCCTGTTATCCTGGGTGTAGATTCTATTACCGTGACCAGATATTCTACCCCGGTAGCCGCCATCACGCAAAACAACAACGTGTTGTGTGCAGACACCATCGTAGGCAATTATGCCTGGTACGATTGCAGTTATACCCAATTACTCTCCGATTCCATTTGCCTGGTACTGAGTGATACCGGGTGTTATTGTCTCGTGGTCAGCAATGGAATATGCAATGATACCGTTTGTGGAAATTTCACATATAATCCCTGTAATCTCTCGTGCGACATATCGCTTGTTCCTAATGCGTGTATCGGGGATAGCGTCATCTTTGCTTATACAGGCAATGCCAGCAGTGGCGCCATCTTCAATTGGCTGATTGATCTTCCCGGGTTTCCGGCATCCCCATTTACGGGTAACGACACTGTGATCCTGGCTTATTCACAGGCTGGTTGTTACCAGGTATCCCTGACCGTCTTTGACCAGGGGTGTATATCCATGTGTTCAGATTCGATTTGCATAAATGGACCTAACAGTGAAGCCTCGATTTGTTGTGATGAGGTGAAGTGTGATACGTGCGCGGATTTGAGTATAGGACTCAGTGGCACTCCTCCCTGGACTATCCTGATCGGTCATGAATCTGTGGTGGATACGATCAGTGGAATTCTTTCTTCGCCTTATGTATACCATGTCTGCCCGCCTCGTGATTCAATGATCACTTATACCCTTGTGGGCGTTTCCGATACTATCAATAATTGTCCGGGATACATTGTGGGGATCAATACGGCTACTGTCACCCTTCATCCGAAACCGGTGGCCTCCATCACCCAGATTGCCGATTTACTTTGCGCCAATCCGCAGGGCATGGCGGGATATGGCTGGTATTTTTGTCCTTCCGGCGGATATCTGGATACCTCCAGGTGTTTCCTGCCGACCATGTCAGGATGTTATTGTGTGGATGTAAGTGATCAATATGATTGTGTGGATACGGCATGTATCAATGTTATTTTATCTGCTGTGGACGATCCGGGAGAGAGCGAGTTTACAGTTTTTCCTAATCCGTTCACTGACGCCCTGGACCTCCAGGTTGGCGCCGGAATGAAATTGCCGGTGGAATGGGATTTAGTGAATGTGTACGGACAAAAAACAAATCACGGAATAATCTATGAGCGAAAATCGCAATTGATTTTTGAACCTGGTTTGCCAGCGGGTATATATATTTTGCAACTTTCGAGCACGGATCATAATGTGTCAGGCGTAAGACTTATTCACCAATAATGTTTAACCCGTAAGCGGAATTAGTTATTTTACAAGGTATTTTTTGTGCCTTGTAAAATAATTTTCCAATGAAAGTCCGCCAACTACTCCTCCTTCTCCTCCTGAATTTTTCCTTATTAGTGTCTGTCAGAAGCCAATGTGTTCCCATCGTTTCCCCTTCCACTGATTGTGAAACCGCTCCGGCCATTTGCCTGAATCAACTTTGTTTCTTTACCACCAACACGCCTCAAACATGCTGCAATAACTGGTGCGGAAATAATACTATAATCAACAACCCTCAATTTTTTTATTTCACACCAGGTCAGCCTGATGTGGAAATTGATATCCTGGTAGACAGCTGTACAAACGGCGTGGGGCTCCAGAGCGCCATTCTGGATAACTGCCCCTGGGACAATACCAATGTTATAACCTGTAATCCGGGAGTACCTCCGGGAGCAACCATGATGCTCCAAACCACCGGGCTCATTCCGGGAACTCCCTATTGGTTATTGATCGATGGATCTAATGGAGCTGTTTGTTACTATACGATCACCAATACCTCAGGCATAGATTTTCCATTGCTGACGGATACCCTGGATCCCGTGTTGAGCTTTCCCGGAGATTCGCTGGTTTGTCCGGGATATCAGCATCTACTGCTGACTACAGGCCCGGATATCCTGGGGGCTAATTATCAATGGACCCTCGGATGGAATGGAGAAAAGATCATCACAGCAGATCCGACCCTGACCGTTGATGTTGATCCTGACAGTCCGGAGGGAAGTTATACTGTTTGTGTGAGGGCCCTGAACGGGTGTGATTCAACAAACCAGGTTTGTTTCCAGGTCGAAATAGGGTCAATTCCATCTGTGACAAAAGACACGGCCATATTCTGCGCAGAAGAATTCCCTGTGTTTTGGAACGGACAGGTCGTCTTTGGACCGGGTGATTATACTGCCACATTGACGAATGAACACGGTTGTTCTTTCGACACTACCTGGACCGTTCTCGAATATCCCACCAATCCACCTGGTGTCATAGACACTTTTGTTTGCGCATCCCAATTCACTTTCCATGGGCAGCGATTCGATCAGTCAGGTTATTATTTTGTGGTGTTGCCTGGAGAAAATTCGAACGGATGTGATTCGATGGTGGAATTGAATCTAATGATTGGGGCTTCCGCTCAATTTGTGGAAGTGGCGTGTGAAAACAACCAGATGGTATTGAAAACCCATATAACGGCGCAGGATGAAAACATAGATACAGTGACCCTGGAATGGTACACCTGTTCATTTGATTCCATTCTTTCGACTGCTGCAGATTTTATACCGGATTCGAGCGGATGTTACAGTCTCGTGATCAACTCGGGACAGTGCCGGGACACGATCAGTTCTTCTTACTATAATTCCGGCTGCATCATAAACGACCTGTGTTATTTTAACACTTCGCCCACCTGTGCAGGAGAATCCACGTTGATCACACCAGTTTTTCAGGTCCCGGATCAAACCCAAATTCATTGGTTAATTGATTTTCCTGGGGCGCCTGGTACTTATTATGGCGATTCGGATTCCATATATGTTACCTTTCCTGAAGCCGGCACTTATCCTGTCTCTTACACTCTTCAGGACTCTGCAGAAACGTGGTCCTGTCATTCCATGATGGTGGTCAATGCAAGCCCTGAGGTTTCTTTATGCTGCGATGTCTTCACCTGCGATTCCTGTGCCTTCATCACGCTTTCCAATCACAGTGCGGATACGGTTTATATCGCCCTGACATATGGTGCGCCGTTCACCTTATCCGGGAATGACATGATGAATATAGAAATATGCTCACCTGAAGGATTTCCCCTTGATATAGGAATCGACTCCATTTCATCCGCTGAAAATGGCTGTGCCGGTACTATTGCGGGTGATACTTCTGTTAGGATCAATCCATTGCCGCCTGCATTAGTATTCATCGTTCCTATTGATGATACCTTGTGTACCTATCCCAATGATCTCGCTTCTTACCAATGGCGATATTGTGATTCCACCGAAATTTTAAGCACGGCCAACTGTTTCGCACCCTCCGCCTCCGGTTGTTATTGTCTTGACGTTGCCAATGACGCCGGCTGTACTTATGAAACCTGTATGCCATTTTTCCTGAGCGGTACCTCTTCGATAGCTAAAGAGGAATTTCAGATTTCACCTAATCCTTCCCAGGGAAATATTCAGATTAAATTGCCCACCACCCTTTCGCTACCCGTACCATGGCAATTGACCAATACAGCTGGAAAAATTTTACGATATGGCGAACTGAACGAAAAAGAAAGCTCACTGGATTTCAATACTCTTCCCTCGGGAATGTATTTAATCAAATTCAATATTCCGTCACAAGGTGTCATCACCAGGAAGGTCTTATTGGAATAAACCCACCGGGCACGAGTATCGTAACTTCATGACTGAGTTGAAATTTATTTTTCAACAGCGGGTCAACTGATCATCAGGTGGAAACAGATTTGGGACCTTTGACCGTTGATTTAGGAAAGGTCAAAATAAAATTCGTACCCTCGCCCGGTTGACTCTGCACCCGAATATCAATATGGTGCAGTTTTAAGATGGAACTCACCAGGGATAAGCCTATGCCGGATCCTTTCACTTTGGCTGTCTTGGGGCTCCTGTAAAAGGGATCAAACACCAGGGACAATTCATTCCCCGGAATGCCGGGGCCGTGGTCTGCAATTTCAACCGTACACTGTTCTGTTTCATCAAAAGAAAGTTTCACTTTCACCATTTTATCCGGACTAAACTTGCAACCATTGTCCATCAGGTTCATGATGGCGGTACGTAATAATTGTTCATTGCCGGAAACAAAAAGATAACCCTCTTCTTCCGGTAAATTGTTCACGTCAAAATTAACCGTATAGTCCGGGTGGTTTTTGAGCAGGCTTTCTTTTGACTGCCAGATCAGTTCATCCACCCTGACTGGATGAAACTGAATGGTGGCATCATCGGCATTAATGTGCGCCAACTGCATCAGCTTTTCGGCCACTTCATTCAATTCCTTCACATCCGACAGGATGGAACGGAGGGTATGCTGATATTCTCCAGTCGTTCTTTCTTTGTCCAGGGTGACTTCCACCTGCGACATGATCACATTCAATGGATTTTTCAATTCATGACTGATATTGGATAAAAACATTTTTTGGTTTTTAAAAGCTTGTTGTAACCGGTCCAGCAATTTATTGAAAGTGATGACCAGGCGGGATAATTCATCGCCTTGATTGGGGGTCTTGAGACGGTGGCTCATGTCGTTGGGCAAAACGGCATCCACCTGGTTCATGATTGCGCTTACGGGAGAGAGCGCCTGACGAGCGAAAAACCAGCCCCCTATGGCAACCAGGGCAATAGACAAAAGAAAAACGAGAAACAGGATGCGGGCCAGCTTCTGAATATGCCCCTGGTTAAAGACGGATTCGGCAATGAGGACGTATCGCTCACCTACCCGGTTTTGATACAAGAGGCCTATTGCGCTGAACTTACCGTTGGAAAATCTGCATTCACCTGTTCCCTTTACCTCCTGAAAAGCGGGTTTAGGAATATCCTCCGGTGTAGGGTTCAGTGTATATAATCTTTTGCCTTGCAGCGAATAGATGGAAATATTTTCCGGATAATCAACTGCTTCCACGCCCGATAAAAGGGAAGGCGATTGAATCCTGAATTCCTGTTCATCGGTTTTGGTGCCGGCCACCATTTCTGCAATAAGGAGAGCCTTTGATTTTAGATTCTTATAATATTCATCATGCAGGTTGCGATCAAACTGAAAATATACATAGAGAAATGCCGCCACCAGGATGCCGGCAGCAATCAAAATAAATTGCAATGTCAATCGGTAACGGATCTGCATAGGTAAAAGGAGACCGGCCTGAAATTCAAAAGTACTATTTGTTCAACAGGTCCGGTTTTAACAGCCTTATTCTTCTTTTAAAATATAGCCCTGGCCAAAAACAGTATGAATAAGTTTGGTGGGAAAAGGCTTGTCAATTTTATTACGGAGGTAGTTGACATACACCTCGACGACATTGGAGCTGGTTTCGAAATTGATGTCCCAGACTTTCTCGGCAATTTCGGCTTTAGAGATGGCTCTTCCCTGTTGCCGGATAAAATATTCCATCAGGGCAAATTCTTTAGGGGTCAGTTCCACTTTCACCTGATCCCGGTAAATTTCTCTCGCTGTGAGGTTCATTTCAATGCCGCCAAAACTCAGGATTTGTTTTGGCAAGTTGGATTCTTTTCCTCTTCTGGAGAGCGCTTTAATACGGGCCACCAACTCCTTAAACTCGAAAGGTTTCGTCATATAATCATCGGCACCGGCTTCCAATCCTTCCACTTTTTCGTCCGTAGATGTCATAGCGGTGAGCATGAGCACAGGCGTGTGAATACCCTTGCTGCGCAGTTGCCGCGTCAGGTCGGTGCCATTCAGACCCGGCACTATGACATCCGTGATGATGACGTCATATTCATTTGCCTCGGCCAGCTGGCTTCCGGTGGTTCCATCAAAGGCAACATCTGCCTCGATATGGTGCTCACTGAGCCCCTTTTTCAGCGATCTTACTACCTTTTCTTCGTCTTCTATAAGCAGTACCTTTATCATTCCGGATGCAAATTGAGAAATTAGTCCTAAAGCGCTGTTAATTAGGACCCTTTCTAATCACTTTTTAAGGATTAGTCATTATATATTTGTACGGTCTAAATTACCTTTGGCCCCTTAAGTCTACCAAATAGAGGTTTCACCTAAAACGCCTTTCTATGAACTATCGGAAAATTTTACTTTTTTCCTCCATACTCTTGCTTCTTTTGGGACTTTCCCTGGTATCCTGTAAAGAAGAGGCGGTGCCTATTGATCCCAGTAAAAATTTAGTATCAAATTATAGCTCCGAACCCGCACTAAGATGGAATGAGTTATATCTTGAAATTGAGCGCTATGCCTACGGATACCGGCCCTGCCCCGCGCCGAGATCTTTAGGTATGATGGGACTTGCCGCTTATGAATCCTGCGTCACCGGTATGCCTGAATATAATTCCCTCGAGACCCATTTTGATGGCCTGAATATTCCGAATATAGACCCTGCACTCGAATATCACTGGCCAACGGTAGTCCATGCCGTATATACAACGATGATGCCTAAATTCTTTGACCAAACTAATCCTACTCAATCATATCCTGCCAGTGTTATAGCCAAATGGAACTCCCTGGTCACGGAGCTCAATGATAAATACCTCACCGAAGCAGGTTCGGAAGTATTCAATCGATCCAAAGCCTATGGTGAGGCCGTAGGTAATGCCGTGTGGGAATGGTCCACCACTGATCCTTATGGGCACCTGGTGTACGAAAACCCGTTTGGCAACACGATAACCAATGAAACCTATAACTGGGAAGATCATTTTAACGCCCCTGGGAATTACCAACCCACGGCACCTCCCGGACCCACCGAGCCCCTGGATCCTTTCTTTGGGAAAGCACGCACTTTTGCCATCAGTGACCAGGATAAACTTTGTTTACCCCCTTCCGCCTATTTCATGGAATACAGTGAAAATCAAAACTCCGAATATTACGCCCAGGCTTTACAAGCCTATACAAAAAATGCGAAGACTGATTATACCACTGAATGGATAGGCGAATTTTGGAGCGATGATCTGCCGAACCTGACCTTTAGTCCGGGCCCTCGCTGGATAGCCATTTGCAACCAGGTGATTGAAGCTCAGCGTTCCAATTTGCAAACCTCACTTGAAGCTTATGCTAAAGTTGGCATGGCCCTGAATGATGCTGCTGTTGGAGCCTGGTATTCAAAATACTATTACAACACGGAACGTCCGCTAACCTATATCAGGAAATTTATTGATCCGGATTATACGTCTAACCTGGACAACCCACTTACCGGAGATGTCGGTTTCGTGCCCCCGTTTCCCTCTTATCCTTCCGGGCATGCAACTTTTGCAGGAGCCGGTTCCGAAGCACTGGCCAGTGTATTTGGATACAACTATAGCATGACAGATCGTTGCCACCTCGGCCGGACAGAATTTGTAGGAACTCCCAGGACATTCCCAAGCTTTTTAGGCATGGCCCAGGAAGATGCCTGGTCACGCGTTCTGCTTGGAACTCATTGGAGAGCTGATTGCGATGAAGGACTTCGATTCGGCACGGCCATAGGCCGGAAGGTTGACCAGTTACCCTGGAAAAAATAATAGGGAAAGATATTAGACAAAAGAGGCTGCTTGCTCCTGCAGTCTCTTTTCATTTTTACATATTCTCTTCAACCTTTATTTTCTGCACTGATGTCAAACCCATTTTCAACTTGCTTCGTCCTGGTGCTGACATTACCTTTTTTTGCATGTAAACCCGAGCACAAAGAAGTCCTCCAATATTATGTTTCCGGCGAAGTATCCAGGAAGCACACGGAAATCAACGGTAAAAAGGAAGGCAAAATGATTGAATATTACCGGGACGGGAGTATCCAGGGAGAGCGGCTTTTCGAACATGATGTTGAAGTAGGCAAGTCCACTTTCTATTATCCCAATGGGGTCATCAAAGAAGTCCAGTATTATGACCAGGGCAAAATGAATGGTGGGGATACGGTCTTTTATGATACCGGCAAGATCCAGTTTCTCCGCAACTGGGATCATGGACTGCTCGATGGTTATATCCGCAAATGGGACCAGCAGGGAGTGATGCGTTACGAAGCTAAATACGCCAAAAATGTGTTGGTCGAAGTTAAAGGGCAATCTTTGAAGCCGGATTCCCTTCAGATCAAATAAAAATTTTTTTCCAGGCAAGTGATTTCCCTTGATGACTTCCTGTTCGTAAACAGGGATAGCTGAGCAAGCCGAAATATAACGACCGGCGAATAATAGCCCTATCGCAATGCTATATATTCCACCAACAACGAATTCCGGTCGATGCCCAGATATTGTTCAGGAGGTTCTTCAATGCGCTGCAGGATAGAATACACATTGAGCAGGAAGATTTCGCTGATCGGACTGTCCGAATCCAGGTTAAAGGTATTGCGCATCACGATAAAAAGAAAATCAGCAGAAACATGGTGTTTTTTCAGACTGTCGTACCGGTTGCTCAGATCAATGATTCCTTTCTTGTCCAGATCCTGGAGGGCGTGTGAGAACATATCCCGCACATTGGGTTTTACTTTATAGCCCAGGTTAAAATCAATCCGGAAGATTTTGCCTTTGACGATTTCATTGAAATTGTATTCCTGCTGGAAGGGTACTTCCGTTTCATTGAAGTGAAGCAACCAATAAGCGTCCGCGCGCTTGGGTTGTTTTTGATAAATGGACTTGATGATTTGTTTTTCCATCCGGTGTATGGAAAAAGAGCTGGTCAGGTAGACAATGTTAGTGGCATATTTCGGAATCGCCAGGTCATTGCTGACATCCGTGATGATTTCCTCATACTGATGCACGTCCACAAATTTCTTTTTGCGCAACAATACGTGTTTGGCGAGATAGTGGATTACCATGACTGACATGAAGAAAACCATAAGGATCATAGTAAAACCGGCACCGTGTTTAAGTTTGTGCGCATTGGCCACGAGGAAACAAATCTCAATGACCAGGAAAACAGACGTCAATGAGGCTACCCTCAGCCAATCCCAGTGCAATTTCCTTCGAAGGAAAAACATGAGCAATAATGTCGTTGACAACATGGTAAAGTTTACGGCCATTCCGTAAACGGCTTCCATCGCCTGGCTTGTTTGAAAATGGAGGACAATGAAGACTGATCCCACGAACAGTATATGGTTTATGATGGGGATAAATATTTGCTGCCGATGCTTGCTGGGATAGGTAATCTGCACCCTGAACCAGGTTTCCAGTTTCACGGCTTCACTGATCAGGGAGAATGATCCGCTGATCAAAGCCTGGCTGGCCACAATGGAAGCCAGGGAAGCGATGACCACTCCGGTGCCGACAAACCACCGAGGCATGAGTTCAAAAAACGGGTTCAATCCATTCAATACCTGGCCGTTCAGTTCGTGGATCGCCCAGGCGCCCTGTCCGAAATAATTCATCAGGAGGGAAAGTTTGACAAAAATCCAGGTGATGCGAATATTCTTTTTCCCTACATGACCAAGATCCGCATACATCGCCTCCGCTCCTGTCACACTCAGAAAAACGGCGCCAATAATCACCCAGGCTCCCGGATGCGAGGTCAGCAATTTTATGGCATAGTATGGATTGACTGCTTTGAGCACCTCCGTATTTTTAGAAATGGAGATAATACCAAAAAACATCAACATGGAAAACCACACCATCATGATCGGCCCGAAGGATTTACCGATTTTATCTGTACCAAATTGCTGGAAAGTAAAGAGGCCAACTAAAATGACGATGACAATCGGGAGAACAGGCACGGAGTCCGCCAAGGATTTTAATCCTTCCACAGAAGCCGTGAGGGAAATGGCCGGGGTGATCATCCCATCTGCCAGCAGAGCAGCACATCCCAGCATCGCAACATAAATCAACCATTGAGGAGCAATCCGCTTGATAAGTGAATACAGGGATAATACGCCTCCTTCTCCATGATTGTCAGCACGCAAGATGATCGTGACATATTTGATGGTCGCCTGAAGAGTGAGGGTCCAAAATATACAGGAGAGACCGCCCAGTATCAGCTCAGTGGTGATAGTGTTCTTATTGATAATAGCCGAAACCACGTACAGCGGAGACGTCCCGATATCTCCGAAGACGATTCCCAGGGTCACCAGTAAGCTGGCCGCCGTTATTTTTGAGTGAACAGACTTCATGCCATACCAGGTGTGAGGGTTCTCAAGGGAAAGTAAAGTCGAAAGGTTGGGAAAGTATTACGCAATGCAGGCTCCACGATGCCGTTTTTAATGAGGGGGCAAATATAGGTATACCACTTTTGCCCGATAGAAAAACTTCCTGCTTCTTCTTTCTTCTCTTTTCCCACCATATGGCTAAGGTAACCACCTGATTTTCACCTTTCACCCTAATTAACTCTTTTTAATATACCTCCTGGTCCCTGTCAGTTACCTTTGTACGAAATGATTCGTAATTATGAAACCCATACTACCTGTATTCCTTGTCCTTAGTTCGATCGTCCATCTCCAATCTCAGGCTTCGTCCATTCCCTCAGAACGATGGCCCCTGGTGGAAGAATTCTTAAGCCAGCAAAAAGAGGCGAGCGGGTTCTTTTTGATAGCCATGGACGGGAAGATCATGTTGGAAAAAGGACTGGGGCTTGCCGACCGCGAGGAAAAAACTCCATTTGATGATCACACCTTATACTCGATCGGCAGCATTACCAAGCCCTTCACCGCCACCGCGATCCTGTTATTGATGGAACAAGGCCGTTTGAACATAAGCGATCCTATTTCCAAATATTTCGATAATGTACCGGACGATAAGAAAACCATTACGCTGCATCAACTACTCACCCACTCTGCCGGTCTGCCGGGGGCGATTGGTGATGATTATGAAATCATCAAAGCGGATGATTTTCAAAAAAGAGTTTGGTCCACGCCCTTGCTGTTTCCTCCGGGTCAGGGGTATTCGTATTCCAATGTGGGTTATTCCTTGTTAGGCATGATCGTGGAGAAACTAAGCGGAGAATCGTACAGTTCTTTTTTGGAAAAAAATATGTTCAAACCAGCAGGCATGACCACTGCGGGTTATACTAACGCTGAGGCCGATTATAAAAAGCTGGCGCACGGCTATTTCCGGGATGGTAGCAGCTGGGGCACGGCAAAAGATAAAAAATGGGATGGCGATGAACCTTCATGGAACCTCAAAGCCAATGGTGGAATATTGATGTCCGCCCAGGACATGTACCATTGGTATCTCGCTTTACGTAATCACACCATCCTCAAACCTGAAACCCTGCAGCTACAAATCACACCACAGGTGAAAGAAGAGGGCATGGATAGTTACTATGGCTATGGTTATAGCGTATCGGAGGATGGAGAGGTCGTTCAGCATAATGGCGGCAACCGTATTTTCAAAGCAGATTTCCGATGGTTTCCCAAAAAAGATATGTGCCTGATCAGCGTCACGAATGATGCCAATGTCAAATTGTTTGAAATCAATGATCGGATCATGGATATTCTCTCGACCGGGGAAATGCCGGAGATCATCAACTGGACTCCATTTCCTATTGAAAAATTTCCATCTGATCCGATACAGGAGACTGCTTCAAAATTTATCCATTTGCTTCAAAATTTTTCTGATGTGGAAAGGGATAAATTCGTAAACCTCTATTTTACGCCGGACATACAGCAACGCAACACGCCGGAACATATCCGGGATCTTTTTGACCGGCTAAGCCAGGATGTAGGTAAAGGCCCGATTGAAAAAATGGAGACTTCGGACCAGGGACTGCAAATCACCATGCCGGCTCATGAACAGATGGGCCACCTCAGGATAAAATTATTTTTTAAAGAAAATAAGATCGATCGTATCGGCGCCATGATGGAGTAAACGTCTTTCAGAATGAATTTAATAATCAGGTGCCCAATAACCATTTTTTAAAATCCGGTGACCGCTCTTTACTGACAATGGCATCTTCTTCCGAAGGCGGAATAAGTTTGAGTTTTACCCGTGATTTAGAATAGGCTACCATTTCTTCTATCGCCTCCATCCTCACTATGAATTGCCGGTTGATCCGGAAAAACTTCGAGCGATCCAGTTCATTTTCGATCTGATCAAGGCTTTGATCAAGTGGATAGCGTTTATTTCCCGGCATAACCGCAAAACTGATCTTATCCCTGGAGTAAAAGAAGGAGACCAGGTCCAAATCGACGAGCTTGATGGATTGTCCCATGCGCACTAACACCCGCCGGTGTTTCTTTATGAAACCGGCTTCAGTTAATTTCTGCAACAAGTTGTCTGTCGGCTCCACTTTCTTTGTTTTCTTCGCCACCTTTTGGATAGCGTGCTCCAGTTCAACGGCTTTGATCGGCTTCAATAAATAATCGATGGCATTGACCTTAAATGCCCTCAGGGCGTACTCATCATAAGCCGTGGCAAAAATGACCGGGGACATGATCTCCGCCTTTTCAAAAATTTCAAAGCTGGAACCATCCGCGAGATGGATATCCATCAGGATCAGGTCCGGTGCCGGGTTTTCGGCCAGCCATTCCACCACAGATTCGATCGAGCCCAGGTCACCGATCACTTCATTTTTAGTATCCAGTTCAGCCAGCAGTTTGTGCAATCGCCGGACAGCCGCCGGTTCGTCTTCGATGATCAGGATTTTCATAAGCCATTTCGTTTTATGATGGGGATACGTACTTTAAATACATCAGGACCTTCTTCAATGATGACCTTGCGGTCCGTGAGCAAATGGTATTGTTTTATAATGCTGGCCAGTCCGAATTGAGTGGATGGTTCTGATTTGGATTTGGGTTGTAAATTATTGGTAACGGTAACATAATCATCGTCATCGATGGTGATGAGAACATCCAGTGGCCGCCGGGCTGAAATCACGTTGTGTTTCACTGCATTTTCGACCAGCATCTGCAAGGTTAAGGGCAGGATATAAGCTTCCTTTACCGGCTTATCCAGGTGGAGCCGGAGATGATTACCATATCGCTTTTCGAGCAGGTAGGCAAAATTGCGGACCAGTTCAAATTCTTCTTCTAGCGAAATGGATTCCTGTTCGCGGTATTGCAGGATACTGCGGTAGAAGTCAGCCAGCTTTTCAACATATTCGATGGCTACCTGGGGTTTCATTGCATTTTCATCAATGATGGTAATGAGGGTATTGAAACTATTGAATAAAAAATGCGGATTGATTTGCGACTTCAGGGTGGAAAGTTGTGATTCCACCATTTCCTTTTTCAGCATCATCTGGCGCTCGGAGTGTTTTTCCCTGGATTTGATCAGCCACCACATCAGGAAAGCCAGGGCCAGCGCCATCAGGATAATAAACCAGAGGGTCAACCAAAATGGTTTCGCAATGTAAAAAGAATAGGAGGCGATGGGTTCGTCGAAGAAGAAATTATTTTCCGAAGCCTTTACATAAAAGGTGTAGTAGCCAGGGGACAGATGGCTATACGAAGCTACATTATCCTTTGACTCTTTCCATTGCATGTCATATCCTTCCAGCCAATACCTGTACTTGACAGCGGCCGGTGAAGTATACCAAAGGCCTACATAATCAAAAGTGAAATAATTCTGGGAATGAGAAAACCGGTTTTGATTCGCAAAATCAATGGGCTCTTCAAAGACCGTTACTTTTGTCAATTGCGTACGGGGATCAATACTGAGCTTGTGATTCGATGAAAAATATTTATAGATCCCCCGTTGACATCCGATGTATACATTGTTTTCCTGGTCCCGGGCAATCGCGTTGAGCCCTGGCTCAATTTCCTTGGCTCCGATCTCTTCCCCATAATACATAAAGTGTCTCCGGTCCGGTTCCATAATGTCAATGCCTCGATTATGAGCCACCACGAGGTCTCCGGTACCCGATGACATTAAGGAGGCAATATTAAGGTTGCCAAGTCCCTGGGAAACATTTAATCCTTTATAGGTTTTCCCGTCAAATTCGACCAGCCCCAGGTCCTGGGTGTTGAACCAAATGTGCCCGCGATGATCCTCACAAACAGAATAGACTGTTCGTAGCTGGAGACTATCATTTCCGGCATACTGAACGATTTTATTTCCATCATCACAAAAAACACCATTTCCGTCTGTAGCAAACCAGGTCCTGTTTTTTGAGTCCACATACACCTGGAAAACAAAATGGAGATTGGATTGCCAGGGATCACTTAATAATTGAAAGTTCCTGTTATTTTTTAGTATGTCAGCATCTGCTGGAAAGGATACTACGCCTTCCAGGGTAGCCAGCCATATTTTTTCGGCTGACATTGCCATGGACATGATGGTTATCCCTCCTTTTTGCCTGATTGAACCGATCGCCGTCATTTTTTTGGTCACCGGATCATAAATAAATAATCCCTTGTCCAGCGTTCCGATCCAAAGACGGTGCCAATGATCTTCCAGGATATCGGTGATATTTAATTCATATTGCGATGCGATGTGAACGGCTTTCGCCGGCCCAGACGATTTGTTGTCGAGGAGATACAAACCATTTTTTGATCCGATCCAGATCTGATCCAGGTGATCGCAGAATAAGGACTGTATTTCTCCCACATCGCAATTGACGTATTCAAACGGACGGAAGCCCGATAGGAGGCCGCCCTGGTTCATCGTAACCCATATATTGCCTTCTACATCAACCAGCAGATCCGTCACATTCAGGGTCTTCAGCGAGGGTAGAATATCCACCTGGTGGGGTGATTTCCATCCGGTCAAATATCGCCATACGCCGCTGGTGCGGGTGCCTATCCAGATTTCCCTTCCATCAAATATTTCCAGTGCAGTAATTTCATCCATACCCGGATTCGTGAAAAGGGAAACCATTTTTTGGTGCTTCCGGTCATACCTGACCAGCCCGGATTCAAACGTACCGATATATATATCACCGATTTCATCCGCTTTGAGGCAGGTAATAATCTGATCCGGCAGTCCGTCCTGTAAACCGAACCTTCTTACTTTTTTAATTTCTTTACGAAAAGAACAGATACTGATGCCGTCGTCTGTTCCCAGCCATACTTCTCCATCCGGTGTCCCCACCATGGTATATATTTCGTTGCCCGACAAACTGTCGTCCATGTTAAAATTGTACAGGCGCTGATGGCTATATACGTATGCACCTTCTCCATAAGTGGAAAACCAGATTTGACCTGAAGTATCCTCAACGATCCCGGTGATCGGTTTCCTGGGATGTCCCTCTTCAGTAATGAAGGGATGTAAATGGCGCGCTTTATCAAGAAAGTATATGTCCCCTGATGCAGTGCCTATCCATATCTGATGTTGATGGTCCTCTGCCAGGGAAACCACCTTTATAGGTTCTGATGACTGAATATCAATAGGATGCCACGTGACTCCATCGTACCGGGCGAGCCCATTATTCGTGCCCAGCCACAACATGCAATTCTTGTCCTGGAGCATGACATTGATAGTGATGCCGGTATTGGCATTGCCGAGATCATGTTGAAAAAAACCAGGCTCCTGCGCCTGTCCAAAGGTGCACCACGTAAAAAAAAATATCAGCGTAGCATAGCGGATCATAATGGTTGGCCCTATATAAAATCAAAATTCACTTTGACATGAATATCATCCGAAATTTTTTGTTGTATAATTTTGGGAACGGTCATTCCATGTTCGGCTAACCAATACTGTTTTTGGCTGCATAGATTCGTTCTCAGGGATAAGAAAGAGGCAGCAATCAAGAGGTAACGTCCGAATGCCATAAGAACACAAAATACGAGCGTCGCTCTGCATGGAAATAGATTTAAACAACCATCCCTATTAAATCCGGGACGAGCGGGGGGATTTCAATGCTGAAATCTTAGGCATTAAAGGGAGTCCATCCGGTTCTTTTGCCTGAAGAAGGGAAAAGAATTTTGAGGCTTGTTTATTTCTTCCTTCGGCAATTCTCCCACCACCTCTATACAGTGGCTCAGGACCAACGGAATAATAATAATTCTATTCAATCGAAACCCGTGAAGCGAACTGCCCATTCAGTGAAACGAAATAAACTCCTCTCGGCCATGATCCCACTGGAACCTGGTGTGAACCCGGCTGAAGTAATTCGGACCATTGCACCACACCCTGCATATTGAGGATGGCCACCGTTCCTTTTACCGGCATATTGAAATAAAGTACATCATGGGCCGGATTTGGATTGATATCGATTTTAGCTCTGATATCATTGATATAGGAAGCGGATAACAAATTGTCTGTGCTGACCTGGTCGATACAGATATACGCCGGTGTATTCATGCCGAAGACTCCAACATCACTGGAGGTCATGCGCAGGTAAAGCGAATCCACTTCACCCAACGTCGCCAGATCCACATACTTCCAGTCGGACAGGATATAATCTTTGTGGGGATCGGATGACCTGTAATCCGCGAGATAAACATTGATACTGTCGTCTGCTAAAGCACCTCCTGAATATTTCTTAATGGTCATTAAAAAGAAATCGGGATCCTTTCCACTTTCGCCGCCAAACTTTTTAGCAAAAGCATCGCCATCCCGCATACTGAGATACGCATAGGTGCTGTTCGTGACATAAAACCCGATGATCGGTTTACCAATAGCATTGGGTTGCAACCGAATGATCGTAGGATCATACACATAGCCGGTGGCATACGCCGTGGTACCTAATGCACCATGTCCGGGAATAGCGCTATACTGATTGAGAAATCCAGGAGTTGTCGTATTTGTATCTGCGGATATCGCCCAACCGGACCAATAGTCAAACTGGCTGTCATAAAAATTGGGTAATTCAACGGAGCCGCTTTTAAAGCCGCGGTCAGGAGCAGCATTGTTGAGATGCTGGCCCGGAGTCAGGTGAAAATTTTCAAAAGATGCAATCACTTGTGAGAAAGCAGCAAATGGAAAGAAAAGGAGGAGAGCGAAAACCGGGGAGTATCTCTTGACCATAACCTTTTGGGTTTTAACAAATGTAGTCAACAGGGCCCACTTCTTATGTTAAATTTTCGTTTTCAGAAATTGAGGGACATTTCTTATCCTCAAACTATAGACTGACTTTCATTCCCAACTCAAAACCCCTGCCCGGCATAGGCCGGCGTTCAATCATCCGGTAAGGAACGTCCCAGACATTGTCCACCTGCAAAAGAATATCTATTCCTGTTTTGGAAGTAAGCCAGGAATACCCAACGCCCGCAGATCCGACATTGGCGGCCCGGACATCTTCATTTATACCTGGCGACTCTCCAAACCAGTGATGCTGGTAATAAAAGGACCATCCTTTCATGGCTACTTTAAGTGTACCTGAAATATTATCAACCGGAACATAAAACAACTGATCCCCTTTTATGATCTGGAAATCCGGTATATCCGTTCCAAACGTCGACCAGGTCAAATCCAATCCGCCCTGCAAAGTAAATAGCCATGAACCTGATATCATTTTTCCTTCGGCCCTGCATTCGAGGCCTGTACTATTGACTTCAGCTATATTGATCGGTGACCAATAATTGCTCACCTCTTTTACCGGGGGCATCCACATGATCCAGTCCTCCATGTTACGGGCGTATCCGGTCACTGAGCCTCCCCATTGCATTTTCCTTTTTAATGATTTATAATGTATCCCTCCTTCAACGGTCCAGCCTTGCTCCGGCTGAAGATCAGGATTACCTCCCGGGCTCCAATACAGGTCATTCAGCGTAGGCGTCCGGTAATTTCTGCTCATGCTGGCTTTAAAAGTGAAGGATTTTATCGCTTGCCATTCGGTTGATATATCCACCAAAAGCGGGGACCAGTGGTCATCCGTCAATTCTTCTCTCATCTGAAAGCGCCACATCCATTTTTGCAATGACCATCTCGCTGTGACGAATGCAGCCTGTTGGTATCTTTTTTGAGTTTCGGTATAATTATCCGAAGTGGCCTCTACGCGTTCCGAATAAAGACCACCGGCGATATCAATTTTTTTTAAGGCTTTGAATGATACCTGGCCTTCTGCCAGCCACGTCTTAAAACGATTGTGTGTATATAGCAGGATCAGCGAGTCCTGGTAATTGATGCGTTCATCCAGCCATGCGGTTTTCAGTTCCCATTTCAGGCGTTGCCCTTTATGCAACCATTCGATGGTGGTACGCCAATCCTCATCCTGCTGGGCCTGTCCGCTATTGGTTTGCACCGCGGTGGGCGGAATCTCCCGGTCCGTGTTTTGATACCACAGCCGGGCCGTAATGGTATTCAGATCATTCAGGTTGTAATGTATTTCCTGGAGAATGCCCTTGTCGTGCAATTGATGATGCACCTGGTATTTTGGATCAAGACCCTTCAAGGGGATATAGCGGTAGTTATTTTCTGCGTATCGGGTAAAAGCACGGGTTGAAAATCTTAATTTTCGAAAACCATAGTTCAATTTTAATTCTGCCGACCGCTGATTCCAACTGCCGAGGGCCACTTTTGCTTCCGCGCCGTTTTTATTGTCCACTTCGTTATTTGAAATCGCAATTAAACCTCCAACTGCACCTGAACCAAATGCGGCACCGTGCCCGCCATAATGGACTGAAGCATTATCAATAAAAGAGGAGGGAATCAAAGCGAGATCCACCATGCCGATCATTGGATTTCGAATGGGTATACCGTTCCAGATGATTTGAGTATGTGAAGCACTTCCACCTCTTATACCCAGGGTGGCCAGTGTACCGTTGCCATAACTGCGAACATAAAGTGGGGTTTGATCAGCGAGCATGCTGGCTAGGGTTGCAGAACGAAGTTTGGCAATCCGGCTGGTGTCCAGGTGCTCAGAATGTTTGCCGATGTCAGTGAAATCAATTCGTTCCGCGGTCACTTCAACACCCTCAAGGGAAAAAATGGAATCGATCTGGCTGAACACCGGAGTACCCAAACTCAATACCAGGAACATGCAGTAACACTGCATATAATGCTGGCGAGGAAACAGGGTCAACTCCATGGTATAAATGTAAGTCAAAAGCGGCTTCATGCCTCGCGCCGCTTTTGGATAAAATGGAAGGCAGCTTACAGATCATAACCTTGTCCTCTATTTTTCAACCTTTGTCGAATAAAACCCTGCATTTGCAACCTTTGCAGAGACATTTGAGTCTTATTGCCCGAAACAAACAAAACCCGGAAAATGAAAATCCTTTACCTGGCTCTTCTTTTCGTCCTCTCCCTTTCCACCATGACGTATGCCCAACTGTCGGGATCGAAGGTGGAAGGTCGTGTCGTAGATGAAAATCAGGATCCAATCTCTTTCGCTTCTGTTGTTTTATTTAACACCGCCGATTCTACTATGGCCAAAGCGGGTTATTCAGAAGACAACGGTTCATTCCAGTTCAACCCGATCGCCCCGGGCAGTTATTATCTCAACATTACTTTTGTAGGGTACGATACGTATAATTCCCAAAGCTTTTCCGTAACCGCGAATAATACAACCACGCTGGAGGCGATTAAGATGTCACCATTTGCCACCGAGTTAGGTGAAGTGGTAGTGGCCTCCACCAAACCCCTGGTCGAAGTAAAACCGGACAAAACCATATTCAATGTCGAAGGATCAGTCAATGCTATCGGCAATGATGCCCTCGAACTCCTGCGTAAATCCCCAGGCGTTGTCGTGGACAACAATGAGCGACTGATGATGTCCGGGAAGACTGGGGTAAAAGTGTATATTGATGGAAAGCAATCGATCCTGAGTGGAGATGATCTGGCTAATTATCTCAAGAGCCTGCAATCGACCCAGATAGAAGCTATAGAAATCATCACTCAACCCTCCGCCAAATATGAAGCGGATGGCAATGCAGGCATCATCAATATCCGCCTCATCAGAGACAAATCGCTCGGTACTAATGCCGTCGCCAGCGTCGGCTATAACCAGGCGACCCACAGCCGTTTCAATACCAATCTCAACGTGAACAGCCGTACGAAATATATCAATGTATTTGGCAATTTCAATTACGCCAAGGGTCAGAATACGAATTACAATTCTTTCACCCGCACCACGCCTGATATCTATGCCTATCAAAATACGACCGGCCTCAATGAATGGGACAATAAATCCCTTCGTACCGGCTTTGATATCACCACAGGTAAATTTTCAACGATCGGATTTCTGTTTGATGGCTACATGAATGACGGAAATTCGGAAAATAAGGTGAAAACCTACATATCACCTGATCCGATGACGCCCACCACGGAAATCCTCGACGGACTCAATAGCTCGGATAACAACCGGGATAATTACAATTTCAATGGCAACTACCGTTTTGACAACCATAAAGGAAATGTATTAAATATGGATGCGGACTATGGCAAGTACAAGAGCGAAGGGAATTCTTACCAGCCTAACTACTACTATGATGCCAACACCGGAGAATTGACAGATACCCGGATCTTCTCTTCTACAACCCCGACCACTATTGACATTAAAACGGTTAAACTGGATTATGAACAACCGTTATGGGGAGGAAATCTCGGCGCCGGATTTAAACTTGCGTTGGTCAATACGGACAATACCTATAATTTCTACAATGTCGTGGATGAAATCCCGATCCTCGACACTGATCGGTCCAATCAATTCACGTATGATGAAAATGTGAATGCCGGCTACGTCAGTTATGGCAGGCAATGGAATAAAATAGGGTTCCAGGCGGGCGTGCGGGTCGAACAAACGGATTCGAAAGGGAAATTGACCAGTTACAATGAACAAAACAATGAGACCGTCAAGCAGGACTATGTGGATGTATTTCCGAGTGGAGGGATTACCTATAAATGGAATGATAATAATTCATTCCGGCTGAACTACAGTCGCCGTATCGACCGGCCGAATTACCAGGATCTGAATCCGTTTGAATTCAAACTCGATGAGATTACTTTCCAGAAAGGGAATCCATTTCTCCGTCCACAGTATTCCAACAGTTTTTCCGTGGGACATACTTACAAATACACCCTGAACACCACATTCACGTATACCCGGACCGATGATCTAATGGCACAATTGACCGACACGGCCAGCATGGGTGCTGCTTATATCACTACGGCGAATGTGGCGCAACAGGATGTCTACGCATTGAATGTGAGTTATCCATTCACCTTATCCAAGGTTTGGAATGTATTTGCCAATGCCGGGGTAAGCAATACGCATAACAAGGGTGATTTCGGTGAAGGAAAAATAGTGGACATCACGGCAACCACCTTTAACGGTTATGCACAGAATAGTTTCATGCTGCCGAAGAATTTCACCATTGAATTATCGGGTTGGTACAACTCCCCGGGGATCTGGGGAGGTAATTTTGCCACCAAGGCCATCTGGGCTGTCGATGCGGGTATCCAAAAGAAACTCTTTAAGGAAAGGGGTACGCTCAAGCTGGGGGTAGCGGACATCTTCAATAGTCAGCACTGGTCCGGGGAAAATAATTTCGGGGGACTCCACTTAGTGGCCATGGGGGGCTGGGAGAGCCGTCAATTCAAAGCTAACTTCACTTACCTGATCGGTAACTCCAGCGTCAAGGGGAGCCGGAACCGGAAAACGGGGATGGAGGATGAGACCCTACGAATAAATTCGGGGAATTAAAAAAACAGGAGCCGGGCTGAGACCCGGCATATATTTTTTTAATCCTTTGTATCCACCAGGTACACCCTCACCTCCTCGATCTTTTTATCACTCACTTTTTCGATCACAAAGCGGTGATCTTCCATTTCGAAATCACTGCCCTGGTCCGGAATATCTCCACGGGTCATGACGATATATCCGGAGAGCGTTTCATATTCCCCGACAGGTAATTTGAGGACAGGATATTTTTCATTCAAATAATCAATCTCGAGCCGCCCTGAAAAAAGGAATTCCTTATCACTGATCTGCTG
Source organism: uncultured Saprospiraceae bacterium (assembly GCA_963837505.1). GTDB lineage: Bacteria > Bacteroidota > Bacteroidia > Chitinophagales > Saprospiraceae > Opimibacter. The sequence continues at coordinate 102,420 of CAWINN010000002.1, read as the reverse complement.
ATCGGTGAAAATTTCTTCATCATGTTCGTCTTCGATCTCGCCGAATATTTCTTCCGCGATATCTTCCAGCGTGATGATCCCGGCCGTTCCACCAAATTCATCGACCACCACGGCGATATTGTTTTTCTGCCGCTTAAACATGGTCATGATCTCCAGTATACTCGTCACTTCCGGCACATACTGGATCGGCAGGATGAGCTCCCGGATATATTTTGGTTCTCTGAGAAACGTCTGGTGATGGATGTAGCCCAGGATATTATCAATATCTCCTTCACTGATGAGGATGCGGGAGTGGCGTGTTTCCATAAACACCCGCTTCACTTCTTCGAGTCCATCTGATACATCCACGTGTAAGATTTCTGTCCGCGGCACCATGCATTCCCTGGCCTTGAGGTTCTTTAACTGCAAGGCATTTTTAAACATATCCGCTTCCAGTTCATCCTGTGTCCTTGGACAAGGTCCTTCCACAAAATCCTGCAGGTCGAGCCGGGTAAATAGCATCTTCCATGTTTGCACCGGGGCACGGAAAACATATTTCAGCAACACATTGGAAAAAGATAGCATGAGCCATGCCGGAAATCGCAATATCCACTGAAAGAAAACCATGGGATAGGCGACCAGCAACAAAGAACGGTTGGCGAACAAACGGAAGATGATTTTTGGAAAATACTCACCAATGATCAGAATGAAGATCGTGGAGATGATTGTAATAATCAACAGCCGGGCCACCTCAGAAGGAATAAAAATGGCCAGCCACGGCTCAATCAGCGAAGCCATGCTGTAGGAAAAAATAACCAGCACGACATTGTTCCCGACCAGCAAAGCACTTAGAAATGCTTTCGGATTGGCATAAAAGGAGGCAATTAATTTGCTCCGGCGTGTACCCTTATCCCGTTCGATTTCCACCCCCAGTTTATTGGCAGTGACAAAAGCGATCTCGGTACCTGAAAAAAATGCAGATAGTAATAACAAAAGGAGAATGAGAAAAATGAGGGGCAGCATATTAATCTTCTTTATTCTCGTCTACCGCCAGCCGGCCCGAAGAGGCGTTGAGTTCATAGCGGGTAAAAGATTCATTGGATTTAAATCCATAACTATATATCAGTGTCCCGTCAGGTCGCGAGATTTTCACAAAACGATCGGTATGAATTTCTTTCGTCTTTTCATCCCATATCAATTCAGGTCCGTCCAGGCGCTCGCCGAGATCATTTTTCAAAATAACATTTTTCTCCACGGTCACGACGCGTTGTGCCTGGTCCCTGCGGGCATAATCGGCCGTGAGCCAGCTTCGCGCGTGTTCCGCTTTATCAAAAAAAGTGACATCAATGCCTTCCGGAAATTCTTCGGTCACCGAATATTTCGTGTAGAGTCTTCGCAACAAAGGGGCTTTTAATATAAATACCAGGCGACTGCTGTCGGTATACCGCACATTGATATCATGTGCTTCTTCTACATTTTCAATCGGTGTCGTCTTGTATTTCGAAAGATCGGGTTCATCGACCACACAGGACGAAATGAAGATGAAAATCAAACCTGGAAAAAGGAGAGCGCGCATAATCCGGTGTCAAACTTAACGCAATACCGTCACTGTCCCGTGATAGGTGGCCGGAATATTGTCCAGGAAATCAACTTTGGCTACGTAGGCAAAGACGCCGGGATTGACAGGTCTTCCCTTAAACGTACCATCCCAGCCCAAAGAAGGGTCATTGAGATCAAAATTCCGCCCTTCCCACATCAATCCTCCCCACCGGTCATAAATCTGAAATAATTCAACCTTCGTGGCCGCTTTATTGGCGTATACGGTGAGCCGGTCATTGACCCCATCCTGGTTGGCACTGATGACATTGGGTATATAAATCGGCTTGTAAGGATCAACTACAATCAAAACGGAATCTGTAGCCGTACAACCTGCATCATTGGTAATCGTCACGACGTACCAGTCCGTCATCGTCGGTAAGGCAGTAGGATTGAGCAGATCCAAAATCGAATGACCCGCAAAAGAGAGATGTTCGAGGTTGTTCCAGGTCACAGTCGAAGGATTATTGGGTATCACCATGGCGTGAATATCAGCGTGATCACCCAATTGCACAAAAATCGTATCACCCGCATCCACCGCAAAATCAGTCGCCGGCAGCACCGTCAGATCCACCTGGTTTTCGCAACCCTTTTCATCCTGGATACAAAGCGTATAATCCCCGGGCATTAAAAAAGGAAAAACTTCTGCGGGCTGATAATTGATACAATCGAGACTGAACTGATATTCCGGGGCGCCACTGATGCCGAATCCCTGAATATATCCTGAAGCCGTCCCCGGACAAATTTGATTTTGTATCGTCGCCGTCACGCCCAGGGTGCTCGTATCCGCACAGCACGGCTCCACAAAGAAGTCCACAATTTTGGTGACGACACATCCTTTTTCACTTGTCACCGTGAGGGCCACTTTTTTATCTCCGAATGAATCATACACCACGGAGATCGGTCCTGTCAAGGTACTGGTAGATGGATTTGCACCAGCGCCAAAATTCCATAGATATCCCACGATGCTGTCAGTGGGTTGCAAAGATTGATTGCTAAAAATGATCGTTTTGTCACACTCGAAAGCTTGTACAGCTGTCACATCAAATCCGGGCTCCGGTCCCTGGAAAGTAGCTGTCCCACCCCACTCAATTGAAAATCCCAAACCGGACTGGCTGAAATTGTTGATCATCAGGGCATAACTATGACCTGATATTACATCCAATGCACTGACAAAACTGTTTTGGGACGCTATCATGCAACCTGCCGGCTCAGTCACATCCGGATCGCCTACCGCCAGGCCTGTCGGGCCATTACATCTTTTCCAATTGGCAAATGGCTGGCCCACATTCGCACCCGAGGCCATGCATCTCAATTCCGTTTTATGGGCACAATCATCAAGCCCTCCGGGCAATTCAAATACCACAAAATCGATGTCATCGGATTCGAAACCCGGATGGTAATTATTAGGAGTAATCGTAAAGGTGAGTGACCCGGAAGTTTCGCATGTCCATTTATACCACGCGCTGCTCAACTCCTGGTTGACACAGGTATTGCTGATGCCAGAATCCAGTTTACCTACACCAAGTAGTGTATCCACAACGAAAGGTGATTTGTCGCAAAGCACCACTGCTTTCGAGCAATCCGATTGAGGAGAAGGAGGAGGAATGAAACCATTGAGGCAAATCTGGAATGTACCCGATGAGGCTATTTCTCCTTCTACCAGGAGATAATACGTTGCACCGATAATGAGACTTTCTACGGAGAGCTCAACCTGGTTGGTGGAGGTGGAGACCAGGTTACATCCAATACGGGTCAGCATGCTACATGGGCCCAGGTACACGCCTATGCCAGGGTTTTGCAGAGTTCCCAAACCAAATGCAGCACCAGTAATTTTGATATACATCGCCGTCGTTTGGGGCTTGAAGGAGAACCACACCTCATTGGTATGGGTTAGGAAACAACTGCCTCCGGTCGGTACATTGACCATGGAAGGTGTGGCATTGATGTTGGTATAGGCTCCGGCCTCGCTGCACCAATGATCAGTATTGGGCAGGTAAAAGGATGAAAAGCACTCATCATTGATGGGTTGGGCGGCAAGACGGATGCCCAGGGTGGTCAAAACAAGCGCCAGAAAGAATATCCTCATTTAGGTGTTGCGTAAGGTTCAGATATAAGATACAAAACTAACGATTCTGTAGCGGGGCCGCGGGCCGGAAAAGGGTGTTTTTACCCTATGCTAACACTACTTTAACGGTTAACAAGACGAAAAAGCACAATTTGGGGTTGGGCTTCACTCAGTTTCTTCACCTTTATTCATTCTGGTTTTCCCCACCTTTATGCAATCCAGCATTCCCCACCTTTATGCAATCCAGCATTCCCCACCTTTAAAGGTGGGGTAAGGGTAATTGATGACAGTGTCCCAAAAATGCCCGGTTCCTTAGTTTTCCTCACCTATAGAGGTGGGGTATAGTATAACTTAGAGGAATGAAAGTGGTTCAAAATCTCCCCAATGTATTGACATTGAGCAACCTGCTGATGGGTACAATAGCCGTTCTGGCGACATTTAATCATTCCTTTATGCTGGCGGTGTATTTGACGGGGGGATGCCTGGTCGCGGACATCCTGGATGGCGCACTGGCCAGGAAGCTGGGAGTGGATGGTGAACTGGGCATTCAGCTGGATTCCCTGGCGGACGTGGTCTCTTTTGGGGTTTTACCGGCATTGATTGTTTATCATTTTCCAACCGGCATTTCCGTCAGTTTCTTTGAGCGGTTAGGACACCTGATGTTATCAGCCACGATCGCTGTTTCAGCCGGTTTAAGACTGGCACGATTCAATGTAGATACAAGGCCCAGGGAGTATTTCTGGGGACTGGCTACGCCGGCAGGGGCCATGCTGGTGGCCGCACTGGGTTGGTCTGTTTTTATTAAAAATGATTTTACTCAGCACCAGGACATCCTGAATTACATCTCCTGGATACTTCCTGTTTTTCTTGCCATTTCCTATCAGGTTGATCTTAAACTTCCGGGCTTGAAATCACCAAAGGCTGGGCTGTGGACAATGATCGTTATGGCAGTGCTGACGGTGTTGGGATTGTTCATCATAGGGCCGTTGAGTATTGCCTTGGGGATTTTTGTGTATGTGATGGCTGGGGTGGTGAATTTGGTTTTACGGTGGTACTAGGCATAGGGCAAAGAGCAGAGTGCATAGGGCTGCAGAGAGCAAGGAGCAAAGAGTGGATTTTTCAAGAAAAAGAAAAATATTTCCCTTTTCTGGTGACGTTTTACGGGTCTCGAAACACTTATAGGTTGAATAAAAATTTTAAACCTGTTAGTATGGCCAAATTCAGATTTCAGGATTTAGAAATATGGAAAGAAGCTATTGAGATAGCCCTTATCTTTTTTGACCTCGCCGACGAATTGGAACAGAAAAAACTGTTTCGATTTTCAGACCAGTGCCGGGGAGTGGGAATGAGCATATCAAATAATATCGCTGAAAGTACCGGTTCGAATATGAAAGGCGAACAAACCCAGCTGTTACGTTATTCCAGGAGAGAATGCTACGAAGGTGCCAATATTCTCATCTTGCTTGAAAAGAAAGCGCTGATCCACCCCACCTTCCGGGTGAATATATTTAATCGTCTGGACGTTTTAAGTCGACGAATTCAGGCTTATTCTGACTCACTTTAATCTTGTCTGAAAAAGCATTAAATTTTAAGAAAATCCTCCCAAGACGCTATGGCCGCCCAATGCCAAATGACCCTATACGGCTTTCTGCCCTATGCCCTCTTCTGCCTTATTCTCTATGCCCTAAGCTCTTTGCTGCTCTATGCCCTATGCCCTATGCGCTATGCTCCCTACATTTGCGGAATGAAATTCAAAGCAGAAATCAACGTCATGCCACACAAGGAGCTGCTCGATCCGCAAGGCAAGACTGTGGCGCGCAATATGGATCACGTCGGTATTCATGGTGTGCAGGACGTGCGGATAGGGAAGCATATCGAAATCATGCTGGAAGCAGCCAATGAAGATGCTGCCAAAGAAGCAGTCGATCAGGCCTGCAAGAAATTCCTGGCCAATATGATCATGGAAAATTATTCTTTCGAGATCAACCCGGCCTGATCGTGCTCTATATTGTCCCCACGCCAATCGGAAACCTGGGCGACATCACCTATCGGGCTGTTGAAGTTTTGTCTGCCGTGGATCTCATCCTGGCGGAAGATACGCGGGTGACGAAGCGATTGCTGGACAAATATGAGATCAGGACTCCGTTGAAAGCTTATCATGCTTTCAATGAGCACCAGGCTACAGAAAAAATAATGGAGGAATTGCAGTCCGGGAAAAACATTGCCCTGGTGTCGGATGCGGGGACGCCGGGCATTTCTGATCCTGGATTTTTGCTTGCACGTGCATGCAGGGAAGCCGGAGTAGAACTTTCAGTATTGCCGGGACCGACAGCATTTGTGCCTGCCTTAGTGGGGTCGGGATTTCCCTGTGACCGGTTTCATTTTGAAGGATTTCTTCCGCATAAAAAAGGGAGACAGACGAGATGGAAACATTTGGCATCACTTGATACCACTATCGTATTGTATGAATCACCTTTCCGCGTTGTTAAATGTTTGGAAGAAATCAATTCCTTTTTAGGCGAAGAAAGAAGAGTGTGTGTGGTGCGGGAGATATCGAAGATTCATGAAACTTTTCATTTTGGCACTACGCCTGAACTCGTTGCAGCATTTGATGCTAATCCTGAAACATTGAAAGGAGAGATGGTAATTATTATAGCTGGAAAAGATTAATCTGCAGGTCAGGATGGTTGACCTGTCCAATTAATAAGGGTTGGCAAAATAAAGTGGCAGGCTACTTCGAGCCTAAAATAGTCCAGCCTACATACACCTGGAAGGTGCGGTCTTTCCATGTATCCGTATCACTTTCTGAAAGATCAGTCAATCCCAATACATAGCGTATGCCTGCATTAAATCCCAAAGGCAAATGGACGAGACCGCCAAACGCCAGACAATAGGAAGGATCTGTCAGGCTATCTTTAACATCATTTCCACCTGACTTCGCTTTGGTCAGGATATTAAACTGCGGACCAGCCTCCAGGCTGATTAAATCAATGATCCGCCATCGCAGCATAATGGGTACAGTCACATAATCCGTATTAAATTCCACATTGTTAATATCGGCCCCCTGCGAACTCCACAATACTTCCGGCGTTATGCCAAATTTTTCTGAAAGTTTTAAGTTCAAATAGGCTCCGACATGATAGCCGGTCCTGGAGCTGCTGCTATAATTGTCGGATGAAATGTTGGCAAAATTCGCACCGGCTTTAACTCCAATCCCCAACTGGCCAAAGAGAAAGATAGGAGCGCATAAAAGCATAATGGTAAAGATTCGTGTTTTCATACTATTCCATTTTAAAAAATAAATCCATCAGAAATATAAACCGAATTTTTCCATTTACATAATTAAATATGAAGCGGACGCCTCCCGGTGGCATCCAGTGCCGCTTCGCGGATGGCTTCCGTAAACGTCGGATGCGGATGTGAAATCCTCGCCATGTCTTCGGCTGTCGCCCTGAATTCCATCAAAGCCACCGCTTCCATGATCATGTCCGCAGCTCGCGCGGCAAACATATGCACCCCGAGTATTTCATCTGTTTCTTTATGAGCAATCACTTTAATTAAACCTTCCGTATCGCCACTGGCTCTTGCCCGACCTAATGCTTTCATCGGAAACTTACCAACTTTATATTCCACGCCTTGCGCTTTGAGCATCTCTTCCGTTTTTCCAACACTGGCTACTTCAGGCCAGGTATACACAACGCTCGGAATTAAATTGTAATCGATATGCGGCTTTTGTCCTGCAATAGATTCTGTAACATAAATTCCTTCTTCCTCCGCTTTATGGGCCAGCATCGCTCCTTTGATGACATCCCCGATAGCATAGACGTTAGGCTCATCAGTCAATAAATGATCATTGACCATGACCTTCCCTTTTTCATCGAGTTTGACTTTCGTATTCTCTGTTCCCAATCCTTCCGTATAAGGTTTTCTTCCTATGGCAATCAAACAATAATCTGTTTCAAGAGTAATGATATCACCACCTTCACGAGGTTTCATCTCCACCTTAGCTTTTGATTTCAATCCCTTCACCGAAGTAACCTCATGGGACAGATGAAAAATGATGCCCATTTTTTTTAATGACCGCATCAGCTCTTTACTGCAATCCGTATCCATGCCCGGAAGAATGCGGTCGAGATACTCCACCACCTCCACTTTCGTCCCCATTCTCGCAAATACTGAACCCAATTCCAAACCAATCACGCCGGCACCAATAATCACCATGTGCTTTGGCAATTCCGTGATGTTCAAAGCTTCGGTGGAAGTGATGACCCTGTTTTTATCATACCCCATCGCCACCGGGGTGATCGGTTTTGATCCGGTCGCAATAATTACATTTTTAGTTTCTAACACGTTCTCACTTCCATCAGCAGCAGACACTTTAATATGTGTGGCATCAACAAAAGATCCCATACCAGTGAATACCTCCACCTTATTTTTCTTCATCAGGAATTGCACCCCATCACAAGTCTGCTTCACCACCTGATTCTTTCTCGTGATCATCTGAGGGAGATTAAGTGATACTTTTTCAGCCTGGATACCATGTTCTTCAAAACTGTGATTCAATTGAAAGAAATGCTCACTCGAATCCAGTAATGCTTTAGATGGAATGCAACCGACATTCAGACACGTGCCACCTAAGGTTGCATACTTCTCAATGATGGCGGTTTTAAATCCTAGTTGTCCGGCACGAATAGCAGCGATATAACCTCCGGGGCCTGAACCGATGATGATCAGGTCATAAATCATGATGGCGGATTATTTGGTTTGGGTGGCTGGCCACCTTCGGGACGCGGACCCCTGGGCCGGTTGCGGGATTTATGACGTTTTGGCCCTTGGCCTTGCTGATTAGGTTGACCTGGACCTTCCTTTCTTGGTTCACCGGATGGTTGAGGACCCTTAGCAGATGGTTCAGAACGCGGCGTATTCGGGTCCCTTTGCTGCTTAGGCTGATCGGGCCTTTGTCCTCTCGGCCCGCGGTCTTTATTCCTCTGTTCTTTTTTCTCTGTCCTGGTTCCCTGGTCATTCGTCCTTGGTCCCCTGTCATGGGCCTTTGGTCCCTGGCTCATTCGTCCTCGGCCCACGATCTTGCGGTTTCTTCTTTTTATTCCTCTTCTTCTTGTAATCCGGTAATTCGATATCGCCTGTCACATCTGCATAATCGAGTTGCTCTTCTTCTACTGCTAAATTCGGATCCTGGATCTGTTCCGGAAACTCTCCTCGTCTATTCATTTCCTTAATCTCTTTTACCCGTTCCAGCGAAATAGCCATCATCGTGTTGCGTCCCTTTTCCATCTCCACACTGTAATACAACAATCGTTTAAAAATATCGATCTTGATCAATGATGCCGAACCCGCCTTTGATTTAAGCACATCGACATCCTGCGGAAATTCTTCCAAGGCCTCCATGTAGGTATCCAGCTCATAATTGAGGCAACATTTCAATCGACCACATTGGCCGGAGAGCTTGGCCTGGTTGATGGAAAGATTTTGATATCGGGCAGCATGTGTATTTACTGATTTGAAATCGGTGAGCCACGTCGAACAACAAAGTTCGCGACCGCACGAACCAATTCCCCCGATTCGTGAAGATTCCTGTCGTGCTCCAATCTGTCGCATCTCCACTTTGACCTGGAATTCTTTGGCATAGAGTCGCACCAGTTCCCTGAAATCAACGCGCCCTTCTGCCGTATAATAGAAAGTGGCTTTTCTTCCATCCCCGCGATACTCCACATCACACACTTTCATATCAAGGCCCAGGGTATTGGCAATGGCGCGTGCCCTGACCATGGCCTGCTGCTCAAGATTACGGTATTCGTTGAGTCGTTCGACATCTCGGTCATTGGCGATGCGGATGACAGGAAAGGTTACTGACAATTCCTTTACCTTTTTCTTTTTCATTTGCAGCCGGACCAATTCGCCGGCCAGCGACAGCACGCCGACATCATAGCCATTGCCCGTGTCTACCACAACGACATCTTTTATCTGTGCCGGATTGTGGGCATGATTTCTGAAAAATTCTTTTCTCGCCCCTTTTTTGAAACTAATCTCCACAATATCGGTTCCGGTAGGATCTTCAAAATCATAACCGGCCAGCCAGTCGTAGGTATTCAGTTTGTTGCAGCCCCCGGTAGCACAATGCCCGGTACTCTGACATCCGTTAGGTGCACCTGTTGAACATGTAGCACAAGCCATAGTTTACGCATTTATATGTTGAAGGCGATGGTTCGCCAATTGATTTTTGACCATCAGGCTTAGCGAAAGCCAAAGCAATTTGGTATTGGCATTGCGGCTGATTTTTTCATAACTCACCTGGAGCGCCTGCATCACATCATACCACGTATCCGGGCTGAATTGTTCATGCAGGTATTTCATCATGTTTTCCCGTTCCGGGTTTAATCGTTCGGATCCGGTTTGATTAGGATACCAAAGGAGTTTCCGGATATACGCCATCCCAAAAAGGGCAAATTGTTTTTGTTCTTCCTTGTCTTGTGTCCCCATGGTATTCGACCAGGTTACCAGGTCGTGTGATTTTCGGGTGATCAAGGCACGGAACCAAACCGTCAGCTGATCCATGAAATCAAAAAGAGATTCACCGATCAAAGACATGGCCCGGTTCATATCCTGAACCGCCTGCCTGGCGATCAGGGAAGCTTTTGTTTCATCCACTCCGTAATTGGTCATCAGCATTTTTACCATTTCCTGGTCGCTTATTGGGGGCAGGAATATCTGCATACATCGGGACCGGATGGTGGACAGGATCTGTTCCCGCTGATTGGAGAGAAGGATGAAATAAGTATTCGGCTCGGGTTCCTCAATCAATTTGAGCAGCCGGTTTCCTTCTTTTGCCAAAAATTGCGCCATCCAGATGATCATCACTTTACTACCGCCCTCATAGGCTGCAAGGGAGAAATTGGCAACCGTATTGGAAATATCTTCTTTGTGGATATCGACTTGTTTGCCTTCAACATCACCATATTGGGTCCATTGAAAGATATTAAGCCATGGATTGGTCTGCACGGCTTCACGCCATTCCACGTAATGCTCCGTGCTTATGGATTTAGCCCCGGCGAGAGGTAAAAGAAAATGTAAATCGGGATGAATCAGTTTTTCCGTGCGGTGACAGGAGGCACAATGATAGCAGGCTTTTCCTTCTTCGGGAGTTGTGCACAGGATATCGGCGGCAAGGGAAAGTGCAGCGGGAATTAAACCCGATCCGGGTTCGCCGTAAAAGAGCATGGCATGTGGCAACCGTCCCTGCTCCAGGAGGATGTCCAATTGCCGACGGATAGTTGGCTGGCCAAAATGATTTCTAAGCGCCATACCTGATCAGGTCAGGCGGCAGCAATCCAGTTTAGTATCTGGTCATCGAGGGGTGAGGTTTCGGGTGAGAAGACATGTTGCAGGTCGCCATCGGGTCCCAATGCAAATTTTTGAAAATTCCATGTCACCTCATTATCGGATACTCCGTTTTGGTTTTTGCCGGTCAGCCACTGAAACAACGGATGAACCGGTTGAGACCGAATATTTATTTTTTTACTCAATGGAAAAGTGACCTGGTACATAGTCTGACAGAAGGAGGCTATAGCTTCTTCTGCCAGAGGTTCCTGACCTCCGAAGTCATTGCAAGGACAACCCAAAATGGTCAAACGGTCGTGGTATAACTCATACAATTCTTCCAACTGCCCATATTGAGGGGTAAAGTCACATGCTGATGCTACATTGACGATCAGCAGCTTCTTTCCCTTGTATTGACGTAACTGAATTTCTTTTCCATTGAGGCCCTCGATGCTGATATTGTGGATCGATGCCACCAATTGATTTATGTTTATTGAGGTAAAAATAGGGAAAAGTTGTGAGAGGGTAAGTGGGTGAGAAAGTGAGTGGGCAAGAAAGTAAGAATGTAGGAAAGCAAAAAGATTCAGTTCCTAATCTACAACCGAAAACAATGATAACCAACACTTTGTAATTGAATTATAATCAGCCTGGGCTCTGCCTGCGATGTGGTGTCCGCAAATATCTGATTTGCGAGCCGGGGCCTGTCTGGTGGAATTTGGGCCTTACCTTTGCCCGATGATCTATCGATTCGAAGACTTTATCCCCGTTATTGATCCATCCTCGTTTGTCCATCCTTTGGCGGCTGTCACAGGTAATGTCATCATCGGTAAAAATGTATATATCGGACCCGGCGCCGCTATCCGTGGAGACTGGGGAGGCATCATCATCGAAGATGGGTGCAACGTGCAGGAGAATTGCACGGTTCATATGTTCCCTGGCATCACAGTCACCCTCCGTGAGGGAGCCCACATCGGCCATGGTGCGGTGATACATGGTGCCATCATAGGTCGAAATAGTCTCGTCGGCATGAATGCGGTGATCATGGATGAAGTGGAGATCGGTGACGAATGCATCATAGGAGCACTCACCTTTGTCAAAGCAGGAGAAAAAATTCCCCGTCGCAGCATCGTCGCCGGCAACCCCGGTAAAATCATCAAAGAAGTATCTGATGAAATGATAGAGTGGAAAACAGAAGGCACCGCACTGTATCAGCAGTTGTCTAAGCAGTGCTTCGAAGGGCTTAGACCGGTCATGCCGAGAACTTCGATGGATGAAAACGAATCTTCCGGGCATCAGGCGAAGGTGTATTCAACTTGGAAAAGTGCTAAGTCGTAAGTTACTAGGCCAGATGCCAGATGTAAGATGCGAAAGTAAAGTCTCGTTGCGTAAATAATGATTAACTCCGCCTTTGGTTGCCGAAGCTTTAGCAAAGGCAATCCTCTGACGCCTTTTCTGCTTCTTCTGCCCCTTCAGACTTTTCCCCTCTTCATCCTTTTCCGCCTTTTACGCCTCCTCCGTCTCTTCCGCCTTTTCCGCCTTTTCCGCCTCTTCCGCCTTTTCCGCCTTTTCCGCCTTTTCCGCCTTTTCCGCCTCTTTCGCCTCTTTCGCCTCGTCTGTCCTTTACGCCACTAAATCCTTAATTTGCAGCTTGTTTTACTGAAAAAGCCCTTTTTCTATGAGCACAAAATCGCTGTGTTTATCCCTGCTCTCCTTCCTACTTTCCGCCTTTCTGCCTTTCAACCTTTTTGCCCAGCTCAATATGGTTCTGCAGGACAGTTTGGGTTACCATGTCGGAGTCAATGATGTTTGCGGATGGGCCGCTCCGGACGGCAAGGAATATGCCCTTGTGGGCCTTAATACCGGCGTCTCCATCGTCGACATCAATGAGGATACGATCCATGAAGTTGTTTTCGTACCGGGCCAGGACAATCTGTGGCGGGATGTCAATACTTATGAACATTACGCTTACGTCTCTTCAGAAGCGCAAATCGGCCTGCTGATCATTGACCTGCAGTTCCTCCCCGATTCCGTGCACACCTGGGTGTGGGAAGATTCACTTCCGACCATCAATGGTCCGAAACCATTTTTAAAAGCACACTCGCTGTGGACAGACCCGGATGGCTTTCTTTTTCTCAACGGAAGTAATTTGAATAATGGAGGAGCGATTATTTGTGATATCAAAACAGATCCGACCCATCCTGCCTTTCTGGGATATGGTCCGGCGATCTATACCCATGATTGCTATTCCAGGGACAGCATATTGTATAGTGCAGAAATTTACCAGGGCACCGCCTCCATTTATGATATTCATGATCCCACCAATGTGGTTATGTTGGGACAGGTAAAAACTCCACTTGAATTCACTCATAATATCTGGTTGTCCGACGACAGTCATACGATGTTTACCACCGACGAAAGAGCCGGCAGCTACGTGGCCTCCTACGATATCACCAATCCGGACAACATCATAGAACTGGATCGCTATCGACAAGCCGCAACAGATGGCTCGGGCAATATTGTTCATAACGTATATATCTGGAATGATTGGGCCGTGGTAGCTTATTACGCCAACGGCACTACCATTGTTGATGCTGCTCATCCGGACAACCTGGTGGAAGTTGGCAACTTTGATTCCTATCTCGGACAAGACGGAGGATATCCGGGTGTTTGGGGATCCTATCCTTTTCTTCCGAGTGGAAAAATCCTTTCTTCTGACCGCAACAATGGATTGTTTGTATTTATTCCAAATTATGTAAGGGCTTGCTACCTGGAAGGTGCTGTGGTGGATTCTGTGACTCAGCTTCCCTTGTATAATGCCGTTGTAAAAATACTCAGCGATGAAATCCTTTATCCGGCCAACACCAAACCAGACGGGACGTTCAAAATGGGAAAAGCTGTTCCCGGTCATTATACTGTGAAGGTGACCAAAGCAGGGTATTATGATAAATTACTTGACTTTGATTTCGTCAATGGTCAATTACTCCATCCGGTCATCGAATTGAATCCTATACCCACCTATTCCTTACTTGGGAAAGTCGTTCATGATGATCTGTCCACCATTCCCTTCGCCAGGGTCATCGTTGAAGGGAACGGACTTGAATACGAAACGGTGTGTGATGAAAATGGCGATTTTACTTTCCCGGCCATTTTTGAAGGGATATATCACATTGAAGCCGGCATCTGGAATTTTATTTATGAAGCCCAATTGAATATGCAACAACCGGTCAATATGACTCTGGAAACTGCCAAAGGGTACAAAGATGATTTCGATCTCGATTTAGGATGGACGATTTCCGGCACAGCCACATCAGGTGTGTGGGTTAGAGATATACCTGCAACTGAATTACTATACAATCAATTTTTGTGCGGCTCGGATGGAGACTCCAAAAATGATATTGGCCCTTATGCCTATACCACCGGTATGAGTGCCCCTTCGGGAAATGTGGAAGATGCTGAAGTGAATGGCGGAGTCACCTGGCTGGCTTCTCCGCCTATGGATTTTTCTACTTTGGTGGATCCGAAAATCAGTTTTGATTACTGGCTATGCGAGTTTCCACCCAACCAATACGATGGTGTTTATGTCTGGCTGACCAATGGTGTCGATACCATGATGGTGGATGAATTGCGCAATGACACGATTGTAGGTTCATGGCAGTCGAAAACCTATGATCACCTGCCGCTCCAGTCTCCCTTTGACCACTACCAGTTCCTGGTGAGTGCGATGGATACGACGACAGGGACTGACCCATTCATCGTCAAGATGCATTTCGACCATTTCAAAGTGGAAGAAGGCGCTTCTTCAACGAAAGATGAAATGGCAGTTAGCCACGCTCTTCTCTTTTATCCCAACCCTCTTTCCGGTTCCAGATTGTATCTCAAAATGCAAAGTGAATTGAAAGGGAAGGAGATGACTATACGAATTGCCGATCCGGAAGAAAGAAAAGTCTTTCAGCAAAAAATCAATACCGATGATTTTAAAAAGGGCATGAATATCCGGCTGCCGGAAGGTATGTATTTTATCCAATGGCAAACAGATCAAAAAGAATCAGGTGTGGAGAAACTATTAATCCTTAAATCTTAGGAGAGCAGGAGAAACATCTAATGAGATTCAAAGAAAATTCGCGGCTTGACTGACAAACTGAATTTGCGTTTTTTCGCAAAAAATTAGCGGCTGAATTATCTTTTATAATTCGCGTTAATTCGTGAAAATTAGCGGCTGAGTTATCTTTTAGAATTCGCGAAAATTAGCGGCTGAATCAACTTTTATTATTCGCGTTAATTTGCGAAAATTAGCGGCTGAATTATCTTTTAGAATTCGCGTTAATTCGTGAAAATTAGCGGCTTATCTTTTATTCAATACTTTTCAACACATATGCAGTTACTCGAAAATTATATCGCAGGCCAATGGAACCCGGGAGAGGGCAAGGAAACCACGATGGTGCATGCCATTCATGGTCAACCCATTGCCTATTCACGTTCAGGAGAAGTTGATTTTGGGGCTATACTCGAATACGGACGCAAGACCGGCGGACCACCTCTTCGAAAGATGACCTTTCATGAGCGTGGAAGAATGATCAAAGCCCTTGCGCTATATCTCATCGAACGCAAAGAGAAATATTACCCGATCAGCTACCAGACCGGCGCCACCAAAGCAGATAGCTGGGTAGATATTGAAGGCGGCATCGGCAACTTGTTTTCCAATGCCAGCCTCCGCCGCCGCTTTCCGAATCTTCCTTATCATGTCGATGGCGAAGCCGTTCCGGGTTCTAAAAACGGAAAATTTATCGGCCATCATATCATGGTGCCGAAGGAGGGCATTGCCATTCACATCAACGCGTTCAATTTTCCGATCTGGGGCATGCTGGAAAAAATCGCTGTTACCCTGATGGCCGGAGTCCCTGCGTTGGTGAAACCTGCGACCTCTACATCGTATGTGACCGAGGCGATGTTTCGTGATATCATTGCTTCCGGCATTCTTCCGGAGGGCGCGGTGCAATTACTGGTTGGCTCCGCGCACGGCATCCTCGATTATGTACAGTCCCAGGACAGTGTGACATTTACAGGATCCGCCTCCACGGGCAAAGCTCTCAAAGCTCATCCGAGAATCATCTCCGAAGCAGTATCCTTCAATCTCGAAGCTGACTCCCTCAACAGCAGCATACTGGGCGAAGATGCTGTACCGGGAACAGCAGAGTTTGATCTCTTTGTTAAAGAAGTGCGCAAAGAGATGACCCTGAAATGTGGTCAGCGTTGTACAGGCATACGTCGCGCTATCGTTCCCGCAAAAATATTTGAAGACGTACAAATAGCCATCAGCAAAGCCCTTGCTCAAACCGTCATTGGCGATCCCAATGTCGAAGGGGTAAGAATGGGCGCCTTGGTGAGTAAAGCCCAGGTGGAGGAAGTCCGCAGCCGGATTGATGAATTGTTGAAGGAAACTTCGATGGTGTATGGCGATCCACGTAAAGTGGAATTAGTTGGCGCTGATGCAGATAAAGGGGCCTTCCTTTCTCCTATGCTCCTCGTCAATGAAAACCCATTATCCTCAACCCTCGTGCACGAAGTGGAGGCCTTCGGACCCGTTTGCACGTTAATGCCGTACTCAAATTTAGATGAGGCGATTGAAATCTCGAAAATGGGTAAGGGTTCGTTGTGTTCATCCATTGCTACTTACGACAATGAATTAGCACGACATTTTGTCGTTGGTGCAGCCTCACATCACGGACGCATACTCGTATACAATCGTGACTGCGCCAAAGAGAATACCGGTCATGGTTCTCCGCTACCGATGTTGATTCATGGCGGACCTGGAAGAGCCGGTGGCGGCGAAGAAATGGGCGGCATGCGAGGCATATTGCATTATCTGCAGCGCTGTGCGGTCCAGGGCACGCCTGATACTTTAACTGCTATCACTTCCATGTATCAATATGGAGCAGCGTATAAGGATCCTGGTGTGCATCCGTTCCGAAAATATTATGAGGACCTGCATGTTGGAGAAACGCTTATCACGCATGGACGCACGATTACAGAATCCGATATCGTACAGTTTGCCAATATCAGCTGGGACCACTTCTATGCCCATACCGATGTGACTACGTTGGATGGCACGATTTTTTCGCAGCGTGTGGCGCACGGCTATTTTGTGCTCTCTATGGCTGCCGGGCTCTTTGTGGATCCGGGCAAAGGTCCCGTCCTGCTCAATTATGGTTTGGAAGAATGTCGCTTCACCAAACCCGTGTATGCCGGCATGACCCTCAAAGTTCGTTTGACCGTCAAAGAAAAACTTCCTGTCGATCCTAAAACCGATGACGACGTACCAAAGGGAATTGTCAAATGGCTGGTGGATGTCATTGATGAAACCGGTGAGACGGTAGCGATTGCGACGATTTTGACCATGGTGGCGAAGAAAGCAGTGAGCAGTGATCGGTAATCAGTAAGCAGTGATCGGTAAGCAGTAAGCAGTGATCGGTAAGCAGTAAGCAGTAAGCAGTAAGCAGTAACATAATCGGTAATCGGTAATCGGTAAGCGGTAAGCGGTAAGCGGTGAGCAGTGAGCAGTGAGAAGTAATCGGTAATCATTGAGCTGCAAAACTAATTGGGTCTTTGTGTGAGGAAAAGGCGGAAAGGGAGAAAGGAAGTCCCCTTCAGGGGATGGATGATGAGCTGTAGCAAGAGGATGAGCTCATGCAAGTCGAAGTATAGGGGCAAAAAACATTTGCATCTTTACGTCTCCGCGTTAAAAAAGATTCACTCCATCTCCGGATTAAAATATTTATTCTTCCGAAATACAATTACCAAAATAACAGAGACCAATATGCTCGTGAAAATTTGTTTCGCCAAATAAGAGTGGTCCACGAATTCTCCGAATAGAAAAACACCCATCAGGACCCGCACACTGAAAGCGATGCAAAACCCAACAAGGAAGCCACGCAAATACCTTTTGGTTTTTATCCAGGGCAATTCCATAATCAATCGTCTTTTCCCAGTTTCAAAATAGTAAACACTATACTTAGTATCAGGCAAAATCCCAATTCTTCCAACACCCATGAACGATCACCCTCTTTTCCAAATAGAAATACACTATATAAAATATCAATGGTAAACAAAAGGATAAAATTCAGTCCCAGCAAAGGAAAAAATTTCATTTTTGAAATTAGGGTGACTGGCAAGGTATTTTTTTCATAAAAATAATAAAAAAGTTAATTAAATGTTTTCGAAAGTCCCGGCCGCAAAAGTCCTCATCCGTCAGTAAGCAGTGGGCAGCGGGCAGCGGGCAGTCGGCAGTCGGCAGTCGGCAGTAGACAGTAAGCAGTGGGCAGTGGGCAGTGGGCAGTGGGCAGTAACCAGCAAGCAGTTCGCCGAGTGGTGAAAAGGAAGTCCCCTTCAGGGGATGGATGCTGAGCTGCAGCACAAGGATGAGTCAAGCAGGCGGTGCACTGAGCTTGTCGAAGTGTCGAAGCATAAGGGCAGAAAGGAAAAATCAATCCGTCCCCTTCGAAGCGCCGTGCTGAGCTCGTCGAAGTAGGGGTTGGGGGGTTGCTCTCTGTGCCTCCGCGTGAAGGATTGCTGATTTCTTTAGGCTACTAAGGCTCGAAGACACAAAGAACTTCTTTCTGGATTAAATCAACTACGTGAACCTCATTAGAATAAAAAAGGAAAAACGATCTTTCTCTCTTTCGGATAATCCGGAAAATTTCGCTTATACCAGTCATGATGATTCTTCGCCCGCGGCACCAGGTTAGCCAGGGTCCATACCATAAAAGTCAACGCCGGTAAATTCCACGCCATCACCGCAAACCCCGACCATTCAATGATTTCCCCAAAGAGATTAGGCGACGAAATATATTTGAATAAAAATCCTTGCGGAACCTTATATCCCGTTTCCCCTTTTCCCCGCAGATGGATCAGGATATTATCTGATTTCAGGTTGATCAGCATCCCGGTGATAAAGAGGATACCACCAATGATAAAATACGGACTGGTCAGCCACTTCTGGCTATAGGTTTCAGGAGCCGCAGCTTCCGCCAGGTAATAGCCATTCAAACCCGCATTCATCAGATTGAAACCAATGGCACTTACCACAATAAATACCGGCATTTTCTTCGGAGTCGATTTGATGCGAAAGGGATAAATCAAAGTCCGGTTCACATAGTGAACAATCCAAAGCGCAAATAATATCCAGGCATAAGAATCAAAAGACCGACTGCCCCAAAAAAGAAAATAAACCATGATCGCCAGCGAAGGAAATTCCATGATCACCCATCCCCACTTATTGCTGATCATGGGGCCCCATTTTTCAGAAGTATGCCGCCCAAAAGGAGCCGTCACAAAAAACATGGTGACCAATACCATCAATGCCACTGCGATCCAGGCATAACAAATCAAATAGAGCGTGGCAACATTCATCAGGTATCAGATTTTACCGCTTTCTTTTTGCCAGGTATAGTAATCCAGCAGCGATTCTTCCAATGACCGGGCACTGAAATGAAGTTCCTTTTTTGCTTTCGAATGATTCATATGCGGATGGCCATTATGAATGATATCAATGGATTCCCTGGTAAAAGCCGGACTGCTCCCGGTCCATTTTGACCACATGGATACCAATGGCAATAAGGCCTTTAACCACCGGTATGGAATAACCCGCTGCGGCACTTTTTTCCCTGTGACTTTTTTGATGACCTTCGCAAATTTTCTGAAAGTGTAATAGGATCCTGATAAAATATAAATTTCCCCGCTCCTTCCCATTTGCAGTGCATTCACGGCGGCATTGGCAACATCACGAACATCCACGAAATCATAACCACCCTGTGGCAAAAAAGGAATTTTCTGAAAATAAAAATCCAAAAGGGCAGCCCCCAGCAAGGATGGTTTAAAATCAAACGGACCCAGCACACTGCTGGGCCGGAGAATGATAATCTCTATGGCTGTATTAGCACTTCCCTCCAACAGCATTTGCTCGCCACATGCTTTCGAATAATCGTAAGCCGGATCAAGGGCAGTTTTATACGGCCGGCTTTCATCATAAGGAGTTGTATGCGGAAGCTCTGCGACGGCATGCACACTGCTGATGTGGATAATGCGCCTGACTCCGGTGTCCAGGCAAGCCTTCAATATATTCCGCGGTCCCTCGGTATTGGTTTTATATACGGTTCCATCCGGATCTCCGCTGATACTGATGATGCCTGCACAATGAAAGACGGCATCACAACCAGTCACCAGGGTGGTTACATCAGCCAGGTTTAATATATCCCCATCCACCAACTCAATATCCAGATCCAGGAGGCTTTTTCTAAACGAATGACACATCGCCCTGACCTGGTAACCCTGTTCAATGAGTCGTCTGCAAATCACATTTCCAATATGGCCCCCGGCCCCGGTTACCGCAATGGTTTTATTCATTCAAGTTAAATTCTGTAAAAATCAAGCGAATTTGTCTCCCAATCACGACCGGCATCAATTAAGAAAAGATCACGAAAGACCTGCCGCGAAGGATCTGTCCCTTTTCCACCATAACCCGATTAAATGTAAGATAAGGTTTTGTGAAATTTCCGGTTCGGTTAGTAACTCGTAATATTGCCGTGAAAAAAAAAATTTCTTCAGATCATGGAAGGATCCGTCTCCACCATCATAAATCACCACCTCGCCACCATCAGCTTTGCCCATCCTGGCCACAATTCTATGCCCGGTTATCTCCTGGCGGAACTTTCGCATCAAATCAGGATGGCCGGCGAATCGCAGGAAGTTCATCTGATCGTGTTACAATCCGCAGGAGATCGCACTTTTTGCGCCGGAGCGAGTTTTGATGAGTTGTTGACCATCACGAATTCGGCAGATGGAAAAAAGTTTTTTCTCGGTTTCGCGAACGTCATCAATGCGATTCGTAAATGTCCGAAGTTGGTCATCGGCCGTGTACAAGGGAAAGCCATCGGCGGCGGCGTTGGCATAGCAGCGGCGGTTGACTATTGCATAGCCACACAATACGGTTCGGTTAAGTTAAGTGAACTGGCCCTGGGCATCGGCCCGTTTGTTGTAGGCCCGGCTATCGAACGCAAAATTGGCGTGAGTGCTTTTTCCCAATTATCTATCAATGCCACAGAATGGCAAACCGCGGCGTGGGCAAAAGAGAAAGGCCTTTATCACGAAGTCTTCGATACAATTGAACAAACCGACGCCTACATCCAGCATTTTACTCAAAAACTTTTGGCGTCCAGTCCACTTGCTTTGCAATCCCTGAAAAAAATATTATGGCAGGGAACCCATCATTGGGATGAATTGCTCGACGAGCGCGCCGGTATCAGTGGCCGTCTCGTCATCACTGACGCAGCCCAGCAAGCCATTAAGATGGCTCGTCTTGCTTAGATTCCGCCAAAAATGGATTTGAAGTCCGAGGCGACACCGATCCGGAACGCAAAATCCTTGTATTTGAAATCCTGCCAGGAAGAAACGAATTCAACCCGCAGCACCCGAAAGATATAATTCACCGCGTAACCGACTTCCGCGTACTGCTGCGAAGTGGGAGAAAATAACGTATTGAATATTACATTTTCCCGGATACCTGAACGACGGAAACTATTGAGTTGAGTCAATGCTAATCTCCTGAACTGATAATTAAAAAGGGCATACGCATATTCATCCCTGGTGCTATAGGTATAATAATCGAGGTTGCGGAACCCATGAACGGGATCGTCGCTGATCCAAATTAAACGGTTACCTGGCAGGTGAGCATAATCGGCAAAATATAGCGGTTTATGATTTCCAAGGAATTTGCCAGCCCCTAGATTCATGCTCCAGGTACTACCTGCTCCAATCGGAAGTCGATACAAGAAATTGGCACTTAATAAATCAAAAGGATCATACTCGTCATTCCATCCCTTCCGGTAATTGGCCGTTAGCATAGGTGAGGCACTATAATCTTTTCGTTTGGTGCCCCGGCGGAATTCATATTTCCAAAATGGTTTCGTCCACACAGCGAGATCGGTGATCAATGCAGTATGATCCTCCAGGTCACCGGAAGTATTTTCCAGGTGGGCCGGATCATTCGAAGTATACAAGGTTCGCTTACTATCAAAGAATACCAGGTCACTGGTGTTGTCCAGATGTGTGCGCTCGGCATAAAATCCATTAAAATTAAATCCTACCGCCTTGCCAATTTTTTGATCATAGGTCAGGCTGTAAAACTGCTGCTCATATTCTTTAAGATAATTCAGGTTGCCAAACAACGTGTAAAGGGAATTGGAATACAGGGACATCGGATGCTCCCAGTTAAATTGCCGAACCTGGTTACCTCCGGCTAATCTCACATTCCATTTCTTTCCGTATACATTCACCTTTCCTTCATAATCCACATCTTCCCTCGAGAAATTGTAACGAACCGAAGGCCCGAAAGACCAATTGACCGCTTTCTTACTTCGACTGCCTAATTCGAGCTCATAACCGGCATGAAAGCCATCTACCGTATTAAAATTGATGGTTTGAAGCGGAGCGATTAATTTTAAATAGAGTTGATCACTCAGGTTGTAACGGCCTCCTGTGATCAGATGGGAAACCTGGAATTTACTCCTCCCTTTTACGTTAGCCTGCACACCATCATCACTTAAACCCAGGCTCAGGGTATCCTGTCCTTCTTTATCGTCGCCATTTTTATCTCTGAGTTCCGGAGGAATCCTCGCAATGCTGTCCTGGCGCACATATCCTTTGACCTCATAGTCCGTTAAAGGCATCGGCCGAATGGCTGTCCAATATGCGGAGTCTTTTTTATAAGCACTGCTGTCTATCACTTGTGTACTGAAGCTTCTGATGGATAGGGTATCATTTTCCGGCAGATCCTCAATTTCCTGCTCTTCATATTCCTTCATCATTTTACGCAGCTGCTTAGTGCTCAATTCCTCATTTGGATTCAGATCACCCAGGCCGTCTTTAAAGGAATTCTTCTGCCATTTCTCATCTGATGCCCTGGCTTCTTCTTTTTCTTTTTTGGAATCCAGCACCAGGACCGGGACTTCAAGATCAGGATTGAGTTTGATGGAATAATCTTTTACCTGGGCGAAGTAGCGATATTCAAAAGCAAATCCGAACACGTCTCCGCTGACATCATAGATTTCATGGACCGGCACCCAGACATCCGGTTTGGCTTGCTCAAATCGCTGCTGCATATCGAATTGAATTCCCCAGATATAGGTAGTGAGGTCAAGACTGTAAATACTCCAGGCCTGATCAACAATATAAATCACACCCTCAAAGACATTGTCGCCTTTGCCACGAGGAGTCACTTTTATTTTATCAATAGTTTGATCACTATCCTGTATGAATCCTAAATATTCAAAACGATAATGGGAAAAAGCATCGGGTGCCAAAGGGGATATACCGTTGACCACCTGTGGCTCATAAAAACTGCTGTACACAAATTCCATCGGGCTGGTATTGTTTTCATTCCCGAGGGTACGAACAGAAATAACAGTATCCCGGTATTGATCAGGGCGGATGTAGTGCAGTTTGCTGACCGATTCCTGCGTAAATGCAACAGTGGAATCTATGCCTTCTTCAGCCAGGGCTTTATTTATTTTTTTACGCAATATCCAGGGCGTTTTTAAAATACGGCCACTTCCTTTGAGGTAGACCGTCGCCTGGTATTCATCGATCTGCATCGAGTGATACTTGGCCTTCGCAATAGCCCGACGCATGATGGTATACGCAGGATCTTCATTACCCCCTGAAACAACAGCTTCCGGAAGAGCTATCGATTCCGGCTGCATAACGGCTTTAAAATTGATGTAACCGGAAGTCACCTGAATAGTAGTGTCGAGTTGGCTGTAACCGAGATAAATGACTACGATATGATAGCTGCCAGGCGCAAGCGTCAATTGATATTGGCCTTCAACATTGGCGGCAGTTCCCTGGGAGGATCCTTTCACTCCAATACTGGCGAAAGGCAGGGGATCACCATCGACTCCAACCACTTTACCCTTAATGCCCTGACCATGAAGGGTGTAAGCGAAGATAACCAGGAGAAAGGCGAAACAAAGTTGGTGCAATGAACGGACGGTAAGAGGTGGATTCATGCGCTAAAGATATTAACCCTAGACTCCTGTCGTCATGCATTTGTTACGACTTTAAATACTTTTTAACGCTCAGCAGATGAGAGTGGTAATGATGGCTTTGACCTATCTTGGCCAAGAAGATATGGCTGCATTTTCGCGAGTTTTCAACATTTTGGTCATCAGCGATTACCGCTCGGTGAATTCGGCAAGACCCGAGGCAGAGATTTTTATCCGCCTGGCGGGTCAGGGCCAGGACATTACTATCCTTTCATTTCCTGAAGCTACCTATTATAACGAACGGTTCCGCGCGGCTGGCATTAAAGTGATTGAAAAACATCCCACCCATAAATTTTCAAAGGATTTTATTAGCTTTTTAAGAAAACTGGTGAAGGAAAATCATTATGATTTTCTACATGCCTTCAACAGCAAAGGTTTAGTCAACGCTACCTGGGCGCTACAGGGGCTCCCTACCAAATTAATTGCCTACCGGGGTTATGCCGGCCAAACTCACTGGTATGATCCGATGATGTACCTCAAATATTTTCATCCCCGCGTCGATAAAATCATTTGCATCAGTGACCTGGGAAAAAGAATTCTTTCCCGCAATATGCCCTGGGCAAAAGATAAAATCGAGATGATCCACAAAGGACATGACCCGGAATGGTACACATCTATTGCTCCATCAGTTAGGGAGTCTCTGGGTTTTAATAAAGAGGATATCCTGCTTTGTTTCCTGGCTAACGTACGTCCCTTTAAGGGCCTGCCCTATTTAGTAAAGGCCACACATGAAATACAAAATATTCCTTCCCTTCATTTTCTCTTTATCGGAAGAGGATATGAGGATAAGGAAATTGAAAAATTAATCCGGCAAAGCCCATATCACGACCGGATACATTTGCTGGGCTTCCGGAAAGATGCCCTATCCCTGTTGGCTATGTGTGATGGATTATTGTTGAGTTCTACGCATGGTGAAGCCCTGACTAAATCCGTTATAGAAGCGATGAGCCTGGGGATTGCTCCTGTCATTACTGATATAGAAGGCAACCAGGGAGTGGTGATTGACGGGGAATCCGGATGGATTGTCCCTCCAAAAGATACTGTTTCACTGGCTAAAGCTATTGATGCTTTGGTTTCAGATCCGATCGAGCGAAAACGCCGCGGAGAGAATGCCCGTCGCCATATCGCAGCACATTTTCATATCGCCCGCACCGTAGAGGAATTTGTCAAGCTGTATGAGCAAATGAGTATATGAGACGCCAGACTTGAGATGCTAGACGTAAGACATAAGACTCCGAACTGATTACCGATTTCTGCTTACCGATCACCGATTACTGCTTACCGATCACTGATCACTGCTTACCGATCACTGATTACTGCTTACCGATCACCGATTACCGATCACCGATCACCGATTACTGCTTACCGATCACCGATCACTGCTTACCGATCACCGATCACTGCTTACCGATCACCGATTACTGCTTACCGATCACCGATCACCTTACCGATCACCGATCACCGATCACTGCTTACCGATCACCGATCACCGACTTACCGATTACCGATCACCGATCACCTGATCACTGCTTACCGATTACCGATCACCGATCACTGCTTACCGATTACCGATCACCGATCACTGCTTACCGATCACCGATCACCGATCACCGCTCACTCCCGGCTACTTAGCCGCTTTATATCTCCTTGATACTTCATCCCAATTGATCACATTCCAGAAGGCAGCTACATAGTCAGGCCTTTTGTTTTGGTAATGCAGGTAATAGGCATGTTCCCAAACATCGAGACCCAGAATCGGGGTGCCCCGCAATGCACTCACATCCATGAGTGGATTATCCTGGTTGGGCATATTGATGATGGCTAGTGCTCCTGCTGCATCCACCATCAGCCAGGCCCAACCGGAACCGAATTGTGTGGTGGCAGCACGTGAAAAGCCCTCTTTAAATTCTGCAAAACTGCCGAAGCGGAACTTGATATCATCCGCAAGCGCTCCGGTAGGTTCTCCACCACCTTTAGGAGACATGACTTCCCAAAAGAGACTGTGGTTATAAAAACCACCACCATTGTTACGGACGGCAGGACTGTGTTTGGACACCTGGCCTAGAATCTCTTCAATCGATTTGCCTTCCAGGGCCGTGCCCTCAATGGCGGCGTTCAGATTATTGGTGTAGCCGGCATGATGCTTGTCATGGTGAATTTCCATGGTGCGGGCATCAATGTAGGGTTCAAGTGCATTTTTCTCGTAAGGGAGAGGTGGAAGTTGGAAAGCCATGTTGATTTAATTTATTAGAGTAATAATTGATAATAAGGGTAATAACCGATTTCCTTTCGAAAGGTTGAATGAAGGGCTAAAATA
Organism: uncultured Saprospiraceae bacterium; assembly: GCA_963837505.1. Classification (GTDB taxonomy): domain Bacteria; phylum Bacteroidota; class Bacteroidia; order Chitinophagales; family Saprospiraceae; genus Opimibacter. The sequence goes on along the minus strand of CAWINN010000002.1, from coordinate 76,031 downwards.
CCCGTTTTTAAAGGATGAAAGGTAAGCTGTACCTTTACATTCCGTCAGTTTTCAACACCCTCCAGTCGTGGTCGAAGAATGCTGATCCATTTGATAAACGAACCTTTATGAAAAATTTCAATTCTGCCCTGACGGGTATTGTTATCAGCCTGTTTTCCCTGATCTTCCTGGCCTCCTGCGGGGACATTCAACAGGAATTTTTTATCAACCCGGATGGATCCGGTAAAGTGGAAGCCTCCTTTGACCTGGGTGAGATCATGAGCATGACAAAAGGATTTGAAAACATGGGGATGCCGGATGATACACTCAATGATGACAGCGCACCGGAAGATACCTCTGCCATGGAGATCCCCGAAAAATCCAAGGGTCCAATGCAACTCATTATGGAAAAGGTGACCGACAGTAACTATCCTCTCGAATGCGATACAGTGATGTCATTGGCCTCTATCATGACCGACAGCGTGAGGGCGAAAGAAAACCGGATGGACCTGGTGAAAAAATTATCTCTCCACCTGAAATCACCGGCCAATAGTTCCGATCTGAACATCGGTATTATAATTAATTATGATAATCGCGCGCAACTCCAGGATATCATCAATCACCTCGATACGCTCAATGAAGGAGAGAGCGTGATGCCTGGGGGAATGTCCGGGGGGGTCAATAAAGGGACGTTTACCCTATATGACGCCGATCTAAAGGAAGGTTGGATCCGGTTTGACAGTACAGATTATTCGGCATTCAATTCACAAGTGGGCATGGCTGGTGACAGTACATCAGGCAGTGAAGATGTGGGAATGATGCAAATGATGTTTGGCAATTCCAAAGTCCGCTCCATTGTACACGTCCCGGGTGACGTGATCTCCTGCTCCAATAAAGATGCCGTCATCACCAAAGATGATAGAGTCATCATCGAATATGATTTTCTGGATGTGCTGAAGAAAGGCGCATTGCCCGGATACACCATTAAGTTCAAACCCAAAAAATAGGACCGCCCTTCGCCCGGTTACTTCTGGGAAGATTTATTAAAGAATTTATAATCCAGGGAATATTTCCCGGCTCCGGTGATCATGAGGACAACGAAAATCATCATATACAAGAGCGGAGTTTCAATTTTATATATAGGCTTGCCTGCACCCACGTCAAATACTATAATCATCATGGTAATAAGGAGAGGTATGGAGGCCATTCTTGTTCCCAGGCCCAAGACGATGAGGATACTGCAAATCAATTCTGCAAATACCGCAATGCCAAGCGTAAATGCACCTCCCAGCCCCAGGAAACTATAAAAGTCCTGCGCATAGTCTCCAAAATGGGTGAGTTTATCCCATCCATGGGTGTAGGCCATGATAAAACCGGGGCCAAATCGAAGGAATAAAAGACCGGCATCGGCATACCGCCCGTACGACAGGGGCCTGATGAGATAGTGTAGCGTTTTATTCATAGCCATTGGTAGGATGGTATTTGGTTAATATACATAAAGGTGAAATAAGGTAAAAAGTTGGAATTGCTCAGGATCTTCTCGTAAATGGCATTTTACGATTTGGCATATAATTTGACATATTAAATATATATTTAATATGTTTGCACCTAATTATAAGCGCCCATGATCCTTTTTCTCTTTTTATTGCTGATACTGGTCTGTATCGGAAGTGAGTACGTCTCGAGGACTGAATCAAGATAAAGCCGCCATCGGATCCAGTATTCCGGTGATTTCCTCCAGGTGGGAGATGATAAATTCAGGACCAGGTTGTAGCGGACAGGTTTCCTGCCCGGGATTATACCAGCAGGTATGATAGCCAAAGGACAAAGCTCCCTGAATATCCGCTGTCAGGCTGTCCCCGACCACCAGCACTTCATCATGTCCGGGTCGTCCTATTTGCTGATGGACGTAATCAAAATATCCATAGTGTGGCTTTGAATGTCCTATTTCCCCGGCAATGACAATGATATCAAAGCGTTTATCCCATCCTATCCGCTCCATTCGTGGTCGCTGTACCTGGGTCATTCCGTTGGTGATGTATCCCAGCTTAACTTTCCCTTGCAAATAATCCATCAAAGCTTCCGCCCCCGGCATGAGATAGGGTTTGGCACCCAGTCGCTTCAGATATTCTTGTTGTGTGGCCACGGGATCCAGGTCCAACTGGCGGAATTGAAAATATCTTTTAAATCTTTCATACACCAGGGTATCCCGATTGATCAGCCCCTGCTCATGTTCGGACCAGCATTGCATATTGATGCGTTTATACTCCGCATACATGCCCGCTTCCCAATCTGCGCCATACTCGGCCAGGACTTCACTCAACGCCTCTTCGCTTGCCTTATCAAAATCAAACAGCGTGTGATCCGCATCAAATAGTGCCCACTTGTACTTTTTCATAGCAGTCAAAGATACCTTCGGCCTGTGCTTATCTTCACGCCATGAAGGGATTTATTATCATTGCGCTCTGGCTGTACTGCTCCTCCCTGATTGCCCAGGATAGCCTCAATCTGCCTCTCCTGGGACGGTCGGTCAAAGTTTATTTTTCCGGAGCTCCTCAATCCGCTGTCCTCCTTTACAATATGCATGACAATGAAAATACCGCTGCCCTCGCCGGTCGAATCGTGAGTAAAGAATATGGAGGTGAATATTTTGAGCTGATGCATGATGGCAAAAGACTGATCTCCTTTCAGTATGGAGAAGATTCCGTTCACATTGATCCCAACCGGATTTATACCGACCCGGGGATATGGACACAACTGAAAAAAAATAACATAACCGATACAATGGCTTTCAAAACCATTCAGTCATGGCGAAATAGTTTGCTTTCTATCCTCGACATCGATCACCGGAAATTAGTGATCGCCCTGCATAACAACACCAATAGGGACTATGGTTATAAGAGTTATATGCCCGGAGAAGAATTGGAAAATGAAGCAGCCGCGCTCCACAAAGGAAGGTTGAGTGATAAGGACGATTTTTACTTTGTCACAGATCCGCGTATCCTTTATCAATTGGAACCTGGTAAATATAACATCGTCCTCCAATCGAATGCCACCATGACTGACGATGGAAGTCTTTCCGTTTATTGTGCTCAATTAGGCATTCCTTATGTCAATGTCGAAACACAACACAACCGGCTGATCCGCCAAATGAAGATGCTGATCTATGTATTCCAACAGCTGATGCCAAAAGAATAGCGGAAAGCTTAAGGCAAAGGGCTGCAGAGCGTATGGAGAATGGAAGAGGTAATCGACAGTTCGAAATGATTGCCTTATGCAGGTGCACAACCTCTTTAGGCCAGCGACAACCTATAAAATAATTTGGCCCGTTTAACAAAAAGCCCTTTGTTCTACACCCTTTACTGTCTGCCCTGCTTATACTGAACAAAGAGCCGCACTCTGTCCGTCGAAGTGTCGAAGCATGCATTTTATTGCTGAATCGCCTGGTACATCTTTGTCACCTGGTCCAGTGTAAAAGACCTCGCCAAACCGGTTTGAAAGATGAGTTCCTTGTCCCCAAATAATTTGATAAACCGGAAATCATAATCCACGTTCAGGCTGTCCAGATTTTTGGAGAAAATAAAGCCATGATCCTCATCCCGGATGAGCTCCCTGAAAAAGGGATCTTTCCTGACCGAGGTGAGTTGGTGCATTTTCTCACCAGAAGCATCGGTTGCATCGGAAGTCAGTTCGAAGAGCTGAATGTCGAAATCCGGTTCCCTGCGGAAGATCATATCCCTCATGAATTGGTAATCCTTTTCTAACACCATCGTACTATCAGGAGCGAGGATGACCATGGGTATGCCATAGGCGTGGAGATCCAGGGGCTTTAAGGTCGAGACGGCAGGAGGTTCCTGATGGCAGCCGATGAAGGTCAGAAGGAAAAAGAGAGGAGTGAATTTGGCCCATTTCATGGCCTTTCAAAGGTATCTATTTCCTTGAGAAGGCCTATTAATCGGGTTCTCGTTAGAATTCATCGATTATTTCTGGGGGATAATTGACAATGGGTGAATAAGATGATATATTTGTGATATCATTTTAATATCATTTATCATTTTATCATGGAAAAGCAACTAAAACCTCTCTCCGGCTACATCATGTTACTGGTCCTTCTGGGCCTACTGGCAGCCGGAATTTACTTCGTCACGCAAGCCATTTTCATTGGCATGGCGGTCTCCATCATCCTGTTTTTACTCGTGATGGTTGGCTTCTTTTATATAGATCCCAACGGTTCCAGGGTTATCACCCTTTTTGGGAAATATAAAGGGACTGTCAAAGACAATGGTTTTTTCTGGGCGAATCCGTTTTTCACTAAAAAATACATCACGTTAAGGGCGAAAAACTTTGAAAGTGAGCGAGTTAAGGTCAATGACAAGCGAGGGAACCCCATCATGATCAGTGTGATCACTGTATGGCGGGTGGTGGACGCCTACAAGGCCGCCTTTGAGGTGGATGACTACATCAGTTTTGTAAAACTTCAAAGTGTAGCCGCCGTCAGGGCCCTGGCCGGTGAATATTCCTATGACAATTTTGATGACCACCAGGAAGAAATCACTTTTCGTTCCGGCATGCATGAGATCAATCATGCCCTTGAGAAATTCCTGGCAGAACGCCTGGCCATCGCCGGCATTGGGGTGATGGAATCCCGGATAGGTTACATGGCGTATGCCGAAGAAATCGCGAGTGCCATGCTTCGACGCCAGCAGGCCGAAGCTGTCGTAGCCGCCAGGTTTAAGATCGTGGAAGGCGCAGTCAGCATGGTCGAAATGGCCCTGAATGACCTCTCCAAGAAAAACATCATCGACCTGGACGAGGAAAAGAAAGCCACCATGGTCAGTAACCTCATGGTCGTATTGTGCAGCGACAAGGATGTGACACCGGTAATTAATGCAGGATCATTATACCAGTAAGGAGCAAGGAGCAAGGAGCAAGGAGCAGAATACATAAAGAAAATCCCACTCACGATTCACTCCCGATAACTATCAGGATCACGACTCACGAAACTCACGATTCACATTAAAAATGGCTAAAAAGAAATTCGTCCTCCGCCTTGATGATGATGTCTACGATGCCCTCGAGAAGTGGGCGGCGGACGAGTTTCGTAGTGCCAATGGCCAGATCGAATGGATACTGACGCATCAGTTGAAACTGAATGGGCGTTACAAACAACTTGGAACAAAAGGACTCAAAGAAGAACCTCCTGCAAATGAAAAATAAAAAAGACGCCATCTTCCGATAGCGCCTTTTCTTTTTCTTAATCGCTCCCCCTCTTCACTTTTCACACTTCACTTTTCACTCTTCACTCTTCCCTCTTCCCTCCATCTAGCTCTTCACTTTAATCGTGCATCCGATAGCTTTGGTTTCAGCCGGATCCGGATTCTTGCCCGCAGCCAGAGCAGCTATGGCATTTTCCAGGTACTTGGTTGTTACCTCCGCAGGATTTTGCGCATTATCATCGATAGCACCGATATACCTGACGTAGCGATTGGCATCCAGGAGGAACACATGCGGAGTCCGCTGTGCTCCAAACAGCGGATACACTTTTTGTCCATCATCAAAAAGATATTTGAAAGGGAATTTCTTCTCCTTGGCCCTGGCCTGCATGGATGCAAAATCATCACCTGGCTTCACATCCGGATCATTCGGATTGATCGCGACTACCGGATAGCCCATGGAAGCATACTTGTTGTGCAGATCGATGATCCGATCCTCATACATCTGTGCATAGGGACAGGTGTTGCAGGTGAAGATGACAATATACCCTTTCACGCCTTTGTAATCGGAGAGGGAGACCATGGTGCCGTCCACGTTTTTCAATTTGAAATCGGCGGCCTGGTCGCCTACCTTGTATCCGTCCGTATCCGGAACGAATGCAGTCACCATGGTGATAGTCAAAAGGGCGAGGAGGTATTGACCGATGTGGTGTTTCATAATTACAGATTTAAATATGGTTTTACAATTTCTTTTAATTCATCCAACCGATGGAAACTTCGTCCGTAAAAGGCCCGCTCTTTTCCTTTGTACACCAAAGTGGCGGGAATAGCGCCTCCCCAGGACGAATCAATATCATTGATCCAAAAATTGGCATTATTATCTTCCAGCACCACCACGTTGTCCTCTAGTTTTTTTATCCGAACTAATGGCTGGAGCTTACTGATATAATCTTTCTTAAAGTCCAGTGAAACTAACACCAGTTTCATCGGATAGTTCTGATACAGCGAATCCAGTGCCAGAAAGTAAGGCAGTTCCTCCATACAGGGGGCACACCAGGTCGCCCAGAAATTGACCACATAGGTCGTATCATTATCCTGATGCAGCATAGGTTTCAGCTGATCATAGTTTAACACCTTGATAAACAGGCTGTCTTCCCCCATGTTGGCCGGCGTCATGGCAGGAGCGGCCATGGCTGATCCCTTCCATAAAAAACTCATGACCAAAGCGTATATCATACCATAAGGATAACTCCGTATCACCAGCCAGAGGTACAAATATGGGGGTTTATAACATTTGTTTAACAGGGATAAAAGACGATGGTCACTAATTCAACTTATACTTCAATCCAAGCGCATCCAGATCCTCTATCAATCCACTGGCTGCTTTTACCTTATTGGTCTTTGAAATCAGGCCGAGAATAAAATCATCTTCCCGGTCATACACCTGCAACCGAAGCCTGTGCCGCCCTTTATGCGCATCGCAGATCTTATCGAGGCTCTCCAGTAAGAACTTATCCAACTGATCAATGGAAATTTTAACCGTAATGGATTTGGTCAATTCCTCTCCGATACTGGCTAATAACCGCGCCGAAGTAATTCGAAATTCATGTTGCTGGCCGTTCCAGCTGAGCTGATAAAATCCTTCAATGAACAAAGCCTCTCCAACAGTGAATAATTCCCTGTATTTCTTATAGTCTTCATTGAACATTCGGACTTCGAGAGAACCTCTGAAATCCTGTAATGTGAATATGCCCCACCCGGTACCTTTTTGAGTGATGCGATGATCTGCATTGGTCACGATGCCGGCTACTTTGAGATGTTTGTCTTTGTACACCGTCACCATGTCCAGTGGACAATTGGTGAAATGTTCAATTTCCAACCGGTAATCATCCAAAGGATGGCCAGACATATAGATACCCGTGATTTCTTTTTCTTTCGTCAGCTTTTCAATCAGGGTCCATGGCGGAACATCCGGCATGGGGGGTTCAGTAAACATTTGCATACCCTGGTCGCCGAAAAGTGTCAGTTGAGACTGACTTTTCTGGGCCTGTACGGATTGTCCATAGCGAATCGCATGTTCAATCAGGGACTCATGAGAATCGGTAGGCCCGAAATACTGTGCACGATGGGCGCCTTCAAAACAATCCATCGCTCCACCCATCACCATAGCTTCCAGTGCTTTCTTGTTGACCGATTTTAAGGTGACGCGGGATGTCAGATCAAATATGCTGGTGAACGGGCCATTGGCCTTGCGTTCCGTAATGATATCATCTCCTGATCCTTCACCCATATTTTTTAAGGCAGAAAGTCCAAAACGAATGGCCCCTTTGGCATTAACCGTGAAATTGATATTACTCTCATTCACATCCGGAGGCAATACCGGAATATTCATGCGCTTGGCTTCCCGGAGAAAGAAATTGAGTTTTACTATATCGTGTTTATTATGCGTCAGCACCGCTGCCATAAATTCCGCTGGGTAATGCGTTTTCAGCCATGCGGTCTGAAAGGACAGGACTGTGTAAGCTGCGCTGTGTGACCGGTTAAATCCGTAGCTCGCAAATTTGGACATGATTTCAAAAATGTCCTGGGCCCTGGCCTCATCAACTCCTTTTTTCACCGCACCGTCAACAAAAATTTTACGGTGTTTTTCCATTTCATCCGCCTTCTTTTTTCCCATAGCACGTCGAAGCATATCCGCAGCGCCGAGACTATACCCGGCCATGATTTGGGCAGCCTGCATGATCTGCTCCTGGTAGACCATGATGCCATAGGTAGGGCTCAATATTTCTTCCAGCCAGGGATGCGGAAATTCAACGGGTTCCTTGCCATGTTTGCGATTGATGTAAACGGGAATGTAATTCATTGGACCCGGACGATACAGGGCATTCATCGCGATGAGATCCTCGATATTCGTTGGCACCAATTCCCGCAGATATTTCTGCATGCCTGCTGATTCAAACTGAAAAATGCCAATGGTTTCTCCTTTTTGAAATAAAGTGAAAGTCATCGGATCATCCAGTGGAATTTCATCCGGATCTATGAGTTGAGTTTCTCCTTTTCGCTCCGCAATAATTTTTATGGAGTCTTTCACAATAGAAAGGGTCTTCAATCCCAGGAAATCCATCTTCAGCATACCGGCAGATTCCACCAGTTTACCTTCAAATTGCGTTACGAGCAATTCGGTTTCCGAGGAGGTGCACACCGGGATGTACTGCATAATATCACCCGGAGCAATAATAACTCCTGCAGCATGAATACCTGTATTCCTGACCGTCCCTTCTACTTGTTGTGCGAGGCGAAGAATTTCTCCTTCGGACGTTTCCTGCTTCTCAATTTCACGAAGCTTACGGATATTGTCGAGATCGCGGGACATGGCTTCCTCCTCGGCTTCTTTACCGGCTTTGAATATTTTATGCAGGGAAGTGCCCGGCGCCATTGGCACCATCTTGGCCAGTCGATCGGTCTCTGGCAAAGGCAATTCCAGTACGCGGCCAACGTCACGTATGGAGGACTTGGCTGCCATCGTTCCGAATGTGACAATTTGAGCCACCTGGTTTTTGCCGTATTTCTCCACGACATAATCAATCACCCGCTGCCGGCCTTCATCATCGAAGTCAATATCAAAGTCAGGCATGGACACCCGCTCCGGGTTGAGGAAACGTTCGAATAGAAGATTGTACCGCAGTGGATCAATATTGGTAATCGTCAAACAATAGGCTACCGCAGATCCGGCACCTGATCCACGACCCGGACCAACACTCACATCCATTCCGCGTGCAGCTTTGATGAAATCCTGCACAATGAGGAAATATCCATCGAAACCCATCTTGTCAATAACACTTAGCTCCCAGTCAATACGTTCTTTGACCTCTTTCGTCAACAATGGATATCTCGATTTGGCTCCTTCATAGACAAGATGCCGTAAGTAAACGGCCTGATCTGAAAATCCTTGTGGCAGCGGAAAATTAGGCAAGAGCACATCCCGGGTCAGATGAGGAGCTGTAATCTTATCAAAAATTTCATTCGTGAAATCCAATGCAGCAGGAATATCCATAAACAGGGTATTCATTTCCTGTTGCGTCTTGAAATAAAAATCTGTACTGGGAAATTGAAAGCGTCCCTCTTCAGACATTTTCTTACCGGTATTGACACAGAGCAGAATGTCATGGGCCTTCGCATCCTCTTCGTTGATGTAGTGGGCATCGTTAGTGGCGATGACTTTGAGGTTATATTTTTTTGCAAATCCCAATAGCACCTGGTTGACCTGCTCCTGGCTCATGCCGGTGTCATCAATGGACTCCATGCCGCGATGGCGCTGTAGTTCAATATAAAAATCTTCCCCAAATACATCGAGCCACCACCTGAGTAGCTCTTCCGCTTTTTCAATATTTCCGGTGAGAATGGTTTGCGGAATTTCAGCGCCTATACAGCAGGACGTAGCGATCAGGCCCTGGTGATATTGCAATAACAATTCCTTATCAATACGGGGATACCCGCTATATACCCCTTCAATAAATCCCAGCGAACAAAGTTTGGACAGGTTTTTATATCCATCCTGATCCTTGGCCAGCAGGAGCTGATGGAATCGATTGTCCCGCTCACCTTTCGAAGTTTGAAATTGCCGGCGATGCCTGTCCTGAACGAGATAAAACTCACAACCTACGATAGGTTTCAGATCACGTTTTTTAGCTTCCGTGACAAATTCAAAAACACCGAACATATTACCGTGATCGGTGATCGCGATTCCTTTCTGTCCATCCGCCATTGCTTTATTCATCAACTCAGGAATATGAGAGGCTCCGTCAAGAAGCGAATAATGGGTATGATTGTGGAGATGAACGAAAGATGGCACGACCAGGGAGGTTTCAGGTAAAATTACAGATTAATTGAATACACTTTAGTTAAAAGAGTAGAGAGAAAAGTGAAGAGTGTTTTGGAATTTTCTTATATTCCTTCTTTAATCAAACTTCATCAGTCATGAGCTCTTCTATATTAAGAAGCAAATCATTCGCATTTGCTGTAAAAATCGTGCGTCTCGTCAAACGCTTACAATTAGATCGGGAATATGTCATCAGCAATCAAATCATGCGTTGTGGCACATCTCCAGGTTCTTTATTCAGAGAAGCTGAATTTGCGTAAAGCAAAAAAGATTTTATCAACAAAGTCAGCATTGCGCTCAAGGAAGCAAATGAGTCTGAATACTTTTTGCTTTTACTTCTGGCCACCGGCTATGAAAATGATCCTGAAATTTTAGCGCTTTTAAAAGATTGAGGTGAATTAAAAGCCATGTCCATAAGTTCGCTCAAAACGGCAAAATCTAATCTCGCAAAAGAATTGAGATTACAGATGCTTTTTTTTGAACTCTTGCTTTTCACTCTTCTCTTTTCACTCTTCACTTCGACATTTTAAGCCGAAAGGCTTAAAATGTCGAAAAGCCCATGCGCACATTTGCGACGGGCTTTTTCGACTAAGGTCTCAAAATAAGAAAACTACATTTTTATAGCACACAGCCTATGCTGCAGGTTAAATCAAAGGGTATAGTAGAAACGAATGGAAACGGCTTAAAGTTTATTATATATAGAAATATTTTTAATGCCTATACAGATCGTTTTCTGTTGGTTTAAAGGTACGGCATGTCCCTGAAAAACCACATTTTGAAAGCCTGATTTTCAAACATATTTGGATTTTTCTGATGGATACTGCATAAAAAGCTGTAAATCAGTACATTTTAAATGAATAACCATCTGATTTTAACTCTACACCGCTCACTTTTCACTTTTAGTTTTTCACTTATCTTCGCCGTCCATTCCGTATCCGCCCGGGTGCTGAAATTGGTAGACAGGCATGTTTGAGGGGCATGTGTCCGTTAGGATGTGAGGGTTCAAGTCCCTCCCCGGGCACTCACGGTGAGAGAGCGTGAGAAAAAGGTAAGATGATAACATCAGTCATCGTGCAATCCTCTGACTTTTTGCAGGAAAGGAGAGGCAAAAACAAACCCTTGCAGGATTTCATTTTTGGCCGTCAGCACTTCATCTTTATTTCCTTCCCAGGCAAGGCGCCCTTCGTGCAGCAACGCAATATTGTCTCCAATCTCCATTACGGAATTCATGTCGTGGGTATTGATGATGGTGGTGATGCCGTTTTCAAGCGTGATGCCATGAATCAATTCATCGATCACCATGCTCGTCTTGGGATCCAGACCGGAGTTAGGTTCATCACAAAAAAGATATTTGGGTTGCAATACTATGGCTCTTGCCACACCGGCTCTTTTTTGCATACCACCGCTCAATTCAGATGGATATTTCTTATTAACCCCGCCAAGGTTGACTCTTTCCAGACAATAATTGACCCGATCCAGTTTTTCTTTATTGGTCTTGCTGGTAAACATATCCATAGGGAAACGGACGTTTTCTTCCAGCGTCATAGAATCGAACAGAGCTGTTCCCTGGAAAAGCATTCCCACCTGCATGCGGATATCCCGCACTTTCTTTTTATCAAGGGTAGTAAAGTTGATATCATCATACCACACTGAACCTTTGGTGGGCTGGATGAGGCCAACCAAAATCTTTAACATGACGGTTTTCCCGGCACCACTGCGTCCGATGATCAGGTTTGTTTTACCGGCCAGGAATTCCAGGCTGATGTCTTCCAACACCAGCTGGTCCCCAAAACTTTTATAGATATGTTCTGCTCGAATCATGCTGTCAATAATACGGCGATGAGATAATCGGCGATCAGGATAACAATATTGCTCATCACTACAGCCTGGGTACTGGCTTTACCCAATTCAATGCTGCCTCCTTTGACAAAATAACCCTGGTAACAGGATATGGAAGCCAGGATAAATCCAAAGACTACTGCTTTGACATACATAATGGTGACATTCCAGGTGTCGAGATAAGCCCGAATTCCTTCTACATATTCGGCAGATGTGAAGAGGCCTGTAGGAACGGCGGCCAGGTAGGCCCCCAGGATACTAACAAAGGCGGCTACAGAAACCAGCAAAGGAACGACCAATAAAGCTGCAATAATCTTAGGCATGACCAGGAAAGCAGAGGTGTTGACCCCCATAATTTCCATGGCATCAATGTGTTCTTTTTGTCGCATGCCACCGATTTCAGCGGCCATATTGGAACCCACTTTCCCTGCCAATACCAGACAGGTAATGGTGGGAGCCAGCTCAATAATAGTAATATCCCTGACCAGGTAACCCACGTAATACCTGGGTATAAGCTGTCCTCCCAATTGGTAACTGATCTGCACGGACATAACCGCTCCCATGAAGGTGGAAATCAGGATGACAATGATCAGCGAACCAATCCCTATATCATTCATCTGGCGCATCGTCTCCTTCCAATACATCCGCATATTCTCCGGCCGGGAGAAGACCTGCCGCATCCACATCAGGAAACGACCCGCATGCGTGATGAAATTGATGTTTTGTCTTTTCGCCATATCGCGCGGTAAAAGTAAGCGATCTCCTCTAATGGCCGCAAAAACAATCATTCGGGGTTTAAGCTAACTTTAAGGCCAGAATTAATGACCACTCAGCATGAACGCAATCGTTACAGGATCTACTAAAGGAATAGGACGGGCATTGGTTTTCGGATTATTGAAAGAAGGCTGGAATGTCGCAGCCTCGAGCAGAAGTAAGGAAGACCTCGATCAACTCAAAGAAGAAGCTCATAGTCGATTCCCCGACCGGCAATGCCTCATCCATCAGGTGGATTTTTCCAGCAAGCCCGATACGTTGAATTACGGAAAAACCATATTGGCCAATTGGGTACAAATTGATTTATTGATCAATAATGTGGGTATATTTTTTCCGGGTTCCGTCCACACCGAAGTGGATAATGTCCTGGAAGAAACGATTGCTTTGAATTTGTTCAGCCCTTACCATTTGACCCGAACCTTACTCCCTGCTATGATGAAACGCAAAAAAGGACATATTATCAACTTGTGTTCGATTGCAAGTTTAATATCCTATCCAAATGGTGGTGCATACACGATCAGCAAATTTGCATTACTGGGTTTCAGTAAAGCACTGCGGGAAGAAATGAAACCTTATGGAATAAAAGTTACATCAGTCATGCCTGGTGCTACCTGGTCAGGATCCTGGGAAGGAGCTGATTATCCGAAAGAAAGACTGATGCCACCGGAAGATGTTGCAGAAGTGATTTTGTCCAGTACCCGATTGGGACCATCGTCGGTGGTGGAGGAGATAGTGATCAGGCCGCAGCTGGGTGATCTTTGACAAAAGGCGGAAGGGCGGAAAGGAAAGAGAGAATGAAAGAATGAAATAATGAGAGAATGTGAGAATGTGAGAATGTGAAAATGTGAAAATGTGAAAATGTGAAAATGTGAGAAATGTGAAAATGTGAGAATGTGAAAATGTGAGAATGTGAGAATGTGAACGTGAGAGTGTGAGAGTATGAGAGTATGAGAGTATGAGAGTATGAGAGTATGAGAGTATGAGAGTATGAGAGCATGAGAGCGTGAGAGCGTGAGCCCTTCGACTCCGCTCAGGGTCCGTCGGGCTACGCCCTTATGAGAGCATGAGCAAAAGATACTCCAAGCCCGGAGGGCTTGAACATCTTTAACCATGGGTTGCAAACCCATGGATTCCAGGATGAGACCAGCTGACCCCGGAGGGGTCAAACTACTGTGCCATGTGCAATAATTTCTGGCGGACCCGTATTCAACTTTGCTTATAAACCCATCAACATCTATTTTCAACCATGACACCAACCGAAATTTTACTTCAAGGCCTGGAGGAAACCAAGGCTCGCACCCTTGCCTACTACGATCTCCCCGAGTCCAAACTCTATCTCACCTATGGCCCCGGAAAATGGTGCATCAAAGAAATTCTCCATCACCTGGCCGATGCAGAAACCGTCTTGTACGAACGATTGCGACGCCCGATGGCCGAGCATCTACCGGTCATGTGGGGCTTCGCTCAGGATGAATGGTGCAAGGAATTGCACTACCGGGACACCCCTCTAAATATCAATAAGCAAGTCTATACTGCTGTGCGCGATGCTATTATTGCGATGGCCCCGAAATATTATGAATCACACGGCCATCTGCCTTTTATTCATACCCGTATGGGATTGAGAACTTTGAAAGAGGAGTATGAAAAAGTGGTTTGGCATAATGAAAACCATCTCAGGCAGATTGAAATGGCATTACGTGGGTTGGCGGATAGAAGTCCATCCAACGGCAACAATACATAAAGAGTACTATTTGAAACAGATAGAACTGGCTTTGTAAAAAATGTATTGTTAAATTAAAAGTAGGGGCTCAACATCTTAAGTCCCTGCTTTTTATTTAACTATTTACATATTCCTCCGGTACTGCCCGCCCACCTCATACAACGCATGTGTCACCTGCCCAAGCGAACAAGTCTTTGCAGCTTCCATCAACGACGCAAATGTATTCTTGTTTTCCATCGAAACCTGTTGCAGATTTTTCAATGCTTCTGCTGCAGCTTGAGTATTCGCTGCATGAAGTTCCTGCAAGCGTCGGATCTGGTGTTCCTTTTCTTCCGGGCTGGACCGAATGACTTCCCGAGGTAAAACGGTCGGAGATCCATCCTTCGATAAAAAAGTATTGACCCCGATGATCGGATATTCACCAGAATGTTTAAGGGTTTCGTAATATAAACTCTCTTCCTGGATCTTGCTGCGCTGATACATGGTCTCCATAGCACCCAACACTCCACCTCTCTCCGTGATGCGATCAAACTCAGCCAACACAGCTTCTTCCACCAGGTCTGTTAGTTCTTCAATAATGAAAGATCCCTGCAATGGGTTTTCATTTTTCGCCAAACCCAATTCATGATTGATGATCAGCTGGATGGCCATGGCACGACGAACACTCTCTTCCGTCGGCGTAGTGATAGCTTCGTCATAAGCGTTCGTATGTAATGAATTGCAATTGTCATAAATCGCGTACAAAGCCTGAAGCGTTGTCCGGATATCATTAAAGGAAATTTCCTGCGCGTGCAGCGAACGGCCACTGGTCTGGATATGATATTTCAGTTTCTGCGATCGCTCGTTTCCTCCATATTTATTTTTAATGGCTTTTGACCAAATGCGCCGGGCCACTCGTCCGATGACTGCATATTCCGGATCGACCCCATTAGAAAAGAAAAAAGACAGATTAGGTGCAAAATCATCAATATCCAATCCACGGGACAGATAATATTCCACGTAGGTAAATCCATTGGACAGGGTAAAGGCCAGCTGCGTTATAGGATTGGCACCAGCTTCCGCAATATGATATCCCGAAATCGACACGGAATAAAAATTACGAATGTTTTCATCTATGAAATAAGCCTGCATATCCCCCATCATCCGCAAGGAAAACTCGGTAGAAAATATACAGGTGTTCTGTGCCTGGTCCTCTTTTAGAATATCTGCCTGCACCGTTCCTCTTACAGAATTGAGTGCTTTGGCTTTCATTTCTTCGTAAGCCGGCTTATCCAATACTTCATCACCGGTCAATCCGATCAGCATCAATCCCAGGCCATTATTTCCTTCCGGCATTTCCGCATCATATTTTGGCCGCGGAAATCCCTTTTGATCATATTTCTTTTTTAAAGCCTCTTCTACTTTGTTTTCGAGATGATGAGCTTTGATATAAAGCTCACATTGCTGATCAATCGCCGCATTCATAAAGAAGGCACACATGGTTGCCGCAGGGCCATTGATGGTCATCGACACTGAAGTCTTCGGATCACAGAGATCAAAACCGGAATAGAGCCGCTTGGCATCATCCAGGGAACAAATACTCACGCCGGCATTTCCAATCTTACCATAGATATCCGGCCTGTAATCCGGATCTTCTCCATATAAGGTTACGCTATCAAACGCCGTAGACAAGCGAATAGCCGGCATGCCTATCGACACGTAATGAAATCGTCTGTTTGTGCGCTCAGGACCACCCTCACCTGCGAACATGCGCGTAGGATCTTCGCCTTTTCTCTTGAATGGATAAATACCTGCCGTATAAGGAAACCGTCCCGGCAAATTTTCCTGCGTTACCCAATTCACCAGCGTACCCCAGTCTTTAGCGACCGGCAAGGCTACGACGGGAATCATGGTGCCGGACAATGATTTGACGTACGTATTTACTTTAATGACTTTATCCCTGACTTTATAGGTATAATCATCTTCCACGTATTGTCTCCTGATCTCCGGCCACTCTTCAATCCATCGCCACACATCGCCATCTAAATCCTGCCTGAGCCTTTTAAACTCTGCCTCCAAAGAACTGACCATTTCCGGTTGACTGGTTTCTCTGAAATGTTGCAGGGAAGTCTGCAGAGAATACAGCAAGCCTGCCTTGTCAGCTTCCTTATGAGCCCATTGATCATATTGACGATTGTTTTCAGAAATCTCGGAGAGATAGCGCGTTCGCTGCGGAGGGATGATGTATATTTTTTCACTGTCCCCGGTCCTGAACGGAAATGTGGTATGTAAGGCGGCCCCTGCTTTTTTCTCCAGGACTTCCATGATTTTCATGTACAGGGCGTTGGTCCCCGGGTCATTGAATTGGGAAGCAATAGTTCCGAAGACCGGAATCTGATCATCGGGCGTATCCCACAATTCGTGATTGCGCTTGTATTGTTTCCGCACATCCCGCAATGCATCTTGTGCTCCACGCTTGTCAAATTTGTTAATAGCAATGACATCCGCAAAATCGAGCATGTCAATTTTCTCCAATTGCGATGCTGCACCAAATTCCGGAGTCATTATGTAAAGCGATACATCCGCGTGATCAATGATCTCCGTATCGGATTGCCCAATACCCGAAGTTTCCAAAATAATCAGGTCAAATCCTGCAGCTTTGAGAATATTCACAGCCTGTTGGATATGTTTGGACAAGGCAAGATTCGATTGTCGGGTGGCCAGTGAACGCATGTATACTCTTGGCGAAACCAGCGAATTCATTCGGATACGGTCGCCCAATAATGCCCCACCGGTTTTACGCTTACTCGGATCGACCGAGATGACCGCCATATCCTTGTCCTTGAAATCAAGAATGAAACGACGGATAAGCTCATCAATCATGCTTGACTTTCCCGCCCCACCAGTTCCGGTTATACCCAACACTGGAACATGAGCAGTTTTCGCCTGATTAGTTATCTCTGCGATCCAGTGCTGATTTTGTTCCGGAAAATTTTCTACGGCAGTGATCAGCCTGGAAATAGCGAGATGATCTTTTTTGGAAATCTTTTTGAGTTCGCCGTTGACATTTTCCCCCAGCGGGAAATCACATTTTTGCAGCAGATCATTGATCATGCCCTGCAGTCCCATATGCCGGCCGTCATCCGGAGAGTAAATCCTGGAGATCCCATAAT
This sequence comes from uncultured Saprospiraceae bacterium, assembly GCA_963837505.1. Taxonomy (GTDB): domain Bacteria; phylum Bacteroidota; class Bacteroidia; order Chitinophagales; family Saprospiraceae; genus Opimibacter. The sequence goes on along the minus strand of CAWINN010000002.1, from coordinate 58,475 downwards.
CCTGCAATTCCTTAATCTCCTGCGGTAAGATCGTTCCACCACCTCCGCCAAATATTTTGATATGGGTGGCCCCTCTTTCTTTCAGCAGATCATAGATGTATTTGAAATATTCGTTGTGGCCGCCCTGATAAGAGGTCAGGGCTATCCCCTGCACATCCTCCTGGATCGCCGTATCGACGATTTCCATTGCACTCCGGTTATGGCCAAGATGGATGATTTCAGCGCCGGATCGTTGCATGATGCGGCGCATAATATTGATAGCTGCATCATGACCGTCAAAAAGTGAGGCCGCAGTAACGATACGGATGTGATGCTTGGGTTGGTAGGCTGTGACAGGTTCCATGAATAGCTGCAAAATACGGAATTACGCCCTCACCCGGTCGAGAACTTCGATTAATTCACTCATTATCATGGCGGTAGCCCCCCAAATGATATGTCCCTGAATAACAAATGCCGGCACATGATTCAGGACAATTCCCGTACCCAGGTGAATGCTGGTTTCCGTGAGGGATGAAGGATTTCTAAAAGCTGATATCGGAAATTCCAATATTTCTTCCACCTCGCTTTGCTGACGTACCAGTTCAGGTTTTTTGCAGGAATAAGCTATAAACGGATGCACTCTGAATTTGCTGACGGTGATGTAAAGCGGAGTAAGCTGTCCAAGTACATCAATGGTGGTGAGATCCATAGATGTTTCTTCCTCTGCTTCGCGAAGAGCGGTATACATAAGGTCCCTGTCCTCTGGTTCTGCTTTTCCACCCGGAAAAGCAATCTGGCCACCATGCTTGTCTTTTTCGTGTGTGGTTCCTCTTCGTATAAAAACAATATGCCAATCGTCGTTTGTTTTTTCAAATAAGGTAATCAGCACAGCGGCTTCCTTTATATCAGCTGTATCCGGATGTACATCTGCCCTGCGGACTGCATGGGCCATTTTGAAATGAGCCGGCTGTCCGGGTAAAGCCTCCTGCAATAAAGTTTTTTGCAAAGAATCGATGAAGGCTGGACGGGTCAGGATCATGGTGTAAAGATAAGGCTAAAGCTGAGGCTGAGACTAAGGCTAATTAAGGCTAAGGCTGAGGCTGAGACTAAGGCTAAGGCTAAGGAAAGAGATGTGATTTTCAAAAAACAATAAATTAGGTTGTGGCGTATTGCGATACGACACTATCTAATTAATTTTCCTTCCTTATTTATTTGTTGGATTCCTGCAGGTATTTCTCCAATGCCATCGACATGGAAGGAATACCAGGCGCCGGAGCGATCACATCGATATGAAGATGGTGATCTTCGGCTGCTTTTGCGGTGATATTGCCAAAGACAGCAATACGGGTATTATTTTGAAGGAAATCAGGGAAATTCTCAAATAAAGACTCAATTCCCTGGGGACTGAAGAAGATCAACATATCGTAAAATATGTCCCTCAGATCAGAGAGATCGCTGGATACGGATTTATACATCACCGCCGCTTCAAAATTAACTTCCTTTTGTTTCAGAAATTCTATAACATCTTCTTTTCCCAGGTTGGAACAAGGCACCAGGAAACGGGTCGTAGCTTTATGTTTTTGAAGCGGGCCGGCCAGGTCCTGGATAGAGCGTTCGCCCACAAAAACCTTGCGCTTCCGGTATTGAATGAATTTCTGCAGGTAATGAGCGACCGTCTCCGATGTGCAGAAGTACTTCATATCCTGGGAGACCTTTACCCGCATCTCCTCACACAGGCGGAAAAAATGATCAATGCTATTCTTGCTGGTCATCACCACGGCCTGGAATTCGTCCGGGCGGAGGCGGTTTTTACGAAATTCCTTCTCCGTGACTGGCTCAACATGGTTAAAAGGCCTCCAGTCAATCTGGATTCCGTATTTCTTCTCTATATCGTAGTAGGGTGATCGTTCCGGCTTGGGTTGTGAGACCAGTATGGTCTTCACGGTTCTTTTGGGGGTTGTAATAGAACTTGCTTTGATACTGTTTGTACCCATTCGGCGGCTTTTAATCAACAATTCCTCACCAGAAAAACTTCGAAAGCGCCCACAAAGGCAGTATTTCGACGGTGCAAAGATAAATAAAAAACAGAAACAAGCTGTGAGCGATTAAACCACGGGCAGTCAGTATCCACCGCAACTGACGCACCAAATAGGCCGATATAATCGCTATAATGCCTATGATAACCAGTGGTTTATATATGGTTTCCGGTCCGAATAATAACAGGATATTGATTGGCAGCAGGATCAATCCCACCATGGTGTTAAAAATACTGATATCAAAGCCAAACAGGGTCATTTCCTTCTGGTTGTTGAAGAGCCAGCGCAGGTACCGGATGACCGCATGCCGGATAAGGTATATACTGACAATCAGCAGCATGAGGATCCAAATATTCAATTGTATGTCTCCGTGGTAATTAAAAACCCGCAAAGCATGATAGATAAAAATGCCGGATTGAAAGATGAAAATCGCGTATCCCATGAGGAGCAGGATCTGGCGCATCGTATTGCGCTGGTTCCGGTGATGCAACGAACTATAATTTTCATTGGAAATAACACGCCATAATTCCCGCACAAAATTCCTTTCCACATTCACTATAAAAATCAGGAACAACAGGCTGAGTAACAGAAAGAAGATCTGGAAACCTTTTAGTGAATTTTTGATGACCAGAGGGGCCGGCGATGGAGATGTTGCTTGAGTCGTGCCCTTCGGGACACCCGGATTACCTATGGCATGGGCGGAATCTTCATTTGATTTGATTTCGAATGGATTTTCCCCTATCGCTTTTAGTTTTGTATCCGGTTGCTGGATACCGAGATTGATGATGGAAGTGTCTTCATAAACGGATTGATCAGGAACCTGGCCTGTTGAATCCTTGAGCTCCAATTCTTTATGGAGGGTATCCGGATTAATAGCAGGCTTTACCGGACTGACGACATCTATTCGCTTTGCCGGTCGGTACTTGAGATCAAACGGATTTTCGCTTGTTTGGGCAAGCAGGCAGAACGACATTCCCAGGAAAAGCACCACCAACAGGTTTCTCACCATGACGGCAAAGGTAGCGAGTCTTATGAATTGGGTTATTTCCTCCAGATGGCTGATTCCAAAATCATTGTATCACCGGCGACTTCAAGACCAGCAGTGGTTCCGGCAGATGCCCAAATGATTTGGCCGGATTGTTCCAGTCTCACTTCCACAGTGGCCTGCAAACTTTCATTGATTTTTCCTTCCATCCGACCTGATAAAGGAGAACGTAACTGAGCAGTAGCGCCCCGAATCGCACGGATGGATAGGTCAAGGTTTTTCCTTCTAAAACTCAGCTCAACAACATCTTCGCTCACTCCGCATTTCATTCTGGAATGATTGTACGTCGCAAAACGATATTCCTTGCCTTGAATCCACAACACCACAATGAATCCAATAAAATAACTTCCTAACCAGGGAATGTGAGCCACGGAGGCATGGAGGGAGGCTTCTTCATTAGCATGGAAATTATTGCTTTGCACCCATATCCAGCATTTGGGAAAGGAGGTGCCCCAGTCCTTTTCAATATACCCTGTACCCTCGTTCCAGTTAATTGATCCGAATGAACCCCGGGTTTGTCCATCCAATTGATGGTGCATGCTCACGATGCCGTGATAACATTGCATAAATGGCGTAAAGGAATACCAACCCATAATACCTGGGTTCAACAGGGAAGATGAAATGGAATGGGTTTTAGGAAAATGAATTTCTCCCCGGATTTCATCCAAGGCCAACCGGGCTGAATGTTCAGTAAAATTATTTTCCCCAATCGTAATATCAAGTTCATTTTTTAAAAAAGAAAATTCGCTGATATCAAAGCGATGATACCAGGAATGTTGGTTCACGCCATCTATGACCTGGATAAAAGCATGCCGATCCTGTTCATCATACAGCGCCACTCCCGGAATGATGGCAATGGCCTTCTGCTGATCCGCTGAAACGAACTTATAATACCAGCCTTCAAAATATTTTTTCTTGGACAGGCTGCCCTGGAAGATTTCGGGGTGGTAGAGTTTGGAGGTTTTTAGGATCATCACTGGGAGTTCACAGAGCGCATGGAAAAGACAATAATAAAGATAGGATTGGTAATTACATTCGAATCACGAAAATCATTTCCCCCATTGGATGGGGGCCAGGGGTTGTCATCTGTATCGCTGCTGGCTATTCATTCCCTTTAATGAACTTTCCGTTCTGCAAAGATGGATCTCAAACGGCTCAAGTATGTTCTGCGTGAACCAAGGATAGTGTAATTTTAGCATCTGAAACTCATTTACATGTCCAATCCTGAACACATCCGTAAATCCTACCACCACGGCGAATTGAAGCTTTCGGATTTAACCAGGGATCCGATCGATCTCTTCCGGCAATGGTGGAAAGAGGTACTTCAGGCGGACATCATCGAACCCAATGCGATGACACTGGCCACAGTTGGGCTCAACCTTCAACCTTCGGCCAGAACTGTTTTATTAAAAGGCCTATCCGATCACGGATTTGAATTTTATACTAATTATCAAAGCAGGAAAGCAATTGAAATGGAGCAAAATCCGAATGTGGCCCTATTGTTTTTCTGGAAAGAACTGGAGCGACAGGTGCGCATAGAAGGTAAGGTTGAAAAAGTAAGCCGTCAGCGATCCCAGGATTATTTTCAATCGCGTCCGTTGGGCAGCCAGATCGGATCATGGGCCTCACCGCAGAGCAAGGTGATTGAAGATCGATCCGTACTGGATTTAGCAGTTGCTCGTATTGAAGGAAAATTTCTCGGTCAGAATCCACTTCCGGTTCCGGATCATTGGGGCGGCTATATAGTCAGACCCCACTTATTTGAATTCTGGCAAGGCAGGCCGGATCGGTTGCACGACAGATTTGAATATAGGTTGGAGAATAAAGAGTGGAAGATTGAGCGACTGGCGCCTTGAGGTAATTTTGAATAAAATAATTAGTTTATTCGAAAAAATATCCTACATTAGGAATACTATTGCATAGTATCCTCAAAATTATTTTTGTCAGAGGGCATTAAAATATATTGACCTAATAGAAATTATAACTTCTAAATATTTTTTTATGAAAAAGCTTAATGAACTTAAGAGATTCCTCATTATTGTTTTATCAATCTTGGCTTGTACTCAATCTTCTGTTTTTTGTTAAGAGCAAAAATGCGGAGGTACTGTAATTGATACTTCTGCTTCTGGAAGTACATTGTTTAATTGTATTGATGTAAATGAAGTTTACAATAATAACACCATGGTTTACATTCGGCTTAATATGCATTTTTTTATTGGACCTGACTGTGATGCTTCGGTTGTTCACCTTGCCAATATTCCTGATCCAATTAATCCTTATGATTTACATTCAATTGCTGAAAATTTAGTATCGGAGGCAAATGTTCGATTGTCTAATAATGTCCAACAATGGGGAGGTACAATGTGGGGAGGACCATTTCCAGCACCCCATCAAATACCAATCAGGTATATACTTAGTGATGTTCATCTTCATTGCACTACAGAAGAAATGCCACCTGTTTTGGATGGACAAGATCCTCAGACTATGGCCGGATACTGGCTGTTTCATATAAATAATTATAAAATTAACCCACTAGAAGAAATCAATGTATTTGTTTCTAAAATGTCAGCAGGAAGTGGAGTTGCTTTCCCGGGAGGGAACGGCGCAAACATTAGTTGGTGGAACACTGGTTTATTTAACCATGAAATGGGGCATACATTAAATCTCACACACGTATTTGAGAACAACGACTTATGTAGTGACACTCCAATGATTATTTGGAATTATGATGAAAGCTGTGACGGGGACTATAATGACGAACATGATGTTATAAATGGTTATTGTTGGTATGTTAAGGATCCAGGTTCAACCCAACATAATCCCAGTCTCTCCATGTGTGGTAGAACACCCTTGTTGCTCCTGGGATTATGTTGACAATAATGTTATGGGCGATAATGCACAAGCTGCAGCATACTCAGCTTGCCAAATAAATCGCATGCTGAATAATATAAAGGATAATCATTGTGGTCAAGTAGAAGCGGTTGGAGGAATTTGCCCTCCACCAATGCCTGTCATTGATATCCACCCACTGGATAATTTGAGAACAGACTATTGTTCATACTGTTTTCGATTGGAGGCCAGCTCTAACGATGAATTGTACAAAGTAGATGTCTATGAAATCACAACTGCGGGTGAAATATTAATTTCATCGACGAACTGGCTCGAAGGTCCAGCTGAATTGTATTGCCTAACTACAAAAGAAGAAAAAAATGGAAATGGTACTTGGTTCGGTGGATTTAAACCAAACACTAATTATCGGGCTGTTTTGACAGTTGAAAATCTTTGTGTGACTGATAAAAGAAAAGATATTTACTTTACACCCCCCCACGAATTGTAATTTGGCTGCTAATAATTTTACTGTTTCCCCCAATCCAGTTATATCTAGTCTTAATGTTAATTACACTATACCAGAAACATCCTACGTACGGATAATGCATTCACATAGTGTTTATGGCAGATATAATTGGGACTTTGAATTACAACCTCATAAATCTGCTGGCACTTACAATTTAACCGAAGATGTAAATGCTTGGTATTCGGGAATCAATTACGTTGTGATTCAAATAAACGATAAAGTTTATTCCACAGCTATTTTTAAGCAATGAGTGCAACCAAACCAAGAGGAATAGTTATATTGATTATCTTCCTCCCAATCTGCTCTTTTTTATATAGCCAACAAATAGCCATGTTTGAACATCCTCTTCATTTTGAAGATGGAATAGGCAACAGAGATACCTTGATTATTGGAGGTGATACAACAATTGAACAAGGCATTAACCCCGAATATGGTGAGATTCCGGATACAACTCCATTCGATAGCATATTTGAGGTTAGGGCTATCAACGACGAACAATGGTTTAAAACCAATCCTTTATTGCTAAAAAAGATTATAGGTTGGACTGAAAAAGTATATGGTTTCCCCGAACCCTGCGAGGAAATAGAATATTTCAGAATCATTGTTAATATTAATTATCTCCCATTAAAAGTGTCTTGGAATTCACACCTTTATTCTGATAGCGCATGCATTCTTGCTTCTTATATTACATCGAGCAAATTAGCTATTGCTATTGGGCCTGAGACTCTAACATTGAACCCTGAGGATGAGAGTCTTGCATATTGTGTGGCCCAACACGATTCTGTCATTTTGGATATTGGTCAAGGACTATACCCTGGAAATTTGTATCAGGACTTTACTTATGCCATTGAAAATGGCTCTATTGACACTATGTTAGTATTACAATGGGGATTTGATTTTTCTGGTTCCTCGATGGTATGTGGAGGCATAGTAAATACTCATGAAATTTTTCCAGTCGATTCAAACTTTTTAGTTTATCCAAATCCAACAGAAGATCATTTGACCATACAATGGAATGATCAAATAAACAGGCCATCTCAGATTCGAGTATTTTCAGCTAATGGCACGCTTCTTCAAACCGAGAATGTTATTCCTGTTTGGGATATCAATTATAGGCGGATTGAAACGAATGAATGGACTCCAGGGATGTATTTCGTGCAGATGCTTTCCAAAGAACACACTTCCGTCAGCAAAGTACTCAGGTTGTGAGTCTATATTCAGAAGGGTGTGCCACACCCAGGCGTGGCACACCCTTTTTGAATATTATTCTTTTCCCCGGTCAGGGGGCTGGGGGCAGAAGTAAATTATATCACTAGCTCCTTTTCCTCAATCAACTTCCTGATATTAATCAAGGCATACCGCATCCTTCCAAGCGCCGTATTGATACTCACATCGGTAAGGCAGGCAATTTCTTTGAATGACATATCAGCGTAATGGCGGAGGATGACCACCTCACGTTGTTCAGTAGGAAGCATATCCACTAATGCCTTGACCCGATCATAGGTCTGGTCACGCATCATCGACATTTCTTTATTGGGATCGCCGCTTTCGAGGACATCAAAGATGTCGAAGGTCTCGGTGGAGGAAACTTTGGTGCGACGTTTGGAGCGGCGGAATTGATCCACGCACATGTTGTAGCTGATCCTCAATGCCCATTGCAGGAACTTACCTTCGTGGTTGTATTTGCCTTTGCGCAGGGTGTCGATGATCTTGATAAAGACATCCTGGAACAAGTCGTCAGCCAACTCGCGATCTTTCGTAAACATATAGATCGACGAATAAATCTTAGCCTTGTGTCTGTGAAGGAGGGTGGAAAAAGCGGCCTCATCTCCGGCCAGGTAAGTATCAATTAATTGCTGATCATTGAGCGGTTGCACTTGCATACTACACATGTTTTATGGTTCAAAAATGTCGGACCTCCAAGAAGATCCCAGCCTTAAAAACAGTGTAGAGTAGTGTCTATAGAGAGAATTTTAAATTGCCCAATGGTTAATTATGCCGCTAAACTAAGAGATTTCCGTTCTTTGTGCCAAATTTTTTTCGGATTACGGAATTCTTTAACTTGAACTTAACGAGTAGAGGGATGTTTCTGCTGCCTAAGCGATACCCATCCCCCTACCTACCGTGAGAGCAACAAAAACTGCGCCAAACAAGCCCAAAATGCCGGGAAAACCCAAATCCATTATTCCTGCAGCCCCCACCCTGCCTGCTAAATCCCGTGATATCGAGATCATTGGGGCGCGCAGCAATAATCTCAAAAATATCACTGTCTCCATCCCCAAGAACAAACTGGTGGTGGTGACCGGCCTCTCCGGCTCCGGGAAATCCAGCCTCATCATGGATACCTTATACGCTGAGGGTCAGCGACGTTACGTCGAAAGTCTGAGCTCCTATGCCCGCCAGTTTCTCAACCGGATGAAGAAACCGGACGTGGATCACATCCGGGGCATCTGCCCTGCCATCGCCATTGAACAACGCGTGACTGGCGGAAATGCCCGAAGCACGGTGGGCTCCATGACAGAGATCTATGATTACCTGCGACTCCTCTTTGCCCGCATTGGCCAGACCATCAGCCCGATCTCCGGACAACACGTGAAGAAGGATACGGTGACCGATGTAGTCAATTATATATTCAAACTGAAGGATGGTTCACGGGTACTGGTTATCGCCCCCATCAAAATCCACGACGAAAAAAGAACTATTGAAAAGGAATGCCAGCTCCTGCTCCAAAAAGGATACAACCGCATCCAATGGAAGGGCGAGACCATGCGCATCGAAGATTTTCTGGCCTCGCAAAAAACGATCATTAAGAAAAAAGCCAGCGAACTGCAAAAAGGCGATATTAGTCTGGTGGTCGATCGGTTTCCGGTAGCAGACGATATTGAATTACAAAAGCGGGTAGCGGACAGTGTGCAGACTGCATTCTATGAAGCAGAAGGTGATTGTATCGTTGAAGTGGATGAAAAGAAAAAGATCCCTTTCAATAACCGGTTTGAACTGGATGGCCTGATCTTCATCGAACCGGAGCCTAAACTTTTCAATTACAACAACCCGGTAGGTGCATGTCCCCGATGTGAAGGCTTCGGCCGCATTATCGGTATTGACGAAGACAAGGTCATTCCCGATCCCTCGCTTAGTTTATATGAAGGAGCGGTAGCCCCGTGGACAGGTGAAAAATCTTCGCAATGGCAACAGGAATTTATCCGTAAAGCCAATAAAAAAGGGTTCCCTATTCATCGACCCTATGCGGATTTATCTAAGGCAGAACGCAAATTGCTCTGGGATGGTGAAGGCGACATCTTCGGCATTCATGCTTTCTTCAAAGAACTGGAGCAGGCGAGTTATAAAATTCAAAATCGGGTGATGTTGGCCCGCTATCGTGGCCGTACTATATGTACCGATTGCGGTGGCGGGAGATTGAGACCGGAAGCGACTTACGTTAAAGTCGGCGGCAAATCGTTACCTGAACTTGCCGATATGTCCATCAAATCTTTGAAAATATTTTTTGAAAAAATAAAATTTACACCTGCCGAAGAAAAAACAGCTGCCCGTATTTTATTAGAAATCAGGAATCGACTCCGCACTATGAGCGATGTTGGATTGGGCTATCTGAATCTTGAACGTATTTCTTCCACCCTCAGTGGTGGTGAAACACAACGCATTCATTTGACCAGGAACCTGGGAAGCAACCTCACCAGTTCACTGTATATCCTCGACGAACCCAGTATCGGATTACATCCAAAAGACACCGGCCAGTTGCTAAAAGTGTTGCATGAATTGCGCGATCTGGGCAACACCGTAGTAGTAGTAGAACACGAAGAAGAGATCATACGCCAGGCCGATTACATCATTGATGTCGGGCCTGAGGCAGGAGTTCATGGTGGAGAGATTGTTTATGCGGGACCTTATGATGCCTTCATAGAAGGTGGATGGAAAGGGAAATCCAGCCTGACACTACAATACCTGACCGGCAGGAAACAAGTGCCGACACCTAAACGCAGGAAGACTTCTCCCAACAAAATTTTACTCAAAGGCGCCCGGATGCATAACCTGCATAATGTAGACGCTCAGATTCCCTTGCATTGTTTGACCGTGGTCACCGGCGTCAGCGGATCAGGAAAAACAACATTGATCCGGCATATCCTGGAGCCGGCATTGTCAAATGCATTAGGGATCACCAGCGGATCGCATCTGAATTATCTCAAATCCCTGGGCGGGGATTTTGCCCGGATCCAGGGTATTGAAGTTATTGGACAGCAAGCTTTGGGCCGAAGTTCGCGTTCGAATCCCATCACTTACATCAAGGCATATGACGCGATACGCAAACTGATGACGGAACAACAGTTGGCGAAGATCAACGGGTACAAACCCAAACATTTTTCATTCAATGTGGAGGGTGGTCGATGTGAAACCTGCAAGGGCGATGGTGAGATCGTCGTCGAAATGCAATTTCTCGCCGATGTTAAATTGGTTTGTGAAGAATGCGGAGGAAAGCGATTTCAAAAACCGATCCTGGAAATCAAATATCACGGTAAAAACATCTATGACATCCTGGAGATGAGTGTGGATGAGGCCCTCACTTTTTTTGAAGATGAGAGGGACATCGTCGAACGCCTGCAACCGCTTCAGGATGTGGGCCTGGGCTACATCAAACTGGGCCAGGCTTCAAGTACTTTGTCCGGAGGAGAGGCGCAACGGGTAAAACTGGCTTCCTTCCTGGGCAAAGAAAGGGATGACCGGCACCTCCTATTCATTTTTGACGAACCTACTACGGGTTTGCACTTCCATGATATTCATATTCTGCTTGGTGCCATCAATGCCCTGGTGGAAAAAGGACATACCGTTATCATCATCGAACACAACATGGAAGTGATCAAGACCGCGGACTGGATTATTGATATGGGGCCGGGAGGCGGAGATGAAGGCGGAAATGTAGTCGTTCAGGGAACGCCGGAACAAGTTGCAGCCACCAAAGAAAGTGTCACTGGCCTCTATTTGAAAGGGAAGTTATAAATTTAACGCTGCAGCGGAAATCAACTTTTCTTACTATGAAGTCTCCACGTACACATCGGACCTTTCGGGAGCAACTTCGTCATGTCCTTTTTACCACTACCTCCAAAGAGGGTCATCAATTTGATCTCTTCATCACATGGATGATTGTGGTTAGTGTCGCCGTAGTGGTGCTCGATACCGTCACGCAACTTAATTCCCAATACAGAAAGTGGTTTCATCTCGCGGAGTGGATTTTCACCGGTATTTTTACTATCGAATATGCATTGCGTCTGTATGCCTCCAGGGAGAGGAAAAGCTATGCTTTTTCTTTTTTCGGCATTGTGGACCTCCTGGCTTTCCTGCCCACGTATCTCAATATTTTCTTACATGGCTATCAGTCCCTACTGGTTATCCGGGTACTGCGGTTATTGCGGTTATTCCGGATTTTCAAACTGGGTCATTTTGTAAGTGAAGGAGCCGTGGTTGCCAGCGCCTTGCGGGCCAGTCAGAATAAGATCATTGTCTTCTTTACTTTTATTTGTATCGCTGCAGTCTTCATGGGATCCATCATGTTTATGGTCGAGCATGAATACAATCCCAATATTCAAAACATACCGGATGGCATTTACTGGGCGATAGTTACGATCACGACCGTAGGCTATGGGGATGCGATTCCGATCACGCATTTAGGCAAGACCCTGGCCGCCGTGGTGATGATCATGGGCTATGCCGTCATCGCAGTGCCTACTGGTATTGTTACCGCTGAAATCACCAATCGGGTATTAGCACCCCGGGGGAAAGACACGGTGGTATGTGCGCATTGCGGCAATAATGACCACCTGAAAAATGCCCGGTATTGTCATCATTGCGGGGAGTCGTTGAAGGAATGAATTAAAGTTTCTTCGGCTGCACTGCTCGATACACCGACACCGGTGTCAACGTATATCCCGCTTTCCGCAATAATCGGATCACGCCATTCGGACCTCCAAGATGCCCTGCGCCAACGGCAAAGAAGGTGGGATCCTTGGCCATCTTAACGGACATCACCGGTATCCAGTTTTGATTTCGGTTATTGAGCAGGAGATCTTCATAATCCGCGACCCCTGCATTTTCATCCTTGCCCATCATGGCGACCATGCCATCAATGTTCTGCTGTTTATAAAGTATAGTAGTCTCGTCAAGGGAATTACTGTCAGCAGAGTTACCTCTCACAGCGTCCAGCAACATATTAGCCTGATCCTTATATGGAATACTGTCAAACAAGGACATCTGGTAGGCCATAGTTTCGAGACCACCGACCTCTTTATTCGCGGCATTGGCTTTATCGTAGAGGTCCATTTCATAGGAAACGATTTCATCCGATTGCATTTCAACAGGATCCACGTTGACCTCGGCGAGCATGGAGAGGAACATGGGTTTTACTTTGTTGAGTAAAAACATAGGAAGGCCCATGGTCTCAAAATAGGTGGACACTTCTTTGTATTCGGAGGGCTCGAGCAGGCTTTTTAGCGTCACCCCATTTTTCATGACGATGTCGGAGAGCAAACCCATCACAGAGGACATGTCCGTCATATCATCCATGTCGATTTCAAAAACCACTTTATCACACTTTTCAAAAGCTTCATCAAAACCAGACGGCAGGAAAAAATCTTCCTTATCAATCATATGAATGGTACCAAAGAGGTAAGATGGTTCTTTGATTCCTTTTCCTTCAATTTTCCAGAGAAGGGCTTGTGGGAGGACATCCGTGTCAGCAACTGCCGGTTTGGTGGACTTGCAGCTTGAGGCTGAGCCGGCCAGACCGATAAACAGGGCGGTGAACAGGAAAAAAGGAAGAAAAGATTTCGAAGAAAAATAACTCATGTGGTAAAAGTACGGGAAGAAAGCTAACGGCTCTCAGCTATCTGTTTTCAACCCGGATTCCCCACCTTTAAAGGTGGGGCCATAATACTACTGATCCCTCTTTCCTGCCATTGCAGGCTTGGCGAATATCTAAAACTCTAAGTAAGCCAGTTGATGCTGCGACAAGCACCAGGCACCTCCATGCCCTATGCCCTCACCCTATGCCCTATGCTCCTTTCCCTCTGCCCTTTGCCTTTGCACTTCATACAACATAATCCCTGCCGCTACCGAAACATTCAACGAATCCATCTTTCCGGCCTGTGGTATAAAAACAATTTCATCCACTTTTCTCAACAACTCAGGGGCAATGCCTTCACCTTCCGAACCCAGTATGATAGCTACCGGTTTTTTAAAATCAATTTCCTGGATGGAGGTTTTTGCTTTCTCATCAGCGGCGATCACCATGATGCCGCTTTGCTGCAAATAACGAACAGCAGATGTAAGATCTTTCTCCCTGCACAAAGGCACCCGCAATAAAGCCCCTGATGATCTTTTGACGGCATCCGCATTGAGCTGAGCCGATTCGCGGGCAGGGAAAATGATGACATCGGCACCAAGTACTTCTGCCGAACGGCTTATAGCGCCGAAGTTTCCGACATCAGTTATTCTGTCGAGAATAAGAAGGAGCGGGGTCTTTCCCTGCTCATAAAGATGGGGTACCAATTCATCAAGTTGTTGGTAGTCCACCATCGCCTTAAAAGCGGCTACCCCCTGGTGATTGGCACCGAATTTATCGAGCTTTTCATGGGGTACTTTTTGAACGGGAACGCCTGCTTTTTTGCAAGCTTCCATAATGTCTGGCAGACTGATCATCCTGTCTGTCATGACTTTATCTATGGCCTGGCCGCTGTTCAGAGACTCGAGGACAGCATGCCGGCCGATGATGACCCAATTTGCCTTTTTTGTCATATATACTACCAAGATAGACAAGAATATGCCTTTGCCCCGGCAGTGTCTGGAAGATTGTTTAATTTTCGAACTTTAACACTTTACTCTGATTATGAAAAAAATTCTACCCGCGTTGACGGCGATCTTGCTGTCGGTATTTTCTTTTGGTTTATCAGAAGGCCAATCTGCCTTCAGCCTGCCTCGGGCCTATGCCTATCTCGCTGAAAAATACAATCTCGATCATTCCAAAGTTGGTGATCTTAAAATCCAGGATCGCTACTATGATGATCACAACCAGGTGGAACATATTTATCTGGTACAGGTCATCAACGGGCATGAAGTTGCCGGTTCCAGCCTCAACCTTATCCTGGAAAAAAATGGAAACCTTTCCAGTGTCGGGCACCGGTTAATTGAGCTCAATAAGATCAATTACAGCCGTGACGTCGTATCAGTTACTGCCCCCATGGCGATTAAAGCTGTCGCTGAAAGTTTTGGCAGCTCTTCAAGATCCGTACCTGAATTAAAGAAGACCCTGGACTCGGGCACTGCCTTGTATGATAAGGCGGATATATCCCTCCAGGATATTCCGGTAGACCTGGTGTATTACCCGGTTTCCAAAGACGTATATGTGCTGAGCTGGCAAATGCAATATCAATCCCCGAACAATGGTATCCTGTATCAATCCTATGTGAATGCGTCAACAGGCACCATCATCAACAGTGAGGTATTGACGATCCGCTGTTCATTTGACAGCGACTATCTTCTCCCGGCCTACGATGCGTGTAGTGAAGAAGCCGTCTCTGCAATGGAAGCCCCGCCAGTTCATTTGGGTGGTGCTAGTTACAGAGCTTTGATGTTGAATGCCGAATCCCCCCAACACGGGACATTTGAATTATTAAACGGAATTGAAGACCCGCAGGCTTCTCCTTATGGATGGCAGGATACCGATGGTGTGGATGGTGCTGAATTCACTTTCACACGAGGAAACAACGTGCACGCTTTCCTGGACCGCAATTATGATTACATGTCGGACAGGGATGTGGACGGAGGCCCCGGACTCCTTTTTGATTTTCCCTTTGTTCCGGACAACGAACCGGTTGATAACGAAAATGCCGATGTCACCAATCTTTTTGTGCGCAATAACTTCATGCATGACTTTGCCTTTCGGTATGGATTTGATGAAGCCGGTGGTAATTTTCAGCAGACTAATTATGGGGGAGCAGGAGCAGGTGATGATTACGTGCATGCTCTTTCCCAATTCGGTGACGATAATACCACGCAATGTGGCAACGATGTAAATGGCGGTACGGAATGCATTAATAATGCTGATTTTTCCACCCCGACAGATGGATTAAATGGTACCATGCGCATGTTCACCTGGAACCAGGACAACAGTACTAAATTGTTGGATGTACTACAGCCGCAAGAACTGGCCGGAAAGATTACCACCGGGGCAGCTCAATTCGGCCCCAAGGTCAATACTACGCCGGTAACCGGTGAGGTAGTAATTGTAGATGATGGTACATCGGATGGCTCCAAAGGATGTCAGCCCATCACGGAGCAGGACCTTACAGGGAAAATTGCCTTGATCGATCGTGGGCTTTGTGATTTTAGCCTAAAAGTTTATGATGCACAAAACGCAGGTGCGATTGGGGCCATTATTTGCAATTTTGAAGATGCCATCATTCAAATGGGCGCAGCAGCTAATGCCGCTGACGTCACCATACCTTCCGTTTTCATTACGCACACAGAATGCAATCGTATTCGCATCGCCGCCGGTCAGGGACTGGTTGCCTCTTTAGTGGCTCCGGTGCAGACCGGTGCAGTTAAACGCGACGGCTCACTGGATAATGGTATTATTTCTCATGAATACACTCATGGTATTTCAAACCGCCTCACCGGTGGACCTTCCAGGACGAATTGCCTGAATAACCAGGAAGGCGGAGGGATGGGAGAAGGCTGGAGTGATTTCGACGCGCTGGTTACTACGGTGCATGCAGGAGATACGGGTAGTAAGATCAGGGGCATCGGAACGTATGCAATCAAAGAGAATGTCAATGGAACCGGAATACGCACTTATCCATATACCACGGACATGAATATCAATCCACATACCTATGATGCTATCATTACGGAAGCCGAAGTGCATGGTGTTGGTTCCGTTTGGTGTGCCATGCTTTGGGATATGTACTGGGCTTTTGTTGATCAGTATGGATTGGACCTGGATCCCATTCATGGAAATGGCGGAAACAATATGGCCATTCAACTGGTCATTGACGGACTTAAATTGCAACCCTGCAGCCCCAGTTTTACAGATGCCCGTGATGCCATCCTGAAAGCCGATACGATTGATAATGGAGGCGTCAACTCCTGCCTGATCTGGAAAGCCTTTGCCCGAAGAGGACTGGGCATCAACGCCCAGGCTAACGATCCGAACAGCTGGTCAGACGGAAAGGAAGGTTTTGAGTTACCCATCAGCTGCCTGGATGAAATTCGTTTTACTAAAACTATGACCCCTGAAATTGCTGCGGGAGATAATATTACTGTAACACTCAGCGTCGTCAATTACAAAGATTTTCCATTAACTAATGTGGCTATTGAAGATCAAATACCTTCCGGCACCAGCTATATTCCAGGTTCAGGTAATATCGCCCCGGTAGTGGGCAACACCCTGGTCTGGACTATACCTTCGATAGGTCCGGATCAGGAAGTCCTCATTACCTACGGCCTGTCTACACCTTCAAATAAGAATTCCATCCGGCTGTATTATGATGATATGGAAAATGCCCCGGAAGACCGGTGGGAAACCTATTTCGACCCTAATGGAAATGTTGACAATTTCTGGTTCCCCTCCGATGTCCTTGTCCATAGTGGAGTGTCGGCCTGGGGTGTTGGTGATCCTCCATTGGTCTCCCAGCATTATTTACAAAACTATCAGCCATTTACCGTGTCAGGAGCCTACCCTGTTTATCGCTTTTATCACTACTATAATACTGAGCCAAGTGCGGATGGAGGATTTTTGGAAATCACTACCAATGATGGTCAATCCTGGGAATCCCTGGATCAGTATATGTTTCGCAATCGTTATCCCCGGAAGATCCAGTATGCCACCTTCGTCATTCCAAACCTTTACGCATTTTCAGGGCTGAGTTCACCGGACCTGACCATGACTCCGGTATACATTGATCTGAGTGCCTATGCCGGACAGGATGTGAAGATCAGGTATCGTTTTGGATCAGATGACAATATTGGTGGTGTGGGATGGTATGTGGATGATGTCGAGTTGATGGATGCCATCATCTATAATTCAGAAGCCTGTTTAACCAGTGATGAAATCACAGATCCAATGTGTACAGTCGCTCCTGAGCGAGGTACCATAGTGGATACCCAGGTGATCAATGGAACGGATGATAATAATCAGGGCTATGCCTTCACGCTGGTTCCAAATCCTGCCGGTGACTTCATCCAGGTGGCTATGACAGCAGAAAAAAGCGAAAAGGCACAAGTCTATATCTACACCATGACCGGACAACTGCTTTCCGTATCGTCCTGGAATATCACCCAAGGCGCCAATCAACAGACGATGGATATCAGCCGTTTTGCTTCCGGCATGTATGTGCTGCAGGTCATATCCGGAAAAGGAATGCGGAGCGAACGATTTGTGAAGGAGTAAGAATTCAGAGATAAAAAAAAGGATGTGCTGATCATATCCTTTTTTTTATCTCTTTTTCTAATTATCCTCTTTCTTTTCCTCGTGAATGGCATCGTGAATCTTCCCGGCTACTACGGAAGCTACAGCATTGATGCTGTCGCTGAGATTTTCCAGGGATTCCCCGAGCGTCTCGCTAATAGCTGACATGAGGGTTTCCTTTTTTTTGCTTTTACTTTTGCCTTTGCTGGCCTTTTCTTCCGCAATGGCATCAGCTGCTTTCTCCAAAGCTTCCGGATCAAGCTGATCGGCATTAGCATGAATATTTTCAGCTATTTTTTGTTTGATGTTTTCTTTCGCTTCGCGCAATTCTTCTTTAATAGCCTGCTGTTTTTTCTGCTCTTCGACGTATCGCTTTTCGCGGTTGATACGCTCTTCGAGTTCTGTCTTGGTCTTCAGCATCTCGGCCAGTTTCTCATTTTTGGAATTTATCCGCTCATCAATCATCTTGATTTTCGCCATGCGAATCTGAGCTTCCAGCTGACCGTCGGTATTGGCGATGCGGTCGTCCTGGAAAATTTTATCCTTATCATCGCGATGAATGGATTTCTGCATTTTGTCAATGGCTGACATGAGCCCTTCATACCGGCGATTGAGCCGATCCAGAGCGGAAGTATCCCGGGTTGATTTCTCCCCGAATTTCTTCTCTTTGACTGCCTTAAAGGCAGTGTCAATGCGTTTCCAGATTTTAGTCCGGTCCCCTCTTGACAACTCCGCATTTTTAAATTCCTGCTGCATCCGTTTGAGATCATTGAATAGCGGTTGCAACCCGAGTCCGCTTTTTACTTTCTCTTCTACCTCATCCAGTTTTTTATTGAATTTATCTGCCAGCTCTTTCGAAACACGGTCCACTTCCGAATCCAGCTCCTTGCGCATATTTTTTAGCTGGGAGAAGATATCATTGGTCATTTCCCGTAGCTGGTGCCCATGATCCCGCATGAGGGTCTTATCAAAAATGTTCTTTTGAATTTTCTCCCAGACTTCTTTCATCTCTTCCCAAAGCTGGTTTTTGTAGTTATCTGCACCTTTGAGTTTTTCCTTTATCTCTTTAAGCTCATCCAGAAATGTCTGATACAATTTATTGGACAACACGATAAAATGCCATTCTGTCTGCGCCCGATGGATAATGTCGGTCCGGTCCACCTTCAACTCTGCCGGCAGAAGGCTGTCCGCAGCGGTAAGCGGTCTCATGATATGCGTAAAGCCTTCGGGAAAAGTGACTTCATGGTTTTCCCGCCATTCATTAAGCATCAGGTTGTAAAATTCTTCGGATGTAGATTCGAAGGGGAACGTATAGATATCCACCACATTATCTTCTGCGCGAAGGGCTATGGCGATCAATACTTTTTCATCCTTTTCATTGTTGCCCCACATTACTATTCTCGTCTTCATGTCAATTGTGTTTAGTACAATAAATGTATCGTGTGTTGATCAGGGAGCGCAGCCTGGCTGTGCTCCGTACATGGATTCGGTATTTCGTATTTCGTTTCCTGGCTCCTCTTTTGCCTTTACCTCCCTAAAGGAAAACGAGTTCCATTGGACGCCAGTATTTCAAAATACAATATCCTAATCGACCTTTCTCCTATTAAACGAGAAATGCCTCTTGTTCAGTCTTCAGAATGCCACGCCGGATAAGATGCTCGGCAATTTGTATCGCATTGGTGGCAGCTCCTTTCCGGAGATTATCCGCCACCACAAAGAGATTCCAGCAATTCGCCCTGGATTCGTCTTTCCGGATTCGTCCCACCCAAACTGCATCTCTTCCCTCCGCCAGGACCGGCATTGGATATTGATTGGCAGACGGGTTGTCATATAATTTAACGCCTGGTGCATGCTCCAGTATATGCCTGATCTCTTCAATGTTAGCCTCCTTTTCAAACTCAACATTTATAGCTTCGCTATGTCCCCCCAATACGGGTACTCTCACTGCCGTTGCGGTCACCGGCAAATCAGGAACCCCCATTATTTTGCGGGTTTCGAAAACCATCTTCATTTCTTCCTTCGTGTAATCATTGTCGAGGAATACATCACAATGGGGTAGTGTATTGGCGAAAATAGGATGTGGATACGCCATAGTTTCAGGTGTGTTTCCGTTAGCTTCATCCTGGTATTGCTTCACCGCTTTCATCCCTGTCCCGCTCACCGCCTGATAGGTCGAAACAATGACCCTTTTAATGCCATATCGCTTGTGTAACGGGTTGAGGGCTACTACCATTTGAATGGTACTGCAATTTGGATTGGCAATGATTTTATCACCGGGTGTCACCACATCTCCATTGACTTCCGGCACCACTAAAGGGATGCCTTCCGTCATCCGCCATGCGGAGGAATTATCAATCACCACGCAGCCGGTTTCAGCAAAACGCGGGGCAAATTCTTTAGATACATTTCCGCCTGCAGAAAAAAGGGCCACTTGTGGCCTGGCAGCAATGGCCTCTTCTATGGTGAGCACCTTATAAGAACGTCCATTGAAGGCGATCGATTTACCTACGGATTGGGAAGAAGCAACCGGATATAATTCGGTTACCGGGAAAGCCCTTTCTTTCAGGACTTTAAGCATTACCTGACCGACCAGGCCAGTGGCTCCAATGACGGCTACTTTCATAGTTCTTTACCCTTCTGACCCTGTAAAGGTAGTCAGTCTGAACATTTTACGTATAAACCGTAAATCCGGCCCCAGGTAGTAAAAATAAAGACTGAATTTCCTCTTCTCATGCGCTGTCTGACCCTTTTTAGATTAATTTCGAAAAATGAAATTGGAACACCTGCCGATCTTACTTTTCCTACTTATTGGCCCACAGGTCTTTGGCCAGTTTTCGGAGGATTTTTCAGATGGAAACCTGGATGGTTGGGAAGGGGACGTCCCCAATTTCATCGTGAACGCCGGCAACCAGCTCCAGCTCAATGCCCCAACCGGATCTACCCTGTCCTGGCTCCACGTACCGGTCAACTATTCCGATAGTATGAGCTGGGAATTATACCTCAAACTTGATTTTGCGCCTTCCACCAGCAACCAATTAAGAATTTACCTTGGCCTCAACGGAACCGATCCTGCCATTGCTTCCGGTTATTACCTGGAGATCGGCGCCAGTGGAGACACTGATCCCCTGGAGTTAAAATACCTCCATGCCGGTACAGCCGAATCCATAGTACAATCGGACCCTGGGATTGTAGCTTTGCAACCTGTCGAATTGACTTTGCGGGTGGTCAAAAAAAATAACGGACAATGGGAATGCTATCGTCTGGGTGGAGTTGTCCCCGAATTACTTTTTTCGGCTACACATGATGTGCTTCCCCTTTCGCAGCTCAACACGTTTGGATTTTATTGCAAATACACCGATACCCGGCGGGACAAGTTTTATTTTGATGATATCTCCATCCGCGAATTGGAGGCAGATATAACCCCTCCTTCTTTGATATCCATTGATGTCTTAAATGCCAATGCTGTCCAACTTACTTTTGATGAGCCCATCGAAATGAATTCGGCCAATGCATCAGCAAATTACATACTGAATCCAACTTCCCTGAATCCCAGCAGCATTGATCAGGCCGCCAATCAAATCACCCTGCACTGGACCACACCCTTTGTGAGTTTACAACCGTATACGCTGTCCATCAGCGGCCTGGCAGATGTTGCCGGCAATGTAATAATCCCCGTCAATAAGGATTTTACTTATGTTGAAATCCTTCAGGCTTTGTCCAATGAGCTGTTGATTACAGAAATTATGGCAGATCCCACTCCGGTCATCGGATTGCCGGATGCAGAATACCTCGAAATATTCAATAATTCGAATCATGTATTCAGGCTTTCTGATTATACCCTTACCGTTACTACCAGTGTACGGAATCTTCCGGATGAAATGATTAATCCCGGTGAGTTCATTGTATTGTGTGATCCAGGTTTTGTTGCAGCATTAAGTCCATTCGGAAAGACGGTCGGAGTCGATAATATGCCAACTTTAACTAACAGCGGAACTTACCTGGCCTTGAAAGATATGCAGGGCGGAATCATTCATGATCTGACCTACACGACAGCCTGGTACAAAAATTCCGATAAAGCAAATGGAGGTTGGTCACTCGAAATGATCAATCCTTATCACGATTGCGCCGGGGAATCAAACTGGACCGCGGCTAATAACCTTATCGGGGGAACACCCGGAACCCAAAATTCCAACTGGCAAACCACTCCGGATACCGAAGGGCCAAATTTGGTATCTGTATATGCTTCTTCGCCTCAAACGATTGAGCTTCGATTTGATGAACGGCTCGATGCCCTACTCATGGAAAATATTTCCGCCTATGTAATACAGCCCATCATAAGCGTCGATGATGCATTGCTGATCGATCCCTCTACCCTCCAGTTGTCATTAGGCAGTGACCTCCAGCCTGGAATCGTGTATCAACTATATCCTTTTGATGCCTATGATTGCCTGGGCAATAGTCAATTGCACCAGGATACCATTAAATTTGGATTGATTGTTGATGCTGTTCCCGGGGATCTGCTTATCAATGAAATCCTGTTTAACCCTGCCTCGGGAGGGAGCCGTTTCATTGAGGTCCTCAATGGAAGCGAAAAATTTATCAATCTGAATTCTTTGGTGATCGCCCGGCTGACCGCAACCCATCAGGACCTGTATGCCACAGGCCTGCAAGAAGTATTGGGTCCCGGCGAAATAGCGGCATTTACACCAGATCCCCAGGACATCCTCACCAGGTATACTGTTCCGGTCCCAAGTAAGCTTTATAAATCTTCCTTGCCAGCCTGGAATGATAAAGCGGATAATGTTTCCTTGCTGGTCAACGGAGAAGTGGTAGATTCACTTACTTATTCATCGGACTGGCACCATCCCGTCCTCGCGGATCAGAATGGAGTGAGCCTGGAAAGAGTGTCTCTTAATGTATCCTCTACGGTGTCTGACAACTGGCACAGTGCATCATCGTTAAGCGGATATGCTACTCCAACAGGTGTGAATTCACAGCAATTAACTACTCCAATAGCTGGTGAATCCCCGTTTACCATTACGAATCGTCAGTTTTCTCCGAATGATGATGGTATAAAAGATTTCCTGGCGATTCAATTTGATTCGGGCTCAGGGGATGATATTGCTTCTGTCTGGATTTATGATCGTGAAGGAAGAGAAGTGCAGGAACTGGTTTCCAATGAGCTGATCGGCACCTCAGGCCTGGTGACCTGGGATGGCCGGAATGCGGATGGAAAATTAGCCGAGATGGGCATTTACATACTTTTCGTCAGGCTTTGGAAGCCGGATGGTGAGGTGCACGAATACCAGGAATCCTGCGCGCTCATCAAGCGATAAGGGAAATAAGGTTTTGAAATAATTTGAACAAGGAACACTGAAGTGATAAAGATTAAAGCGGCGATTCAATATGGTATCCTGGTCCTGTTGTTCCTGGTGACCTGTATATGTGTATTCAGACCTTCCTTACTTTTTTTCAAAATCTTTACGCAGTATACCCTGTATATTATGCTGGGCCTTCTCGCTATTGGAATTTTTTCCTTTGTTTTAGAAAACCAGCGCACCATGATGGTCAGTTTATTTTGTTGTGCCGTATTATGCATATACCTGAAATCATCCTCCAACGAAAGTATTCGGCTTCCGGCGGAGAATGCCAATCCCTATTTAAAAGTTACCCACATCAGTTTGGGCAATGCGGAAAATGATTATAATACTGTGATTGATTATTTGCTGAGCATTGACTCAGATTTGCTCAGTTTCCAGGAATTGACCCCGGACTGGAATGCCCATCTCATCGACCGGCTGAGTGCCAAATACAATTACGTGCAGACGATCACCCGACTTGATCAGTATGGGATGGGATTTTTCTCCAAACTCCCATTTGAAAAACTGGATACGATCTACTATAAGCAAATCCCCAACCTGGCAGGTTCCGTACTGCTGCGTGGTCATCAACGATGCAATATTATCAGTTGCCAGGTCACCCCGCCAGTCAACCAGGCCGCTTATGCCTCCATCATGGATCATTTCAATTTTATTTCTTTGTATTTGCGGAGCCTGGAAGGCAATACCGTGGTCCTCGGCGATTTTCACCTGCCCCCCTGGTCCACCGAAGTGCAAAAATTTAAGGAAGAAAGTCATCTGCAGGATGGCCGAAGAGATAATTACACGCGCAATGTTGACGGCTCCATGTCACTGCCGCGAATCCCGGTCGAGCATATCCTTTTTAGCGGTGGTATGGACTGTACCGCCTTTGCAGAAATTGGAAACAATGTGGTGGGCCGTTTAGGTATCACCGGTACATACCAGATTCAACATGAAGAAGCTGTTCAGTAGCGCCCGCTATGCCGTGCAGGGATTTTTTTATTTTATACGGACCGACCGCAACGGACAAATTGAATTTAGTATCGCCCTGGTGGTCATCGCGCTCGGATGTGTGTTGCACATCAGTCCAATGGAATGGGCCCTGATTGTGCTTTGTATCGGGATAGTATTATCGGCTGAAATGATGAACCATGCCGTGGAAAAAACCAATGACTTCATTTCACGCGATCATCACCCTGAAATTGGACACATTAAAGATGTCGCTTCCAGTGCGGTCATGATGACCGTACTCATGTCCCTGGTCATCTGTTACTTTGTCCTGGTCACCAAAATCATTTCCCGGTTTTTTTAAAAAAAATCGTCCCACCAACGGCGGGACGATACTTAACAAAACCAGAATTAGCGTAACCTTTGTTACCTAAAATGTATGTGTCCTGGTGAACTCAAAGTGTACTCCTTTTGCTGCTTCCTCCTCCCTTCATCTGCCAAATTTGCAAAAAAAATAAACCTGAAGGCACGGTCGGAAAAGTTATCCTCTAGTTTTTCACCGGTCTTGAATTCGCTTATCGATGAGATGTATATTTTCATCTATGAGATCCTTTTATTCGTCATGCCCTTTCTTCTGATACATCAATTTTTTTTTGTTACTTTTTTCCTGTAGACCGATCAAAATTAACTACCCACAACCTGAAGAGACAGTAATGAGCAGAATTCCGGACCGCCAAAGGAAACGTCTTCTTTCCTTTGAATATTTACACTTTCCTTTCAAGCTTGCATATCATTTATTTTAGTTGATGATCCCCAGGTCGTGATTATAAGCAGATTACGTCTACTCCGTGTCAGAAAAATAAATTGTAATGCATCACAACCAATTGCATGACCTCATTTCGCCGGTATTAAAAATTGACATTATACTTGACTACACTCATCTGCATAGCGTAAAACGGATAAACTTATATTCAACAGATTATCTATCCCCTTATGATAATACTCTATTTCATTTTCAACCATCCATATTCCTTCCAGAACACAAGTTCAAAATTCTTTTTTTCCAAAACCAGTATTCCGTCAACCTTTCCATAAGCAGCACCTCCTTATAGCATTCGTTTTGATTGCTGATCCCCCATGATTTTCATTCTGAGTGATTAAAGCAGGATGATAGCGGAAGATCGCATGGTATTTACTATTTCCTAACTCAAAACAATGATCGTATGAGGAATTATTTACTGCTTATTGGATTATTCCTTTGCAGCATCAGCCTTGCACAATCGCAGCGAACGATTCATGGTTCCGTCACGGATTCCAATGGAGAAGCTGTCATTGGGGCAAGTGTCATTGCCGTAGGCACTACGGTGGGGACAGTCACTGATTACAATGGCCATTACGAGTTAATCGTACCGGAAGGGGCAACCCAGATCCAGGTGGTCTATACTGGTTTCAGCAGCCAGGTGGTTAACCTGAATGCTTCGAATGTGGTCGATGTCAGCCTCACCGAAGGCGTAGTATTGGAAACGGCAGTGATTACTGCATTGGGAATCTCACGGGACAAAAAAGAGATCGGCTATGCGGTCGAAACCGTCGATGGATCGGAAGTTCAGCAGAAAGGAGAATCCGATGTATTGCGCGCCCTGGAAGGAAAGGTCGCCGGTGTCAATATCATAGGGAGTTCGAGTCAACCGGGAAGTGCTACCCGCCTGGTGATTCGGGGCAACACTTCATTCCTTGGCAATAACCAGGCTCTTTATGTCGTCGATGGCATTCCTTACGATGGGTCCACCTATGGCGGTTCCTTTCAACTGACGGGCGGGGGAGCTTATGGAAACCGAATCGCTGATCTTGATCCCAATAATATCGAAAGCATCACGATATTGAAAAGCGCTACGGCAGCCGCTCTCTATGGAAGTCGTGCGTCAAGAGGTGTTGTGGTCATCACCACGAAAACCGGTGCAGCTAAAAAACGGGAGGGCCTGCATATTGAACTCTCTTCAGGTTTCTCTGCAGAACAAATAGCGTCTGTACCAAACCTCCAAAATACATACGGTGCAGGCGTAGGTTTTGCTTATGCTTCTGCCAATGGTTCGTGGGGCGCTCCTTTTATCGGGACTAAGCCCTATGCTTCCCTGGATTCTGTTCCCCATTGGTATAGAGCCACCGCACCGGCCAGCTATGAACGCTTCATTGAAGCCGGGACACCGGGTGTGACGCCGATGGTTGCCTACCAGGCTTATCCGGATAATGTAAAATCCCTTTTCAATACAGGAACCTTGAAAGACAATTCAGTTACGCTGAGTACCGGGCTGGGAACAAACGGATCTTTTGTCGCTACTGTCTCCCGTACCGATCATCAGGGCATTTTTCCTAATTCCAGTTATGAAAAGACAGCCGTATCCGTAGGAGGAAACAATCAGTTTGACAGTGGTTTCCGACTTGGGGCCAACTTGTCTTATACTTCTTCCCTGCAGAAGGGCCTTCAGGCCGGCGCCCCACAATCGCCGGAAACTTCATCTTATATGGCCCGGTCACTTTACCTGGGACGTAACTGGGACATCCAGGGACAACCCTTTGAGGATCCGGTAACCCATGAGAGTGTATTTTTTATTTCCAGGGCTACAGCCGATAATCCAAGATGGTCATCTGCTTTCAATGGATTTAACTCTGATGTATCCCGCACGGTAGTCAATCTGAATGCAGGGTATGATATCAAAAATCTTTTTGATGTGGATTACCGGATAGGACTCAACACGTATCAGCAAAATGACCTGGAATGGTTTAGACCCGGATCAAGAGGTGCGAATGGCCTGGGTGAAATCACCCAGGGTTTTAATCAATTTGAAGAAATTGAATCTATCCTCATGCTGAGCAGAAGTGCCAGATTCAGTGATCACTTTGCTATCCAGGCGAGGGTTGGAAACAATATCAATCAGCGGACCGTCAATTCACAATCCTTTATCGGACGGCAAATGCTGGATTTCAATATTCTCGATCTCGACAATACGATCTCCCAGGTCACCAATGGCGGAGATTATTCCAGGCAAAGGATCGCGGGCTTGTTTGGTGAGTTGACTTTTGACATGAATTCCTACTTGTTCCTTTCCCTTACCGGAAGAAATGACTGGTCCTCTACCCTGCCTAAGGCAAGCCGGTCCTATTTCTATCCATCTGCCAGCCTTGCTTTTGTATTTTCTGATGCATTAAAAATGGATCCGAACGGATTTTTGAGTAAGGGGAAATTCATTGTCAATTATTCAAAGGTGGGCAAATCACCTGATCCTTACCTGCTGAATCCGATTTATTACGTCAATCTGGGGGAACCGGATAATATCTCAGCAGGCTTGCGGGATATTGATTTTCCATTTAACGGAAACGCCGGGCTTACCCTGGAGAATACGTTGAAAGATCCCAATCTGAAACCGGAGTTTACCAAAACCATTGAAACAGGTGTTGAACTTGGATTCCTGCAAAACAGGATAACTCTTGATGCCACGGTTTATCAAACCAAGAGTGACAACCAATTGTCACTGTTGTCGCTTCCATCTGCCTCCGGATACGATGCATTCTTTACCAATTTTGGCGCCATGACTTCGAAAGGAGCTGAAATTACATTGGGATTGACTCCGGTCACGACAAAGGATTTGACCTGGACGATCAGTGGAGCGTTTACCAAATATAAAACTACAGTTGATGAGCTCTTTGGCGATGTGACGGAGATTGAACTGCGTCCTTTATTTGCTGGCTCCATTACTCCGGTGCTTCGTGTTGGCGAAGAATATGGTGTCTTTCGTGGTACCGTCAGTGCACGCGATGATAAGGGCAACCTGCTGATTGATCCATCCAATGGACAGATCATTAATTCAACGCATGAAGAAATCATTGGCAACCCCAATCCCGATTTCACTCTCGGCGTAGTGAATACCCTGACCTGGAAAGGATTCTCCCTCGGTGCGGTTTTGGATTGGCGGCAAGGTGGTGATGTGTATTCTGAAACTGTTAATGGTGAATTGGGCCGTGGGGTATTGGCTTTCCAGGCTGACCAACGGGAACTGGGCGCAGTCATTCCGGGCGTGTACGGAGATAATGTAACCCAACAACCCTTGCTTGATGAAAATGGAAATGAGATTCCCAACCAAACCCTTGTCGAATTGAACGATTTATATTTCGGTTCTACGTTTGGTTCCAATGCCCAGGATGAATGGCTGGTCTTCGATGCCACTGTCATACGCCTGCGTGAAATTTCGCTGGGCTATACATTTTCACAGAAGGCCCTGGCGAATTCGCCGATCAAAGGCATCTCCATCAACCTGGTGGGTCGTAATCTGTGGTACAATGCCCCTAATATTCCGAAAGATTCCAATTTCGATCCGGAAACGAATACGTTTGGCGATGTCAATTACCAGGGTTTTGATTTCCAAAATCTACCCTCTGTCCGGCGGTATGGCATAAACGTCAAACTCACTTTTTAATTCAAAATACAGACTGACATGAAGATTAAAATAAGCATCGTCGTTATGGTTCTGGCCCTGATCAGTTGCAATGATTTCCTGGATATCAATACTGATCCTAATAATCCTACGACAGCACCACTCAACAACATCCTTCCTTATGCGGAAGTCACCATGTTCGGTTCCTTTGGAATCGGTACCGCCGGTATTTCCGAATTATTATCGGTTTATGCCCATCAGACTGTGCAGCGCGGCGACTATGATGATTACAAAGTACAGGCCAATGAGTTTTCATTAGAGTCCTGCTGGGATGAAATGTACACCGTAGCCCTTCCGGATATCAACCAGATAATCAAGCAGGCCACCGAAGAAGGAAAACCTGCATATGCCGGTATTGCTAAAATCCTGAAGGCGCAGATATTTTCATTTATGGTGGATATGTGGGGTGACATTCCTTATTCCGAATCAGGGGATCCGGTCAATTTTAAGTTTCCCCACTTTGATGATGGCGCTGCGATATATGCAGATCTCTTTCGGCTGATTGATTCCGGTATGGCCGATCTGAATGCCGGAGGCCCGCCGCCAGGAAGTGATGATGTCATTTATGGTGGCAACCTGGACAAATGGAAAGCCTACGCAAATTCCTTACTGCTCAATATGTACAATAAAGTCAGGCTAACTGATCTTTATGATGCGGCCAAAGTGAACACATTGCTGACTTCAGGTCTGATTTCGTCTGCATCGGGTGATTTTGAATTGCACTACAACACTTCACTCACCCCTGAAAATCGTAATCCCGGTTTTATCCGCGAGTACGCGCAGAATAATCCGCAGTACTACATTTCTCCATACTTCTACCTCATGATGAAAGGAGAACAGGCTTGCCAGAATACGATATTAGTAGGGGTAGCTGATCCGCGCTTACCTTATTATTTCTACAATCAATTGACGGATGGGGAATCCCCGCAAAACCCGGTAAGCTACCAGGATGGAAATTTTCTTTCCATCTGGTTTGGATCCGTAGATCGGGATCCCAATGAAGGTTTTGATCAAAATACTTCTCAGACCGTTTGTGGGTTGTATCCGCTTGGCGGTGCGTATGATGATCATTCAGGCAAGGATGCCACCGGTGATAGCGGACTTCGGGGCGCTGGGGCTCAGCGTATATTGACAGCCGCTGCGATAGATTATATCCGTGCTGAACTGGCTTTAACAAAGTCAACCGGGGAAAATGCACGTGACTTATTGGCCAGTGCCATCGGAAAATCTTTTGCCAAAGTAAATGGTATTGCCGCCACGGCCGGTGCACCGCTGATTGGCAACGCTGCCATTGATGAGTATATCAATGCCGTTCTGGCCATCTATGATGGAGGTGATGATGATCGGAAACTCGAAGTGATCATGACTGAAAAATGGATCCAGGAATTTGGTTTTGCTATTGATGCGTATAGCGATATACGTCGCACCGGATATCCCCAGGTCTGTGATCCCGCCCAGGATCTCAATGTATATTCCATACAGACCAATCCATATCCGGTATCCCTGTACTACAGCGCCAAGGATATCACCAACAACCGGAACTCACCGGGTCAGCGTAATACTTTCCTGGACAAAGTGTTTTGGGATATCAATTAATCATTAATAAAAAGCAAGAAAATATCATGAATAAATTATCCATCATCACCTGTTTCCTCGCCACTGTTGCGATATGGAGTTGTAAGGACGAAGATCGTATCCGCATACCCGACAATCAGACAGGAGCCAATATGCGGATCATCGTGGATCCGGACCACCAGCAGATCAATTACCAGACCGTCAATGTAGATTACTTTGCATTCGATGCCTATAGCGAGAACACGGATCTCAGTTCAGTAGAATTTTCTGCCAGCTATGGCAGTGAGACGAAAATATTCGCCACTTTCCACCAGGCGGATTTTGCCGGGGGCAAAGTCCATGTGGAACTGAATGCCAGTGATTTTGCCACCCTGTTTAACAACGCCGGTTTTATCGATGGGTCCAGTGGCGGCAATTTTATCATCAGGCCAAAAGTTACTTTGACGGACGGGCGTATATATCCCGGCTGGGTGCATATAAGTGCTACTGACAGCATATCCAACCTCGCTACGTCTATCGTTGGTTCTTCAGGAGCGGGAGGTGCGTTTACCATCCAGGTGTTAACCGCCATTACTTGCCCGCCATTGGATATTTCAGGGACGTATGTGGTGGAATCCGCTGTGGGGATGTCCACGGATGGATGTTGTCCCGACGAGACCACCGTCTCCGGAAATATCGTTGAGGTAACTGCGGATAATGCTACTTCTTTTTCGCTGTCCGATATTACCGGAGGTTTATACTTTGAGTGGTATGCTGTTTATGGTATCACCGGCCCTGATGATTCACCGGGGCACCTGGCCTACAATTGCCAGGAAGTCAATATTGTCAATACTACGGAACCCTTTGGGACAGCTATGCAGGGAAGCGGCACGTATGATCCTGCTGCACATCGGATTGTATATTCGTGGCTCAATGGATATGGGGATCATGGGACGGTAACGCTCATGAAACAGTGAGAATGTGAGAATGTGAGCCGATCGATTCCTGAACAAGGTTGCACGTTGAGATTAAAAAAAATGAGATCATAGTGGATATGGTCTCATTTTTTTTAAGAACCTGCCGGGCGATGGAAAGATGCAGTTTGTCGACTACCTGACCACACATTCCATTCCAAGGCAGCGGTTGATCGGAGATTGGCGTTTGATCGTTGAAGCATTGCATACATTCGTATAGCCTGTTTTTGACCATTGATTAGTATGAAGAAGATCTTGCTGAATTGCATCATAGATTCCTCTTCATAACAACATGAAAAACAAACCACTTAGTAATTACAAAAAGAAAAAACTAATCGAGTCTTTCTGTGATGAACTGACTGCCACCCAGGCAGCCCACAGGCTCAACCTTGACCGTAACACGGTCAACAAATACTTCAAACGAATCCGGGAGTGCATCGCCGGTTATCGGGAATATCAGAAAATGAAACTGATGATTTCCGCCTTAAGCGAAAGTAATGTTCAAATCCAATCCGTGGCCAAACGGCTTACGGCTGCCAACGCCACTGAGGATGGGATTCCTATCCGCATCATGTGCATTGATGGCCAGTTGCTAACTGATCTCGAAACGCGTACGAATGGTGCCCCTTCCAAATACATGATGAATGTGTCCGGTTACTTTTCGCATAATGGCCAGTCCGCTGTAGAGGAGAAAAATGGGTACGATTTGAATTGCCGGGATCTCGATCGGTTGGCGGATGACTTTCATGAATTCACCACCTCTCGCTTCAAGAAGTTTTTTGGCATTCGCCATGAGTATGCCTATCTTTTTGTGAAAGAGGCAGAATTTGTTTACAATGAAAAAGAATACCGTGACCGGGAGCGTGTGTTAAACCAGATGATGGAAAAGATATTTGTGTGACCTAATTGCTGAATGATCGTTTGGCCATGATTATAAATCTACCTTATTATTTATCAGTCTGATTAAAATACCCCGCTCTGGATCGAGCGGATTATTTAGTCTTTCCGTCCAGCACACCCTTTTCAATTATTTCGAACCGTCTACGTTAAAAGACTGAATCCTGTCCGGCAAAACCAGACAGGATTCAATTTAAAAGAGGTTCCTGTGAAGAAAATCCCCGGGTTGAAATGTAAACAACCCGACATATCTAAAATTTAGCGGACAACCACTACTTTTTCATTTAACCGTTGCGAACCGGAAACAGCAACCACAGTATACATACCAGCGGGCATTCCATATACATTCATTTCGTGATTGGAATCTCCATCAGCAAAATCCTGTTCGGCCACTTTTTTCCCTGCGGGATCCAGCAACTCCATATGACCGGCTTCGCTGGCATGACTGATAAACACATTCAGGGATTCGGATACCGGACTTGGCCAGGCTTTCATCACAAATTCACCAGGAGAAAAGTTAACCAGACGAATGGGTGAATAATCATACCCTCCTCTTTCATCAAAAGCTTTCAGCCGGTAAAAATGAATACCATCACCTTCAGGCTTATCCATGAATTGATAACTTTCGATAGCATTTTGAACCTGTTCAGCTGTCACTTCACCAACGGGATTAAAATTATTTCCATCAACGGAATGCTCAATCACATATTTAACGTGCTTTTTATCGCTGTTTAAGGTCCAATCCAGCTGAGATTGATGGCCATCTACAGGTTTAGCTACAAAATCAAGCCAGTAGGCTGGAATAGAAGGATCGATCCTCGGTTTGCCAATGGTCTGGGTAATATAGGTAGGCATTTCAGTCACCACTTGCCCGTTACCCAGGTCAATACTGGTGGTCAGGTCTGTGAGATCATCTTCAATCACAGATATTTCCTCTCCTGCCGGAATAGTGAAACAAACTTCATGCAGATAAACCGGTCTTCCTGCCATTACCTGATCGCTGCCAGGTCCGCCTGTATTGCCTGAACTATTCATCAATACTTTTCCAAAATCACCGCAACCATCAATCATATTGACGTTGTTGTTCATGGAACAAGATTGATTAAAGGCTATAGCAGAACCCTTTGATGTACAGGAAACGAAAAATCCGGTGGTATAGCTGGTTAAGGTACCCGATACAGCCGGAATATATTGTAAGGTGTAACAACGGTACTTGTTACTCACCGTTGCCATACTTTGACAATTTCCTAAAGATTGACCTGGATTAAGGGGAATCCATTTCATAGTTTGACCAGTAAGTGCCCCTGCAAAGAGGACAGCAATAAGAAGGCTAGCTAAATTTTTCATATCAGTGGTTTATTTATGGTTCTAAATTAATAAAAAATAACACCGCTTGTCCGGTTTTGGTTATTCTTCCAGATGTTTTCATCGACCGAATCCGAATCCGTATCCAGATCAAAGTCCCCGAGAGAATATCCCAGCGTGCCCTGCAAGGTACGCCATAAAGTTCTATCCTGGGAATTGATCGCCTGAATAGAGGATACCTGCTCGCCATTGGCCGCAAACATAGCCCAGACGCCAGGTTTGATCTCTTTCTGGCCAAAACGGAATACCGGCTGGTAGGAATTAGCGTTTCTGAAATCCCATTCCAGTATGGCCGTTCCGCAGGGCATATCTACCTCAGCCGGGGAAAGTACACCCAGGTGATTTCTATGCTGAACAAGGAAATAATATAGATCAGCTGAACTGAAAGCGGGCAATGGGCAATCTTCCGGGAATGAAACATGCCCGTCCTGGTGTACCCATCCTGCACACGTCCAGATGTTGTTGGCCGGAAGTATTCCATTCTTGCGAATGGTCACTAATATCCAATCTACTACGTCGGCAGGGTAAGGAGTCTGTCCCATAAAATCACCCCACTGTGTTCCCGGGTTGCCGTTGTAATTCCAGGGAGCACCGCTGTATGGCTGACCCGCAGGGTAATCAAGGTAGAATATCGGGGCATCCTGACCTGGCAAAGTATGGAACTGGTTCATTTTAGTTCTCATCGTGTCGCCAGTTAGACTATACGGCCCTTCCAGCCAAACATGGAGGTTGATTGGATCACAGGTTATGTAATAGGTATACGTCCATTCATACGGAAGGCCGGCACAATCCAGATAAGTATATGTATAAGTGATATTTCCGCCGCATCCACCGGTATTTGTTCCACCCATTACAGGGGATGGTGCTGTTAACACATTTCCGCAGGCATCAATGATAACCGGTAAAACAGTGGGCGGTACAGCATCCAGGTAGCAATTAACTTCTGCTTCAGTCTCCACTGGTCCACCCTGCTCCGATGGGGCAGTATGCTGCAAAGTATAAGTATACGTCCAGTCATGGCTATTCCCTTCACAATCCAGGTAATTCCACGTGTAAGTTACCGTTCCTTCACATCCCATATAGGTACCACCTATGACAGGCCCTGTTGGTGAAATCGGATCTCCGCAATTATCATTCACTGAAGGCGGGGTCGGCACTACAATCTCATTTTCGCAAGTAATATTTAATCCGTCATCAGCAGGCACCATGAAGTCTTCCCTTTCTACTGTATACGTATAGGTCCAGGTATGTGTATTGCCGGCACAGTCCGTATAGGTCCATGTGTAACTGATGGTGCCTTCACAGCCATCATAAGTATCCGTTTCAAATTGATCCAATACAGGTCCTGTTGGTGTTAATACTTCACCACAATCAGAGGTGACCGAAGGCAGCATCACAGTAGTTGACGTTGCCGATGCGGGACAAGCCACTGTGCTACTTCCATCCGCCGGAACCGTGAAATCCTCGCGTTCTATAGTGTATGTATAAGTCCAGGTGTGCGTATGGCCAGCACAATCAGTATACGTCCACGTATAACTGATTGTTCCATCACAACCATCATAGGTGTCCGTACCAGATTGGTTTTGAAGAGGTCCGCTTGGCTCCAGCAATTCACTGCAATCGGAACTGACTGTCGGCAATATTACAGCACCTGAGGTGGCTAATGCAGGGCAGGCAACGGTATCAGCTCCATCCATGGGAACGGTGAAATCTTCCCTTATTATGGTCCAGGTATAAACCCAATCGTGATTGTTACCTACACAATCCTGGTAATTCCAGGTATACGTAATAGTCCCTTCACATCCCTGGTAGGTTCCGCCAATGGTGGGACCGGTAGGGGTGATCGGATTTCCACAATTATCATTGACCATAGGAGGGGTCGGCTCAAAAACCAGCGATGCACATGATACCGTATCGCCACCATCGGCTGGCAACATGAAGTCTTCTACTTCAACAGTATATGTATACGTCCAGTCATGGCTATTGCCAACACAGTCCTGGTAGTTCCAGGTATAGGTAACGGTTCCTTCACAGGATTGATAGCTTCCACCAATGGTGGGACCCGTCGGAGTAATCGGGTTGTTACAATTGTCATTTACAGAAGGAGGTGTCGGCTCCACTATTTCACCAGCACATGCAACAGTGGATGCCCCATTCGCCGGCAGCATGAAATCTACTACTTCCACCGTGTAGGTATACGTCCAGTCATGGCTATTCCCTTCACAATCCAGGTAATTCCAGGTGTAGGTGACCGTTCCTTCACAGGATTGGTAACTTCCGCCAATGGTTGGGCCTGTCGGAGTGATCGGGTCGCCACAATCGTCATTGACAGCGGGTGGTGTGGGTTCTACAATCGCTGAGGCACAGGCTACGGTAGATCCATCATCCGCAGGCAGCATAAAATCTTCCCGTTCAACCGTGAAGGTATAGGTCCAGGTATGCGTATTATTCTTACAATCCGTATAGGTCCAGGTATAACTGATCGTACCTTCACATCCATCATATGTGTCCGTCATAGACTGGTTCTGCACCGGAGCACCTGGTGTTAGTTCCTCACCGCAATCTGAAGTAATATCCGGCAACATCACGTTGTCAGGTATCGCCAAACCCGGGCAGGCCACTGTTCCACTGCCATCTGCCGGAACTGTAAAATCATTACGCTGTATGGTGTAGGTGAAGCTCCAGGAAAACATATATCCTGAGCATTCGGTATACGTATAATAGTATACCCGGGTGCCATCACAAACTAATGGATCCGGTGTATCGACTATACTATCCAGTGAGGCCGATATGGGTGAGCCACACTCATCCAGGACTTCTGGTAATGTGGGTGGCACAGCATACTGAGGACAGGAAACTGTCATTGAACCATCAGGCGGAGCAACAGGTGTTGATCTGATAATCGTTGTGGAAGTGAAATCAGGTAACTCATATACATGGTTTAAAGGATCTATCGCTATACTGGTGGATATATCCGTGATCTCGTCCTCATCCACATGCAGTGTATCCCCAATAGCGATACTAAAACAAACCTGGTGTAAAATGACAGGTACACAAGCCGTCACCGGTAACATCCCCTGATTACCTGAACTATTAAACAGCACTAAACCAAACTCATCGCAACCATTAATCTCAAAACTATTGTCGGTCATGACACACGAATGGTTGCTAACCACGGGGGAGTTGCCACCTAAACAATTGGCTAAAAAGCCGGTCGTATAGTCTTCCAGGATACCGGTGTTGGCAGGTGTATATTGGAGACCGTAACACAAGGTATTTTCACAGCAATTGGTTCCACTTGTGCAGGTGCCGGATTGTGCACCCGGTGGAAGAAATACCCATTCGACTTTGGAGGTACATCCTTCCTCTACCGTAATGGTAAATGAGCATACAAGAGTGCAACCGGATCCGGGATCTACATATGTATAGGTAATCAGATGAGCTCCAAGTCCCGCACTGGCAGGATCAAAAGTGTTGCCAGTCACACCATCGCCGCTATACGTTCCGCCTGCCGGTGTCGCGCCCGTCAAAACAAAGGGTGCATCGCCGAGTCCCGCTGTAAAATCAGGAGGACAGACCGGATCAGGAAGGGTTAAGGTGATAAGCTGAACGCAGGTGGACATCAAACCACAATTGTCCGTTGCCTTCCATGTTCGCTGCACCACATACGGTGAAGGACAATTGGCTGATGTGGGGCCTACTAATACATCCTGGTAGGTGATGGCAGGAGTACCACAATTATCAGTTGCGGTAGCCGAGCCTCCGGTTAACGATGGATCAACGCTTGGGTCCTGGGGAGTATTTGGACCCACTGGAGCCGTATTAAATCCAGAAACCAGGGTAATGGTAATGGCAGGGGGACAATTAATAACTGGCGGTGTGGTATCCGTGAAGTTGATGATCTGATCGCAGGTGGACATCAGGCCGCAATTATCCGTTGCTTTCCAGGTACGCGTGAGGGTCCAAAGGATCGGACAGGTGCCCGGTGTTGGCCCTGTCAATACATCCTGGTACGTAATGGTTGGTGTACCACAATTATCTGTTGCAGTGGCAGAACCACCGGTCAGGGATGGATCCACACTGGGATCCTGGGGTGTATTTGGTGGTACAGGATTCATATTAAATCCGGCTATCCATTCAAGGGATTGATTTGGCGGACATGAAATAACTGGCGGTGTGGTATCCGTGAAGTTGATGATCTGATCGCAGGTGGACATCAGGCCGCAATTATCCGTTGCTTTCCAGGTACGCGTGAGGGTCCAAAGTATCGGACATGTGCCCGGTGTTGGCCCTGTCAATACATCCTGGTACGTGATGGTTGGTGTACCACAATTATCTGTTGCAGTGGCAGAACCACCGGTCAGTGATGGATCTACACTTGGATCCTGGGGTGTATTTGGTGGTACAGGATTCATATTAAATCCGGCTATCCATTCAAGGGATTGATTTGGCGGACATGAAATAACTGGTGGTGTGGTATCCGTGAAGTTGATGATCTGATCGCACGTTGACATCAGGCCGCAATTATCCGTTGCTTTCCAGGTACGCGTGAGGGTCCAAAGGATCGGACAGGTGCCCGGTGTTGGCCCTGTCAATACATCCTGGTACGTGATGGTTGGTGTACCACAATTATCTGTTGCGGTGGCAGAACCACCGGTCAGTGAAGGATCTACACTGGGATCCTGTGGTGTATTTGGCGGAACTGGTGTCATGTTGAAACCAGCGATCCATTCCAGGGATTGATTTGGCGGACATGAAATAACTGGTGGTGTGGTATCTGAGAAATTGATGACCTGGAGATAAGTAATCAAGTTGCCGCAATTGTCCGTTGCTGTCCATGTGCGATTGACATGCCATAGAATCGGGCAGGTTCCGGGAGTGGGGCCAACTAAAACATCCTGGTAGCTGATGACCGGGCTGCCGCAATTGTCCGTTGCTGTCAAAGGCCCTCCTGTAGCTGAAGGCGGAATAGAAGGATCCTGAGGTGTATTTGGCGGAACTGGAGCCATATTGAATCCAGCGATCCATTCTATTGGAGTTGGAAACTGTGGAAAAAAGGTTATGGTAGGAGGGGTGAAATCGGTAAAGGTCAAGACCTGAATACCGGTACTTTGATTTCCATAAAAATCAGTGGCGGTCCAGGTCCTGTTAAGGGTCCAGAGGTTAGGACAATTGGCAGGAACCGGGCCGATCAGCACATCGAAAAAACTAAACTGGAAGGGTGCACCGCAATTATTGGTCGTGGTCGGGGTTCCGGTAATGGAGGGATCCACGCTTGGGTCCTGTGGTGTATTTGGGGGTACAGGATTCATATTGAAACCAGTAATCCACTCCGTGGTATAAGGCGGCGGAACAACAACGGTACCCAGCGGGGTCACCGTCAACATGGCTGAATCGGTAACCACTTCTCCGCAGCTATTCGTGGCCTTCAGCCGATAATTGTTTCCGGATAAAGAAAGCGCCACCAATTCAATGTCTATGGTGTTGGTCGAAGTGCCGCTATAGGGAGGCGTATCGGTTAAATCATTCCATGGGCCTGTGGCACCGACTTGTTCCTGCCAGATTAATGTCGGTGGGGGATCACCTCCGGCAAAGGAGGCCGTAAACATGGCTGATCCGTTTTCGCAGACAGTTTGATCTAATGGATTCGTGTCAACAGTAGGTAATGTGCAGTTACTTGGAACAACCCAACTCATAGTGACATCATCAATGGAAAGACCATGATCGGATCCGGTATGATCGGGATCATCCCATTTCAGCATGATGTAATCATTATCTGCCAATGACAAGGATGGGATAGAGATATTGGATAATACAACCTGGTTGGCTGCCTGATTTCCGTCCAATGCCCCGGCAGAACCTCCTGTGATTGGGCTTGCAGCATTTAAAGCTGCGACAGAAGTCCATGTAGCATTATTATTAGGGTCGAGAGCGGTAATGGCGGAAGAGCTGATTTTATAATAAAAAGACAGTACCTGGGCGCCAGCGGCTGAATTGCGCCATTGCTCCATCGTGTAGGATACTTTAACATCCGTAATGATTCCGCCGGATGTGTTCCTGAGCAATACGCCATGGGCAAAACTACCTGCTGCTGCATTTCCTGATCCGATGGTTCCTAAGGCTCTGTCCGAATTGGTACCCGTTCCATAACTATATAGGTTGCCAGCGTTATTGGTTCCGGCGTCCGCTGCATAGGTTGTACCGGTTCCTGTTCGTTGTGAATACCAGTTAGCAATGGTCGAATTATCAGTCCAGGTAGCGGAACCAACAGTAATCAGTGTATTAAAATTTTGCGTAGCACTGCCGGTGGAAACCATATTAATTTGTGCCCAGCTATGGTCTATTCCACTAATTAAAAACAAAACCACCAACAAACCCCATGCGTGGTTTTTAAACTTTTGCAACCAACAATTGGGAGCATTTCCATTGGGGGAGGATTCCGGTATCAGGGAAGTCCTCAGCTCTATAGCGGAAGGTAAATTTTGTTTCATAACAACAGGTTGTGAGTTGATTGAGATGTTTTGATAATTAGGCTTCTTCAGGAAACCGATATATCTCCGGAAAAATATATTTAATTCGTGGTATTTCAGGGGTTTTATGGCAGGTTTTATGGTTTATTGATGTTGGGTTTACCTCCCTTCTCATCTATTTCATGATCATTCATTTCTTCCCGTAACGATTCGCTCTTTTTCCTGTATAATCAATCCGAGATGATAATTTTTTCAGTATGATATTCAGCACCGGCGATGACGATGAGGGTGTACATACCCCGTGCCAGACGACTGACATCGATTTCACAGGCTGAATCTCCTTTAGCTACATCCTGCTGTTTAATAACACGTCCGGCCAGATCAATCAATCTTAGTTTACCTGGATCGTCGGCATGGCTAATATAAACATTTAAAGTCTCATTCACCGGGTTAGGCCATGCTTTTACTTCAAAATGCAGCGTCGTAAAATTGACCGTCTTAATGGGAGAAAAGGTAAACCGCCCATCGCGATCAAATTGTTTCAGCCGGTAGAAATTCGTGCCCGGATGTGCCGCGTGATCAAAAAATTGATATGGATTGACAGAACGAGGGTGCAGGGCAGCCTCGACACGGCCGATTGTTTCAAAGTTTCCGTCTATGTCGTTGGAACGTTGTACTTCAAAATGGTCATTATTGAGTTCTTCTGCTGTTGCCCAATCCAGTTTGGATACCAGGTAATCGAATTTGTCCGCATTAAATAGCAGGTAGCGAACCGGAAGGAGTCCACAGTACAAGGAGCTATCAAAAGAGAACGGAATATAGGTGGGTTCCTCATAGGTATGATTGGTTGAACTAATATCAATACTGGTCGTCAGTGCAGATCCCGGAGGAAAATCATTAATATCCACAGATCCTGAATTTGGAATAACAAAGCAGACCTGGTGAACGATCAGGGGTACCCCTTGTGTCACCACCGGTGCACCCGGAGTAGCTCCAAGAAAATTCCATTGCACCTGATTAACCTCCGCACAGCCATCCTGAAAAAAGGAATTATTGGACAGGACGCAGGAAGAATTACTCAGGACTGGATTTGTACCGTTATTGTAACAATCAATCGTCCATCCTGTAGTGTAACTACTCATGGTACCGGTGACATTCGGCGTATACTGCAAACCAAAACAAATAATGTTGTTGTAGCAGTCTGTTTGGCTGACACAAGTTCCGTGTGATTCGCCCATATTATCAAGGAGTACCCAGCGCATTTCAGGAGGCATGAGACATGGATTCACAGTGATGGTCGTCTGATCGCTGGAAACACATCCATTGCTAAGCGTATACGTGAGTGTCTGCGTCCCTGCATTAGGGTCAAACATATTACCCGGCACTACACCCAGACCGGTCCATGTACCTCCAGGCGGCATTCCCATGAGTTGTACATTGGGATCCATAACGCAGACGGGGCCATACGTACCGGCAACCGGAGCCGATCCATCAGTTACGACCATTTCGAAATTGCAATTACCTGAACACGGGCCATCACTATAGGTATAGGTAATCGTATGAGATCCAAGACCGGCAGCATTGGGGTCAAATATTCCATTGGTCACCCCGGTTCCTGTATATGTTCCACCTGTTGGACTGCCCCCTGTTAAAGCAAAAGGAGAGGAAACAATACAAACTGAAGAATCGGCCGGGCAAGACACTAAAGGGCATGCGTAAAGAGAAAAAGAATCAATGGCAAGCCCGTCATCATTACCGGCAGGATCGAAATCAAGCCATCTGATCCAGAATGTAGCTCCATTAGGAATAGATAAACCGGTGATAACATCACTTTCTACCGTAAAATTCGGTGCTACATCCCCATTTAATGCGCCAATTGTTGGGCCCTGAACAGGAGCTATGAAATCGAGGGAATTAAAGTTGGTGTAGATACCGGTCGTCAACGCGGTTGCTGTAGTGCTGTATTGAAAATCCAGGCGATCCTCCCTGCCAAGAGCACCCAACCTCCATTGCTCGCCTTTGTAAACAATAGTGAGTGAACCAATCACCTCACCGGTATTATTAATGAAAGAAGCACCTAATGTCGGAACAAGGGATGGAGACCTTAACCCTCCAAAGGCTCGTTCCGTTGAACTGGAAGCTCCAAAACTATAAGTGTTGCCGGTACCACTTATACCAGTTCCTGCCGTATAGTTTCCATCGGCAGATGAACCGGTTTCGACAAATGCCCAGCCTGTTGGCACGGTATTACTGCTGCCCGTGGATGCAAGTGAATTAAAATCCTGAAAGTAGACAGACCCGACAGAATTTATTGCCACCTGGGCTCCTGCTTCGAATAATGCGCCAGACATACCAGCCAGCAGAATTATCCGGAGGAAAAGAGCTAAAGGATTTTTTACAATATACATGATCAACAGTTAAGGGTTTCTATAGTGGGATGATTTTGAGTTTTTAACAGCACCGGACGCCCAATAAAAACAGGCATCATCACATTCCATGTCAACACATGAAGGGGATATAATCCCCCAATGACTGCGATGTTGAACCACAAGATAATAATCATTATTAACATGGATTGTGATATAAGGGCAAGCATCAGGGAAAGAGGCAGCTCCATCATTAAGTATCCCGGCATGTCTAAACAGCGCCCGTGAAAACTCATGATTACAGTTCTTATTTTTTCCGCTGTACTGTCTGTGTATTTGTAGTTTGAAAATATCATGACTCACGGAGGGTGATCTTCAGGATCACCAGGATGAAGGCAATAATAGATTCGATAAGGTAATCAGGAACCCGGAAAGAATGAAAAGCAGACCATTCAGAAAAGACGGATAGGCCATAGCAGGAATCACTTATCATTAGGTTCAATTTAATAAAAGGACTTGTGATATGAATCAACCTATGGTGGCGGACCACCTTTTACTTCATTGATCACTATTCAAATATAGCCCATTTCTTTTGAAAAATCAGCCCTAAGAGCCAGGAGATGTTAAGATTAATTTAACCGATTATATGGTCCGAATGCCATTATGTAAAGTATTAGCAATCAAATTTTTATGTATTATAAAACACTATACTCCCGTAAAATTACGCTGCCTCATTACTGAGTAGGAAGTCCTGTTATTAGACAGGAATTCAACTCAGTAAAGATTCAGTAAAATCATTTCCCGGATGACCGGATAAGATAACTTTTACTTTGGTTGATCGTTTTTGTCCAGCCATTTCCATAAAAAAACCATCATAAAACAGAAACGGTTTCTGCCGGGCGAACCCTGCAAAAACCGTTTCTGCTATTAGCGAAGATCTGCTGATTGAATCAACCGATCTTACTGATCCATTAATAAAATACTACACCCGTAGTCCTGTTTTGATTGTTCTTCCACGCTGTCTCATCCACTGAATTCGTATTACCGTCCATGATGTAGTCACCCGCACTGTACCCGAAAGTACCCTGCAAGATGTTCCAAAGCGTACGGTCGGTGGAGTTGATGGCCTGTATCGAAGAAATCTGTTCTCCATTTCCTGTATACATCGCCCACACTCCTGGTTGCAATTGTTTTTGTCCGAACCGGAACAATGGCTGATAGGAGTTGGAGGTTGTGAAGTTCCAGTAGAGGTATGCTCCGTCACATTCAATATCCACGAACGATGGGGACAGGATACCGAGGTGATTCCTGTGCTGAACTACGATGTAATAATCATTGGCCGTATTGATGACCGGTCCCGGACAATCTTCAGGGAAGCTAACTGTACCATCCTTGTGTACCCAGCCTGCGCATGTCCAGATCGTATTCACCGGTGCGAATCCGTTTTCACGAACCATGACCAGTATCCAGTCTACGACATCTGTTGGATAAGGTATCTGACCTCCACCGTCTCCATACTGTGTACCGAGATTACCGGAATAATTCCATGGTGCGGTATTGTACGGCTGACCGGCCGGGTAATCCAGAATGAATGGCGGATTCAATTGGCCCGGAAGTTCATGCTTGAAGTTCAGGGTTGTATCCAACATGCCGGTACCATAATTATAGGCCCCTTCCAGGAATACTTT
The DNA here is from genome assembly GCA_963837505.1 of uncultured Saprospiraceae bacterium. Lineage (GTDB taxonomy): Bacteria > Bacteroidota > Bacteroidia > Chitinophagales > Saprospiraceae > Opimibacter. Next base: position 14,475 of record CAWINN010000002.1, on the reverse strand, counting down.
CAGTCGAACACCCTGGCAATTGATCATTGTCTCATAGGATACCGAGGCCGAATTTCCGCAAAGGTCTGTGACCGTGACGGTAACCAGGGAATCACATCCTCCAGGAGCTCCGGCAATATCCAGTGCCACATCCAGGAATTCAACACCGGTACAATTATCTGACATTGTTGTAGCCGCAACTGCCGCATCGAAAGCTTCTTCCACGGTTTGGTAACATCCTTCCAATACTCCTTCAGTCAGTACCGGAGGTGTAGTATCCGAGATATTGAAGTTCTGCGTGACGGATGCGGAATTGCCACAGGCATCTGAAACATAATACGTCCTGATGATCAGTCCTCCGCAATCATCGCCATCCAGTTCTCCGGTTTCAGAAGTAACGGTCAGGCTGCTCTGCATGGAACAATTATCAGATGCTCCTGCTCCGGTCAGGGCCAGATACTCTGCAATGGTGGTCGCCGGATCCGGAACATCACCACTGCATTGAATATTGACATCTGTCAATGGTGCCAGGTTGGGAGCTAAGAAATCGTGCGCTGTGATCGTCTGTACATGCGTGGTGGTATTACCACAATCATCTGTCAATGTCCACGTACGGGTGATCACCACTTCGCCTTCACATGCACCTGCTGCCGTTACGTCACTTGGTACTGCATCCAGAGTAACATCACAATTGTCGGATTCATTCGTGACATCTCCGGTGATGGCTACAGATGCATCATACTCGCATTCGCCATCTTTGGCAATCGTTATATCCGGTGGTGCCGTAAAGGATGGTGGTGTTGAATCCTCAACAGTAATCACCTGGGTGTATACGGTTGATGTATTACCACACGCATCCGTGACTGTCCAGGTATTGGTATAGGTTCCGGACTGTGGGCAATTGACGCCAGGCACCAATGGACCAGCTACTTTCACGATATCGGTAACGTCGTTGTCACAATTATCCATGGCGACCGGGAACAGGTTTTGTGCTGCTGCGAGTCCACCGGCATCACTACATTCTACCGATGCATCAAGAGCTCCGGCTGCGGTCTGCCATTGTGGGGCTTCTGTGTCACCTCCTGTATGTGTGATCATCTGATTGGTCAGCGCATTGCCGCACTGGTCAGTTACCGTGAAGGTGTACTTCAACGTCCATGAACAATTATTACCGGTGATGGTGGTATTATCCAGGGTCACCGTAACCGGGCCACCACAGTTGTCGGTGTACGAAGCTCCAATGGCCACCGGATCAAATGCCGGTGCGTTGGCAGGTGGTGTAGAAGCATCGATGTAACAGGAGTTGATTCCCGTCTGACCTGCAGGTGCTGTTCCAGTAGGCGGTGTCTGATCGTGTCCTGAATAGATCATCTTCTGATTCGGGAATTCGTTTCCGCACTCGTCTACCACCTTGAAGGTATAGACCAGTGACCAGTCACAATCCGCAGGAAGATCCGGATTAGTCAGCACATTCGTTGCCGTCAGGATAGCGGTGACAGGACCTCCACAATTATCGGAATAGCCCTGCACCGAATAGATCGGATCAAACGGATAATCAATCGCCACGCCTTCCACACAATGATTCAGGTTGGCAATGAATATCGGCTTCACTCCCGTCGGTGGTGTCTGGTCTGAACCGGTATGTACTACCTGGCAGGTCGTGGAGTTATTGCACTCATCCGTTATGGTGTATGTATAGGTCAGGGTCCAACCGCAATTCGTTCCCGTCAGTGACGTATTGGACAGTACAGCCGTTACTTCACCACCGCAATTATCCGTATAGTTCGCTTGCACGGCACCTGCATTTGGCGGAAGATTAGCCTGCGCATTAGCCATACAGTAATTGTTATTGGTGGTACCTGCAGGACAAACACCTGTTGGCGGTGTATTGTCGCGGCCGGTCGTAGTCACACTACACAAGGTGGAATTATTGCATTGATCTTTCACTACATACGTGTAAGTCAATATCCAGTCGCATCCCTGTGATACATACGAGGTATCGGAAATCGTCGCTGTCACTGCTCCTCCACAATTGTCCGTATAGGCTGCAGCCACTGCTGCCGGATTGATGTGGATGGTGCTCAATACCAATGCAGGACACAGATCCACACCCGATGCTCCCGTCGGACAAACTCCCGATGGCGGTGTCATATCACTTCCGGTATGGACCACTGTGCAGGTGGTTGAATTCCCGCACATGTCAGATACCTTATAGTGATAGGTCAGGGTCCAGTTACAATTGGTTCCGGTCAACACCGTATCCAATACCATAGCCGTCACTACTCCACCGCAGTTATCTGTGTAGCCTGCTGCCACTCCGGCCAGATTGATCGGAATGCCTGCAGCTGCACCGGATTTACAGAAGTTATTATTGACCGTACCGGCAGGACAGCTACCTGTTGGAGGCGTCTTGTCGCCACCGCTGTAAATCAGGTGTTGTCCCTGTAAACTATTTCCACATTCATCCACTACTTTGAAAGTATAGTTCAATACCCACAGGCAATTATCGCCGGTTAAGCTGGGTACGCCGACTAACATGGCGGTTACTGAACCGCAATTGTCATGATAGGTCGAAGCTGCCAATACAGGATCAAACGGTGCTGCTGTGGTGGCATTTGATTTACATGCATTGATCTCTGACAGTCCGATGGGTTGTGTACCCGTAGGCGGTGTGGTATCGGTAATGGTAAAGGTGGCCGTAGTCGTGCTGGTGTTACCGCAATTATCGGTTACACTAAAATGAACAACAGCACTTCCGGTTCCTCCGCATCCATCACTGATCCCGCTATAGTCATTCAACCAGTCCAGATTGGTATCGCAGTTATCAATTGCCACAGCGCCGCCGTGACTGTTCAGCCATGCATTCAACTGAGCCAGGTTTCCGTTTCCGTCGCATTCTACTGTAAGCGGTTGTGCGACTGCCGTAAAGGTTGGAGGTGAATCATCACCGCCACTGTATTGTACGGAACAGGATTCGGAATTACCGCAATCATCTGATATAACATAAGAATAGACGAATGACCATGAGCAATCAGAATTCTCGTTGGGTTCAGTGCTGAAATAGCTAACGTTGACATTGTTGCAATTGTCAACATACAAGGCGGCCACATCAGGGATCAGGGTTGCAGGATCAAAGGCTTCGGCCACGGATAAACATTCATCTATTTCAGACATATCCAGGCTTGAACAATCCACCTGTGGATCTACCAGTGCCGGAGGAGTATCGTCTGTTACGGTGAAGGTCTGATCCTGGGTAGTTGAATTACCGCAATCGTCTGTGACCTTCCAATATAACGTGTACGTCTTACTGCAAGAGGTACCGGTCACCACTATACTATCCAGCGCTAATGTCGGATCTGAGCATCCATCTGAGTATTCGCCTGAATCTACTGCCGGATCGGATACTAACTGTGGTGCTAAAAATGGCAATCCATCCACCGTAAAGTTCTGGCCGCTGGCTACCGGACCAGGAACGATTCCTACTACACCAGAGGACATCGGGCAATCCGATCCAAGTGCTGTCGAAGTTACCTGATCAACCGGATCAACAAACGTCGGCGGGAGAGTATCAATAATCGTGAACGTTGCCATCGTGGTACTGGTGTTGCCGCAATCATCCGTGGCAAAGAACATTACTAATGCAGTTCCTGTCGCACCACAATCATCACTCAATCCGGTGAAGTTATTGGTCCAGGTGACCCCACCACATATATCACTGGCGCTCGCACCACCATGGATGGCTAACCAGAAGCCCAGGGCTTCACCATTTCCACTGCCATCGCATTGTTCTGTCAAATCCGAAGCTTCCACATCAATAGTCGGGGCCGTAGTGTCGTGAACTGTAAATGTTCCCTGAATCGTAGATGAATTTCCACATTCGTCTGCCACGTTATACGTCACCAGCAGTTCTCCGGTCTGACCACATAAGCCGATCATGTTTTCGATATCATAATCACTGGTCACGGATATACTTCCACACGCATCTGATGCACAACCTAACAGGTAAGTAATGTTGGCTGCATTCCAGATAATGGCTTCAGCTTCATTTCCTTCAAAGCCCACACATTCAAAGGTCTCATCAAGATTCAAGGTATCACATCCTGCCGTACTTGGCGGTGTGTGGTCTTCCACTGTAAAGGTTCCCTGGATGGTACTGGCGTTCAGGCATTCATCGGTCAACGTATAGGTCACGATCAGCACGCCGGTCTCTCCGCATAAATCACTCATGCTTTCGAAATCGTAATCGCTGGTGACGGTTATACTTCCACAGGCATCCGTAGCGCATCCGTTGAGGTAACTGATATTATTAGCGTTCCAAACATTGGCCTCTGCCAGGTTGCCGGCAAAACCACTGCACTCATATGTCTCATTGAGCGTGGCGGCATCGCATCCGGCTGTACTTGGCGGGGTAGTATCCACAACTGTAAAAGTCCCCTGGGCAGTGGTTGTATTTCCACAAGCATCACTTACCGTATAGATAGCAGTAAGGCTACCAGTTTGACCACATCCATCCGTCAGGGTCTCAAAATCATAATCACTGCTAACGGTTACCCCACCACAGTTGTCACTTGCACAACCGGCGAGGAAGAGCCTGTTGGCCAGATCCCATGCATCTGCTGCCGCTTCATTACCTGCTGTGCCGCTGCACTCATAGGTTGCATTCAGATCACTCAGGTTGCATTGCGTCAGTGACGGTGCTATATCGTCTATGATGGTGATGACTTGTGTATATACCAGGCTGGTATTTCCACAATCGTCGGTTACCGTCCAGGTGTTGGTATAGGTCCCTGCCTGAGCACAGACCATACCTGGAACAAATGGGCCGGCGATCTTCACGATGTTGGTTACATCATTATCACAATTGTCGGCAGCAACCGGGAACAGATTCTGCGCTGTCCCGATACCATCCAGATCGCTGCATTCCAGCGTCCTGTCCAGTGCATTGGCAGCTGTCAGCCAGTTAGGTGCCTGCTTATCTCCGCCGAAATGTTGTAAGGTCTGTATTGGCATTGAATTGCCACACTGATCTTCCACGGAGTAGGTATAGGTCAGGGTCCAGGAACAGGAAGTTCCGGTGACCTGTGTATTCAACAGCGTCACGAAGATCGGACCGCCGCAATTATCGGTGTAGAAGGTGGCGGTATATGTTGGATCAAATACCGGGGCGCCCACCGGTGGTGTAGTAGCATCAATGTAACATGCATTGATATTCGATACACTTGGCGGAGGCGTTCCTGTCGGCGGCGTCTGATCAGATCCATTATAGATCATCTTCTGGTTGAGCAATGCATTTCCGCATTCATCCAGCACCTTGAAGGTATATACCAATGACCAATTGCAATCTCCCGGTGTACCCGGAATGGTCAATACATCGGTAGATACCAGCATGGCCGTTAATGGCCCACCACAATTATCTGTGTAATTCTGCAGCACATAGACCGGATCAAACGGATAAGCAGCTGCCACCCCTTCCAGGCAATGATTCAGGCCGGTAATAAATGGTGGCTTGATGCCCGAAGGTGGCGTCTGGTCATGTCCTGTATAGGTGACCTGACACATGGTAGAGTTGTTGCATTGATCGGAAACCTTATAGCCATAAGTAAGTGTCCATGCACAATTGGTACCTGTCAATACCGTATCAATGATCATGGCTGTCACAGGGCCTCCACAGTTATCCGTATAGGCTGCAGCCACACCTGCTTCGTTGATATGAATATTGGCTTCAGCCAGATCCTTGCAATAATTGTTGTTAACCGTTCCGACCGGACAAACTCCTGATGGAGGCGTGTTGTCCCGGCCGGTATTGACCACATCACACGTAGTGCTATTGCCACACTGATCGGAAATGCGATACGTATACGTCAGGGTCCAGTCACAACCATTAGTTACAAAGTTGGTATCGATACTGGTCGCCGTCACGGGTCCGCCGCAATTGTCTGTATAGTTGGCCGCTACGGCTGCCGTATTGATATGAATGGTACTTTCTGCGAGTGCCGGACATAAGTTGATGTCTGTAACACCCGGAGGACATACACCTGTCGGAGGTGTCATATCGCTACCGGTATACGTGACATCACAAGTGGTGCTATTGCCGCACTGATCTGATACTTTATAATGATAGACCAATGTCCAACTGCAATCCGTACCCGTTAAAGTCGTATCCAGGATCATCGCTGTCACCGGCTGACCGCAATTGTCGGTATAGCCTGCCTGAACGCCTGCCAGGTCAATGTGTATGTTGGCCAGCACATTAGCCTTGCAATAGTTATTTCCTGTTGTACCATTCGGGCATGTTCCCGTTGGTGGTGTTTTATCACCACCGCTGTATACCAGTTGCTGACCGAATAAAGTGTTGCCGCATTGATCGGTCACCTTGAAGGTGTAAATCAATACCCATAAACAATCCGTACCTGTAGTAACGGAACTGGTCAGCATAGCGGTAACCGTCCCACAATTATCGGTATACGTGGATGCTGCATAAATCGGATCAAACGGAACGGTGATCATAGCATTCGCCTTGCAAGCATTCACTTCCGACAACCCGGCAGGAGGTGTTCCGGTCGGCGGAGTCGTATCATGTACGTTAAAGACATGAGCCGCTGTTGCGGAATTGCCACAGCCATCGGTGATGGTGTAGATCCTCGTGATCGTTCCCATGCATTCCGTACCGACTAAGGTTCCGGTCGTGGAGCTTATAGTCCAGTCGCCCTGAGCCTGACAGTTATCCGTTATTGCTGCTCCCGGCAGGGCCAGGTAGCCGGCAATCGTAGCCGCGGGTAGCGGTAGTGCAGAAGAACACTGCAGGTTACCCGGAGTCGGCGGGGTCACCACAGGCGGCGTATTGTCAAATATATTGACCGTGCAAATGAATTCATTCTCACTTTCATTATCGCATAGATCCAGGATCGTAAAGTATACGGTGAAGCTGCGCTCGCAACCGCTCACCTGTGCCACATGAATGCTGTCCACTCTGGCTCTCATATCAGGAGCCTCGGTACAATTGTCATAGATGCAATTGCCCAGTGGCGGTACTTCATTTCCACCGACATAGTACGGTTCTAATTGGCCTATGATCTGGCCCTGAACCAAACTGATCGTGGAGGCCGACGGACAAAGCGAAGTGTCCGAAGTATAATAATTGAACAGCATGTTGCATTCCACGTTGAATTCCGGCGGAGTATTATCAGTCACCGTAAATACCTGGTCTGCTGTAGCGATATTCCCACAAAGATCCGTGATGGAATAGGTACGGGTGATCGAACCATTGCAATTGGTTCCGACCAGTGGTCCGTCTACATAGGATACGGTCAGGTCATCCACATCCGTACAATTGTCTGAAGCGGTTCCTTCCAGTTCGAGGAAATCACCGATCGTGATTGCTCCACCCGGCAGGTCTGAACTACATTCCAGGTCTTCCGTAGGTGGTGCTGTGATGACAGGCATTCCTGTATCGCCGCCGCTGCGGGTGACATCACAATAAGAAGTATTGTTACAATTATCCGTAATCGAATAATGATAAGTGAAACTCCATGTGCAATCGGTGTTGTTCGGATCCTCGGTGGAACCTAAATATTCTACACTGACATCATTATCACAATTATCCGTGTAGAGGCCATATACGCCTGAGATGAAATTTTCGCCGGAATATTCAGCGGCAACGCCCAGGCATTCATTCACACCACTCACATCCAGGCTGCTGCAATCCACCAGTGGATCCACCAGGTGTGGAGGTTCTGAATCGCCACCCTGATACGTGACGCTGCATGATGTTGAATTACCGCAGGCATCCGAGATGATGTATACGTAATCAAATGTCCAATAGCAGTCTCCATTTTCGTTATCTACCCGGTGATCGAAAGTGGCCGTGACCGGATTATTGCAATTATCCGTATATAAAGCCGCTACAGCTCCTTCCAGCGTAGTACCATCAAAGGCATCTGCCTCCGACAGGCACTCGTTGAGCTCGGACATATCCAGGCTTGAGCAATCCACCTGCGGATCAACTAAGGATGGAGGCGTGTTATCAATGACCGTGTAGGTCTGATCCTGGGTAGTCGAATTACCGCAATCGTCTGTGACCTTCCAGTACAGGGTGTACGTCTTACTACAGGTCGTTCCTGAGGCTGCTATACTATCCAGTGACAATGTCGGTGCTGAACATCCATCTGAGTATTCCCCTGCATTCATGGCTGGATCCGTGACAAGTGTTGGTGCCAGATATGAAATACCATCTACTGTAAAGAGCTGACCGCTGCCTATCGGGCCAGGTACTATGCCCACCACGCCGGATGACATAGGACAATCGGCCCCATCTTCCGTGGACGTCGTCTCATCTGACGGATCAATAAACGTCGGAGCCGTCGTATCGAAGATAGTAAAGGTGGCTGTGGTGGTGCTCGCGTTGTCGCAATCATCTGTCGCCGTGAAATGCACAGTCGCACTTCCTGTAGCTCCGCAAAGATCACTCAACCCCTCAAAATCATCACTCCATATCACGTCCCCGCATATATCACTTGCACTGGCTCCTCCATGGCCCAATAAAAATGCTGTCAGATCTCCTCCATTCCCCGTTCCGTTACATTCTACCGTCACATCCATAGCTTCCACATCAATAGTGGGCGCTGTATGATCTTCAATCGTAAATGTAGCTTGTGTCGCGGTGGAGTTTTCACAATCATCATATACCGTATAGGTCACGAGTAGTGTACCCGCCTGTCCACATGCCAGCACCAGGTTGTTATAATTATAATCGCTCAATACGGTCACTGAACTGCAGGCATCTGATGCACATCCTGTCAGGGTAGCGATATTGGCTAAATTCCAGGCCTGTGCTGCTACTTCATTCGCGGCTGCACCAACACATTCAATGGTTGTACTCAGACCTGCCAGATCACATCCGGCAAGGCTTGGCGCGATATCATCTATAACGGTAAAGCTACCCTGGATGGAACTGGAATTCATGCATTCATCGGTCAACGTGTAGGTCACTATCAGCTGTCCGGTCTCTCCACATAGATCACTCATGCTTTCAAAATCGTAATTACTCGTGACGGTTACATTTCCGCAGGCATCTGATGCACATCCGTTGAGGTAAGCAATGTTATTGGCGTTCCAAACATTCGCCTCGGCAAGGTTACCGGCGAAACCAGCACATTCATATGTCTCATTCAGATGGTTCGCATCGCAGTTCGCTGTACTTGGAGGTGTGTGATCCTCAATAGAGAAGACACCCTGCGCTGTAGTAGTATTTTCGCAATCATCACTTATCGTATAGATCACGGTGATAGTGCCTGTCTGACCACATCCGTCGGTCAGGTTGGCAAAATCATAATCACTACTAACCGTAACTCCACCACAATTGTCATGGGCACATCCGGCCAGGTATATCCTGTTATCCAGTTCCCATGCATCGGCAGCGGTTTCATTACCTAACAATCCACTGCATTCATACGTTGCATTCAGATCATTCAGGTTGCATTGTGTCAGTGACGGGCCTGTCGTATCTATAATAGTGATGACTTGCGTATAGACCAGGCTGGTATTTCCACAATCGTCCGTTACTGTCCAGGTATTGGTGTAGGTGCCTGCCTGAGGACAGTCATTGCCCGGAACGAATTCACCAGCGATCTCATCAATATTGGTCACGTTATTATCACAATTATCCGCAGCTACCGGGAACAGGCTCTGAGCTGTTCCGATACCATTTTCATCACCACATTCTACGGTCCGGTCTAAGTCATTGTCCGGTGTAAGCCAATGCGGAGCCTCGGTATCTCCACCAAAATGCTGCCAGGTTTGTGTCGGCATCAGGTTTCCACATTTATCAGCCACGGAGTAGGTGTAGGTCAGGGTCCATGAACAGTTAGTCCCTGTAACCGATGTACTCAACAAGGTCACCGTTATCGGTCCACCGCAAAAATCGGAATAGAAGGTGGCCACATATAAAGGATCAAAAATGGGTGCTCCCACCGGAGGTGTGGTGGCATCAATGTAACATGCATTGATGTTCGATACACTTGGCGGAGGCGTGCCTGTTGGTGGTGTCATGTCCTTGCCGGAAATGTTCATCTTCTGGCCGGTCAGGGCGTTGCCGCATTTATCGGTTACGGTAAACGTATAAGTCAGTACCCATCCCGCACAGTCAGCCCCTAAAAGCTGAGTATTGGTCAGTGTGGCGGTCAGGGGTCCACCACAATTGTCTGTATATCCCAGCAATACATAGACCGGGTCAAACGGATATAAGGCAATCGCATTTTCCTTGCAGGCATCGACACCCGTGATGGGTTGTGGTTTCGTACCCGATGGTGGTGTCAAATCTGATCCCAGGTTGACAATTTGTTGATTCGTCAGTGAATTGCCGCATTCATCGGTCACTTTAAAGACGTAGATCAAGGACCATGCACAGCTGTCCATATCAGTAATAATAATCGTATCCGTAGGCATAGCCATGACGGTACCACAATTGTCATGATACGTCGATGCAGCATATACTGCGTCGAATGGCACGGTCAGGTAAGAGGTCAGTACACAACCATTGGCATTGGAAGATCCGATCGGAGGTGTGCCGGTAGGTGGCGTGGTATCGATGATCGTAAATACGGCTGTCGTTGTGCTGCTATGATTGCAATCATCGGTCACTGTGAAATGAACCGTTGCACTTCCTGTAGCCCCGCATCCATCACTGATGCCGGTGTAATCATTGGTCCAGGTGAGGCTCTGATCGCAATTGTCCGTAGCGGTGGCGCCACCATGATTGGCTAACCAGGCGTTGAGTTGAGCTATATTGCCGCTGCCATCGCACTGTACCGTCAGTGGTTGTGCTTCGGTAGTTATAGTCGGTGGTGTATTATCGCCACCGCTGTAAACAACAAAGCAAAGCGTCGTGTTTCCACAGGCATCGGATACCAGGAAGGTATACGTGATCGTCCAATCACAATCTGTACCAAATGGAAGGATATCTACCAGGGTGACTGTTAAATCAGCATTGCATGCATCTTCATATAAGTCAGCCACATCACCTGTCAATGTATTGGCATCAAAAGCTAAAGCGGCGCTATAACATTCATCCAGTCCGGATTGATTCAGGCTGGAACAATCGATTTCCGGATCAACTAATACAGGTGCGCTGTCATCCGTTACTACGATCTCCTGATCCTGGGTGGTCATCTGGCCACATTGGTCGGTGACTTTCCAGGTCAGCAGATAATGTTTGCTGCAGTTGTTTCCTGACAAATCAATACTCACAAGCTCGAGAGATGGAGTTGAGCAGGAATCAGAGAAGGTACCAGCAACCGTGGCCGGTGAAGGAACAGCAGAAGGAGCTGATACAGCATTTCCGTCCACAAAGAAAGGAAAACCGGAAGGCACGGGACCCACACCGATACCCAATACACCGGTTGACATCGGGCAGCCGGATTGTGATGAGGTCAGGAAATTGAAATCCAGTGGATCGATGAAAAGAGGTGGCGTATTATCCACTACTGTAAAGGTCCCTGTGGTGGTACTCTGATTGCCACAGGCATCTGAAGCCATGAAGTTGGCTACAATTGATCCTGTTGGACCGCATTCGTAATCGTAATTCACGGGAAAACTGCTCCAGGTCACGCCACTGCATTGATCAGTCGCATCGGCTCCACCATTGGTGGCCACCCATGCCTGAAACTCAGCATCAATATTAGGACCACACTCAACGGTCGGTGAGGTAGCTTCAACAGTGATGGTCGGGGGTACCGTATCATGAATGGTAAAGGTGGCCGTGGTGGTGCTGGTGTTACCGCTTCCATCGGTGACAGTGAACGTCACAGTAGCTGCGCCGGTAGCACCACAAAGATCGCTCAATGCTGTAAAGTCGTTTGTCCAGGTGAGGTTATCACAGGCATCCGTGGCAGTCGCGCCGCCATGATTGGCCAACCAGGCCGTGAGTTCGGCGATGTTTCCAGCTCCGTCACATTCTACGGTCATATCATCTGCCTCCATGATGATCACCGGAGGTATATTGTCTATTACGACCACTGTGCTTACACAGGTGGCTGTATTGCCGGCAGCATCGGTGACGGTTATCGTTACAGGATTGCATTCTCCGATATAGGTTTCGAAAACGGCATCCCAGGGAGTGCTTGGAAAATAGGTGCCTACACTATTATCCCAGAGATCTCCTCCTGCATAGGTACCGCTAACCGTACCGCTCAGAACCACATCTCCATTGATACGGATCGTGTAAAGATTGCCTGATGTCAAAGTCGGTGGCATTGCAAAATACACATCCCGCCAGGCTGGTACACCTCCGTCAATGGAACCTGAAGCCAGGACAGGACTGGAGTTTGGATTCCCGCCATCCAGGATTTCAACCGTATACGATGCAGAAGCACCGGCGGTGACTAACCTGACTTTAGTTAATGGCCCGGTAGCTCCTGCAGTAAAGGTTTGGGCCAGACCTAGTTCAGGTCCGAAGCCGCCTGTACTGGCCAGTTGCTGTTGATCCAGGGAACCCATGCAGAGATCTGCACAGGTGAAATCAGCATTGCTTATAGTGGTATCAACTACAGCACAATTGTCGTCGGCACTTTGAACCACTTGTGCAGGTGTTATGTGAGCCGTTCCGTTAGCATCCAGGTATACGGTGATGTTTTTGCAGGTGACGGTGGGGTCTTCGGTATCGTTGACCATGACGTTGAATGTGCAGGAAGCTGTATTCCCGTGTATGTCAGTCGCAGTAGCGGTCACAGGAGTAGATCCAACCGGGAAGAAGGTTCCACTTGGCGGATCATACGTAATAGAAGCGACGTCACAATTATCTGAAGCGGTGACGGCACAACTTCTGAAATCTATGGCTGCAATGTTATGGGCAGGATTGGTTCCAACATCCGTCAACACGCCGGAAGTTACATCCAGGGTTTGTAAAGTAAAGTTTGGATTATCTCTGGTTCCCGAATAAGCAACCCCAGCAGGACTAAAGGCAAGGAGGTTATAGGTCCCATCATTCGTAATAAGAGGTATGGATGAAATAATCGAACCATCCGAAGGATCGAGTTCTCTTACCTCATTATATGTTTTAAGATATAGGTGACCCGCAGGATCAAAGGCAAGTCCAGTATTTGAGGTATTTTGATTATCAGGTCCTATGGGTGTTACAGCACCAGTAGTTAGATCAATGGTACAAAGGCCGTCAGATAATCCTGTATTGCTATTGAATTCATACCAGGCGTAAAGGACCCCGGAGGGGCTAAAGGTCATATCGGGACATTGAATGGAGGTCCCAGCCACTATGGTAGCTGCACCGGTTAATGGATCAAGAGTAAACAAGGTGCCAATTCCCGGATCACCTAAGCGCAAGCCTCCTTCATTAGAATGAGCATAAATAACCCCGGTAACAGGGTTTACGGCCATAGCTACCATGTGGCTATAACCAGTATTGCCGATAGTAGTTACTATAGCACCTGTAGCCGGATCAAGCGTATACAGCACGGAAGGATTGTTACCGGATCCGCTAATAGCATAAAGCACAGGGTTGCTACCAGGCCCACAGTAGTCCACATCAGCACCGCAAACCCCCTCATCATTATTGACCGTAATATCATGACAAATGATGACCGGATCTTCTGTATCAGTTATGGTCACTGTAAAGCTGCAAGTGGCCATATTACCACTGCCATCGGTTACTTTATATACATTGGTTGTGGATCCAATCGGGAACGTTGAACCGGAAGGTAGACCGGCGATCAGGATCGGGCTGGAGCAGTCGAATTCGACGATGTAATTAAGATTTTGGGTGCCATCCAGATCATTCCATTCGCCTGAGGGTCCTGCCCAGGTATGAGCGTAATCCTCATTACCTGAATTATTAGGTTCTCCAGTATTCCAATTAGTGTAGGAAACTACTTCACCGGTCACCCATTGGAAACTTCCTTCTACGGCCTGATCGGTAAATCCGATCCATGCATTTTGAGTGAATCCGGTTAAGATCAGGTTGTCCTCGGCTGCACTGGTGATGGTGGCCAGGTGACCGCCAAGGGCGATAGCAGCTGCATTAGCTGTGGCCCAATCGGCTGTTCCGGAGGATACAAAGTAAGAATGTCCATCCAGGTTGCCTAAAAAGTCATACCCGGGAATATCTGTAGGACATACTGAGGTGCAATTATCTGAAACTGCAGGCAGATTATAGTCTACCACGGCACCGCATACACCGGGATCATTGTCCACGGCGATACTTGGTGGGCAAGTGATCATCGGGGGTTCGTCATCGGTGACGACGATGGTGAAGGAGCATTGGGTGGAATTGTTGCATTCGTCCGTTGCTGTCCAGGTGACTACTGTTGTACCTCCGGGGAATTCGCTTCCAGCGAGGGAAGCTGCATTATTGAAGTCATTCGTTACCGTAACCATGCCGCAGTTGTCGCTGACGGATAAGAGATCAAATTCATTTCCAATGACGGTATAGAAGCATACCCCATCATCTGTTGTTCTCTCTTGTGGAGAGGATGGACAGGTGATAGTGGG
>CAWINN010000001.1:0-459279 GCA_963837505.1 uncultured Saprospiraceae bacterium | reverse complement strand
AGAATGAAAAAGTATTATTAGGCTATTACGCCCAAAATCAAACAGAATTATTTGACCCGAAAAAAACTGTATTACAAACGATTGAAGAAAAGGCAGCTCCGGAAGTGCGGTCCAGGGTCAGAGCCATATTAGGCTCTTTTTTATTTAGTGGAGAAGACGCGGGAAAAAAAGTTTCTGTGCTTTCGGGTGGTGAACGAGCAAGACTTGCACTGGCATGTATGATCCTTTCACATACCAATCTTCTCATCATGGATGAGCCTACCCATCACCTGGACATCCAGGCGAAACAAAGATTGAAAGATGCGCTAATGGAATATCCCGGAGCGCTGATCATCATTTCACATGACAGGGACTTTTTAACCGGGTCTCACCTCCAGAACGATTGAATTCAGTGGAGGAAAAATCAAAGAATATCTTGGTGACATTGATGAAATGCTCAGTAGAAAAGGAATTGAGAATCTTGATGCGCTGAGCATTCGCCAACAGCTTAATGAGGATAAAACAAGAGAAAAGCAGGTTGTAAGAAAAAAACAGAATTAACCGAAAGGACCGTGAATCAAATTAACCGCAGGAAAAAAAAATCTTCAGCGACGTTTCTCTCAGATTGAAAAAGAGATCGGAAATTGTGAATCTTTGATTAAAGAAATTAGGAAAAGTTGCATTGGCAGATCCGGAATTTTACAAAACACCGAATTATTCCCAGCAAGTGAATAATTATGAAACAAAAAGAAAGAATTGGAGAACGTTGATGGTAGAGTGGGAGCAACTAGCCGAAAAATTAGCCAATGCATAATTTGACCTTAGCAAAAAAAAATGCCGGCATCACCCTTTGATGACCCCGGCAAGTCTCACCCCTTTATTAATCTTAATCAGAAAAACCTGATCAAATTCATTTGATTTTGATATTATGTCATCATTTTTCTAATCGACGTCGTAAAGATCTATCTTTATTGCAGTCGTATACATGGACAGAAACACCAATTTTTAATTTCAGGGTTTTCCCCTACTGAACCAGAATCCTTTTCAAAAATCTCTTTTTTCCATCCCGTATCTTAATGAAATACGCCACCTTTAACCAGGCAAGGAAATTTCAACCCGATGCCATTTTTATTGGCACTACAACAGGAAGCTTTAATGTTCATATCTGACTGATGGTGAACTGAAAAAATCAACCGAAACATGACCATTTCCTTCGGTTCTTGGATATTCAAAAAAGAGTGATCTCATATGTGCTCTCCTCCGGATCAATAAATATTCGGCATTTGTCATTAGTTGCATGGGAAAAAATGCTGATTGAGCTAAAGATGTGGCACTTTCAATGCGTCAAATTCTACATGGTATACCCTGAAAAAAAATGGGTTTATCGGTCACAATTCGCCTCCGGCAAGGAATTCTTCATTTTTACGTTTGAGATAAAAATAGGTTTCATGCTGCGACCTGATAGCGATATCAGAACCATTGTGATTGTATTCATTGATGTGATGGTAATTCAGGGATCTGGATTTGACATTATCGCTTGTCTGTATATTAAGAATGTCTGTTAATTCTTCCATCATGTGATCATATATCGGAAAACTTGTTTCGATACGAAAGGACAGATTACGCTCCATCCAGTCCGCTGATGACAAGTAGATCTTATCTTTGCCTGCATGATGGAAAACAAATACCCGGCTATGTTCCAGGAAGCGGTCCACAATGCTAAAGGCATTTATTTTCTGACTGAGATTTTTCTTTCCGGCAACAAGGGAGCAAATGCCTCTTATATTTAATTCAACTTTACCCCCGCTTCACTGGCTTCATAAAGTTTTTCAATCATTTCTTCATCCTGCAGACTATTCAGTTTAAGTCTGATGAACGCTTTTCGGCCTGCTTTTTTCTCATTGATTTCGATAATTGATTAAATCCGATAATTCTTTTCTCAAATTAAACTGGCCGACAAGCAAATGTTTAAATTCTTCCATCGGAAGTTTGACAGTTTCCAGAAACGCAAAAATCCGACCACCTCACCTGTTATTCTTGGATCGGCGGTAAACAATCCGGAATCACTATAAATTTTGAGCTGTTACTTCATGAAATTACCTGTACTCAGATAAGTATAAAGCTGAGGCCCGTCTTTTTCCAAGTCTCCGAACCAATGCCATCTTGCTATGCACTTTGAGACCTGGAAAACTATACCTGACCACGATTCCGGCCTTTTCGAGTTGTTCTCCCCATCGGAAATTTGCTTCTTCATCAAAACGGGCCTTGACTTCAATAAAAGCATAAA
Source organism: uncultured Saprospiraceae bacterium (assembly GCA_963837505.1). Classification (GTDB taxonomy): domain Bacteria; phylum Bacteroidota; class Bacteroidia; order Chitinophagales; family Saprospiraceae; genus Opimibacter. The sequence continues at coordinate 457,013 of CAWINN010000001.1, read as the reverse complement.
CCTGTTTGCCTGCTTTTACCGCATTGATAAGTGCATCCATAATTCGGCTTACTGGGGGCTACTCGGTATTGAATTATTTTGATGTGGGTTACATTGGGATCTCTGGCGGCATGCTCAAAAAACTTAATAACAGATTCATATTTATGATAGGGTACATGAATGAGATGATCCGATGCTCGAATGGGTTCAAATATGGATTCTTGATCAGGAAAGCGGAGATAGTCCATGGGGGGCAAAGGCTGATCTTTAAGATGTTCTTTTCCAAAAGACGGAAAATTTAAAAAATCAAAATTATTGTGGTATCGCCCTTCCGGAAACAAGCCAAGTTTTTCAACCCCCAGGACCGACATCAGATAATGAAGAAAATGAGTGGGAATTGTTTTATCATATACCAATCTTGATGCCGGACCAACATCACGTTTGACCAGACTGTTTTTATTTTTTTTGATGAATCCCCCTGGTACTCATCATCGATATACAGTTCAGCATCCCTGGTCAGTTTTATGGAATAGGTATTAAGAATTTGATATCCGGGAAAAAGCACATGACACTATGACGAACAATATCATCCAGCATGATAATTCGTGGCCATATTTATTGGATGGCAATTCGATAAATCGGGGAAGATGATCGGATGGTATTTTAATGATCCCGTAATGTTGATGATTCCTGCCCCGTATCTTCTTTATCCTTCATCATGATAGCCAGATAAAGGGCAGCGTTATTGAGGAATGGCCGGATTTTTTCCTTTACCAATAAAACGGGTTGTACAAATGGCAGGAGATTGTCCTGGAAAAAAGTATCCACAAATGCTTCCTGTTCCTGGGTCAGTTCCTCGCGGATAACGATATGTATATCGTTATGTTTTAATTCGGGAACGATTTGATGCATGAAAATATTGCTGAATTCGACCGCTTGTTCACTGACCATTTTTTGAATTCTCAACAGAACGGCTTCGGGGTCATAGTCCAGTTGACGCATGGTTTTTTTACCAACCTGTAATAAATTCCGGTGATTGGCTACCCGGACCCTGAAAAATTCATCGAGATTGCTGCTATAAATGGCCAGGAATTTCAGGCGCTCCAGAAGAGGTACATTCTTGTCTTTAGCCTCCTGCAGGACGCGGTAGTTGAAAGACAAGCCAGCTTATGTCCCGATGTATAAATCGGGTGGATTTCGAGAGATTCTCTTTTGGCATGATCAGTCCTTGTCCCGGAGAGGGCAAAAATTACACCAAAGATGGAGGACAGGACGCAGTTTTTACAGATTATATTTGTCGGAAGGGAAATACCTTGTTTATTTATTAAAATAACTGAAATGATAATTCGACGAAAAATGGTGGCGGCCAACTGGAAAATGAACCTGACGGTCAAGGATGGATTGGTTTTAGTCAGGGAAATCCAGGAGAGTTTGCCAAGCCCGTTGGATTGTGATGTGGTGATTGCCCCTCCATATACGCATTTAGTTTCGATCATAGAAGAAGCAGGAAATGCTGGCATCCAGGTAGGGGCACAAAATTGTTTTAATGAAAAGTCCGGTGCCTATACAGGGGAAGTGTCTGTCGGCATGCTGGAGGAAATAGGTGTCCGATATATTATTACAGGTCATTCCGAAAGACGACAAATTTTTGGAGAGACCAATGCCATGGTCAGGTCCAAAGTAAATATGATTCTTGAGGCCGGAATCACACCAATTTTTTGCTGCGGGGAATCCCTTGAAATAAGGAACTCTGGAAAACAGGAAGCCTACGTTCAATCCCAGTTGGAAGAAGGATTATTTCACTTGTCATCGGAATTATTGTCCAAGGTGATCATAGCTTACGAACCTATTTGGGCCATAGGGACAGGCGTCACAGCGAGCCCTGAACAGGCCCAGGAAATGCATGCCTATATCCGGCAATCTATTGTCGAGCGCTATGATCATGCAACCGGTGACTATATCCGTATTCTTTATGGTGGAAGTATCAGATCGGATAATGCGAGAATATTGTTTTCTCAACGTGATGTTGATGGAGGATTAGTTGGCGGAGCTTCTTTGCAGGCTCCGGGATTCCTGGCCATTATCGCAGGGGCTTGTGGATAATATTGTTGATAAATTCTGTTTATAAAATTTGCAAACCAATAAGGATTGATATATTTTTATTGCCCCTGAAAAAAGAAACGGGGATTTTAAAATTAACCACTGATCTCTGAAGCCTATTATTCACAGCATGTAAGTGCAGGTTGATGTAATAGCATGAAAATGAACGCGAAAGCGGGAAGAAGTAGAGCTATCAAGGACAGGAGATCGGTAAAGTGGGGTGGCCTAGTGGCCATAACCCCGTGCCGGTTGACTTAGTTAGTCAATATCACCGGTACAGTGCATTTGCTTAGTCCAATTATTGTCAGTATTCTACGGAATGAAGACAAGTCCAACTTGAGATGAAACAAAGCACAAAAGGAAAAGGGATTCATACATCAGCGATGATTGGATGAATCCCTTTCCTTATTTTTTGGAATTCGATTTTATTCCACCACCATTTTCCATAACATCGATTTTCCATTTTTCAGCCTGGCACAAAGCATATAAACTCCAGGAGGTAATGAGCCAGGCAGGTCCTGAAAATAAAAGGCTTCAGCCGGCACATCGACGTCATGTTGAAGTACGATGCGTTGGCCGGTGACCGCTATGAATTCAAGTGTGGGGATTTGGATATTTTCTTTCCCAGTATTGATGAGACGAAGTTTATCATTCGGGCTTAGTAAGGTTGGTCTGCAGGTTAAGGGCAGATCGCTTGTTATGTCGTGCACAGCATCGGCAAAAGGCACGTCAAATTCAAAAACTTCGTTACATCCATTAGCATCATTTACTGTCAGGACATAATGTCCGTGAGGAATATTGAAAAGACTTTCGGTGGTCTGACCCGTATTCCAATGATAAGTGTATGGCTGCAAGCCGCCAATGATTTCTACCAGGATGGCGCCATTATCATTTCCGTTATCCGCCATAATGGACACATCGTTGATCACCAGGGCCGGTAAGACATCAAGATGCAATACGGTCTCTTCAAAGCAACCTGGCCGGACTTCATCAGTATGGGAATAAACCCCTTCCTCAAATACTTTAATTCCTCCGAAATTCAGCGTATCCCCAAAACAAATAGTCTGGGAAATATCCATGGAGAAGGTGTCTTTCACCACCAGATCGAGGTGAATGTAATTCGGACATCCTTCCGGTCCGAGGTATTCGATGATTTCATTTGTTGTTTCGGTGTAAGGTTGACCGAGGACATAGACGGTATCTCCGTTGCAAATGGTATAGTTTTGATCTTCGGTCAGGGAGGGTATCACGGCCAGCGTGACGTTAATGATGCTATCGCACCCGGAGGCTGCCTGGTTCTCCAGGAAAAACGAATAGGTACCCGAATCTTTCAGGATGGTATCTGCAACCATCAGCGAATCACCGGCACACAAAATGGTATTAATCAGATTTGCAGCTACGGGTTTGATCGTCACGATTACACTGCCTGAACCTGTACCATCGCAATTAGCATCACTTAAGGTTCCGATGCTCAGCACTGAACTGAAAATGGGATCCACATTAATAGAGATTTCATTGTTTTCACTGAGGACATTGGTGAAAAATTCATTGTCCCGGTAAAGTCCAATCGCGAAGGGGGGTGATCCATTTAATTGAAAATCCAGTGTCACGGTTGATCCGCTGCATACTGTGCCTGGACCAATAAGAGACAATTGACCAGTGGGCCGTGGGAAGACGGTTACATTAAATTCATCTGTAGAGGTTTCACAGCCTTCCGATTCTGCCCGAATTGAGTATTGCACCTTTTGTGGAATAACGACCTGATTAGTTAATATCTGGAAAAACGAATACAGATGAAAACCATTGGCGGCCCCAGTAATGAAAGGATCAGGCATGGCTGTCCAGGAGTAATAGACTGGCGGGGCAAGATTGGTCTGAGGCGAAAAGGCGATAGTGTCCCCACTGCAGATGGAAAAATCCTGCGTATTCGCGATGCCCGGATTGAGACAACAAAGCATAGTGGCGTTGAATATTTCCGGCTGGTCATACACACAGGCTAAGCTGTTATTGCTGCCTAATTCGCCATCCGCAAAGGTCTTCATCGTCACGCTACAATCCAGGTTGGACTCGCATTCACTGACCACCGGGAGTGTGAAACAAACTTTCCATTTATCCGGTGTAGGCAGGCAGCTGTTGATGTCTCCGGTAGTTTGATCCGGGATAGTAGCTGGCGGGGGATCGCCGGTATTGGTAAAATACCATCCCGGGGGCATGCCCTGGCCTCCAGCATACCCATTGATGGGATTGGAAATATTGTAGTGCACGTCGCCCTGTTTATACCAGGCCCAAAACCCGGTTTCGACAGGAGCTATCATGGAGTCTACCTGTAAAGGCTCACCAAAAATATTGAAGGCCGTGGAGTCCCAACCGGGACCAAAGGTTGGAACAATCCCCTGGAACCCATTGCATGAAAGTTTGGACCAGTCCGTAAGCTCATAACAAAACTGTACCTCCTCCCCGGGTTTATAAGGACCACTGGCAGGGCTACCCATGGAGGTGTTGGTGACATAGATTTTATCCTGCCGGTTACAGAACTCAACATGGATGGAAGATGCGCAAAATTCAAATTGACCAATATTGGCTGCGTTGTCTGAAATGGCCACCACATAGGTAGTGTTCGGTTCTACTTCGAGATAATTCATGACCACTGATCCATCCGCACCCGTTGCGCACAATATTTCCTGATAGGTAGAACAATCGACTGTCTTAAACACCGCCAGGCGGGGTTCATTAAATTCAAACGAGGATACGCTTAGCGTTAATAGATCAGCCATAGTATCCGTGATCACTTTGAAATAGGCAGTGGCGTCATTGAAATCAGCACAAGGGGAGTTAAAAAAATTCGGTCCGGCCCCTAAGCCAGCATTGCAACCAATCACGCACATCAGGGAGTTGTTATCCGGTGGATGAAGAATATTGGTGGGCGTGGTATCGGTCAGACAAACATATTGGTCAGAACAGGGAGGAGGAGCATTATTTAAAGTGAAATACCAAAAATCCTCTTGTGAGAGCGTATTCGCCGGAACATTTTTGTCATTCGAAAATGAATTGTTGAGGACATGAAATACAGAATCAATTGTCAGGATGTCTGCGGAATAATCATTGACGGTACCACCGTAATTCATCTGGTGAAATATTTTTCCATCCAGATCTGTTTCAATGATCCAGACGTCGCTCAGTCCTTTATTTCCGGTTAAATCACCGTTGGAACTGGTAGTACTGGCTGCGATCACAACGTGATCATTACCCAGGAGCTCTAATCTGCCATTGAAGTCGTTTCCGGTACCCCCATACCTTCTTTTCGCCAGGAGATCGCCTGTTTGATCACTGAGTTTAAGCAACCAGAGATCATTAATTCCGCTATTTGCATCAAAATCATCATCATTGGATGAAGATTGCACAGTAACGTAAACAAATCCATCCGGATGTAAAATGATATCATTTGGAATATCATCATCGCTTCCTCCAAAAGATTGCTGCCAGATCATGTGGCCATCGGAACCAAGTTTCACAACCCAAACATCAAATCCGCCGTGATTTGGATTCAGGCTGTCCAGGGTTGAATTGCTTTCAGCGGTTACATAGACGTTACCATTGAGATCCTGGGTCATGGCAGTGGGGATATCCGAACTGCTGCCGCCGATCAGGTTGGACCAAAGGATGTTAAAACTGGGATTGACTCGGACGACCCAGACATCCAGTACACCGTGATTGGTTTGTCCGTTTAGCGTGGTGGAACCGGCTTCCAGGAGCATGGTAATATCACCATTGACCGCACGAAAGGCATCGACAGCAGTTTCGGTTATCTGGCCACCGAAGATCTTACCATCTATCAATGTACCGGAGGCATCAGTGCGCATCAGCCATCCACCGGACAAACCGCTAATGTTACCAAACTGTCCCTGGTCGGTATGGGTTGTTCCGAAGGCGATCACTCCGCCATCGGAGTGGGGCATAACGGCGACCAGGTCATCATTGCTTAATCCTCCATAATTGAAACTCCAGATCAGGGTTCCGTCGATATTGCGTTTCATGATCCAGTAATCGCTTCCGGCAAGATTTCCCGGGACATCACCATCTGTGGAATAAGAGCGTCCGCCAAAAAACAAGGCTGTTTTGGTTGGATTGACAGCAATATCCCTGGCTTCATCTGTGGCATTTCCACCATAGATTATGCTCTTCTCCAAATCAAATTGTCCGAAAGAGAGATTAGAAAAAAAGAGTAAAGAACTTACTATGAGTATTCTTTGCATCGGTATAGTATTGAGCCATAAGGATTTGGAGTGGAAAAAGTACGGCTTTTTTTACAAAAATGGGGGTGTTCAAGGGAAAGGCCGGATATAATAAAAAGTAAAGGGCCACTCCCAGTGGAAGTGACCCTTTCTCACGAGGTCGGGATGACTGGATTTGAACCAGCGACCCCTACGTCCCGAACGTAGTACGCTACCAGGCTGCGCTACATCCCGAATTGAGCTACTATTAAGAGCGCTCAGTGCTCTTAGGGAGTAAAGAGCCACCAAGCGGACTCGAACCGCTGACCCACGCATTACGAATGCGTTGCTCTACCAACTGAGCTACGGTGGCTTAAAAACATATTCTGCCAAGGCTCTTTAGCTATGGCGGAGGTTCACCGTCGCTGAAGCTATGGCGAAAAAATTATCGCCGTCGCTAAAGCTATGGCGAACAAAGTCGGGACGACAAGATTTGAACTTGCGACCACACGCCCCCCAGACGTGTACTCTACCGAGCTGAGCTACGTCCCGTAAGTGGTATTGGAGGTGGGTGATAGCAGGCTCGAACTGCTGACCTCTGCCCTGTCAAGGCAGCGCTCTGAACCAACTGAGCTAATCACCCCTTAGGGGGCGCTAAGGTACATATTTTGGCTTTTTTATATCCGGTTCGAATGATCCCTCCTTTATTAGAGACTGGCTGCCTTTTTAGATTTCTTCCTTTTCTTCAGTTTGGTATTCGCCTTTGGATGCACCAGTTTCAATTCGTCGATCAGATTGGTGGCCCCCGCATATTTATCGATGACAAAAAGGACGTACCGGATATCGACCATGATATTCCGGCAAATGGAAGGGTCGTAATACAGATCACTCATGGTTCCTTCCCAAACACGATCGAAATTGATGCCTATCAGGTTGCCATAGGCATCCACAGCCGGGCTACCGCTATTACCTCCCGTGGTATGGTTACTGGCAATAAAACAAACCGGCATTCTTCCATTTTCCCCATAAGGTCCATAATCTTTGTTTTTATACAACTCGACCAGCTTAGGACTCACATCAAACTCATAATCACCAGGTATATATTTTTCCATTACTCCCTCCAGGTAAGTTTGTGTTTTATACATAATGCCATCCTTTGGTTCATATGGTTCCACCCGACCATACGTCACGCGTAATGTGCTATTGGCATCGGGCCAGAATTTTTTATCCGGACTCATCTCCATCAACGCTTGCATATAGGATTTCTGGAGCGCAGCCAACTGATCGATGATCTCATTATAAACAGGTGATATCTGCATGTCCAATACTCGTTTCAGGCTGGCATAAATATGATATCCCTGGTCATTTTCCATCCGGTGCGTAAAGTTTTCTCCTCCCTGCTCCAGCAGGTTTTTGAAACTCTCTTTCTTTGATAAAGAAGTCAGGGCCATAATATCGTTCACTTGCCTGAATCCTAAATTTCCTCCGCCATGGTCCGAGGTAGGTTGAATCTGGTCGGGAACATAGTCATACGGTAATTCCTGAACCAGGTAATTCATCAAAGCATCATAGATCTCCCGATCGATTTCAGGATGATAATCTTTGTAAAATGCATCTATGGCCGGCGTCAATTTAGTGACCGCCTCCCGGAACCCGGTATCCCCATTTTCAATATAGGCTTTAGTCAATCTGTCGCACCAACCCGCTACTTTGAAAAGTTCAATATTACTCCCCCCGAGAACTTCGACAAGGAGGGTGCGGGATTTAATCAATGGATCCAATTTTGAATACAGGGTCTTCATTTCCGGAAGTATATTTCCATATTTTGCCTGCCATGTTGGATTGGATTTGAGTTGCTGTGTAAAATCATTTTCCTGTTTCTCTTTGGCAGCCACGGCATTTTTGGATTTTAATCCTTGTGCTTCTCCGACCCATTTTTTCCATGCATTGGCTAAGCCTGCATATTTAACGGAATAGGCTAAACGCGTGGTTTCATCCTTCCTCATGTATTTATCCATGATGCCCAGGGATATGTTTCTCACCCCTGTGCGGGCAGGGTCAACCAGGTCGATGGTTTGGGCAATAGCGTATGAAGGCAGGTATTCATTTGTTCTCCCGGGAAATCCCATGACCAATGTAAAATCTCCTTCGGCCACACCATCGAGAGAAATAGGGAAAAAATGCCGGGGTTTGAATGGTTTATTATCGGGCGAAAAATTCGCCGGTTTATTATCCGGGCCTGCATAGATTCTGAAAACAGAAAAATCCCCGGTATGTCTCGGCCATACCCAATTATCTGTATCCGCACCAAATTTTCCGATGGATTCTGGTGGGGAACCTACATAGCGGATATCATTATAAGTTTCGGTGACAAAAAGGAAATACTGATTGCCTTCAAAGAAAGGTTTGATCATAACGTCCTGGTAAGTTTCCCTGACCGTTGCCTGTCTGATCTGGGACATATTTTTATCAATAACCGATTGCTGATCGCCGGGACTCCAACTGGCATCCACCCCTTGTAAAACCTGTTGCGTTACATCCGCCATGCTGACAATGAAAGTGACATACATGCCCGCATAAGGCAATTCTTCATTTTTGTTTTTGGCCCAATAGCCATCCTTGAGATAATTATGCTCGAGGGTGGATAAGTGCTGAATAGCCGAATAACCGCAGTGATGGTTGGTGAAGAGAAGGCCCTGGTCAGATACGACTTCGCCCGTACAATTACCATTGAACAAGAGAACCGCATCTTTAAGACTTCCCTGGTTGACGCTGTAAATATCAGCGGCACTCATTTTCATCCCCATGGATTTCATTTCGGATTCATTCAGGGACTGCAGCAAAAGCGGGAGCCACATGCCTTCCCCCGCCCAGAGTAAGGAATGGATGAAAAAGAGGAACAAGACAGGAATAAGCCTGAGGCCCGGATGATTAAATCTCAATTTCATATGCAGGAAATTTATTGAAGCAGGTAAGATATTGAATAATGAACGGGAATAAAACGGAACTCGCTCAATGATTACATTTGATCGATGGTTGATAATTTAATAGGTAGTGATTTTAAAACTTTTTCGGTTCAGCACTTCGTCATGTTGGCCTTTCTTTTTGTCATGGCCATTTACTTAATCCGCACAGGGCGCCGTTTGCCAACCCAAAAACGCCTTTCACTTGCCATTTGGATATCCGGACTCACGTTGTCTTCAGAAATTATGGACACGCTTGTCCTGAGCCGGCAGGGCCGGTATGATTATCATACGGATCTGCCCTTGTTCCTTTGTGACTTATCGGTGATCCTGCTTCCGTTCGTTTTGATTCGTCAAAACCGTAAATGGATAGGCATTCTGTATTTCTGGACCATGGCTGGAACATTTCAGGCATTGATCACCCCTGACCTTCGTGAAGGATTTCCTGCTTTTGAGTTCTTCAGATACTTTGTGATGCATGGTGGAATCGTCATCGCTGTACTGTACACGATCATTGTTTTCCAGGTTCGAATCCATTGGCGGGATCTGATCAATGCCGTGGTCTATGCGCAGGTGTACCTGGCGGGTATTCACGTGATCAATCAGATCCTTCAGAGTAATTATAGTTACACCATGCAAAAGCCGGCAGGGCCCACGGTACTGGATTATTTCGGGCCCTGGCCGTGGTATATTTTATGGGGTGAAATCCTGATGGTGGTATTATTCCTATTGTTGCTGTTCCCTTTTATGCTTTTTAAAAGGGTATGGCAAAATCAGGAAGAAGAAACATTTGGGACTCTTTAATCGGCCGGAAGGTGTGATATTTGCAGATAATCAGGGAACAGATCAATATGCCATCAGTTAAAAAAGCTGTATTTCCGGGTTCATTCGATCCCATCACCACCGGCCACGTGGATTTAGTCAAACGGGCTTTGCTGCTGTTTGATGAAATCATTGTGGCGATAGGGGTGAATTCACAAAAGCAAACCCTCTTTGATGTAGACTTGCGAAAGGGATGGATCGAGGAAGTATTTAAAGATGAGCCCCGGGTAAAAGTGGATGTCTTTGAAGGGCTCACTGTTCACTATTGTAAAAAAACCGGTGCCCGTTTCCTGGTGCGCGGACTTCGCAACGCTTCCGATTTTGATTATGAAAAGACGATCTCCCAGTTGAATCATATCATTGGTGGAAACGTAGAAACCGTTTTCTTAATCAGTAAGCCGGAATTCTCCCATATCAGTTCCACTATAGTAAGAGAAATCATAAAGGGAAAAGGGGATGCTAAACCTTTTTTACCGGAGGGAGTTAAGTATTAGTTTACATACGTCACCTGCCAGTTGTATGCTGTCTCTGACGATGAAGGGCTCCCTGGAGGTCATGGCTTTAAAAATGTGATAAAATAATATCTCCATAAAAATTAATTGTAAAAATAGTGTCCATGTCAAACGCTGTATTTAACCTGCCGGCTATCCACAATGAACCTGTGCTGCATTATGTCAAAGGGTCTGCTGAGCGGATAAAGCTGGTTGAGGCTATCAAAGATCTCAAAAGTAAAGTGCCTGATATTCCGATGTACATCGGAGGAAAGAAAGTAACCACGGATAGAAAGATAGAAATCCGGCCACCCCATGAGCGCAAGCACTTGTTAGCGCATTATAATAAGGGTGGCAGCCAGCATGTAAAGCAGGCGATACAGGCCGCCTTGCGGGCTAAACCGGCCTGGGAAAATACTTCATGGCAGGATCGTGCTGCGATATTTCTGAAAGCGGCCGATTTGCTGTCCGGGCCCTACCGGGCTAAAATGAATGCGGCTACTATGCTGGGGCAGAGTAAAAATGTTTTCCAGGCGGAGATAGATAGTGTTGCAGAGTGGTGTGATTTTTTGCGCTTCAATGCCCGGTTTATGATGGACATCTACCAGCAGCAACCGATCAGCTCGCCCATGGTTTGGAATCGCATGGAATATCGTCCGTTGGAAGGATTCGTCTTTGCGCTGACGCCGTTTAATTTTACCAGCATTGCCGGTAATTTGCCCTGTGCACCTGCATTGATGGGGAATACGGTAGTCTGGAAACCTGCTGAAACGCAGATTTATTCCGCGCACGTGATCATGGAGATCCTGGTCGAGGCTGGCCTTCCGGATGGAGTGATCAACCTGATGTTTGTCGATGGGAGCACGGCGGGAGAGGTGATCTTTAATCATCCTGATTTCGCAGGTTTGCATTTCACAGGCAGCACAGGTGTCTTCCAGCGTTTGTGGCAAATGATCGGTAACAATATTTCGATTTATAAATCTTATCCCCGCATAGTTGGAGAGACGGGAGGGAAGGATTTTGTTTTAGCGCATCCATCAGCGAATGCTGATGCCGTGGCGGTGGCATTAGTTCGCGGGGCATTTGAATACCAGGGACAAAAATGTTCGGCGGCCAGCAGGGCGTATATTCCTGAATCTTTATGGCCTGCTATCAGAAAAAAAATGCTGGCGGATATGGCCACCATGAAAATGGGATCTCCTGAAAATTTTGAAAACTTTATTAACGCGGTAATTGATGAAAGATCTTTTGATAAGCTGGCAGATTATATCACCCGGGCCAGGAAAGATAAAGGGGCAAAAATCATTGCAGGAGGCGGGTTTGATAAACGTGCCGGATTTTTTATCGAGCCCACGATCATACAGGCCAGTGATCCGAAATATGTAACCATGTGCGAGGAGCTCTTCGGTCCCATCCTCACTGTTCATGTGTACAAAGATGAGGAGTATAAAAAAGTACTTGAATTAGTGGACACCACTTCACCTTATGCTTTGACCGGGGCTGTTTTTGCGCAGGACCGGGCGGTGATTAATTTGACTACGGCACGATTAAAACATGCGGCAGGTAATTTTTATATCAATGACAAGCCTACCGGTGCGGTTGTGGGTCAGCAACCTTTTGGCGGGGCACGATCATCCGGTACCAATGATAAAGCAGGTAGTGTATTAAATCTTTATCGTTGGGTATCGCCGCGGACCATCAAGGAAAATTTCAATCCGCCAACGGATTATCAATATCCGTTTATGAAAAAATAATTTTTGGTTTTACCGGAATGGAAAATCTGAAACGAGCTTGTTGAAAAAATCATCCAGGACGGCGTGATGAATAAGGATGATCATGGCCATACCTGCCAGTGCGCCAGCAAAATGGGCGGAATGGTCGAGCCTGCCATGTCCTTTATTGGCTGCCCATGAAGAATAAATCAGATAACCGGCTCCCAGTAAAACGGCGGGAACGGGGATAATGAAAAACAGCCCAAACATGGCCCATGGATTGAGCAGGATATACATGAATAAAAGTCCGCTTACCGCTCCTGAAGCCCCGATACTCGAGAAGCCAGGATTGTGTCTTTGCCTGGACATGGTTGGCAGATTAGCCAGAACGATATTGAGGAGGTAAACGACCAGGAAAAGCACGCGCCCAGTGGCCGCGCCATACCACCCAATCAGGTAGGATTCAATCATGACGCCAAAACTGTAGAGAACGTACATATTGACGAGCAAGTGTATCCAATCGGCATGAATAAATCCTGAGGTCAACATCCGATACCATTCTTTTTGCGAAGCTTCCCGGTAGGGATAGTGTTTCCATCGATCGATAAGATGGTAGTTGGAGAATCCCTGGTATGAAACTAATCCGGTAAAGAGGATGATAAGAAAGGTGATGGTCAGGTTATCGAGTAATGACATTGGCCGGAAGCTGATTATATATGATGATAGGATTCGCCTTTCTGGATGGTGCACGCCCTGTACAATTGTTCAAGCATGAACAGCCTGGCCAATTGATGAGGAAGAGTCATTAAAGATAATCCAAGTAATGCGTCCGCCTGTTGATACACGGCCGGATCAAATCCGAAGGAAGAACCAATGAGAAATACCAATTGTTTATGACTGCCTTGCCGCCATTTTTCCAGTTGTCTGGAGAGTTGAACGGAAGTGAGTTGTTTTCCCTTCTCGTCCAAAAGGACCAGGAAAGTGGGGGTTGAAGCCAATTGCTGATTCAGCCAGTTAGCTTCTGCTGACTGAACCTGCTCCTTTATTTTACTTTTAGACACCGGGATGCACTTAAAATCGAAAGGCATGTATCTTCCGATTCTTTTTTTATAAAGCTCCTCACCCGTTGCCACCCAGGGATCGGAATTGGCACCCAAGGCCCACAGGTACACTTTCATAATTATTTATTAGAGAACAGGAAAAATTCCCATGGTCCCAGGGTGATGTCCTGGCCGGTGGACAGGCTTAAAGTCTTATCCGTAAAAACGATATGCATGTCCTCGATGGGTACGGTAAGTTTTGTGGTCTGCGGTTGATCTGAAAGATTAAATATACCGATCAGTTTGTCTCCTTCGCGGTCGCGTAGGAAAGCGTAGACCTGGTCAGAGGTATTGACGCGTCGGGAAAGACCTCCATCCTCACCATTCCAGAGCGCTTTGTTTTTATGTTTTAATTCATTGAGGGTTTGATAAAACGAAGCGTATTCATAATTTTTGAACGGTATGGTATCCTTTTCAAAAAAGGCCAGTCTTTTCTTTAAAGGTTCTTCCTGGCCGCTGTAAACCAGTGGCATGCCATCCAGGGTGGCGCATAAGGCGGCAAAGGTTTTGACACCGCCATCCATTCGCTCAAATTCAGTTCCGGCCCAACTATTTTCATCATGGTTAGTGGTGAAGTACATATTGTAACCATAGGTGTAGGCCTTTCGGTCATTGTCCAGGATGGTGTCGATTTCGTTTACATTCTTTTTTCCTTTCGCGATGTCATTCAACAGGTGATGAATTTTCCAGGCATACCCGGCGACGAAACTGGAGTCATTCCGAAGATACGTTTCTTCCCCTTCTGCCAGCATGAAGAGTGGTTTGTGCAGGGCGGCCAGGGTATTACTTACTTCATCCCAATAATCAGCTGGTAAACCGAGTGCGTGATCGACTCTGAATCCATCGATATTGAAATCTTCAATCCAATAGATCATATCGTCAATAATATCCCGGCGCATATCCGGATTGTTGAAATTCAATTCAGCGACGTCGGTCCAGCCCCAGGGCTCACCGGTTGCTTCATTGATCGGATCACGGATCTCGCCTTTTTCGTTTTTATTGTAGTAGTCCGGATGTTGTTTAATCCAGGGGTGATCCCAGCCGGTGTGATGTGGAACCCAATCAATAATGATGTGCATGCCTAAAGCATGCGTGGAATCCACCAGGCGTCTAAAATCTGTGCTGTCCCCAAAGAGAGGATTGATGGCCCTGAAATCGGATACGGCATAATAGCTGCCTAGCGTACCCTTTCGCTTTTCCTTACTGATCGGATGTATCGGCATCAGCCAAAGGATGTCCACGCCCATTTTTTTGAGCCGGGGCAGATGTTGACGGAAAGCTTCGAAGGTTCCTTCCGGCGTGTACTGACGAATATTTACTTCGTATATATTTGCGGACTTCGCCCATTCCGGGGGAGTAATTCTTCCGTGAACTATTTTTTCTTCTTTCGCCTCACCTGCAGGTTTACAGGAAATTGCGGTCATTGTCATAACACAAATCGTTAGGGTGATTGCCGGGAATAGAATTCCTTTCATTGCAGGTTGTAAATAAGTCGTAAACATATATAAAATTTGCCACTACTTGTTTATGGGTGTCCACTGCCTTAGCTGGATCAGGGCCACGTACATGTCCTTGTGTAGTTTGCTTTCCAAGGTCAGAAAATTGTCGGATTCAAAGGCCTGGATTTTTATGGAGGAGGCATGCAGGGCGGTTCGTGCGATCAATGGTCTTTCTTCTTCCAGTGCAGCACGAAGTTTATATTTCTTCCCCTTTAATGTCGAAAAGAAAAGAGGTCCTGAAGCCCCATATAATTTATCGCCCACCACCGGATGACCGATGGACGCCAGATGTACTCTGACCTGGTGAGTTCTGCCTGTCAGTGGGTGGAGCTCGAACAAGGTGTGCGAGCGGAAATGTTCCTTTGCTTCCCATTCGGTTTGGCTGGATTTGCCTTTTTTAGCGATGATGACTTTGCCATCGGATTGGGTGAAAAGGGGTTGATCGATGAGACCCTTATCTTCCAGGCACCGTCCTTCCCCGATGGCTAAATATTTTTTCCAAACTGTTTTATTCTCAAACTGATCACTATACCATCCAAAGGCTTCCGGAAGGAGGCAGAACAATAAAACCCCACTGGTTTCTGTATCCAGGCGATGAAGGGGCCTTGCCGCCGGAAACTCTTCCAATAATGTTGTAGCTAAATTTGGCCGTTGTGCATTGTATCGATCAGGGACACTGAGCATTCCTGCAGGTTTGTCAATGGCAAGCAGGGAATCATTTTGAAATAAGATGGTGAACTTGTTTTTCATGAAGGGAAAAGCTGGTTCCATTTCCGTTTCCAGCGACCATAATATTCAAGAATAATGCTTCCCTGAAACACGCCGGGCAGTTTCGCCAGGGGTTTGCGTTCATAAAGCTCAGCGGTGCGTCTTCTTTTGGCCAAAATAGTCCGGAGGTGCCCGTAGATATAAAAATGGGCGCGGATAATAGCGAATGCACTGTTGAACTCCCCCTTTGAAAGAAACCGGAGCCCCGCCAATCCATCAAGCAGCCAGCGTAAGGAAACAATGGGAATAAAATCGGTACCTGGTAAGTACTTGAAAAGGGTGATGATATTATTCCTGAAATTCAAATAGATTTTCATGGGACTATTATAGGAAAGTGTACCGCCCCCCACATGGTAAACCGTTGATGCCGGGCAGGACATTATTTTGTATCCCTTCAACAATAATCTCCAGGCGAGATCAATTTCCTCCTGGTGAGCAAAATAATCATCATCAAATCCGCCCACCTCTTTAAAAGCATCGCTTCGGACCACAAAAGCGGCTCCGGAAGCCCAGAAAATCGGAACTGCCTTTTCGTATTGTCCGGTATCCCTTTCGATATTATTTAATATACGTCCCCGGCAAAATGGATAACCGAGTGAATCCATAAATCCCCCTGAAGCGCCTGCATATTCGAAATATCCTCTTCGGCTTTCAGCCAGTATCTTGGGCTGGACGGCGGCAATAGACGGATCGTCTTCCATCATCCTGATGATGGGAATCAACCACTGCGGCGTGATTTCAATATCGCTGTTGACGATGGCATAATATTTAGCGTCAATCCTGGTCAGGGCTTCATTATATCCTCCGGCGTAGCCCTTATTCACCTGGAGTGCAATGCTGTCAACTTTGGGATAGGCGTTTTTGATCCATTTTAAAGAGCCATCGGTAGAGGCATTGTCTACGACATAAAGATGATCGTTGAAATAGCGGCTGGAAAGAAAGAACGGAAGAAATCTTTCCAGGTATTTGATGCCATTATAATTGAGCATGACCGTGGCTACGGGAGGCTGTTCATTCGCATTCCCCCTGAAAAAATTTCGAACTGCTTTTTCATCTTCCTGCATGGCTGCCTTTAGTCCTTCCATTGTCGGGAACTTACGGTCCCCTCTGATGAATTTGTAGATCTCTATTGTAATTTCCTCATCGTAAATCTGCTGATCGAAATCAAAAAGATAGATTTCCACACGATGATCTAATGCAGATTCAATGGTAGGCCGAAGACCGATATATAACATGCCTTTGTACTCAATGCCATGTATAATGCCGGTGGCTGCAAAAATTCCGTCCTGCGGTAAAAGTTTTTTGGCATCAGTTACTTTCACATTGGCGGTCGGAAAACCAATATGATGGCCCAGCCGGTTGCCCGTGATGACTTTTCCCTTAATCATATAAGGATGACCAAGGAGTTCGTTGGTGAGTTCAATATTATTACTAAAGAGGGCATTGCGGATACGGGTGGAACTGATCGTCAGATTTTTGATTTCCTCTTCTTCAATCTTGACAACTTCAAAATCATGATCGCGTCCGTAAAGGTTCAGCAGATGAACGTCACCACTCCGGTTCAATCCAAACCGGTGGTCATAGCCGATGACGATGTAGCGGGGATGAAAGCGTGATACGAGAAAGCTTTCAATATATTCCTGTGCGGTCTGGTGGGAGAATTCGATAGTAAATGGCACTATCACAACATTGGAAACGCCGTATCGCCTAAAGTATTCCAGTTTTTCGTCTAACGTGGTGATGAGGTGCAATTCCTTGTCCTTGGGATAGACAATCTCACGGGGGTGAGGGTGGAAGGTGATGACAATATCCACACCATTGATTTCCTCGGCCAATTGCTGAATACGCTTGAGGATACGTTGATGGCCGAGATGAACACCATCGTAACTGCCAATAGTAATGACAGAATTACTGAACTCCGGCAAAGCGGTAAGTCCTCGAAAGATGTTCATGGACAGCAAATGTATCTAATTTGTTCCTAATATGTCTACAGACCTGGCGGCGGTTGGACAGTTGGCAGGAGGATGATCCGACCGGCCAAAGGCTCTACCTTTGCATTTATCACATGATTAACAATGGAAAACCAGGGTCTGGCGTTTATACCTCAATGAATAGGAGTAGCTACGTTTTTATTTTTTTGGCCTTATGGCTGGGTAGGGTACAAGCTCAACAACCCGGCCCTGCACATCTCCTCGAGGAAATAGGTTTTTATGCCGATGTCATGGTCAACGCCATTGCAGATCAGCATAGGGACCGGGCTCATGCCTCAATGTCCAATGCCATGGATTCCCTTTTGGCACTTCCATCTTCCTTTGATATTTCACTGGACAGCATTCGATGGCTTTCCGTGTTGCATGGAGATGGATTCAGGATCGTAACCTGGCAGTGGAAAGTCAATGAAGAGGAATACAAATATGGAGGGTTTATACAATGGCCATCCCGGCTGGTTTCATTAAAAGACACCCGGCCGTTCATCAATGGGTCATCTTACAATACCTACACGGCTAATGCCTGGTATGGAGCTTTATACTATGATATTATCCCTTTCGAGAGGGAGGGAAAAAAATATTACATGCTGTTGGGTTTTAACGCGGAGAATAGTAGTTACAATATCAAGGTGGCCGACATATTGGATTTGACCGGGCCGGATATCAAATTTGGCGTACCTGTTTTTATAGGGCCTGAGGAGCCTATGACCAGGATAATTCTTTCCTATGCCGATGTATCTACCGTGCATATCCGGTATGATACTAAGTTAGGCGGCATTATATATGATCATCTTGAAGATTTGCCGGGAGTGGGTTCCAATGGGGAGACCATGCCGGTCTCTGATGGGAGCCTGGAAGGTTGGATTTTGAAGGATGGCAATTGGAACTACCAGGAAAAAGTGTACGACGTCAAAATGGATGAGCCTCCAATGTCTGATGAACGAAAGGACAAGAAGGAGGACAAGGATATCCTGGGACGTCCCCGAAAGCAGTAAATCCTCACTTTCGCTACATTGAATAAAGTAAAACGGGCTGCGTGAAAATGACGTTCAAATAACCCCGGTTTCCAGTATCGACTTAGTGCAAAATGATCAATGGGTGAACAGCGATCACTTCACCTCTTGCGTTCTCTGCCATCACGCCATACATTCCTGGAGGAATGCCTGACCATGTGATACGTCGGCCGGACATTTCCGTGTTTATGATTACGCCTTGTGCATTGATCAACTTTATCCGGGAGATATCTGCGTCAGCGCTAAATTCAATAAAATCTGAAGCCGGGTTCGGATAGAAACTGAAAACAGGTTGGGCGCTGGCATCACTTACAGCAGTGGTTAATTGGGTTACTGTATTGTCCCTGGTTAAAATCCAGCGTTCGGGATCAAATTGAAGGGAGTCGATGTGCACATTGCCAACATAGAATGAAAAACGCTGGTCCTGGCCTGTGTTTTGCATGACCCATCTTTCTGAGTTACCGTTATGAAAGGTCCAGACCGGTACCGGCATTTCGAAATAGGATACCGATGGATGAGATTGTGCCTGGTTGATCCAGACCACCAGAGAATCCTGTTGCTGCATCCATTGGATATGATAAGAAGGATATCCCTGTCCATAAAACCAATCTGCAAAAAACTCATTCAAATCAACACCGGATTCAGCTTCGAGGTAGTGCTGGAGATCGGCAGTTCGTCCAAATTCAAAAGAAGTTCCCGCGCCATTGAGATAATTCCGGCATCCCTGGAAAAAGTGATCGTCACCGGTAATCCATCGTAACATATGGAGAAGGTAAGAGCCCTTGTTGTAACTCAGGCGACCGTCAAAAATCCGGTTTACGCTCGTGGTATCATCTACATATACAGAACCTCCGGGTTGACTGGTAGCGGAATTGGAGGTTGATGATTTCCATTGAGGCCAATAGACATCGTTACTGTAACGCTCGAGACAAAGAGCGGCGAGATAAGTCGCGAAACCTTCATTCAGCCAAATATCTTTCCAGCTTCCACAGGTCACTCTATCCCCAAACCACTGGTGGGCCATTTCATGAGATACTAATCCGTAACTGAAATTGGTGACAAAACTCATGGTCTGATGTTCCATTCCGCCTCCCCAGCCAAATTGTGCATGACCATACTTTTCATCAGCGAACGGGTAATCGCCAAATTTCTCATTATACAAGGTCATCATGGCTACCGCGTCAGGTGTCAATTGTTGTGCAGTGGAGAGATTTTCAGGATATACATAGTTGAGAATCTCAATGGAATCGCCATTGGCCAGCGGGCAGTAATTGCTGTAAGCGGAATAATTGGTCACTGCAACGCCCACGAGGTAAGAAGCAATCGGATGCCGGTGTCTCCAATGATGCACCAACTTTCCGTTTTCCTCTGTTATGCTCATCAATTTGCCATTGCTTGCTCCTAATTGATCGAGTGGAGTAGTGATGTATATATCCATCGAATCAATTTTATCAATGAGGTCTTGTTTGGTGGGCCACCAGTCCCTCGCTCCATAAGGTTCGGACAAGGTCCAGATAATAGGTGCACCGCCATGCATGGATTGCTCAAAGGATCCGAAACCGTTGGATGGTGGAATGCCTTCATAGGAAACGGTTACGGAATCTATGTCCCCAATGGCCAGGTTCTTCCCCAGATCAATAGTGAGCAATTGGTCCATGGTATGGGTAAAGGAAAGATCCTGATTACCTCTTCTAACATAATTGACCGTGTGAGAATTAGCCAGGTCCAAAACCAATTGACTTAACTGGTCCGTCTTGCTTTTGAAATAAAATGTAATAACTCCTTTGATATAATTCACTGCCGGGTCAATATCCCAACGCATGATCTGATAATAAATATCAGTTTGATCAGCCGCCAGGTTGCGCTGATGGACCTGGTTCATTTGTTCCAAAGCCCTGGCCTTCTCTTTACAGATCAGTTCATCCTGATCAAATTCAATATTCATATCTACCTGGCTTACCAGCAGGTTGGTAAAGCTGAGTAGAACGAAGGGAAGGAGGAGAAATCTGGTCGTTTTCATATTGTAAAGGTAATTGATCGTCAGGGGAATTTTAGGTAATCTCAAGGACATTTCCCTAGATAAATTACTTTCTCCGGGGGAAAGGAAAGCTGGAAATCAAAGCTTTACAACGCGTTGTATCCCGCAGAGTTCATTCATAGTGTTAAAAAGCCGGATCGTATACAAACCCGGGGCTAAACCGGTCACATCGATGTTATCATTCTCCAGCCGGCTGGGAACCAAGTGTCCTATCCCGTTAATCAATTCAACGCGACTCAGCGATACTGCACTTTGAACATGGAAAAAGGATGATGCCGGATTGGGCCAAATACTGAAACCAGGATCATGCTGTGGTTGATCAGTCGCGGATATGATTTGATGCAGGGTATTATTCTTAGACAATAACCATTTGTTCAGATCGAGGTAAATCTGTCCCACATGGATGGCGCCAGTATAAAAGGTGAATTTTTGGTTTTGCACTGAATCCTGGCAAACGAATTCGTAGGTGTGTCCGCCATCGATAACCTGGATCGGCACCGGCATTTTGAAAAAGGAAACGGTTGGTGATGAAGTTTGCTGGTTGATCCAAAAGGTTATGGAATCCTGGGATGTCATCCATTGCACGTCATACGAAGGATATCCTTCGCCATAATACCATTCATTAAAGAATTCATCCAGGTTTTTTCCGGATAAGGATTCCAATTCATTTTTCAAATCGCGGGTACGGCCAAATCCATAGGAAGTTTGGGGTAGATGAAGGTAATTGTTGCAGGCCTGAAAGAAAACACTATCGCCAACCACCCAGCGTAACATATGCAAAACATATGCTCCTTTGTTGTACGTCAGGCGGGTATCAAAAATGCGAAACGTATCCGATGTATCGGCCACGAAAACAGTTCCTCCGGGTTCGCTGACCACAGAACTGCGGGTGGAACTCTTCCAGTTATTAAATGAGCCGTATACCGGAAATTGCTCAAAAGTCAATCCGGTGAGATAAGTTGCAAAACCTTCATTGAGCCAAATATCCGAATAGGATCCGCACGTGACTTTGTCACCAAACCATTGATGAGCCAATTCATGAGCGAGGAGATCTGGGGTGAAATTGGACACGAAGTTCATCGTTTGAATTTCCGTACCTCCTCCCCAGCTAAATTGAGCGTGTCCGAACTTATCACCGGCGAAAGGATAAGGGCCGAATTTTTCATTATAAAATTCCATTATGTTCTTCACGGCGGGTAACATGGCTTTGGCCATAGTCAGGCTTTCGGGGTAGACATAATTGAGGATTTGAATGGAATCTCCGTTGGGAAGTTGGAAGAAATCTTCATAAGAGGCATAATTCGTTACGGCAAAAGCTACGAGATAGGAAACGATGGGATAACGGTGTTTCCAATGATGGATCAGTTTGCCGTTTTCTTCGGTTATCGACACCAATTTGCCATTGGATGCTGCCAGTTGATTGAGTGGGGTAGTGATATAAATATCAACGGAATCGATCTTATCAATAAGGTCCTGTTTTGAAGGCCACCAATCTCTTACTCCATAAGGAACGGACTGTGTCCAGAGGATAGGTTTCCCGTTATGCATATCCTGTTCAAAGGATCCAAACCCGGTGGAGTGGGGAATACCTTCATAGGAAATGGTCAGCGTATCGGATTCACCAACTTTCAGTGTTTTGTCCAGGTCGATGGTCAGAAGTAAATCATCAGTATGAACATAGGAAAGATCAGTATTGCCGCGCCGCACAAAGTGAATTTGCATAGTGGTATCCAGGTCCAGCACCAGCTGGGTCAGGCCGCTTACTTTGCTTTTGAAGCGATAGGTGATGATGCCTTTGATGTAGTAGACAGCGGGATCAACTTCCCAATGGAATTCCATGTAATACATGTCCGTCTGGTCAGCGGCATAATTTCGTTGTAAGGTCAGTTCACGCAGGGAGGTGGCTTGTTGCTGTTCGCGGCAGACGATTTCCCGGAAAACTTCCTGAGGATCATTTTGGCCAAAGGCAGATAGAGAAAGGAAAAGGCTCAGGAACAGGAGTAAATATGATGCTTTATACATATGGCGGCAAGGTAATTCATAATCAGTTGGTCACCAGGAAGTGTGCAGATGATTGAAAGTTAGCATTAAAAAAGAAAAAAGCCCGATCCGGAAAGGGATCAGGCTTATAAAAAACGATATACTCTGTTCGAATGATTGCCCGGGAACCCGTTTAGGCATTCACATCATTCATAACGTTGACGTAGGTACGGTCACGTTTTTTCGTTTGGAAGGATACGGTCCCATCTGTAAGGGCATAGAGGGTGAAATCCTTGCCCATGCCTACGTTTCGGCCCGGGTGAAATTTAGTGCCTCTTTGGCGTATAAGGATATTTCCTGCAGTGGCGGTTTGTCCACTGAAAAGTTTTACTCCAAGTCGTTTACTCTTACTGTCCCGGCCGTTGTCGCTACTACCTACCCCTTTCTTATGTGCCATTGTTTCAGTATTTAATGTGTTGAGAGATTCAGATTAGATATTGATGCTGTCGATACGAACTTTAGTGTATTGCTGGCGATGACCGTTTTTCACCCGGTAACCTTTTCTTCTTTTCTTTTTGAAAACAATCACTTTGTCGCCTTTAAGATGTTCGAGAACACTGGCGGTTACCGAAGTATTGGCCAGGACGGGCGTCCCGACTTTTACTGCGCCATCGGTATCGGTGAGGAGTACCTTGTCGAATTTGAGGTTGGAACCTACTTCGGCGGACTGCAGATCGACATAGATCTCCTGGCCTTGTTTCACTTTATACTGCCTGTTGTTGACGTCTAGAATCGCGTACATGTTGTCTTTTCCTTTGATGGTATTTCACCTAACGGCCGGCAAAGGTAAGATTATATACCAGTTTTCCAAAATATTTATTGCCTTTTATCCCTGCCGGAGGGGTTCGGATATAGGGGGAGTAAATCAAATCAAGTCCCTGAGAATGAAAGTTTTACGAAAATCTTTATGATCCCGTCTGATCACCACCCGAATGGTTTTTCCAGGCTTTCGCTGTAAAATGTTATTGATGTCATCGAGAGTAAACAGATGGGCCGGGACACCCTGGATCTTAACCAGGACGTCCCCGCTTTGGATACCTGCTTCTTCCGCCGGAGAATGGTCAGCGACGTCCTTGATCACAAAATCATTGAATGTGGAGCCATAAGCTACCATGATCATCCCGCTGCGGTCCAGGTTAAATGGCTTCTGTTTAGTGGAATAGGGTTTCAGGTATATCTGGCCATGTAAATAGTCCAGATAAATATTAAAACGGCTCAGCAATTGATTACCAACTAACCCATTTCTAAACCTGTCTTTGTCCAGCAACAAAGTGCTGTCAATGTCCTGGAAACTGGTTAAGACATAAGGAAATTCCACATCACCAACGGAAAGGTTTTCGATTCTCCCGATGAAGCCCTCGAGGAACCCTCCCAATCCCATTCCGAGTTTGCCGCGAATGTAATTATCAGGCAAGTGCAGTGCAGCATTTGAATTGTTATGTAACAGCAACGGTACTCCCGCCCCGGTGTCGATGAGCAAATCCACCTGGACACTGGTGCCATCTAATAGTTTGGCTTCTGCATTCACATACGGCTTGTTAGTCCTGATCTGGATCGGAAGGCCGATGAAATCCTTGGGGGGTTCGAATTGGAGCGGATCGATTAATACCAGTCTGTGTTTCTTGTAATCGATATTGACGATCAGGTTTTTGAAAAAACCTCCGCCAATGAGACCGGCGATTGGAGCCCCAACCATTTCATCAAGATCAAAATAATTTTCTTCCATCACCAGCAGATCATTAGGCATGGCTGGAAGATCTCCGATTTGAATCAGGGAATTCCGAACTACGAGCGCGTAAATTTCGCGACTGAGATCGGAGCCCATGATCGGGATGCGCCTGTCATAAGGGATTTGAAGGACATCGGAATATTCTCTTTTGAAAAGAATGACATGTTCGGCCCCGGTGTCAAAAATCAGTTTAACCGGGTACAGACCAAATAACCGAACATCAAGGAGAATAAAATTATGCTGGTAGTGGAAAGGAATAACCACTTTCTTTTTCCCCCTCAACAAATCGATGGTATTCACATAACCGGGCTGACTGTACAGGCGGATTGAAAAAAACAGGCACATCAGGAGTACCGCCTTTCCAAAAGTTGATTTCAAGGATTGATGCATTGCCTGTCACATTTATCTATTCGGATGGAAGCCGGTGCTTACCACCACAGGAGCCGGTACAAATTTAATTTTATCTTACTATCGATTGAAACTACCATTGTGATGTCTGCTACCCTGCATAAATCCATAAAATTTTTCCCGTTGACGATGATTGCTGCCGGAGCATGCATAGGTTCCGGCATTTTCATTGCCCCGTCTGATGTGGCGGCACAGCTAGGGACAGGAATTGAAATCCTGGCCATATGGATGATTGGTGGAATCGTTGCACTCACGGGTGCCCTGAGTTTTGGCGAATTGGCCAGCCGGTATCCGGGAACGGGGGGCGTTTATATTTATTTGCGCGAGGCCTATGGCGACCTGGTGGCTTTTCTTTATGGTTGGTGTATTCTGACGGTCATTACCTCCGGTGCGCTGGCCGGGCTTTGCATCGTTTTCGCTAAATACTTCTGCTTCGTCCTCAGGCTGGAGAATAGTGCAATGATTCCCATAGCCATATCAGAAATCGTCATTGTGACCGGTATCAATATTTTAGGTGTAAAATTTTCTTCCTTGTTTTCCAGTACATTGACCGTGATTAAAATTGCCGGCATTGCCTTAATTGTCCTTGTGGCTTTGTTTTATGGACAGCACCTGGCACAGAATATCACCATTCGCACACACGAAACACAAACGGTTTCATTTGGGCTTGCGTTGATAGGCGTATTATGGTCATACGGCGGCTGGCACCATGCCTCTTATGTTGGCGGCGAGGTGATTAATGCGCAGAAGATTATGCCAAAAGCATTTTTTGCCGGTGCGTTATTGGTGACGATCATTTACATGTCTGTCAATGTCGGGTATCTGGCGCTTTTAGGGCTGGAGCATATTGCCACGTCAAAGGCAGTGGCCGCGGATGCATTAATGCAGGTGACCGCAACCGGAGGAGTGTTGATTGCGATTCTGATTGCTATTTCAACCTTTGGCACATCGAGTATTTATGCATTATCAGCACCACGGATTTATTATACCATGGGAGCGGACAAAGTATTTTTTCCCTGGCTGGCAGATGTGCATTCACGGTTTGGAACGCCAGCCAAAGCGGTTGCCTTGCAGAGTGCGTGGGCCATAGTTTTATTGATCTTTTGGGGTACGTTTGAAAGCATAGCCACCTATGTGGTTTTTATGGACTGGATTTTCATGACCCTGGCAGCCATTGCTATATTTATTTTTCGAAAGCGAAACCCTATTCATCATGAGCAAGGCTACAAGACACCTTTATTCCCTTTTACTCCTTTGATCTTTATCGGGATTTCCGTTTGGTTCCTGGCTAGTACGCTCATCGGGAGGCCCATTCAGACCCTTGCAGGATTGTCATTGATGATATTGGGCCTGCCGGTTTATTATTACTTCAAACAAAGCCAGAAGAAGAAGACTGTGGTGGTGTAAAATCAGTGGATGGAATCCTGGTGCAGCGTATCAGCTGGTAATGGCTTCATTTGGGTTGAATCGACAGGTTTATCTGTCTTATTTTCTGCCGGAACCTGTCCGGCCCCACAGCCTTTATCAACAAAGTAAAAGAGTCCCAGTGCGGATAAAAGGAGAACGATCCAGGGCAGCAGTTTGCTGAAGGTGGATTGAGGAGTTTCGTCAGGGTTAGTTTCAGACATCACGGGCAAGTGTTAATTGGATAATTCAGGTTGGAAAAATAGTTTAAAATATTCAGCCGGGCGTCGTTCTATTCCAATAGAGGGCCAGGAGCAGGCTGGAGATCATATCCCAGATAGCCCACACCGCTACGATCAACCTCATGCCTCCGAGCGAAGGGAAAAAACTAAAGACCAATAAAAGTCCCAGGCCTGAATTGTGGATGCCGGTTTCAAACGAGATGGCTTTACAATCCCTTACACTCAATCGATGCCATTTAGCCCAGTAGTACCCGGCCATCATGCCCACTGCATTTTGAACCAATACCATCAGGAAAACCAATTTTACTGAATTGACCAGAGCTTCCATATTATCCGCCACGGCTACCACAATAAAACCGATAAATATCACCATGGAAATCCTTTTGATCGTTTTAATCATTTTTGATGTGAAGGCAGGCAGGTAGTAGTTGATCAGCATACCCAGGGTAACCGGGACCAAAAGGACACTGAATAAAGTGAGCAGCATATCTCCGGGTTTCATGTTGATCCTGGTCAGCAATTGCGATACTTCAGGAACAAAAATGGAAAAGCCTAAAAAGGTATAGGGGGTAATCACTATACTGAAAAGGGTGAATACCGAAGTCAGTGTTAATGAAAGAGCGGGATTCCCTTTTGACAACAGGGTCATGTAATTAGATAACGGACCTCCCGGGCATGCTGCTACCATCAACATCCCCATCGCCACACTTGGGCAGGTTGGGTGCCAGAGATGAATTAAATACACAGTTAAGATCGGCATCACCAACCATTCCGAGGAAATACCAACGATGACGGATTTCGGGAACCTGATAATTCTTCTGAAATCTTCCAGGGTGATGCTCAGCGCTACGCCAAACATGATGAATCCCATGCAAAAATTCATTAGCAATTTCTGGTCCTGACTTAAATTTATGACTACACTATCTATATCACACATGTGGTGAAAGGTACTCATAAAGGGGAATCGATGAAATACTGATCATTGATGATATTTGAAATTTTACTATTTTTAGAATTCAGAACTTCACCACCATGTCTTCGCCTTTCCAGGAAATAGAAAGCCTATATCGGCGTGCATTGATTGAAATCCGTGCAGCCACCGAACTGTGTCCATACCTGCTTAAGATTTATAACGATCTGGTCCTGAAGATCAGCGATTCTTCGCAGTTGCAATTCAACACTTTATTTGCCAGGGTGAGTTATATCGCCGCCAAGTTTCATCTCTCCAGGGCCTGGACATTTGCTTTTCAAATTTCGAGGCGGGAGATCCGTCAACGACAACTGGCCGACCAACTCCTGATCCCCATCGTCACGTCCTGCATTGAATATTTGCTTTTATTGGGCCGGGCCGATCAAAGTTCTTTGTTGCCACCCGAGCACAAAGCACCGGTGTTGCCTGAACTTCCTTTTTCAAGAAAAGCCGGCAGGTTTAAAAAGGCGTTTGCACGAGTGGTGATTATTGAATGGGATAAGGAGCATAAAATCGCCAAGGCTCTTGATGAAGAAGAGCCGGGAAAGACATTAGCCATCCAGTATAATGTACCCGGTGTAAACGATATTTTTTCGGAGACCCTGGAATTGGCGTTTGAAGAACTCGGCCTTCCGCTTGTATTAGGATTGGTGGAGGTCGACCAGGGTGAGGACGATGAATATGTCCCCAGTTATATCATCATCCTGCCGGACCTGTTGCTGGATGTCACGTCCATAGCAGACTATACTTCCAATGGATCCGATCCATTGGCCATAAACCTGCTCCACCAATATCTGCCCACGAAATCGAATACCACTTTGCTGATTGGAAAGGTGGCGAATTATTTTTTGGATGAATTAATCCGGGACACTTCCCTTTCCTTCGAGGAATTGTTTTCAAAGACCTTCAAATTATTTCCACTTGAATTTGTCCGATTGTCCGATGCCGAGATCAAAGGCCTGATGAAACAATTGAATATGCATTATGATACGATCAGGGAGGTCATCGAAAACCGATTCCCTTCCCTTGGCATAGTCAAGGCGGATTGTGTTATTGAACCCAGTTACTTCAGCCCCCAATTTGGTATTAAAGGAAGATTGGATCTTTATTTTCAGCATGAAGAAGAACGGACGGCCTCCATCATCGAACTGAAAAGCGGGAAACCGTTCAAACCGAATAGTTATGGACTCAGCAGTACAAATTATCATCAGACCCTGCTGTATGAATTGCTGATTAAAGCTGTGCATGGACCGAATCATTATCGCGCCAATTTTATTCTTTATTCCGCCATGGCCGCCAATCCGCTGCGTTATGCTGTATCCGTAGAAGCCATCCAAAAGGAAACCATTCACAATCGTAATCAGCTTGTCTTGCTGCAGTTCAGGTTAATTCAACTTGACCGGCTTGCGGCACGGGACATCCTGGCGGAGATCGATCCGGGACTGTATGAGAGCTTAAAAGGTTTTTTGAAAAAAGACATCATTCGTTTTCATGAAGTTTATTCCGGACTCACGTTGGGAGAAAAGGAATACCTGAAAGCTTTTTCAGCCTTCGCGGCGCGCGAGCATATGCTGGCCAGAATAGGCAATGCATCCGAGGAAGGAGCGGGCGGACTGGCCGGTTTGTGGCTGGATAGCGTATCGATTAAAGAAGAAGGGTATCAGATTTTGCGTGAACTGCAATTGCAGGAGATACAAAAACAGGATCATCAGACCATCCTCGTATTTCGAAAGGGAGTCGGAACCAACCCATTGGCTAATTTCAGGGCAGGTGATATTGCCGTCCTTTATCCTTTTTCTGACGACAAGGAAGCTGATCCCACGAAATATCAATTGCATCGGGCGAATATTATTTCCATTGATGCCGACACTGTTGTTCTCCGGCTTCGTAACAACCAGGTCAATACCAAACAAATAACCTCCGTGCATCGATGGAATATAGAGCATGACCTGTTGGATAGCAGTTTCAGGGCCTTATATCAATCCTTATGGGCGTGGGCCAGTGCGGACCGGAATAAACGAAACCTCATCCAGGGACTACATCATTTACCGGCTAAAAAACAACCCGAGGAACAGATTATACCGGAAGATTTGACTTCCACTCAAAAGGTAATTTTTCAGGAGGCGCTCGAAGCCGGATTCCTTTACCTGTTGTGGGGTCCGCCAGGGACAGGCAAGACCAGTGTGATGCTAAAGCATTGGGTGGCCCATTATTTTCAGCACACCTCATCGCGGGTTCTCCTGTTAGCTTACACCAACAGGGCAGTAGATGAAATATGTGCATCACTGCATCAATTAGGTCACGGAATAGCCGATCATTATATCAGGATAGGATCAAAGGCAGCCACCGGGGAAATGTATCGTCATCGATTGATCGATAACGTGATTGATCCCATGACCAGAAGATCCGAAATAAAGAAATTGCTGGTAGAAAACAGGATTGTGGTCGCCACCGTCGCATCCATTCATGGCAAGCCTGAACTTTTTGAATTGGTTCATTTTGACGTCATGATCATAGATGAAGCTTCCCAATTGCTGGAACCCGCGATCATTGGTTTATTAACCCAAACGGATAAAGTGATCCTGATCGGGGACCACATGCAATTGCCTGCGGTTTCAACTCAACCAAAAGTAACGGTAACGGTTCCGACATCATCGGTATGGGCGAATCCAATAGGATTAACTGATCTCAGCATGTCCTATTTTGAGCGGCTCTACCGGTACTTCCAGGGAAAATCATGGCATCACCTCATCGGATCTCTGCATGAGCAAGGCCGGATGCACACGGAAATCATGGACTATATCAATCAATATGTTTACCAGGGTCAGTTGAAATGCATTGATCCTGAACGACAGCAAATTTCATTGAACAATGTATTCAGCGAGGAGACCGATGCCTTATTTTCTTCCCGGTTGCTATTTGTACCGGCTACTGCCGGTTTGCAGGAAGTATATACCAAAACCAACCAAAGGGAAGCGGAAAGTGTATTAACTATTATTGGGTATTGGCGAGCTGTATTACAGCATCATGATCTGGATTGGACGATCGGTGTCATCACCCCTTTCCGCGCCCAGATAGCTGCCATTCTCCATCTTGCCCATCAACGGAATATCGACATCCGTGATATTACTGTGGATACGGTGGAGCGATACCAGGGTGGAGCCAGGGACATCATCATCATGTCTTGTGCCGTCAATAATCCCGGAGCGCTTGAAAGGATTTCGTCATTAAATGCGGAAGGTATCGACCGGAAATTGAATGTGGCGGTCACCCGGGCCAGACAGCAATTTGTTTTAATCGGGGTGGAAGATATCCTGTCGGAATCGGAAGCCTATCGGAAACTTATACAAACTTGCCAGGTTTATTCAGTCCGGCATCATGAAGAGAAAACCTAAAATCCTTTACCATCCTGACGCCCGACCCTCACTCCTGAGATCAGCAACACCGTGGAGTTTACCTTCCGAATCGATCAGGATGGCTTCAACCAACCCGATTTTTTCAATGGGATGAAGTTTGTATCCCATGCCTTTCAGGCTTTCAGTAAGAGGAGCGGAGAAGGCGCCTTCTTCGTAAGTGATTTCATCGGGTAGCCATTGGTGATGATATCGCAAGGTAGAGACGGCATCAGGAAGGGTCATATCAAAATCTTCCACGTTGAGGAAAACCTGCAAGACGGAAGTAATGATCGTTGAGCCACCGGGAGAGCCGAGTACCATCCAGAGCTTTCCGTTTTTTTCAATGATGGTGGGCGACATTGAACTGAGCATCCGTTTGCCGGGCTCAATGGCATTGGCTTTACCACCAATGAGACCAAAGAGATTGGGTTCGCCGGGTTTGGCGCTGAAATCATCCATTTCATCATTTAGAAAATATCCGCCATCCGTCACCCAAACTTTAGAACCGAAATTATTATTGAGCGTAGTGGTCACGGAGGCAGCATTGCCATTGGCGTCAACGATAGACAGGTGGGTGGTTTCAAAATGTTCCCTTGAAAATTTTGCTGCAGTCGAAATCACCTTTGCGCTTTTGGTGGCGCTGTCCTTACTGAAATCACTAAACCTGGCCTCCAGGTATTTTTCATTCAACAGACTATCCACCGGTACTTGGAAATAATCGCCATCGCCTAAAAAGGCAGCCCTGTCGGCATAGGCTCTTCTTTCCGCTTCCAATACGAGATGGACATTTTGTATATCCCGGGCACCCAGACTGTCGATCAAACGATGATCAATCATTTTGAGGATTTGCCCCAACACAATTCCGCCGCTGGAGGGAAGTCCCATGGAATAAATGTCGCAATCATGCCAATGATTGACTATGGGAGTTCTCCAAATCGCTTTGTAACCGGCCAGGTCTTCTTTGGTAATGATTCCATGATGATGCCGACTGAATGAATCCAGTGTCATTGCATTTTTACCTTCATAAAATCCCGCGGCTCCCATATCTGCAATGGCCTGGAGCGTAACCGCCAGGTCTTCCTGCAGGAGAAGATCGCCTTCTTTCCATGGCGTTGTACGCACAAAGGGTATTTCTGTTTTATTGTATTTGAGGAAAGCGTCACGCGATTCATTTAAAAATTTAGCATCCATTGCGGTGAGGTGAAAGCCTTCTTTCGCCAGCCGGATAGCAGGTTCAACCAATCTTGACCAGGGCTGCAATTTGCCATACTTCAAATGAGTTTCGTACATGCCGGCCACGGACCCGGGCACGCCTGCGGAGAGGATTCCATTAAGGCTCAGGCCTTCTATGACATTCTTGTTTGAATCCAAATACATGTCTTTCGTTGCAGCCAGTGGCGCGGTTTCCCGGAAATCGAGCGATGAAATTTCGCCGGTAGAATCCCTGTACATCATGAAACCACCACCTCCAATATTACCGGCGCGCGGATAGACGACAGCCAGGGCAAACTGAACAGCCACGGCCGCATCGGCAGCGTTTCCACCTTCCTGTAAAATTTCCAATCCGACTTCACTGGCTAAGGGGTGAGCGGTCACCACCATGCCTTTAGTACCTATGTTGGATTTATCACCTGGGACAATACTGGAGGGTGCCTGTCGGCAGGCATTGACCAGGAATAGCAGCAAAGTGATATTCATTGCAAATCTGCATTTCTCAAAATGGTTCCTGGCCATATTCATTCTTTGATCATTTGAACCGGAGCATATCCTTCATTGAAATCGCGTATATCCATTGCTCCCGCTGGCGGATAAAACGCAATGTCCTGATTTTGGTTGAGGTAGGCAATACCATCTTTGAATGCGACACGCGCAAAACCATCATGGTAATCCCAGGCTAATCCAAAGGTAGGTGTAGTCAATTCCTTTCCTGAGGCATCCAGGTAACCCCAAAATTGATCACGCTGATAAACGGCCATTCTATTTTCGAATTTATTGATCTGGGTATAGGCCAGGGAATTGATTTCCATTCCTTCATCATTCAGCAGATGGTATACACTATCCTTTTTGGCGGCCCAACATTGATCACCCAGATACACGAGCTGATCATATCCATCACCCGGCAACATTTTTTTCCCCATTAGATCGTACAACCACATTTTACCCTTCTGGTGAAGAGAGATCAGGTGACCATCGGTTTCCTGAGCCGAGGCCTGCGGAATCTGAACCAATACCTGACCTGAAAGATCAAGTACTGCTGAATTATTTTCATGTATCGCTAAAACCAGGGCAAACATAGGCGCAGCAATGATATGATCATAATCTGGTGGGATCAGGTAATTTCCGGAAAGGTCAATTACTCCTTGCTTTCCTTGTGATTCTACAATGGCCATATGATGATCGAAATCCCAGGCCCTGGAGAATGTCGGGTTGATCACCACTTTCCCGGTCGTGTCAATGAAGCCGTATAAGCCTCCTGATTTCACTCGAGCACGGCCATTTGAAAAATCATCTGTGGCATTCCAGGTGGGGGAAGAAATGAGGGTTCCTGAAGGCGAGACGAAGGATTCCGGCATGTTAAAAGGTTTCACCCTTGCGCGATTTTCGTGAAAAGGGTAGGCCGATCTGAATTGGGGATGGATAATCAACTTTCCCGTCCGGTCTATATAACCCCAAAGGCCGTCTTTGTTGACCGCGGCTTTACCCTCTGAAAAGCGGCCCTCTTCATCATACAGGGATGGGACAGCCAGTTTGCCGGTCGTATCGATATAGCCCCAATAATGCAGGGGACTTTCATAATCAGCCAGATAGGTTGCTTTTTCTCCTGAAAAACTGCTAGAATCGGGTCGACAGGATACCAGGGTGAGAAACAAAGCGATTATGTTTAGACAAGAATACAGGTTTTGTTTACGTCTCTCCTGTAACATAAAGATGAGGCTGTTCGTTAGTAATTTAATTTCAGGACAAAATACGTATTCAACGTGCGCTTACTGGTGTTCTTGATGTTTCCTCTTATGACGTCCACCCAGCCAGTCTGGACGTGGAGCATGCATCCGGAAGCCGGCTTCAAGATCCTGACTCCATATACGTTAACTGATCATATGAAGGAAGTTCCAACGGAGACGGACGTAATACAATATCACCAGTATTCCGGCGGATCGGTGATGGATAGTCTATTGGCCATTGCTTTCGTGGTGGATTATTACCAGGTTCCCGAATCTGAAGATCCTCGTGATGATACTTACCTGCGGGATTTTTTTGAAAACACGATTGATCCGATCCTGACTTCCATTTCCGGTTCACTGGTATATATGGATATTCAACGTGAAGCCAACCAGGACGTTTGTGTGTGGAAAGCTTCCTATCGGAATGGGGATGGCATGGTGAGGGGAAATTGTATCCTGACCAAAGACAAATATTACGGGCTGCAGGCATTCGGATGGTCAAAAGATAAACCGGAAGATCAGATGAATAAATTTTTGAACTCATTCAAAGTCATTGAACCCTAAATCAGATCTTTTCATTCCTTATCTTTAATCCAAAGCATGAAATGAAACTTACTAATCTCTTATTCTTCAGTATTCTCCTCGTTTGTTACTCCATTAAAATATACGCCGGCGCCGACCAGTGGGAATTGGAAATGGATAAAGATGGTGTGCAGGTGTATACTCAGCTG
This sequence comes from uncultured Saprospiraceae bacterium, assembly GCA_963837505.1. Classification (GTDB taxonomy): domain Bacteria; phylum Bacteroidota; class Bacteroidia; order Chitinophagales; family Saprospiraceae; genus Opimibacter. The sequence goes on along the minus strand of CAWINN010000001.1, from coordinate 422,468 downwards.
GAGTCCACCTCACCTTTCAAACAAGTGAAGGTCACCACCACGATCAATGCCCCGATGGAAAAGGTCATGGAAATCCTCACGGCCTTCAATAAATACAAGAATTGGATGAACCATGTCCAGGAAAGTTACCTCCTTAACCAGTCGGATTCAGATTACTATGTTTTTATTCTGGAGGATGCTACCTGGCCCATGCAGAACAGGTACCAGGTCTCCAAGATGGGCGTGCATCAGTCTGTCGCGAACTCTGATGTAGAATTCAGGTCAGTACCCAATTTTATTGAAAAACGAACCGATGCCATACAAATCAAACAATATGAAGGCTATTGGTCTGTGCAGAACAGGCCGGATCATCGGTGCAACCTGGAATATGTCCTGATCAATAATCCGGGAGGCCACATTCCGCCCTGGTTGGCTAATTTCCATGCCACTGAAAATCCTTATCAAAGCGTGGTCAATCTGAAAGAATTAGCGGAAAAGGAGAGCATCAGACCGTAATAGAATTTCCACGTCCTATTCATTTGTCTAAAAATTTATAGACTATTTACACCAGGTCATAATCTTTAGGGGCCTGTTGGTCGTTTTCATGGAAACCTTTCCTTTCCTTCCTTATTTATAGGGCAGGACTGAGTAGAAGAGTTCCATTATTATGATTCAATCCCATCTGATCGCCAATAAAAAATCCACCCCAATTTATAACGGGCCTTCTGCTGACGCCATTCCTGTTGCAACTGTAGCTGAAGGAAGTTGGCTGGGTGTAATTGAAAAGAGAGGTGACTGCATCCATGTTGTGGGAATTGAGGCTGAAGGATGGGTAAAGGAAGAGGATACCACAATCCTGCCTCCAATGGGATTACATATTATCTGGTCGCCCGGGAAACCCATTGCCTATGTGCATACGGCAAAAGCGGGCTGTTAGCGTCCCGGCTTTATTTGGCAAGTTGCAGTGAGTCGCGGAGATCTTGATCATTGGGGTGATTATGATTCCAGTAATCAGACAGGATGGTCCTGGAGAGTGTAGCAATGGTAGTTTCATTTTTCCCATAAGTTTCTTTCCATCCCGTGATTTTATGTGGGAATTCTTTTTGAAAAAGGATCGTCATGGTTCGACCCAGATCCGGGTATTCGAGTACATAAGTGTATTGCCCATTCTCCTCTTTCAGGGTGGCTATTGCATCATACACTTTCAGTAAAGAATGATTGAGGCTTATGAAAAAGGCTGCCGGCATTATTTTGATTTTTCCCAGAGGCAGTCTATCAGGACCTATGCGGATCTTTGTCCACAATTCATCTTCCAGCCAGGTATTGGTCACTTTGGTTTCCAGGTCCCCTTCTTTATCAAAATAGGAATACCGGTGAACGTCATACCTGTATCCTTTCCAATTCGCCTGTAGATAAGTTTGCCCGGACCAGTCCTGTGAACTGGCCACCAATTTCAGACTGTGCGGATCTTTTTCATAGTCGAGGGGAGTGTATACCGAACTCATCAAATTATATTGATAAATGCCGGTGATAAATTCCTTGTTCAGGTTACACTTCAGCACTTTAACCACATCCGAAGGACGTTTTTCCGGTTCATCCATTTTGACTTCCCGAAGACGGCTGAAATCTTCATTTACAAACAGGAGTATGACGGTGCCATCATATTGATTGCCATATCGGGATTGGCTGAGCTTAAAAGTGGAAATTTCGGCTTTGCCCTGGTTCCAATAGGCGTTAAAGGCAGCCACGTCATTCTTTGGAATGGATGAAGAGGATGGCTTGCATGATGCCATCAGGATCAGGCCTGCCATCGTAAGGATTGGAAAAAAATACCGAATCGCCAAGGTCACCGTGTTGTATGATATAAACTTAATCCTGGTTGAGGTAATTTTATTGTAATTCTTTCCAGATCACCGACTTGAGGCTTGACGCTGTAGAAAAGTTATCGGGTGCTTTAACATCAAGCGATACATGAGGCAGATAAGTAGTGATCTGCCAGACTATCAGTCGTTTGTGTTAATAGTTATTTATCGGCATTTTCATCTCCGGCATGTACCGTGGACCATTCTTTGTAGCCTCCTTTAAGCATCAGTACTTTCTTAAATCCATTATCCTCCATAAACTTCATAGCCCGGAAAGCTTTGGCTTCCCCCTTGTCATAGATGCAATAGGACTTATCCCTGTCCAGTTCGAGGAGGTTGAATTTAAATTGGGGATCAAAGAAATTAAGATTGACCGCCCCTTCAATATGTCCTTGTTCAAACTCCTGGGGTTGGCGAATATCGATAATGACTGTTCCCCGTTTTTTCATCTCGGTAGAAAACTGATCCTTGTCCAGTTTTTTGAGTTCATCATCAATTACAGCGGTAGTGGATTCCTGTACAGTCTTGCTTTTACAGGATTTGGCGCAGGAGGATGCAGTGAGCAAAAGACTGGCCAAAAGGGGGAGGTATAGGAAGTGCTTCAGTTTCATATTTCAAATATTTATTATCTATCGAGCGCCGAAATTATTATTTTTCTGCCATACATGACCTTTCCCCCTTCGGATCCACGCCGTTTCTTACTCGAATCCATTCCGGATCGCTTCAGCCATTTGTCTCCGGAAGACTTTGGAAATTTTGTCCGGTACCTCTTTCAATTAGATGGATATGAGGTTTTACCGACCGTATCCAGTGTTGATCTGGGCCCTCATGTGCGGGCAAAAAAAGATGATACCTGGCTGGTGATTATCCCTATTCCTGTCGACGGCCAGGCGCCTGTTGATAAGGAGGCGATCCGAAAAGCCATTCAGGCTCGCCAGTTGTACCAATCTAATCAGGCCTGGGTCATTACGAACGGTTCATTTTCTCCCGAAGCCAGGACTTATGCTATAATTGAGGATGTGGAATTGTGGGACTGGAATAATCTCTATGAAGGTATTTGTCAGCTTTTCTTCGAAGGGAAGAGCCACCTGGAATATTCTCCGGCTCCGACATTCACCAGGGAGGATGGCGATGAAAAGAGTGAAATGAAGTTAAAAGCAAAATGGGTGCCCGTGGAAGGCGTTGGAAAGGAGTGGTATAACCTGGAGATCAGAATTTCAAATCCAAGTGAGAGAAATGTCTATCTCTATCTTGAATTGCCCGTATTGATTGATCACCGGCAAAATCAAATCTCCGCTGATCAATGGGGTGAAGAGGATTTTGTTTCTGGCCTTTTATATGCCGGTGCGACGATCAAGACCAATGCTATGTTTAAAACGGCCAGGGTTGGTGATCGTCCTTTAGGCGGGAAAGTGGTCGTCACGTATCATGAGCGGGAGGAAATACCAAAGACCTATCACCTGTCTGCGAACCTTAGGGGGGAAGCCTGTTATTTTGTTACTTACTGTTACGGCAGGGGAAGCAGGGAATATCAAGTCATGATTGAATTCAGGGACCAGGTGTTGGCTAAAACCATCGCAGGAAAAATATTTATTAATGTTTATTATCGATGGTCACCATGGGTCGTTCGTCTGGCTTTCAGGTTTTCATTTTTTGACCGAATGATCAGGTGGGTCACCCGGTATATTATCCTTAAACAATTTCGAGGATAACTTTTAATTTCATAAAATACACATCATGAGTTCAGTCATTTATCCTTTTCATCTTGCGATTCCGGTTGATGACCTGAGTGCGGCGCGTCAGTTTTATGGCCAGGTACTTGGATGCCCGGAAGGTCGTACTGATGAATTATGGACAGACTATGATCTGTATGGGCATCAATTGGTGATTCATTATCAACCTAAAACAAATGGGGCTCTGCATCATAACCCGGTAGACGGGCATGAGGTCCCTATCCCGCATTTCGGTGTCGTGTTACCATGGGAGGAATGGGAAATACTGGCAGTTCGAATGAAATCAACCGATGTGAAATTTATCATTGAGCCCTATGTACGCTTTGTTGGTCAGCCAGGTGAACAAGCCACCATGTTTTTCCTTGATCCGTGTGGCAATGCATTGGAATTCAAATCTTTCAGGGATATTGGGAAGTTATTTGCTAAATGATCATGGGAGATGTACGGCATATCGTGTTACTTTTGCATGGATGATGAAATGCTCACCCGTCAAAGCTAATTCTGCTCTCCATATAGTGATTTATGCTGTCCTGATGGTTGTTGGGACTTTCCACATCATCGGTGCTCAAATACCTGCTTCCGTGACTATGACAGTATCATCACGGCAGGAGGAAAGGAATATCCATATTCAATGGTCACCGCAGGATGAATCAAACTGGCATGAAAAATTTGATGGCAGGCTCGACATCATGAGCCTGAAGACCAATATCACTACTGCTGTGTTGCATCCGGAAAATAGTGGACCAACGGTATTCCATTTAGTTCTTGACCAACCCTGCCTGATTGAATGCCTGGTGAAAATAAAAGATACTGATCCTGCTGAATCCATTTATCTCATGGATATACACACAGGAAATTTAGTAGCCGATTTAAAGCATACAGGAAAAGACCGTTTTCTGACACCACCCTTTGATCCGGAATCGACAGAATTGGTTTGGAGGGAACGGGATGGAGGTCCGGATAAAACTGAAATCAACATTGAAAATATTTATTTCGAACCCGTTCATTCCTCTCACGATCGGGCCATTGGATTTGGCACAGCGTTGCCATGTCATCCGAATGCGGCATGCAAAACAGATTCACTTTCGCGGCTAATTTCGAATAGTGATGTGCGGATACGATTGGTGATGGAAGAAGGCATTGGTTGGTGTTCCGGTACTCTCCTGAACACCACCAGGAATGACAAGACCCCATTCTTATTAACGGCATATCATTGCACCTATGACTTTACGCCGTATTATGACATGTGGAGATTTGATTTTCAATATGCCTCTCCGGATTGTGCGAATCCACCTACGGAGCCAGCCTATTTTTCACTCACCGGTTGTCAGCTAAAAGCTTCCGGCCAGGCTTCCGACTTCCTCCTGGTATTGTTGGACAATGATATCCCGGTTGATGAGCAGGTTACTTTTGCAGGGTGGGATCGGGATTCCATCAATGCCCCGGATACCACATACCTGGTCCATCATCCCAATGCGGATATCCGTAAGTTTTCTACCTGTACCGATTCAGCGAATATTCACCCTTTTCAAATTGGATGGGCCGAAGGTTATTCTACCCCGGCTAATCATCACTTTCACCTCAGGTTCACGGAGGGCGGACATGAAAAGGGATCATCCGGAGGAGGTGCCTATAATCAGCATTACCATTTGATCGGGCAGCTCCATGGAGGAACACAGGGTTGTGAAGACATTAACAACACTTACATCGGACGATTTGCCAAATCCTGGTCATTAGGATCAACCCCGCCTACGCGGCTCAAAGACTGGCTGGATCCGGAGGCTACAGGAGCTATGACAGTGGAATCCATTCCCAATATATCAGCTGCCGATTTCGTGGATATTCATGGCGTGATCAATGATCCGTTCGGCAGGCCGGTCAAAAATGTCAAGGTTCATGTATCCGGTGCCACGGAGCACGATATTATCACAGGTGAAGACGGAAGTTTTGAATTGGCGCATACCAACCGAAATGCGCAATACATTTTTACTCCTGAAAAATCAGATAATCCCGCTAACGGATTGAATGTTTTTGATTTGCTGGATATTCAGAAACATTTGCTGGCGAAACAGATTTTTACGGAAAACTGGCAATTGATCGCTGCCGATGCCACCAACAATGGCGACATCACGGTCGGGGATATCCTGGTCCTCCTTAAATTGATTTTAGGAAAAATACAATATCTGCCTTCCTCCCCCGCATGGCGATTTAATCCGCCGGAAATTGAACTGGATTCACTTCCGCCCGGACCCCAAAATGAGATTCAAATCATGGCTATCAAAATTGGTGATGTGGACGGTACTTCAGATCCGGGTCAATAGCTTTATTTTCTTTTCAGGTTTTGTTAGTCCAAATGAAAATCGACTTGCCCGTTTTCAGCCAGATATTTTATTTTTTACCGGGAGGGGTCAATAAGGATGAATGATTTTGAAGCAGAGGCTTCCCATATTCAGGTTATTTTGGTTTAAAGTCATGCGTTATGGGATTAGATTTTACTTTTCAATACGCTCTCATTCAGGTCGCCCTTCAGCGGATCAAAAGGTGCAAACATCAAAAAACGGTATAATTTTGGAGGAATGGGGGACGTGGACCAACCTGATATCATTACTGCAGCTGAGGATTTCGTGCGGCAGATCTTTGAAAAGAAAATACCCTCGGACATTTATACCTACCACAATTGGTCACACACTTGCTCAGTGAGGGATGAGGCGCTACTCCTGGCTCGCCAGGAAGGGGTGACCAACGGTGACCTGGAAATGCTCAATTTGGCTACCCTGTTCCATGATGTCGGTTTTTCTGAAACTTATTCCGGCCATGAGGATGTAGGGAAACGATTAGCTAAAGAGTTCCTTACGCAATGGAATTATCCGGAAGAAAAGCTCAATACGATCCTTGGCCTGATCGAGGTGACCAAAATAGATACCAAACCGAGGAATAAACTTGAGGCGTTGATTAAAGATGCAGACACCAGTTCACTGGGTAAGACGTATTTTAAAATTTATACCAATAGCCTGAGGAAGGAATTGAATGTCTTGCAAAAGGCCCTGATTTCTAAAAAAGACTGGAACCTGGAGAACCTTCGATTTTTAGAAGAGCACGAATATTTTTCTGAGGCAGGTAAGCAACGGTATTCCGAAATGAAGGCGGAAAACAGGCGAATGTTGAAAGAGGAAATTAAGCAATCTGAAAAAAAGGAAGACAAGGATCAGAAGAGAGATAAAATAACGAAAAGGATCGCCGGCAGCAAGTCCACGCAAACGCAATTCAGGACAGCGTTGCGTAATCATATTAACCTGAGCAGCATGGCAGATAATAAGGCCAACATCATGTTATCCGTCAATGCGCTGATCATCACTTTTGCTATACCGCTTTTAGGCAAGGAAGTGGCCAGTAACAAGGCTCTGCTTATTCCCATGATCTTGTTGCTTTCGGTATGTGTCATCTCCATGATATTCGCCACGCTGGCGACGCGCCCTATCCCGATGAAGGGATATAGTTCGATGGAAAGCATCCTGGCCAAAAAATCAAATCTCTTTTTCTTTGGCAATTTTTATAAAATGAGTTTTGATGAATATGAAAAAGGCATGATCGCCACGCTGTCAGACGGTGATATCATGGATTCCACGATCATGCGGGATTTGTTTTTCCTGGGTAAAACGATTGGTAATAAGTTTTCCTATCTCCGGATGTGTTACACGATATTCATGTATGGCATCATCCTTTCCGTGATTTCTGTTGTCCTGATATTCGCCATTCACCGCTAAGCGGATAAGTTTTTCAGCGTCACGACATATACGGCTTCATCATCCGGGTGGATTTTAGCGCGCTCATCCAATTGAATCCCGGCTACCCAGAGGATATGATGATCATTGGTCAGCAGCCTTACGCGGGTTTTTTGATGAGGGTCCAGTTTGTGGTCGACCAGCAGGTCCTGCAATTTTTTCTGATGACCATGCATGCCGAGAGGTTGAAATACATCCCCCGGCTTAACCGGCCGCAGAAATAACGGAAAGGTCACGACGGAGGATGAAATGAATTCTTCCGCAGGGTTGTCTCCCATATTGATTTTTTGCGGATCACCCGGATAAATGGTAAAAATGAAATCACCGGTTGAATAAGTCCCGGGATGTGTTACAATCAGGGATTCGGCTTCTTTTATTTTTTCAAAATAAAATCCTGTCGCCGTTCTTGACAACCTGGCACCATCCTTCTGCAGCACATGTCCGGAGTGACCTTCAGCAGCAATAAAATCGAATGCAAGGTTCCAGGGCATTCCTTTTTCTTCCAGCCAGCGCAATAGAAACCCTTCCTGTTGAGCATGGCCGTGAATTACAAACGCGTCCTGCAATGGAACTATATGCTGACCCATCCATTCCCGGTAGGCATAATCCCAGGAATTCCACTCTTTTTGCAATCGAAGGAGATTGTGCTTCATCCGGGAGGCAAAACCCGTAGACAGATCTGCCAGCATAGGCATAAGGTGATGACGGATGCGATTACGTTGATAATCATCCGTGAGATTTGAGCTGTCGGTTCGATAGCTGACCCGGTATTCATTTGCATACGCTTCGATTTCTTTCCTGCTTATGGATAACATCGGCCGGATAAAATAATTTCTTCCCGGCGGAATGCCTAAAAGGCCTTTGATACCTGTGCCGCGCAATACATTGATAAAAAAAGTTTCCATTTGGTCGTCCAGATTGTGCGCTGTAGCCAGGAAATCAAAATTGTGTTCCTCGAGCAACTGCTCCCACCATTCGTATCTGATTTTCCTGGCGGCCAGTTGTGTATTGAGGTTTGCCTGTTCAGCAAATTTTTTAGTATTGATTTCTTTCAGAAAAAAAGGAACCTGGTGATTGGTACACCAGTCCTGTACCAACCGGGCATCTTCATCGGACGCAAGGCCGCGTAATTGGAAGTTGACGTGTGCCACGGCCAGCGAATATTCCAGGTGATGAAGGGCATGGAGCATGACCATGCTATCGATGCCCCCACTGATGCCCAGCAATAATCGGCTCTGCCGGGAAATCCGAAAAACCTTCAATGATTTTTCCAGCGACTGATGGATTTGGTTCAATGGCTGTGGCGTTAGGAGATCATTAGATAGGTGACTTTAAACATCTTGTTGATTTTCTGCCCCAGATATCTAATTTTGTGCTCTAAATGTAATGGTAATGAGATCATTTTATATACTTTCTTTTTTGATTTGTGTATCCGTTTGGGGTGCATGTAAGCGGGATACGCCTGTTCAGCAAGAGCCTGACACCTCTGCTGCAGCTGCCACTCCAGCCGCTTCCAGTTCGAGCGACACCATCAACCCTCCCCGCTTTGAATCCACTAATTCAGGACCCAGGGACCAAAACCAGACCAGTCCATCGCCCTCATCGGCTACCGCTACCCCGTCCGGCAAGGTGGATTCTAATCTTGGGCATGATTATACTTTTTTGACTTATAAAATGTTCAAAATCAATGGGGCTTTTGTTCCCGGGCAGGATCCCAAGGATCAGCCCTATAAAGATCAGTGGGTTGACCTCCTACCAGATGGAACCTATAAATGGGGAAAAGGAAAAAATCTGATGTACACCGGGATTTGGGGATACAATCATGACATGCGCATACTTGACCTCAAGCCCAATGATAAAAATGAGAAGCAAAGCGAATGGAATGTCATCTTCAACGATGAGATGGTGGTCCTGACGGGGACGGAGGTTTTTAACAATAGTGGAGTTCAGTTGCAGCTGATTCGCGTCGATCAGATGAATTAATGCATCCGATCGCCCCGTAAAGAAAGATCTTTCATGATCTGGGTCTCCTGGTGGAGGTATTCCTGCCACCTGGTTTTGACTTCTTCGGGCGATGCGTATTGATTGGCGAGGTCAATGAAGAGCCGGTAATGCCCGGCTTCTGATATCATGAAACCATGATAAAACGCTTTGAGGGGATCTTCTGAAATATGGAGCGAAAGTAATCGGAATCGTTCGCAGCTACGGGCTTCTATCAATGCACAGATCAGGAGTCGCTCCAACAAGCGCTGATCCCGTGTGCCTCCTTTTCGCTCATATTGCATCAAGGCATTGACGTACTCGTCTTTTCGTTGGCGGCCCAGGGATAAGTTCCGCTTTTTGAGTTCGGCCAGGACCAGCCTGAAGTGACCCCATTCTTCCGTAACGATCGGGGCCAATGCACTCACCAGTTCTATTTTGTCTGGAAAGGATTGGATTAAACTGATGCAGGAGGTCGCTGCTTTTTGTTCACAATAAGCATGATCCGTTAAAATTTCTTCCAAAGACATTTCAGCCAGGTTGACCCATCGTGGGTCTGTCGCCAGTTTTAATCCCAACATATCAGGTCAATTAGCTCCTTTCAGGCAATTCAATTGATTCTTGAAAAAATCGATGCAGTAGACATCATAATCTTCAAAGCCGGTGGCCCACATTACCCGGATCTTGTCCAGGCCTGAAGAATTCAGCTTTTTAATTTCTTGTTTTCCCAAAGCATATTGTCCGCTGAAGACCGTATTTCCACTGTACGTATCCAGGTGACCGCGATCAGATTTGATATTGTATAAGGAAACATAATCCCCATTGAGTAATTTAAAACGTAATAAACTATCTTTTTGGAGGGCGCCAAAATTATTTTGGGAATGCGAGCTGCCGATTTGAAATTCCACAGCGAGGTACATATAGGGGCCGATTTGTAATAAAGAACCTTTGCAGGTAATTAATTCCTTGTCCTTTAAGTAGGGACGGAGATCGGGATCGGTGTGGGTAAAGATCAATGAAGGAGCTACCTGGACCTGGCGTCGTTTGGCTTCTTTATCAAGGGTGTCAATTCTGATTTTGCAGGAATAAGGTGCAGCTGTATAATTTCTCACCTGGTCACCAGGCGGGAGCAAGGAATATGATTCTGCTGTTGATTTTGCGGAAGATGGGGGAGAGTTGGCTGCTGTCAATCCGGAAGCTGAATTTTCTCTCCTGGAGCTGGATGATTTAGTGACGGCATGGTATGTTTTCTCATTAGTTGAGAAGGGTACTGCCGTGTGCTCATAGTTCGTCAGGAAGAGGTTGTATTTCGATTTCAGTTGATCGATATCCTTCTTCCTGATTTTTTCCGGGTCATCGGCCAGGGTGATAGCATCGCCGCCAAGTCTCCGGATTGCTTTTTGTTTGAGTTTGGCCGCTTTTAATGCTTTTACAGCTTTATCATAATCCTGATCAAGGGAAAGGAGATGGTCTGGTTCGATCAGGTTCTTATTGGCTTCCGCATTGTGCAATAATTCAGCCGCTTTAAATTGTGCATTGGTGGCTTCGCGAAATTCATCCTGCACTTTTTTATCTTCTTCGAGAACAAGGTTCTTCAGTTCCTGGGCCTGCCGGACGAGAAAATTTTGTTCCTCGGCTTTATTGCGGCTGTTTCCCATATCGGATTGTGCATCGCGGCCCAGGATAGGTTCCGCCTTCTGAAGATTTTGCCTGAGTAAAAGGGAGTCTTGTGCTTCTACAGCCCGCCATGAACCATCCGGATACATGATGATCTTGTCGCCATTACTATTGACAATAATCTGCTGGCCATGTACGAGAATGGTTAAAAAACAAGAAATTCCTGTCAGCAGGTATAATCTCCGGATCATTTGGATCGTTGTGGGCCCTATAGTATTTGCCACCCAAAAATAGAGTTTTGTTCCGCTTCGCCGACCGATTGCGTGTATCTATGCCGGAATGTGAATGTTAATACCTTATTGACATTCTTGCGGCCTGCCGATTTTGGAGGTAATATGTACCTTGCACGCCATTCATTTGGAGAATTTACCGGTTTATGATCTAATCCTGTAAAAAAAGAAATTAGAACCATGGAAGCTGTACAAGCCTATATTCAGTCCAATCGCCAGCGCTTTTTAGACGAATTGCTGGACTTTTTAAGGATACCCTCGGTCAGTGCCGATACCAGGCACAAAGAAGATGTCTTACGGGCGGCAGGATGGTTGAGTGCTGAGTTGAAAAAGATAGGAATGGAAGGCGTGGAGATAGTCCCGACCAAAGGACATCCGGTGGTGATCGGACACAAGATCGTTTCCGAATCCATACCCACTATTCTCGTTTACGGCCATTATGATGTGCAGCCGGCCGATCCATTAAATCTTTGGAATTCACCTCCGTTTGAACCGGTGATCAAGGATGAAAAAATCTGGGCCAGGGGATCCTGTGATGATAAAGGACAATTGTATATGCATGTGAAGGCTATCGAATCCATGTTGGCTACCAATGCGCTTGCCTGTAATGTCAAAGTGATGTTTGAAGGAGAAGAAGAAGTCGGGTCCGCTAATCTTGGCGCTTTCCTGGAAGAAAATAAAGACAGATTGGGAGCTGATGTCATTTTGGTTTCTGATACGAGTATTATTGCCAATGATGTTCCTTCCATCACTACAGGTTTGCGGGGACTGAGTTATATGGAAGTAGAAGTGACTGGTCCGAACAAAGATTTGCATTCCGGTGTATATGGCGGTGCTGTTGCGAATCCGGCGAATGTTTTGTGTTCGATGATTGCCAGCCTGCATGATGAAAACCGCCATATTACTATTCCCGGATTTTATGATGATGTCGATCAGGTATCGGATGATGAACGTCGGGAAATGAATAAGGCACCATTTAGTGAAGCGGCCTATAAGAAAGAATTGAATGTCGAGGAATTGATGGGGGAAAAAGGATATACCACCCTGGAGCGTGCCTCCATTCGCCCCACGCTGGATGTTAACGGTATTTGGGGAGGATATATGGGAGAGGGAGCTAAAACCGTTTTGCCATCGAAGGCATCGGCTAAAATCAGCATGCGTCTTGTGCCTCACCAGGATCCGGATAAAATCACCAGGATGTTTACGGAACATATGATCAGGATTGCACCACCTTCCGTCAGGGTGAAAGTGATGGCTCATCATGGAGGAGAGCCTGCCGTAACGCCTACCGATACCATAGAATACAAAGCCGCTTTCAAAGCGATGAACAAAACTTTCGGTACGGATCCATTGCCTCAACGGTCAGGAGGAAGTATCCCGATTGTAGCATTATTTGAAAATGTTCTTGGAGTGAAAACCGTATTGCTTGGCTTCGGATTGGATACGGATGATATCCATTCCCCCAATGAGCATTATGGTCTCTTTAATTTCTATAAAGGCATTGAAACCATACCTTATTATTATCAGTATTACGCAGAAATGAAAAAATGATGAGAAACATAATCGCTATACTACTACTAATCAGTCAACTAATTACAGTTAATTTGAAAGCACAGGAATTTAAAAACAACACCGACAGCCTGGCCTACAGCCTTGGGGTTTTGGTTGGAAACAATCTGAAAACCGGAGGATTCACAGACATCAATCTCGACATCTTTCAGCAGGGATTGAATGCTGCGATGAATGGGCAGAAGAGTCTGATCGCCACTGAACAATGCCAGAAAATTGTACAGGAATATGCTGCACAAAAAGAGTCGAAAATGGGATCTGCCAACCGCTCTGCCGGCGAAGAATACCTGGCGCATAATAAACTGCGCAAGGAAGTCACTACGCTTCCGGATGGACTGCAATATGAAATACTGAAAGCCGGGGACGGACCCAAACCCACCGACACCGATAAGGTACTTGTTCATTATCATGGGACCCTCATCGATGGCACCGTATTCGACAGTTCGGTTGATCGCGGCGAACCCATTGAGTTTCCTGTAAACCAGGTGATCAAAGGCTGGACGGAAATCCTTCAAATGATGCCGGTTGGCTCCAAGTGGAAAGTATACATTCCGTACCAACTGGCTTATGGAGAAAGAAGCCCCGGAGGAAGTATTCAGCCTTATTCGGCTCTTATCTTTGAGATTGAGCTGTTGGCGATCAAGTAAACTTTTTTAAACCTACCTGGCGATGTTGGAAATTGACATCCTGGCTGTAGTCCCCGGGCTCCTGGAAGGTCCTTTTTCCCATTCCATGCTTCAGCGCGCGAAGGATAAGCAGCTTCTGCAGATCCATGTTATTGATCTGCGGGAGTTTGGTGTGGGCCATTATAAGCAGATTGATGATTATGCATTTGGTGGCGGAGCCGGTATGGTCATGATGGCAGAGCCATTGGCTCGTGCGATCCGCATGCAACAGGAGAAAGGTTCTTATGATGAGATTATCTATCTAACACCGGATGGCGTTGCGCTCAATCAATCGATGGCCAATCAGTTGTCGATGAAAGGAAGATTGCTCATCATCTGTGGGCATTACAAAGGGATTGATGAACGGATCAGAGAACGATTTATCACGAAAGAAATTTCCATTGGCGATTATGTGTTGAGTGGGGGAGAATTGGCTGCCGCGGTTTTGGTGGATGCGATTGGACGATTGATTCCTGGAGTGTTGAACGATGAGACGTCTGCGCTTACGGATTCTTTTCAGGATAATCTGTTAGCCCCTCCGGTGTATACGCGACCGGCGGAATGGGAAGGGTTGAAGGTGCCGGATATTTTACTCAGCGGACACGAGGCGAAGATAGAGGAGTGGCGGTATGAGCAATCGGTGGAGCGGACGAAAGAGAGGAGGCCTGATCTGCTGATGAAAGAGGAGGGTGGATAGTAAATAAATAATGAGTTTATTTTTATTTTGCTGAACAAACCGAAAAACTATGTCGAAATACTATTACACGGATGGGAAAGAGCGCTTTGGACCCTTTACGTTAGAAGAACTTGGCGCAAAGAATATCTCTAAAGAGACCATGGTATGGATGGAAGGGCTGGCCGATTGGATCCCGGCCGGAAATCTAGCTGAATTGCAATCGCTGTTTCCATTAGCTGGCCCACAGATCCCTCCGGTGGGAGTCCCTTATGGACCAATAATGATGGAGAAGCCGCCAAAGAACTGGCTGGTGGAATCCATATTAATCACGCTTCTTTGTTGTTTGCCTTTCGGCATCGTTGGCATCATCAATGCTACCAAGGTGGATACGCTGTGGAATGCGGGTCAGCGCGATGCAGCTATCAAAGCGAGCCAGGATGCGGGCAAGTGGGTGAGGATTGGATTTTTCGTAGGTATAGCCTGTTATTTGATCTATGGGGTGCTGATGATTTTTGGATTAGTAGCCGGATTAGGATCGGCTTACAATAATCAAATGTGATTGAAACGAAGTGCTTTTTTCGGTCTGTTACTGTTTGGAGCCGCTTTATTGATTATCGGATTATTTAGTCCGGATCAATTTCATTATCCGCGTTGTCCTTTTTTGAGTCTTACCGGGTTCAGATGTCCCGGATGTGGTTCGCAGCGTGCGATTCATTATTTACTCCATGGCGAGGTTGTGCAGGCTGCGCGAATGAACCTGCTTTTTCTTCCGGGAATACTATATGCCGGCACCGGTTTCCTATTGTCCGTTCTGAATCCAAATGGCTGGCCGGCAATTCAGCAAAGGTGGTATGGAAAAAATGCGGCCAATATAGCGCTGGTGGTGATTGTGGTGTTTTGGGTGGGACGTAATTTGTATTAAGGACCAGGGACCAAAGATCATAAGCGAAAGACCAATGAGTTGGGATTACAGATTGGATATGGATCACGGAAGACCATGGTGTTATGATGATTTGCTTTTGTACATAGTCATTGGTCCTTCGGCAATAGACATTAACTTATCTACATTTGGGATATGAAAACGTACACAACACTGCTGTTAGAAACAGCTGACCATATCCTGGTGGTAAGTCTTAACCGGCCGGAAGCGCTCAATGCGCTGAACAACCAGATGTTCGATGAATTGAAGACTTTTTTTTCGAATGATTATAAGGAATATGATTTCGGAAGTATCATTATTACCGGCACGGGTGAGAAGGCCTTTGCGGCAGGAGCTGATATCAAAGAACTGCACGGACTCAAAGCAGCTGATGCGGAAAGATTGAGCAGTAAAGGTCAGGCGATATTCAAACTCATTGAAGAATTTCATACACCTGTCATCGCGGCAGTCAATGGATTTTCATTAGGTGGTGGATGCGAATTGGCTATGGCATGTCATTTCAGGGTAGCTTCTTCCAAAGCAAAATTTGGTCAGCCCGAAGTCAACCTGGGCATCATTCCGGGATATGGGGGCACACAACGTTTGGTTCAGCTGATCGGAAAGGGGAAAGCCACTGAATTACTGATGACCGGTGATATGATTGGTGCCGAAGATGCGTTGCGATTGGGATTGGTCAATTATGTCGTTGAACCTGACCAGTTGTTAGAAAAGTCGAAAGAACTGGCTTCTAAAATAAACAATAAGGGCCCGCTGGCTATTAAAGGAGTAATCCGGTGTGTGAATGGTCATTTTATTCCCGGAGTGGATGGCTTTGCCCTGGAAGCCAGGACATTCGGAGAAATCGCCGATAGCGAGGATTTTATGGAGGGCACCTCCGCTTTTATTGAAAAGCGAAAAGCCATATTTAAAGGGCACTGATGTACGAGTTTCATTCCAACAAAGACTGGTATTTCGATATTCAATATCGGACTGCGCGGGATTTCATCCTTCCTTTTATACAACAATATGCTCCCGGGAAGATATTTGACCGTGTGCTGGAGATTGGATGTGGTGAGGCCGGCGTACTCAAATGTTTCCTGGAAGAAGGGGCTTTTTGCACGGGCATTGAACTTTCACCAAGCCGTGTAGCTTCGGCTGAACAATATCATGCGAAGGCGATGGAGGAGGGCAGGATTGAGTTTGTCAATCGCAATGTGTTTGATATTGATCCTGAAAATGACCTTGGTGGGCGATATGACCTCATCATACTGAAAGATGTCATTGAACACATTCCGGGTCAACGCGAATTCATGCATCACCTGCAATCCTTTCTGAACCCGGATGGCCTGATCTTTTTTGCATTTCCACCCTGGCAAATGCCGTTTGGAGGTCACCAGCAGATTGCCAAGAGTAAATTACTCAGCCGGCTGCCATACTATCATCTGCTTCCGATGGGCCCATACAAATTATTGCTGAGGATATTTGGTGAATCGCGCATCACTATTGATGAGCTGGAAGAAATAAAGGAAACAGGAATCAGTATCGAACGCTTTGAGAAATGCCTGCGGTCAGCTAATTTTAAAACAGTGGCGGTGCGACACTATCTCGTCAATCCCATCTATTCCTATAAGTTTAAACTCAAACCGCGTCTACAGAACAGAGTCATTCAAAAAATTCCGCTACTTAGGGATTTTGTGACCACTGCGAGTTATTATCTGGTCAGAGAATGAGAGGATGAGAGAATGAGAGGATGAGAGGATGAGAACCTGATATGCTTAGCCGCAGAGAGGCAAAAGGTTCTTAGCAGTAGGAGCAAGAATAAATTCCCATTAGCCGCATCGCGGCGTGATAGAAAATCCCCTTGGGTGGCAGTAGGTGAGCTGTAGTACATGCATGAGCGGGAACGGGCCGAACCCTGAGTTGTAGCACGAGGATTGGGATAGCAAGACTAACCATTAAGCAAAGCGCTTTCCACAAGCAAAACGGAGTTTTGCAGACACCAGGACGTCGAATAATCGACGCCCTGCGTTTCTTTTTTGGTAGAAAGTTTTGCTGACACACTGACGTAGGCAAAGCCTATGCCTGGCCTTCCAGGACGTGGGCTCTGCCTACGCCCAGCATCAGTTATTTAGATTCCGAAAATAATTTATCCAGTGTATTATAAGCCACGCTGTGATAATTAGGCCTGGCTTCCGCATAAATGCTTTGCGCATCTGCTTTCA
This sequence comes from uncultured Saprospiraceae bacterium, assembly GCA_963837505.1. Lineage (GTDB taxonomy): Bacteria > Bacteroidota > Bacteroidia > Chitinophagales > Saprospiraceae > Opimibacter. Next base: position 405,174 of record CAWINN010000001.1, on the reverse strand, counting down.
TGCCTTTATCAAGCATAGTGGTGTAGAGTGGAGTCAGGAATTTGCGACGGCCCACATTGACCAGGAATGAACGGATAGCAGGAAGAATGCTTTTCCCATATCCTTGCATGATGGCCAGTTTGTACCAGGCTTCCTGTATTTCACTATTGTGAGAATTGGTCAGGTTGAACGTTTTGTCCAGGTCGGCCATCTGTGCAGCAGGAAGTGAATCAGGCAACGCCAATAAAAAGTGCAGCCATTCATGCGTGCTCCAATCCTTCACAGGAAGAGACGTCGCTTTCGCGCCTTTTAAAAAGTGTTTCACCTCTGTATCCACTTTAAGAAATCGCTCGGAAACCGGCGCAGGTGTGCCTGCCGGAATTCCGGGAGCATACACCCAGGCATTGACATCGAAGGTGATATTATTCGGTTTGAGTAATTCTTTGTCGAGATAATCCAGGAAACCGGCGGTGGTCATAGACTGGAATTTATGTTCGTCAAAATATTTGCGAAGAAAGGCATCGAATTTTTCACGACCCGCCGCTTTTTCTAGCATCGTCAAAAAGAGGGCTCCTTTCTCATAGGCGATATCGGTCATGCCATCATCCGGATTTTGTCCTTTCAAATCCAGGGACAAATACGTTTCTCTCGGTTTCAGTTCCTGGATGGTGGATTGTAAACTTTGCCAACCCAGGCTTCTTAACATGTCGCTATAGGATTTACCATACAACGCTTCCATAATGCGCAATTCGAAATAATCCGTAAAGCCTTCATTGAGCCAGAAATCATTCCAGGTGGCATTGGTGACCAGGTTGCCGGACCAACTGTGGGCTAGTTCATGTGCAACAAGCGCCACCAGGCTTCTGTCCCCGGTAATAATGGTAGGCGTGGCAAAGGTGAGTCTTGGATTTTCCATTCCGCCAAACGGGAAAGAGGGGGGAAGCACGATCACATCATACCGTCCCCACTGATAAGGCCCATAGAGTGATTCCGCTGTTTCGACCATCTTCTGCATATCTACAAATTCATAAGCTGCTTTGTCGACCACGGAAGGTTCTGAATACACACCGGTGCGATCTCCGATGGCTCGGAATTCAAGATCACCTACAGCAAGTGCAATGAGGTAGGCCGGAATGGGATTATCCATTTTAAAGTTGTATACACCGTCAGGGGTTTTGCTTTGAGGATTGGTAGCACTCATCACGGCCATCAGTTGTGCCGGCACATGGATAGTGGCATCATAAGTAAAACGGATACCAGGACTGTCCTGGATGGGTATCCAGGTACGGGTCAGGATAGCTTCTCCCTGTGTAAAAAGATAAGGTTCCTTCTTTCCAGCAGTTTGTGATGGGTCAAGCCATTGCAAGGCTTCGGCGCCTGCAGTAGTAGCATAATGAATAGTTATTTTTTTGGAGTTCTTATTAACAGGAATGGCCAACGGTGAACCCATCCAGGGTTGATCAACGCCAATATGGTAAGGGGTGTCCTTGTCATCCACCATTATCTTTCCTATTTCCAGGTTACGGGTGTCGAGGTAGATACTGTCGGCCTTTCCGCTCACTTCTATGTCATACGATGCGGTTCCGGAGAGTTGTTTGGTTACAAAGTCTACATTCAGGTCGAGGGACAGGTGTTTGATGACCGCATCCGGCCGGGCGTAGGAGTGCATATCGGGTGAGGTATTTTCTTCAGCGGTGATTCCTTGTGGTTGTTTGTGATCAGGTTGACAAGCAGAGAGCCATGTGATGAGGCTCATAAAACTCAAAACCTGAATGAATTTAAAATTCCTGTACATGATGGAGTAGTTATAAACGTGAATTAAAGTTGATCATATTTTCTGCCTGACCGATCGACTAAGGTCGAACTTGCTTGTTGCGTGCCCATCATAATGATGTCCTGAATATTGACATGTGGTGGCCGGGACGCTATAAACCAAATAGATTCCGCCACATCCTTCGAAGTTAATGGATTAAAATCTTTATAGATGGAAGCCCGGTCCAGGTCCCAATCGAATCGCACCCTGGCGAATTCAGTTTCCTCTACATGACCTGGAGATATCATGGACACGCGTATGCCATGCGTGTACAAATCAGCTCTCATGGCCCTGGTCAGCCCGTCAATTGCAAATTTAGATGCAACATATACATTGCCTTTGGGGTAAGCTTCTTTTCCGGCGATAGAATCGATGTTGATGATGTGACCGGATTTTCGTTCCACCATTTTTGGAGAGATCAGCCTGGTGATGTACAACAGCCCTTTGATGTTGGTATCAATCATTTCCTCCCAGTGTTCAATCTTACCTTCAAAAATATAATCAAGTCCGCGGGCCAGCCCTGCATTATTGATGAGGATATCTACGGGTACCTGTAGGGTGGCGAGGGCCTGAGCACACGCTTCATACTTCCGGACATCGAAACACAAAGTGGTCACCTCGACAGTATAGGTAGTAGTAATTTCTTCTTTAAGTTGATCCAACCGGTCTTTTCTGCGGCCTGTCAGGATTAGATTGTAACCGTGCGACGCAAATTCCTTTGCCGTTGCCAATCCAATTCCACTTGTCGCCCCGGTAATCAAAACGGTTTTTTTCATTTCGCGTTTTTCATCTTGGTCACTAATTGATCAAATTCTTCAACAAAAGCCGGATATTCTGGAGTCGCGGGGCCAGTAAATCCAGTATGAATATCAGTCACCTGATCAGTGGTACTTAAAAATATCATACTTGGATAAGCCACCACCTTGTTGAGCATGGAAAGTTTTTCTGAGGCCAATTTTTTGTCGTTGCTTCCTCCGTAAACAATAGTGTAAGGAATGTGCAGTTTTTCCCTGTACGTCTCTATGGCTTTCATGGCTTTAAGCGTATCGGGCTGTCGTTCAAAAGAAATACCCAGTATTTCAAAACCCGGATCCGGATGTTTTTTTAAATACTCCAACAAGAAGGTGGTTTCATCTCTGCAATTCGGACACCAGGTGCCCATGATCTGAATGATTTTCGGTTTGCCGGCATAAGGTGGATCATGGAGAGTTATCATATTTCCTTCAGGAGACGGCAAGGTGATGTTGAAGACTTCATTCGACTTCATCACCGTTTGGGCCAAGGGATCTCCCAAATCCTGAAAACGGATGGTATCATTTCGTTTTCCATCCCAATAGGTTTTGTAATGGATGCCCGAGCGATAAACGCCGGATAAACTTCCATCCGGTAAAATTTTTGCTTCATAGAGATAAGCATGACTCCCATCGAATACGGAAAGAAACATTCGGTCCCCGCTGACCTGGCCTTCCAGGTAACGATCATCACCGGTGAGCGTCATGAAGGTGCCGGTGAGATGATTGCCATCCTGCTTGAAATCTCCAATGGCTTTATATGGGGTATTGGTTTCGACTTCAAAATTACATTCCCATCTTCCTGTGAGATTAATTTTTGGTGGTTCAGTAATATCAAGAAATCTGAAATTCTGTCCGTAGGTGGCCTTGAACCGGATCTTGTAATCTTTTCTGTTGTCGGCTATCCACCATCCCTCAATCCAGTCTTCTTCATAATCCGCGCGAAAGTGTGAATCATAAACCGGAAAGTCGATCCGAAGGGTATCCCGGCCGGTTTTCCGGTCAGTCCCCATAATGATATCGGTGACCGGTATATCCTCGCTACCGTTATGTATAACCATGTGAAAGGAATCCGGGTTGTCATACACAATGTCAAAATTGAATGGCAATTCCCCATGGGAATGTTCATCAAAACCTGTGGTATCCTCGGCGAGAAAGAGTACGCCTCGCCATGGCCCAGGGGGTAAGCCGGAATAAGGCTCTCCGAACTTGATACACGAAGAAAAAACAAAACCTGAAAACAGGAAGAAAACCCACTTCATCCGCCATTACGATTTTTCACCCACGAAATGGTGATCCTTTTCCCTGAACATGATATTGAACGTGGTAAGGCTTCCATAAATCCGGGTGATATATTGTTGCATATCAATTTTTTCTTCTTCTGCCAATTTGGGATTGCTGTTGATTTTTTGTTCCAGTACCCGCACACGATCGCGTAACATGACGATTTTATGAAAAAAAGTTTCTATCGGCAGATCTTTTGGCTTCAAAGAAGGGTCCATCGGTTTCATGATGAGGGTGCCGCCTTTCCATTTGTCGCCAATGGGTACCACTTCACTGATATCGCTCCAGTTGCGCAATATTTTCATGAGGGATTTTTCTGCCTCCGTATAGGTGACCGATTCAGTGGATTCAATTCGATCTATTATTTCCCACTGGTCGTATTCTTTACCAACATTTTTCAAACCATACATCATGAAGGCGACTTCATAAGCAACCGGGTGTAACCTGATCACGACTCCATCGCCATAAGCGGGATGTTTGACCCGTGATCCTACACCCAGGAGATCTTTATTATCTGACATCATTGGATAACTATATAGTTAAGGACAAAAATACCTTTCGTTTTTTAAACCTGATGAAATAACGGCAAATACCTCACGAAGGTTGAATAAGCATCTGCTCGGGAGGGGATTTCGGCATACGCATCATATCGAAGAGGATTTTGGGCCAGAGGATGATACAGGGCACGGCTTTGATGACATAGGGCCGTAAATAGCTGACCTGGATGCTGTCCGGTACAATGTCAGTGGTAAAAAGAGAAACGAATACGAATACGAAGCTGAAAAGAAAAATATCGAGCACGGATGGCTTTTTTGCGAAGAACCAGATAGAGGCTCCTGACATGGCGAGAATAAAAGTGGGTGATTCCGCCATATGATTAAAGATGACGATCCAGATCAAAACCGATGATAGGGCCATCAACTTAAACCAATAGTGTTCATACATTTTGGTTCGGGTAAAAGGAAGAAGGAAAATCATTGCACCAATTACCACTACCAGGTTTTTATCAGGATCAAAATGAAACCAGGTATGCAGCCAGCCTGCCACTGAGAACCCAAATTTCCGGGAGTGATCTTCGGTCAATACATGGATCCATTCCTGGTACTGATGAATAAGCTGGCCAGGGGTGAGCACGATCAAAGGAAGAAGCAACAAGACGACCGACCACAAAATGGCATTGTCCAGGTGCCGGACTTTTTTCGGATAAAAAAGAAAGAGGACAAGGCCCACTATGGCGAAAGGTTTAATAAAAGTGGCCAGCATGATGCAGGCGGCGGCCCATATGAATTTACCTTTTTCGCTGAGTACGAAAGAGAATATGAGCAGGCCTGCTATTAATCCATTGGATTGTTCATTTTGCATGGCGGTGACCGCCTCAATCAATGTCGCCAGCAGGATCAGTCCCTTTTGTTTGTTTGTTAGCTTAGGCAGTGCATAGACTGCAAGTGCCAATATCAGGGCATTCAGCAGATTCCAAAACGTTAGCCCTATCCAATCCGGCAGGAATGCGAATGCTCCGAAGAGGAGGGAAAATGTGGGTGTGTATTTGAAGAGATCCCAATGTTCTACCGGATAGGCGACATAGAGGTCCTGATGACTAATAAGGTGGAAAAATGATTGTTTGAAGATGGTATAGTTGTTATAACCAGGGTAGGATAAGCCGCCTTTAACATAGGTTTTATAAGGAAGGAAAAGGGACTGTAGGCTGGCGAAGATGGCAAGCCCGGAGAGGAGGCCGAGGATAAATTTTTTGGATGTGAGCCAGGGTGGGGGTTGCAATGTTTGGAGATTCACATGCCTGTTTTAATGGGATGAAAGTAGGTAAAAGTTGATGGCAGGAGGTGGGGAAAATGGAATTGGGGTAAAAATAGAAATTGGGGAAGCGGGGCTGATGGATTCATATTTAGTAGAAATACAAATTAACCTATAAGTGAAGTCCTTTTGATTCCCCTCAGCATTTCCCTCTTACCTGTAGCCCCTGCAATCCGGTCCACGACGAAACCGGCTTTCTGCATACGCCTTCTGACTTCTCCCTGTGCACAATAGGTGATAAGGCACCCTTCCTCGGCGGTCACCCCGTACATGGCGTCAAAAATGTCCTGGGTCCAGAGTTCTGGTTGGACTGCCGGGTGAAAGGCATCGAAGAAAATACAATTAAATTTTGTCCCCTCCGTAAACCAACCCCATCCTGGCACCCGATTAAATGAAAATGAGTCCACGGTAAAGGCATCCACCTCATGCATACGATGAAATATTCCGGTTTCCTCCTTGGCCGCCAGGTACCCGGGATAATCTAATTTTCGGGCCACTTCCGGTTTAATGGGGTAAACTTCTATGCCTGTATAAGACACACCAATACCGTGTCTGATGGAAAATAAATAAGCCAGGAATGCATTCAGGCCAGTGCCAAACCCAAGTTCAAGGACCTGGATACCTGGCTTGCCCAATTGGGTCAAAAGCCCTTGCTGGAGGAAGACATGGCGGCTTTCACTTACCGCGCCAAAAATGGAATGGTAGGTGGAAGCAAACTTAATGCTATATAGTGTTTCAGACCCATCGTGGGTAGACACCACATAAACCTCATCCAGACCCAGTTGAGCAGAATGAAGAATGCCAGTCATTAATCAGGAAGATTTGGTGTCAGCGGGTCATCGTCCAGGATGTCGGACAAAGACCTCATAGTGTAAACGAACCCGTTGGGGTCCAGTGGATTAGCAGGAAGGAAGAACCGATGCCGGAATCTCCGTTGAAGCGTCAACAGAGAAATCAGCCGGGCAGCCATAGCCTTTGTTGCAGCTTGACATAGCAAACAAACAAGCTACAAAACCGAGCGCTACTAGTACAGATTTGAAAGAAGGTAATTTCATGAGTTCCAATGCTTTATTTAATTATTAGTATTCAACAGGCTGATTGCTATAATGTTTCAGGGCGCAAAATTATTTTATTAAAGCGGGTTTTTGGGAAAAAATTAACGGAATAGCAGAAATTGCCCTCTGATGAGGATTCATTTTATAGCTATTGGGGGCAGCATCATGCATAGCCTGGCGATCGCCATGAAGAAGGCAGGGCATGAAGTCAGTGGGTCTGATGATGAGATTTACGAACCCAGCAGGACGAAATTGGCTGATATGGGAATACTCCCGGAATCCATGGGATGGCATCCTGACAGGATCAGCCGCGATCTTGATATCGTGGTTTTGGGTATGCATGCCAGGAAGGATAATCCGGAGCTCAGCGAAGCACAGCGATTACATCTAAGAATCGAGTCCTTTCCGGAGTTTATGTATAGGGTTTCAAAAGAAAAAACCAGGATAGTTGTCACAGGGAGTCATGGTAAGACCACCACCACCGGCATGATTGCCCATATGCTGGACTCTTGTGGTATTCCGGCCGATCGTATGATTGGGGCAGGTATTGGACACCTGGACCCCGTGCTGATTTCTGATGCGGGCATTATAGTATTGGAAGGGGACGAATATTTAAGCAGTCCGCTCGACAACAGGCCAAAATTTTTGCATTATCATCCTGACATCACAATTATTACCGGTATTGCGTGGGATCATATGAATGTTTTCCCAACCTTTGACGCTTATATCACTCCTTTCAGACAACTCCTTCAATCCCTGAAGCCGGCAAATACATTGATCTATTGCGCAGATGATCCGGCATTAGTCAGACTGGTTAATGAAGTTTCACCCGATGGTCAATGTCTTCCATACCATGCCTTTCCTTATGAAATAATAAATGACCAGGTCGTCGTGCGGGGAACCAGTGGAAAGGAATATCCCTTACAGATTTTCGGAAAGCACAATATGCAAAATATGAGTGCGGCCTTTTTAGCCTGCCAGGTACTTGGAGTGAAAGAAGAAGAAAGTTTACGTGCCATGCAGTCTTTCCAGGGAGCTAATAAGCGATTGCAATTATTGTATCGAGATGATCAGATCACGGCGTATAATGACTTTGCCCATGCGCCCTCAAAAGTTAAAGCCACTGTAGAGGCTGTACGGGAGAAACATCCTGATGCCATACTTGTAGCCTGCCTGGAGCTTCATACGTTCAGTTCATTGAATCCGGGTTTTCTTCCGTTATACGCGGATGCATTACTAGAAGCGGATTATAAAATCGTCTTTTATAGTCCTCACACTTTAACCGTAAAGCAATTGCCGGATTTAACACCTGATCAGGTGGCGATGCACTTTAACGAGCCGGATTTGTTGGTGGTGCAGAGTGGAGATGAATTGAAAAAGGTGGTTGAAAATTTAAAATTGACCAGGCAGGCCGTAGTGCTTTGGATGAGTTCGGGGAGGTTTGATGGGGTGGATATTGGCAGAGTAAGACCGGTGGTGATTTAGGCGGAAGGGCGGAAGGGCAGAAAGGCAGAAGGGCAGAAAAGACAGAAGGGAGCAAAGGAGGAAGGGAGCAATGGAGGAAGGGGAAAAAGAGGGAGCTTTTAATTGGGTAAGTTCGGTCATCGTTTTATGTGGACAGGGAAATAATGGATTTATGGGGGATCTTTGGTGATGGCAATGGAGGTGCGTATCGACTGATCTATAAGATTTCGTCGAAATCCTTTTGGCCCTCCTGGGGTGTTTTACGACAAAACTAAATTCTTAGCCGGCACACCTCTCCCTATCCGACTCCTTCTTTAGATTTCGGCGAAAACTGTTATGTCCCAACACTAAGTGTCTTGAAGCCCACAAAACGTTACACTAAAGACCAGTTTTTTTTCAATGCCCTGAAATCAAGGCCTCCATTTCCTCTACGCGCAATGCATTATCAATCGAATATTTCCCGATCGCCGTCCTCCTGAGTGAGGACAAATGTGCCCCGCAACCAATCTCTTTACCTACATCATGCGCCAATGATCGTACATAAAAACCACTGCCACAATGGATCTGAAATTCCAGTATTGGAGAATTGAAACTCAATAATTCAATATCGTATACGCTTACCTTCCGCGATTCTGTTTTAACTTCTTTGCCGGCGCGCGCCAGCTCATAGAGTTTCTTCCCATCCTTTTTTATAGCCGAATAGGCCGGCGGATGTTGATCGATTTCACCAATGAAATTTTTGAAAATTTCTTCCAGTTTATTTTTAGACAGTTCAGGAACAGGATCAGTCGAAATAACTTTTCCTTCTGCATCATACGTCGCTGTTTCAATGCCAAGGGTAATAGTCCCCTGATATTTTTTATCCAGCCCGGTCAGGTGATGTAATTCTTTGGTGTACTTACCGGTACAAATTAAAAGCAGCCCGGTGGCCATCGGATCCAGCGTGCCGGAATGGCCCACCTTGATATTTTTGGTGTTATATTTTTTCCGGAGTACTCCGCGTATTTTATTGACCACATCAAAGGAAGTCCAGTCTGCAGGTTTATCTACAGCGAGTAAAGCACCAACTAAAAAATCAGCATGTGCAAGATCCGGGGTTAGTGGCAGCATGCCGTACCATTAATTTTTAATCACCCACAATTTGAGGCAGATCGCCAGTATACCGATCGCCAGGCAGTAGTAGCCAAAATATCTCAGCTTTGCTTTTTTTACAATGGCCACCATCCAGCGACAAGAGATCACACCAAAAATAAAAGAGAAGACCAGACCCAGTACCAATGGCCCTGTATTCGAATGGGACAGCGATGCATTTCCTTCAAACAGGTCTTTGGCGATCTTTCCGAAGATGAGCGGGACGACCATGATAAATGAAAATTGTGCCGCTTCTCGCCGGTCTATCCCCAATCCTATTCCCGTTACAATCGTTGACCCGGATCTGGAAATACCCGGCAAAATGGCAATGGCCTGTGCTATGCCAATCACGAGGGACCGCAAGCCGGAATTCGGTTTTCCTTTCGGCACCAACCGGTCAGAAATGAGTAGTATCGTCCCGGTTATACATAAACATATGGCTACTAAAATGACTTGCCGGTCAAACATGGCTTCTATCTGGTGTTCGAATAAGACCCCGGCCAATGCTGCCGGAATCATGGAAATAATGATCCATATGATAAATTTTCTTCCTTCCGGCTTATTGATTTTTAACAAGACTTCCAGCAAATATTTTCGGAAAACCCATACGGTGGCTAACGCTGTACCGAAATGGAGAACGACGGTCATCATAAAACTTTGCCCGGCATTATTCTGATCTCCAAGCAGCCATTTTGCCAATTCGAGATGTCCACTGCTGCTAACAGGTAAAAACTCGGTCAGTCCCTGGATGATGCCAAGGATTATGGATTCCAGGTATTCATTCATGTAAATAAAGCAGAATTACTTCTTGAAAATGGCATATCCCACGACGGCCAGGCCAGCAAGGATAAACACCGGCGCCAAAGTAATACGACGGAAACTATAAATCACGCTTTCATCCCACACATTCGGATCCTTCATGGCCCCGCCTAACATAAAGATGAGTCCTAAGGCAATTATCCCGCAACCTATAGCTATAATTTTATAATTCTTACGGTCGAGTAATAAAGGAAAATCGGGCTGGGACCTGGTGTTGGATTTCCTGTTGGCCGGTGAAGCAGAAGGCTTACTGGTGGATGGTTTCTTCTTGGGTTTCAGGTCTTTACTCATATCCGATATATTACAAAGGCCAAAGATATATCTATCTGGCCGAAAACCAGGGTTGGAAATCCTTAATAATAGTTAATAACCAATTACGCGGGAGATGAAATAACGAACAGGCTGCGAGAAGATGGCAGTTAAATGGAGTGACCCCTCCTTCTTCCTAATATTCTTATTCCTTTCCGCCCTTCCGCCTTTCTGCCTTTCTGCCGACTTCCCTTCACATCTCGTTATCGATAGCGTTGAAATAACCTATTTTTGGGGCCGTTTCACCATTAAAACACCTATCGGTTTGTCTATTCAAGTTGCTCACCTCTCAAAAGTATTTGGTCATCAAAGGGCTGTAGATGACATCTCCTTTGAGGTAGCCAAAGGTGAGATTCTCGGCTTTTTGGGACCCAATGGCGCGGGAAAGACGACCACCATGCGGATGATCACCGGTTATCTTGCACCCGATGAGGGCGAGATCCTGGTGGATGATCAACCGGTAAGAGAAGAAACCACATCGATTCGCGCTAAAATCGGCTATCTGCCTGAAAACAATCCTTTGTACACGGACATGTACGTCCGCGAGTATTTGCGCTATGTAGCCCGGGTTTATAAAATGCAGCATCCGGCCGATCGAATAGAGGAAGTGTTGTTGCAAACAGGTTTGCTGACAGAGAGCCACAAACTGATCAGCTCTTTATCGAAAGGCTATCGTCAGCGTGTTGGCCTTGCCCAGGCGATCCTTCACGATCCTGATGTGCTGATCCTGGACGAAGCCACTTCCGGTCTGGACCCAAATCAATTGATCGAAATCCGGCAGCTGATCCGGGAGCTTGGAAAAGAGAAAACCATTCTGCTTTCCACGCATATCATGCAGGAAGTACAGGCGCTATGTGACCGCGTCATTATCATCCACAAAGGGAAGATCGTTGCTGACGGAAATATTCCGATGCTCAGCCAGATGCTGACGCACCAACATCGCACTAAAGTCACTTTTTCAACCAGGGTCGATGAGGATATTTTCCGGAAGAAATAGATGGATATGTCGCCCACGAAAAAAAGGGAGACCGCGACTATATTATTTCAGGAAAAGAAGAATCTATCAATGAAGCCATTTTTGATTTTGCTGTTCGGAAGCATTTAAAAATCCTGGAAATGTCCACCCTGGAAGAAAGTGTTGAACATATTTTCCAACAACTCACGCAGTCCGTATGAGAGCTATCTACTCGCGCGAACTCGGGAGTTATTTCAGCTCCATGATTGCTTATATCACCCTAGGCTTGTTGCTGGCTGTATTGGGGTTGATGATATGGGTATTTCCGGATTTCAGTGTGCTGTCCACCCCATTTGCCAGTATCGATTCCCTGTTTGCGTTAGCCCCGATGATCTTTATTTTCCTCATTCCTGCATTTACCATGAGAACTTTTGCGGAAGAGAAGCAAGCCGCCACATTGGAAATTCTCTTAACCCGTCCGGTGTCTTCCTGGAAAATTGTCCTGGGAAAATATTTGGCAACCCTGACCTGGCTGATCATTGCCTTGCTTCCCACCATGTTGTATGTATTCTCCGTCTATCGGCTCGGGTCCCCGGTGGGTAATATTGATCTCGGGTCAGATCGCTGCTTCGTATTTTGGGCTGTTCATGTTGGTGCCGTATTCTGTGCCATTGGATTATTGACCTCCGTGCAGACTTCTAATCAAATCGTCGCTTTTGTGCTGGCGGTGTTTTTCTGTTTCCTTTTTTTCTATGGATTTTATTTTATCAGTCGGCTGGCCTCCTTTGCCGGCAACCTTGGATAGTGTGATTGAATCCTTAGGCATTGACTTTCATTATTATTCCATCAGCCGCGGTGTCATCGATACGCGGGACCTGGCTTATTTTATCTCGCTCATTGGTCTTTGTATGACCTGGACATGGGCCTCACTTTCAAAACGAAACTGATCGATGAAACTACCGGTCCTTAAATCGGATAATCGAAAAGTTATTTTCACTGCGATGCTGATCAGTGGGATCCTGATCCTGTTCTACATTATTTGCCAATTTCTATATACTACTGTTGATGCCACGGAAGAAAGAAGATATACTCTGACCCCGGCCACCAAAAAATTGCGTCAAGAGCCTGGAGGATCGTGTGTATATCAAAGTTTTATTGGATGGAAAATTTCCCGCTGGTTTAAACGATTGCGGGAATCCACTTCAGCTATCCTCCGGCAATTTGCCCAGGTGAATTCGGAAATAAAATATGACTTTGAAAATCCAAATGAAGGTACGGTGGAGGAAATCAACGACCGACGAAAGGATTTGGGAAAAAAAGGCATTATTCCTACCCAGTTGCGGGTCAATGAAGGCAACGTAGCATCGACTCAATACATTTATCCGTATGCGATCATGCACTTATGGCAGCCGCAGTATCGTGGTGAATCTCCTGCAGGATGATGTTCCGGGTGCGGATAAGGATGTCATCCTCAATAACAGCATTGCCTTGCTGGAATACAAAATCGCAGATGGTATTCAGAAACTGAAACAGTTTGCACCGGCTACGGTTGCTTTTTCAACGGGCCAGGGTGAGTTGAGTGAACAACAAACCGCCTCCTTTGAAAAGGATCTGCGGACTTCGCATGATGTCAGGCGCGTCAATCTGGACAGTGTGATTATCATCCCTGGATATTGTCAAAGTGTTGATTATTGCAAAACCCATTGAACATTTTTCCGAGGCGAAGCTTTTCATGCTGGATCAATATCTCATGCATGGCGGCAAGATGATCTTCCTGATTGATCCGCTGAATGTTTCCATTGACAGCATCAATCGTAACTAAATACTACATTCCCCTCGATTTACGATCTCGGTCTCGATCCGCTCTTTTTTAAATTCGGAGCCCGTGTAAACCCAGACCTGGTATTGATCTGCAATGCACGAAGATCCCCATGGTGGTGGGTATGCAGGGCGACAAAGTGCAGACGGAGCTCTTTCCCTGGTATTATCACGTGCTGGTGTCCAGTACCTCAGATCATCCGATTACGAAAGGGCTTGATCGAATTCAACTGGAATTTCCGGCCACCGTAGATACCATCCAGACGGCGACCAAAGTGAAGAAAACTTTTTTGCTGCAATCTTCACCAAATTCAAGGACTCAATTGACCCCGGTCAGGATTAGTTTTGACATACTCAAGGAAGAACCGGACCTGTCGTTGTTTAACAAGAGTCATCTTGGCCTTGCCGTAATGCTGGAAGGATCTTTTCAGTCAATGTTTGCGAATCGTCTTTCTGAAAAGCAATTGGCTATCTTGAAACAGGCTGGTGTCGAATTCAAAGCAGCCGGGGATTCTGCTAAAATGTTAATCGTAACTGATGGGGACATCATTAGGAACCTGGTGAACCCATCGACGGGTGATATTGCTCCGCTAGGGTATAATAAATATGAAAATTCAACCTATACGGGCAACAGGGATTTTTTACTCAATGCCGTAGAATACATGCTTGATGACCGGGGTGTCCTGGAAGCGCGGACGAAGGATATCAAACTACGCCTCCTCAATGTCGCGAAGGTTAAAGAAGAGAGTTTGAAATGGCAATTGATCAACATACTGGGCCCGCTGGGATTGATCCTTATATTGGGTATCGTATATCAATATATTCGTAAACGTAAATATGGAATAGCCGCATGAAACGATTATTGATTTTGACCGGAGTCGTCATCATACTGGCGGGAGCTATTTATGTTTTACAAAAAAACAAGAAGAATCCGGATGCGAACTTCAACCGGGCAGAGAGTAATTTCAGAATTGAAAACCCGCTGACTATCGGACGTATTATCCTGACCAATAAAAACGGTTCACGTTCTGATCTGAAGCGGGTGGATGATCATTGGACCATTAATGATGTCTACAAAGCCCGTCAATCCAGTGTGGATATTTTGCTCACTGGTCTTCAGCGACAAAACCTGGACCACATTCCTAATCGCGCAGCTAACGATGATATACTCCGGACTATGGCGACCAGTGGAATCCATGTGGAGATTTTTGATCTGGCCGGGAAGGCCTTGTTGAGTTTTTATGTTGGCGGGGTGACCCAGGATGAGTATGGTACTTTTTTTCTGAAGGAAGGTTCCTCGCAGCCGTACTGCCTCAATCTTCCCGGTTTTGAAGGGAGTCTTCGACCCCGGTATGCATTGCAACCATTGGATTGGCGGGACGTGCGGTTTTGGATGGAAGACAATGACAAGATTGATTCGATCACGGTGAATTATCCACAGCAACATCAACATGCTTTTAAGCTTTATAAAAAAGGAATAGGATACGCGGTGGATCCGTTATATTCCACGACGCCTCTCCAAAAAGGACAAGTAACGAATATTGTAAAATCTTACCTGACCAACCTGAGTGCGCTGGCTTGTGAGGATTATATGAATGACATGCCCAAAAAAGATTCGATTTTGCAACAGGAACCTTTTATGGAAATGAAAATTGTATATCCCGACAGGACCTCACGTCTTCGCTTTTATCCTGTCGGCACACCGAGTGATTCACCTTATTCGCCGCCCTACAGTCATTTTTACATTGACTATGCAGGACGCGATTTTATGATAGCGCAATATGAGGTCATCAAAGGCGCATTCCGTTCATATGACTACTTCTACGGCCGATGATTGCGCTTTGGTTGCTCGTATCTTTTTTTGCTGTCCAACCTGAATGGGGTTTCTTTGGTCATACGCTGATCAACCGGGTCGCTGTTTATACTCTGCCGGATGAGATGATTGACTGGTACAAGCCCAATATTGATTATCTCTCCGAACATGCAGTGGATCCGGACAAAAGAAGATATGCTAATCGCTTTGAAGCCGTTCGCCATTTTATCGATTTGGATCATTGGGGTACTTTGCCTTTTGAACATATGCCGAGATATTGGGATAAGGCGTTGGCTTTGAATATGGAGGTCTATGCGCTGAGAGGAAAGGATTCAGTATTTTTTGTTCGCGCCATTCCGCCTTCGTTATGGGGAGATACCATTGCTGACTTCAAGGCGAGGATGGACCTTGTGCATGATGTCTATCTCGGTAAATATTATGCGGATGAAGCCACGATCACCAGCGATAGTCTGAAGATATATTTTCCAGAAGCCTTGTGTAAGGCAAATGATGTCTTGTACATGACCGATAAACTGACGCCCCATGGCATTGTGCCCTACTATTTGCAGACCATGCAAAAGAAACTCACTAATGCTTTTAAAGCCGGTGACTACCCGAGGATCATGCGCGTGTCTGCGGAGATGGGGCATTATGTGGCGGATGCCTGTGTGCCATTGCATACCACTGAAAATTATAACGGCCAATTGACGGACCAGGTCGGCATTCATGCTTTTTGGGAAAGCCGCATACCGGAATTATTTGCCATTGATGAATTTGATATGGTGGTAGGGACGGCCTCGTATATCAATAAGCCTGTGGATTATTTCTGGAATCTGGTTTTTTCCAGTCACAAACTAGTGGATAGTGTTTTACTCATTGAAAAGAGACTGAGCCTGACCTATCCCAGTGATGAGCAGTTTTGCTATGAAGACCGGAATAATATAAATATCCGCACGCAATGTGCGGGATATGCCAAGGCGTATAATTTGGCCATGGACAAAATGGTGGAGGATCGTTTTCGTGTTGCTGTTAAAGCAGTCGGGGATGTGTGGTACACGGCCTGGGTAGATGCGGGTCAACCGGATCCGCCATTGAATAAAACTTTATCACGCCATACCAAAGAAGATGAGGACCTGGATAATGCTGTCAAATCAGGGCATAAGCTGGGGAGAGAGCATGAGTAGAATAAGGAAGTAAGAATAAGGAAGTCAGAATAGTAAGCCGATGGAAATACCCCATCTTTACAGGTGGGGAAATACGTGGAATGAAATAAGGAAGTAAGTGTAGTTTTTATTTGCGCGAATTAGCGAACATTAGCGGCTAATTGATTTCCTTAAAGCCGTCGATCACACGCCGCTCTCTCTTGGTTGGCCGGCCGGCGCCGCGCTCCCTTCTTTCAGGTCCTCCTTTCCCGACAAACCAGGTTTTGTATTTCTGGAGTTCCTCTTCCGGGGTGAGATCTTCATAGCAAGGTTTTGCCAGTACTGCCGATACGCGTTTGTCAATGAGTTGCACAGCTTTGTACTTGAATCTGAATCCATCTTTCCATACGTCAATAACATCCCCTTCAGTGATCAGGGCTGATGACTTCACAGGCTCGCCACGCATCTTTACCTTTCCATCCCGGATAGCTTCCGTGGCGATGCTCCGGGATTTATAGATCCGGATCGCCCACAGGTATTTGTCTATTCTTATTTTTTCCGTCACAACCAGATTATCATTAATTTATGTCAAAATTAAGTCGATATGGACAACTTCGTGGGTTTTTGGAGAAAACTCCAACAACGGCGAAACTTTTCATTTTGCTGATTTTGCCGCTGCCAATATTGTCTTCCTTGTTATTTCACCTCCAGGCTGCACGAACTAATATTTCCGTTTTTCCTGATCACAAGTTTATACTGGCCAGGCGGTAAATAATATTGCTCATTATCTCTTTTCCTGATTACAGGATCCGATTTAGGATCTTTGGATTTTAAATAATGGATCAAACCTGAAGTGGCTTCTTCATCCATGGTGAGATGATATGGATAATAGCTGAGGCCATTGTATAAGCTGATAGTTTCGGTATGAAGCAGTAAACTGTCTGCATAAACTTCCAATACAGCCTGGCCCGAATCAGCAGAAAATACCGGAAACATAACCTGTGGATCATTGAAGTCCATCCAATCTGCAGACCGGTTGCCCCATCGGGAGGAGTACCGGGTTTTTAATTTCTCATCAAAACAAGTCAGTAGCTCCATGTCCAGCGACATATTCTCCAGGTGCGCTACATTGCATTTATAAAAAGAACGCCCATGCGTAGCGACGACGAGTTCATGATCCCGGGGCTGAATGGCCAGATCATGGACCGCCACAGAGGGAAGATCACCCAGGGTCATCACCTGCAATCCCCGGTTCAGGCTCACATACAATCCCTGATCAGTACCGATATAAATAATATTTTCATTCACCGGATCCTCTTTGACAACATTGACAGGTTCATAAGGAAGATCGATGGCGATGCGCTTCCAGTGATCCCCAAAATCGTCGGAGACATAAACATAACTATCAAACTGATCCCATCGGTATCCATTCAGTGCAATGTATACCCGTCCCAAGACAAACTTACTGGCCTGCACCGAGCTCACCCAAAGATCCTGTGGCAACTCATCTGATATGCGCTTCCAGGTTCCACCACCATCACGCGTCACATGAATATACCCATCATCACTGCCCGCATAGATCAGTCCAAACTGCATGGGTGATTCATCAAGGGAAGTTAACGTACCATAGGAGACATCGCCTTTCTTTCCACCTTTCGTAAGATCACCTGAGATAGCTGTAAAATCTGCTCCCTGGTTCAATGAACGGAAGACACGCTCTGCCCCGATATACAGAATATCCTGGTTGTGCACGGAGAGATGAATGGGTGTTTCCCAATTCCATCTATAAGGTCGTTGTCCCAACTCATGTTGTGGCTGGATGAACTCATTGATTTCATCATCGGTCCTGGACACTTTGAAATAATTTCCAAACTGAAATCCTGCATAGCAAGTAGCATTATCCCTGGTGTCGACTGCAACCTGCATTCCATCACCACCTAAAATAGATTTGAAAGGATAGGAACCACTGGCCTGCCATTCCTCATTGGGGATATAATTGGAGGGGCCAGCCCACACGCCATTGTCCTGCAGACCACCATATACATTGTAGGGTTTTGCCATATCCAAAGCAATACTGTAAAACTGACCCACGGACGGTTGATTGCATTTGATCCAGTGCTTGCCATCGTCATAAGTAATGTGCAGTCCGCCATCATTGCCAAGTACAAGATGCCCGTTCATTTTGGGGTCCAACCAGAGAGCATGATGATCGCCATGTACATTGTCTCCATCAATGTCCTTCCAGGTCGCGCCGCCATCTTCAGATTTCAGGGCCGGGACACCCAGGATGTAGATTTTTTTGGGATTCAGGTGGGATACCCGGATTTGCCCGAAATAATATCCATAGGAATTGAAAAGATTATTCAGATACCCTTTATGGGTCTTTTCCCAGGATTTTCCTCCATCCGGACTTTTATATACTTCTGCACCGATGACCTGGGTGTCAAACAACAAACTGTTAGCATCTTCCAGGTATTCTACAAGCGTGAGTGGGGTGATCTTGCCGGTTTTGATTAAGGTAAAAATGGTATCTGCAGTATATTTTTCAGGGAAACCCTGGTCAGCAAGGAAATTCTTTACTTTTTCTGTTTTCAGGTTGAGAAAGGTTTCTTTCGACATCGTCCTCAATTGATCTTTAGTCAACACATCCTCTTTTGGTTCTTCCTTTGGTCGCATATCCTGATTGTCGATGACTGCATAAATCTCGGTTCCATTTTTGGTGCGCACACAATCCAGGCCAATTCTTCCTGCACCCGCATCATGAGGAAATCCGCTGGTCTCATTGGTGAGTAATTCCCAGCTCTTGCCGGCATCTGTGGATTTATAAATACCGGTACCGGATCCTGACTCGGTAAAATTCCACGCTCTTCTTGTCCTTTCCCATGTAGCGGCATACAATACATTCGGATTGTTTGGATCCATGGTGAGATCAACTGCACCTGCTGTCGGATTGACGTACAAAGTTTTTTTCCAACTCACGCCCCCATCGGTGGTTTCGTACACTCCCCGATTTTCATTATCACTGTACAAAGATCCCAGCACAGCCACATACACGATGTTGGGATTCACCGGATGCAAAAGAATGCGGCCGATATGCTGGCTTTCTTCGAGGCCCATGTTCATCCAGGTCTTTCCTTGATTGGTACTTTTATACATACCGATGCCGGAATAAGAAGAACGGCTTGAATTGTTTTCACCGGTGCCTACCCAGATTATATTAGCCGACCAGTTGACTGCAATGTCACCAATAGTGATAGTAGGTGCCGCATCAAAGACTGGTGTAAAGGTTGTACCGTTATTATTCGTGTACCAGACTCCGCCCGAAGCATAGGCCACATACATCTCTATGGGGTTTGAAGGATTGACATCCACGTCCACTACACGGCCGCTGAAAACAGTCGGGCCAATATTTTGAAAATTAAGATGATTGAATAAGGAGTTTTCCTGAAGCTTCTGATGCTGGGCGACGCCTTCCATTCGTTTATTGGCCGGAGTGGGAGCGGGGAAGGATTGACTCTGAACAAAAAAAGGAAAAAGAACAAGCAGACCCAGGGACAAGATGAAATTTTTCATGGGGTCAAATTAGCAAAAACCCTGAAGGACTGAGCGTATAGGGCATTCTATAATGGAATACACCTTCGCGGGGTGTAATCAAGGGTAAGTCCCTTATGGCCTGGCATGATTTGCACCAGAAAAACAGTATTTCGTCTATATGACCGGCTGATCCCCGCTAAAACTTAGATATTTGGGGCATGGCAAGCCGGGCCGGTATTTTTGGTCAGGCTTTTGCAGGTAAAACACCATAAATCATCACCTCTTGCCGGAAACAGGATCAAAATATAGAATCTGGGAGCCATTATTGCTTGCCCTGGCTACGATCATCGGCATGATGGCGGGCGCTAAAATGGTGTCCTCAGGCGCTGCTTCACATGCGAAAGGCATTTCGATCACCAATTCGAGGTATAGCGGACGACAGGTGGAAGAAATCATTCGTTTTCTGGAAACGAAATATGTTGGCAAAGTTTCGGCAGATTCACTGGCAGAGCATGCTATTAGTGCCGTCATGACGGGGCTCGATCCTCACACCCATTATTTTCCACCGGATCAAATGGATGAAATAGAAGAGAGAATGGTGGGGCAGTATGTTGGGATCGGGGTGGAGATCGCTTTCATTAATGATAGCCTGGTGGTTCTCTATCCAAAGAAGGACAGCCCGGCAGATCATGCAGGTATCATGCCCGGTGATTATGTAGTCGCTGTCAATGACCTCAAAATTCCGCAGGATACGCTCTCGCATAACCAGGTGCTTGAGCTGATCAAAGGATCGAAAGGGACCAAAGTAAAACTCACCATCAAGCCCATGCTGGCAGATACCCTGCATACGGTTGACATAGTACGGGATGAAATCAAAGTGCCCAGTGTCATCACCGGCTACATGATTGATACTTCGATAGCCTATATTAGAATCGGGAGATTTACGACATCCACCTACAAGGATTTCATGGATCAATGGGAGAGGCTGTACACGCAGCATAATGCGCGTCACCTCATACTCGATCTTCGTGACAATCCCGGTGGTTACCTGAAGGAAGCGGTAAATATTCTTTCTCAGCTATTTCCGGAAGAAGGAAAATTACTGGTATATACGGAAGGTCTGCATGAGCGCAGGGTCGATTATAAGAGTACCGGAAAAGTTTTCTTTCCTGTAGAACACGTTTGCGTCCTGATCAATGAAGGTTCAGCTTCGGCCAGTGAAATCATTGCCGGCTGCATCCAGGACCAGGATCGTGGCGTCATCATCGGTTCAAGGTCGTATGGAAAAGGGCTGGTGCAGGAACAATTTAATCTTTCGAACGGAGGCGTCCTTCGCATGACGGTTTCAAAGTACTATACGCCATCGGGTCGTTTGATTCAAAAAGCATATGATGCGGAATCCTATGTGGATACCAATAAAATTTTCAAAACCAATTTGGGAAGACCTGTTTATGGCGGTGAGGGGATTATCCCCGATATCGAAGTCAGTGACAACATCAACTGGAAACAACCGGGCATGATGGAATGGATGGACCTCATTTCTGAATATGCCATCAAATACAATCTGCACAAATACGGAGGCAGGACTGTTTCGCCCGATTCAATCCCCACCATACAACCGCAGCTTCCGTCCCGTGAAGAAATTCTCGCCGGGATAGATTCCCTGGCGATCAGGCGTGCGAATCCTGCAGCGTTGGATACCCTCCAGACTCTTTTGCACAATCGCACAGATGACATTTTCCGGATCGCGCAATCTACGATGATTGCATACCGCACCGGTGAGGAAGGCTGGTATATCGCTTTCAATGAGGAGGATCCTGTCGTATTGAAAGCGCTGGAGGTGGTGAAGATGGATCTGAAACTGGCGCTGAAGCAGTAGGCTGCTCTGCTCCCTTGCCCTCCCGCCGCATCACGTAGTACCTCGTGATGGCGGGATCTGCGCTGCGCTCCGACCTGATTCCTTCAACCCCTGCTCCTTTGTTCCTCATGCAAAGACACAATTGATTTCTCCTTTCCGCCCTTATCCTTTGCTCCTTTGTTCCCTTGCTCCTTTGATCCTTCTATATTCCAAGTACGAGTAAATCACCGGTACCAACACCATCACCGCGAGTACAATTCCAAACACAATCGCCAGCATCGCCGAATCCTTCATTACAATGGCTAATACCACAATCAACAATCCACCCGCCATCCAAATTTTCCCGCCAAGTTTATGTGTGCTTTTCCAAACTTCTTCATTCTCTAATGTCCAGGGGGTGCGGATGCCGACGAAATAATTGGGTCGCATCGCCTGCATATAATTGCCGAGGCCGGCAAAAAAAGCACCGAGTAATAACAGGATAAAATTCGTTCCGGTTAGACTGCCTGCTTTCGTTGCATATAGAATATAAAGCGAGATAGCACTAATGAATATGGCCATAATCAGGCGCAGCATATAGTACTTATCGCCCATCTGGCCGAGTTTGTTTTTCGGATCGATGCGCGGGATAATCAACATCAACAAGTATAAGCCCGGGCCCAACAGGCATGGCAGGTAGATCAACAACGTTTTATCCGACCAGTCATCGGCTTCTCCCTTGATATTAAAATGGGTCGGCACGGTCTGCGGCAACTGATCCCATAATATCAACAGGTAGAGAAAGGGCAGAAGGATAAAAACCCAGAGGATAGCTTCTTTGAATGCTTTATTCATGATACTATTTTTTAAAGGAGATGAGATATTCCAGCAAGTCATCGATGATCGTCGTATTGATGGAGTAGAGGACATACTGTCCTTGCTTGACCGTGGTGACTAATCCCGCGCGCTTCAGTTTATCCAGGTGATGGGAGATGCTCGGTGCCGTCATGTCAAACTTCGCCGCGATCTCTCCTGCGGTCATATCCCGCTTCCGAAGCATCTTCAGGATTTCCCGCCTGGCCGGATCGTTCAGCGCTTTGAATACGTCGTTCATGGGGTAAATATAGATAATTAGATAAATATCTAATTGATCCTTCGGCCCCTAAATCCCCTGATACTTCGACTCCGCTCAGTAACCGAGGGGACTTCCTATTAATATTATGTTGTTGATTGCGGTTTTAATTTGTTGGACAACGAGATCGATGTCATCAAAGACCTGATCATTGGTAAAGCGAATCACATGAACACCATCATTCGTTACCATCCAATCTAATTTTTTATAATAATATCTCAGGAAGTCCCCTTTAGGGGATTTAGGGGCTGACACGAAATCCCAAGGAAGTCCCCTTTAGGGGATTTAGGGGCAGAGAAGAAATCCAAGGAAGTCCCCTTTAGGGGATTTAGGGGCAGAGAAGAAATCCAAGGAAGTCCCCTTCAGGGGATTAAGGGGCAGAGGCGAAGGCGATTAAAGTTTCACCAACTTTCCAAACTTCCCCGCCCGAACATAATGCGCAATAATCTTCCGGTCCTCCGGCATGCTCGGCCTGGGGCTGATATGATCAATGATATCGTGGACAGAGGCTATGGAATCTGTTTCATCGGCATAGCCCCAACCCATGACCTTGCCTTTGGAGATGAAGATGAGACTGCTTTCTCCCGGCGTCCTGCCTTCATCCATGAGCACAAAATCCTCATCGAGATTTTTTTGTGTGGCAGCGACAGCGAGGCGGACGCGATCATTGTAGGTATCCGGATCCTCTTTATTGACGCATGCCCCAAGACATTTCCCCACCTGGTGATAGAAGCAGGCACCGGGGCCGGTGTCGATGTCTGTTTTCTTCAGGCAGAGTTCAAATTTATCAGTAAGACTCCGCAGATAATTGATGGCCGATTGATGATCGGGCAATTCATGTAAAACAGCAGCGGTGCCGGGCGCATCGATTTTATTTTTCTTGCGGACCTTCATTTGCAGGTAACCGCCGTCGTCGAAGTAATAATAGATCGCGAAGGGAAATGATTTGCGTCGCTGCGCGCGGTTGATATCGGGCTGCAGTTTTTTGATCTCGGCGTTTTCCAGGAGCATGGCGATGAGTTCGCTGCCGGTGAGGGTAAAGGTGATATCGTGCACGCGTTGTTGCATCTTGCCGGCTTTGTTGGAGATCTCGGCAAAGTGCTGGATCACTCTTTTCTTGATGTGGATGCTCTTGCCCACATAGATGACTTTGCCGGTGTCATCATGAAAATAATAGACACCCGGTGCTTCGGGCAAGGCATGCAGCTGTTCGAGCGAGATGCCGGGGGGAAGACGGGCTTCCTTGATGCCCATATCGATGATGCCGGTGATTTCCGTTTTGCCATCGGCCATATAGGTCATCTTCTTAAAAATCTCTGCGGTAGCCAATGCATCATCTAATGCGCGGTGCCGGTTGTCCACTTTGAGCTGATAGTGACGGATCAGCGAATCCAAACTATGTGAACGTAATTCCGGTAAAAGTTTTCTGCTCAGGCGAACGGTGCAGAGTTGCTTGCGGGAGTAGGTATAACCCAGTCGGGAAAATTCTTCACGGAGGAACCCATAATCGAAGCGGGCATTGTGTGCCACGAAGACGGCACCCTCTGTTTTCAATACAATGTCTTTGGCTACTTCACAGAAGAGGGGAGCGTCAGCCACCATATCATTGGTGATGCCGGTCATATCGGTAATAAACGGCGGGATGCTTCGTTCAGGATTGATCAGCGTCTGGTACTGGTCGATCACCTTTTCGCCGTCATGGAGGACAATGGCGATTTCCGTAATTTTATCGCGCTTGACCATGCCTCCGGTCGTTTCAATATCTACTATGGCATATTTCTGTTCCTTGCGCATGTTCACCCGAAGTTCCCTGATTGCCCTGGGGGGACTAATATCTGGGTTTTTTGTCATATGTGGTGGCTATGTCCGGGCTCCTGCCCCTAAATCCCCTGAAGGGGACTTTCTAAGGCCGCAGCGAAAGTTGTTCGAAGCTTTTAGCTTCGAAATAATATCTCGGATCAATGGGTTAAGATGCAGCAATCATTTCAAGAAGCTTTTAGCTTCATGCACAATTGCCAAATACTCCTTGTTCCTTGCCCCTTGCTCCTTGCTCCTCGCTTTCAATGCATGTGCTCAATCACCTTCGAACTCACAAGCTTTTGAACATCAGAAAACAGTCGTATCACCCGGCGCGTGGTCGACGGATTTGTACCTGCCGATGCTGGAAGGCAAGCGGGTGGGGCTCGTGGTGAATCAGACGAGTACGATCGGTAAAACGCATCTCATTGATACGCTGGTGAGTCTTGGCGTGCATGTGGTTAAGATCTTTGCCCCGGAACATGGGCTGCGCGGTACGGCTGATGCGGGCGAGGAAATCGGAGACTCGATTGATGCGAAGACGGGTATACCGATTATTTCCCTGTATGGTAATAAGAAGACGCCATCGCACAATGATTTGTTTGACCTGGACCTGGTAGTCTTTGATATCCAGGATGTGGGTGTGCGGTTTTATACCTACATCAATACGCTGCAGTATTTGATGCAGGCGCTGGCTACGGCACACATGCCTTTGATCTTGTTGGATCGGCCGAATCCGAATGGACATTATATTGATGGGCCGGTGTTGGATTTCAAGTATCGGTCATTTGTGGGGCTGGATCCGATACCGGTGGTGTATGGCATGACCATCGGCGAATTTGGACAGATGATCAATGGGGAAGGGTGGCTGCTGGATTCCTGTTATCTAACTGTCATTCCGTGCAAGGGGTATGATCACAACACGATGTATGATCTCCCGATCAAGCCGTCACCGAATCTTCCGAACCTGCGTTCAATCTTGTTGTATCCCGGGCTTTGTTTTTTTGAAGGCACTGACGTGAGTATTGGACGTGGTACAGACAATCAATTCCAGGTAGCCGGAAGTCCTGTCTATCCGGACAAGAAATTTTCCTTCACGCCTAAGGCTATGCCCGGTGCTACGAATCCGCCGCTCAAGGATAAAAAATGTTACGGAGTCGATCTCACGAAAGCGAGTGTAGATAGTCTCTTTGCTTTGCGCCACCTGGATCTTTCCGTGTTGCTCAGGTTTTATAGTAGGATGGATACCTCTACTTTCTTCAATGCCTCGTGGTTTGATAAATTAGCGGGCGGGCCGTCTTTTCGAGAGGCGATACAAAGAGGGGAGAGTGAGGAACAGATACGGGAGGGGTGGAAGGCTGATATTGATAAATTTAGGGAGAGGAGAAAAAGATACTTGCTTTACAAGGACTTTGATTGAAATTAGTGGCGTGCCTCGAAGGCGTAGTCGACAGACGGAGTCTGTCGAGGTTTGATAAACCCGCCGGCCGACCCAGCATTCTGGATGTGCGGGAGATCGCCATCCGGATCATCCGGAAGATGAAGGATTTTGTGGAGGAGTTTGTGGAGGGGATGGCGGCGTGATGTTTCCAGGACAGGTGTTGTCCTATTCGTATTTTTCATATCTTCAGGATTAGAACTAAGAATCGCAGGACATGATAGTAGGATAGTTTTTAGATTCCATTAAGTAAATAAAGAAATCTATATGAAATTTATTTTCTATCTGCTTGCTGTGATTATTTTAATAACTGCATGTGATAAAAATGCAGATCCGGTTTCGCCTTTAACTGACATTGATGGAAACAGGTATGATACTATAAAAATCGGCACTCAATTCTGGATGCAAAAAAATTTAAAGACGTCTCATTATAGAAATGGAGACCCTATTCCTGAGATCACCAGCATGAGTCATTGGGCATCGATGACGTCAGGAGCCTGGTGCTGGTATAATAATGATTCGGTTAAGTATGCTGCTATCTACGGCAAGCTATATAACTGGTATGCCGTTAATGATCCAAGAGGTTTGGCACCGGAAGGCTGGCATGTGCCCAGTGAAGTCGAATGGACCATACTATCCATAAGTTTAGGTGGTGATTTGGTGTCCGGTCTTGAATTGAAAGAATCAGGTACATCCCATTGGACAGCGCCAAATACCGGAGCGACTAACAGTAGTGGGTTCACTGGTCTTCCGGGCGGCTATTGTAGAGAGCAGGGTATCTTCGAGAATATAACCATTTATGGGATTTGGTGGAGTTCTTCAGAGTTCTCTTCAGACTTAGCCTGGTACCGAAATCTAATCTATACCGTTAACGACTTTAGTGAGAGCTACGAAAATAAGCATTTCGGTTTTTCTGTACGATGTCTCAAGGATTAGTATTTTCCTGTTTTGACCTTCACCCTGGATGAGAGTTATGCAAATCACAAACCTGATTATGATTCAGCTAAAAAAGTTTTGTTACTCCCCTATGGGGCATGAGAAAATTTTTGTGATTCATTGCTACCCACATTGAGCCCCGCTGGGGTTATGGAATTTTCGTATTCAATTGCTATTTGTATTGCCCAAGAGACCAACCCCCCATCCCCCTTCGAAGGGGGCGGAATGATTTGTATAGTCTCACTAATTCTACGCACGAGATTAAAGATTTGTGTATTGGAAGAAAATGTTGAAACATTTCCTACTGTCAGGTCGCAGCATAGCCTATACTTCGGCGAACTCAGCACAAGGATTCCGCCATCATGAATTACCGATTGATGCAGCAGGAGGGCAGGAGGCAGAACACCAGCCGAAACGAAACGAAAAGAGTCGGCAGTATCCAGTATCCGGTAAGCAGTAAGCAGTAATTGGTAATCTGTAATCGGTAAGATGTAATCTGTAATTTGAAATTCGTATTTGGTAATCAGTAATCAATAGACCGTTGGCAAACTATGGCCAATAGGTAATAGTCGTTAATTTCTATTCTATAGTCCGTAGTACGTAGTCTTTGGTCCGCGGTCCATCCTCCGTAGTCTGTGGTCTGGGATCCATCGTCCCAAGTCTTTCGTCAATTTAGCAATCTGAATCATCTCCTGATATGCGCGGATAATTGCTTATGTTTGAATGCGTAGCTTTTGCGCACCATTATTCCAATATCATGAAAACCATCAAGGATACACGAATTGCCGTTTTAATTGACGCGGACAATGTTCCCTCAGCTAACATAAAGGCTATGCTGGAGGAGATCGCCAAGTATGGAACGCCCACGTTCAAGCGGATTTATGGCGACTGGACAAAGCCGCATTTGACGAACTGGAAAAATTTATTGCTGGAGAGTGCGATAACACCCATTCAACAATACAGCTATACCACCGGAAAGAATTCCTCTGATTCAGCCTTGATTATTGATGCGATGGACATCCTCTATTCAGAAAAGGTGGATGCCTTTGCCATTGTTTCCAGTGACAGCGATTTCACCCGGCTGGCTACCAGGCTCAGGGAAGCCGGCATGATGGTCATCGGGCTCGGTGAACGCAAGACACCCAGTCCGTTTATCGTGTCGTGTGATAAATTTATCTACCTGGAGATATTGAATGCGCCGGTTGTTGAAACGGTTATGAAGGAAAAAATCTCGCAAGGGAAACGTGTAAAGAAAACTACTGCGCAGGATGATACTTTACAAAAGATCAATAAAGAAACCATCAATTTGTTGACCCATACGATATCCGACCTGGCGGATGATAGTGGTTGGGCATTCCTGGGGGACGTGGGAAACCTCATCATCAAGAAGCAAACGGATTTTGATCCCAGAAATTTCGGGTTCACTAAACTTGCGCAGATGTTAAAGAGTATAAACCGATTTGAAGTGGATGAGCGGGAGACGGAAAAAAGAGGAATTAAATTGGTGTACGTTCGGGTGAAAGGAAACACCTGAATTTCTGTTAGGCATCTCGTTGTGTTGCGCCCCTATGGGGCCGGCGATAATTTTCAATCACCTTTGCTACCCACATTAAGTCCCGCCGGGGCTATTTGTAATCCACGTATTCAATTGCTACTACATTGCCCAAGAGACCACCACCCATCCAGCCTGAGAGGGGGCGGAATGATTTGAACGGTCTTTATAATTTTACGCACGAGATTTAAGATTTGTATATGGGAAGAAGATGTTGAAGCATTTTCCCCTGCTTCTCCGTATATTAATGCATTAATCTAAATCGAAATGAAAAATTCGCTTCTCTTTGTTCTCGTTGTTCCATTGGCCTTCTTACTGGCTGGCTGTCCCTATGAGTCGGCAGTACCCATAGATGTCCCGGGTATTAAAATAGATCCGGCTATGTTGGGTACCTGGCAGGATCCCACCGATACCACCACGGTGTATAAGGTGAGTAAAAAAGATGCTTTCACCGCCAGGATTACACAATCACACACGGGTAGCACAGAAACCCAGGATTTCCTGGGGTACACCTCCATCGTCAACGGTTCCACCTTCCTGAATATTTGGCAGGATCTGCCCGGAACGGATCCCGTATATCAACTCTACAAGATGAATAGTAAAGATGACCATACCTTCACTTTAGCTGAAGTCACAGACAACATTGATGAGGTCTTTACTTCCAGCGCGGAATTGAAATCATTTATATCCGCCAATATGAAGAATAGTTATTTTTTCGGAAAAGATGAATCGGAATATGTTAAAATAGGGAAGTAGTCCCTGAGCTTAAACTATAAATCGGTTTACTCCGGGGCGTGGCAGCCAGGCCAGCCTTGACACCTCGCTCAGGTAAAATAAAAGAGAAAAATGAATTAGTGTGTCGTCCCACCAGAATGGTTATTTTTCCGGTTATATGCACTTTTTGTTTCAGGCATGAAAATCTTATGTTGCCCTGTAACCACAGGTTTTTAGCAAAACAAAATTTCGGCAGATACACTTCATTTTCTTTTGTAGTTCCATTTGAATATCCTATTTAGGTTATCGCTCCCGGGATATGTCACATTACTTTTTCTCTGTATAATCAGATAATGGGGTATTAGTCAAATTTATTTCTTTTAAATATCATGCCCCAGGCATTTTGTTCATGAATTTCATAAATTAAAACGAAATTCGTATCGTTTTTGATGGTTTCATTCCGGCTATCCGGTTCAATATTATCAAAAACCGCGTAATCCGTAAGTGAATCAATATCCCATCGCACATGCTGAAAAGATTCGTTTTGGCTGCTGATAAATCCACAGGCAGCATTTTGCATATTTATTCTTTGTTGAAAAGATCCGATACCAATTTGTTTATTTTGTGCATCATGAGTTGCTAAAAAATTGATCACCCCTTGCTGCACTTTTAAGGCATTGTATGAGCCTAAGCCTGTATCTCCGGTACTGTTATTCTTTATGTAAGATTGTATCGAAAGTGCGAGAACTACAATTGCAAATGGGAAGTAAAGTTTCAATGATAAATGCTTAAATAAATAATCAATACATACGGAAAATAAAATCAATGAAATGAGCAGAACCGGCATTAAATATCTCACCGTATAAAAATTGACTGAACAAAATATTAAATAGGCAATACTGAAAACTACCGCCAAAATGATAAACCTGCTTTTTTGTCCATTCCCGGAAACAAAATACCTGTATTTAATACAGACAAAAATCGCGTAAAGGATAAAGGAAATTGTAACAATTGGTTTTTTTAAAAAATCAAAGGCGGCAGATATAAAAACAAAAATAACAGGTATCACAAATACAAACAAAAGCCATTTGTATTCCTTTTTTCTTATGGAGTAAAAAACGGCTAATACGCAAATAATTATCCATAGCCATTTACGTTTTTCTTCAAGAAAAATTACAGATAACAGGGCCTGGAACTTTGCTGAAAAGTCATTAAGGCTTAGGTCTATCAGCTTAATGTGATCGGGAAAGAAAAACCATCCGTATTGTAGTTTTTGAATAATGAAAAAAGAAACAATTATTAATCCGGGAAAAAACAAGGCGACAAACATCTTTATCTTTTCATTTCCCGGATAATCCTTTCGAAACAATAAAACAATAAAAGCAATACCAAAAACGGCTCCTAAGACCAACCCACTCTCTTTGGTTAGTAACAAGAGGGAAAGTGAAATGGCAAGTGCAATATATTTTTCACAAACAAAAAAGTAAATGGAAGTAAAAAAGAATAATGCCACCATTACTTCGGGAAGCAACATGGACGATTGTACAAAAAAGAAAATTTGAGAGGCAAATAAAATCGTTGATAATATGGCAACGCGAATATTGTATAATTTACAGCCTGCTTCATATATGGTTATTAACAAAATAGTTGATATAAATAAGGCGAATGTATGTTTGGATATTAATGAAGTTCCAAATATTTTCATCCACGAGGCAGCGGCAGCATAAAAGAACAATGGATGGCCGCGCGTGGCCTCAACATCTATAAAACCGGGTAACAGCGTCAGTCCTTTTTCGTACATTAATTGTACGGCCGTGGCATATGACCATGATTCGTCCCAATAATGAGGCAGGGAAAGTTGTGGTATTTTAAATATAATAAATCCCACTACTATCAATACTAATGGAGCGTATTTTTTAATAGATTGATTCATTGGGTTTATTTGAAAATGGTTATTTATTATTTTCTCTGTTTTATAATTTGAGTTATTATTTTCAATTACGTTTGTATGAACACCCGGTACAACGTTGACGGTTTCAATAGCGCGTCAGACAGAACAATTATTACCGCCAAAACTAAGCCTTCGATTATCCGTCATGGCGAACAGCTAATGTTATACCGCCTGGGTATTCATTTTTGTAATTTCAGCCAGCGAACGTTTTATATTTATCCCTTCCTCTTTTAAATCGTAATCATCCTGCTGGCCAAGCGAGAATTAACAGATGCGCCAACATGCCAGACAAGTCGCAAAACACTATTGGCCGTGGCCCTTCTTTTCCCTTTGCGTATTTCACTGATACAGGTTTGTTGGATAAACTTATCCTTTGACAACCAGAATGACGATATACCAAGTGGTTCAAGAATTGCTTCTTTAAGCACTTCACAGCGGTGAATATATTTCATTTTACCTATACTTAGAGAGTACGGCGGTAATCAGCAATCTCCAGCGTATTGGCATTGCCATTCTTCCAGTTATAATATGACCCTTCACTGCCGGTTAATCCGGAAACCGTGTAATCCATTGCGTGTCTCTGAAAGCGTTTCCTATGATTTGTCGGGGACACCCAAAGGATGAATTTTGCTATTTGTTTTGGCGATATACATTATTCCAAATAAAAGTGAATTGAAGTGATACCTCGGCGCGGAGATGGCATCGTGCCTGGCGGCCCTCATCCGGGGGAAAAGCAGGCCTTTGACGGCTTTTTATTTCTCATTAATCTTGAATTTTAATCCGTCCACTCAATAACAAATCCCACAATATCCAAATCGCCAGGGGCGGTATCTAAGGCCGATGTACCGGTGCGCTGAAAGCGCCACACCAAAAAACTGTTATCCTGTGAAAAGACACTCAGATCTAAGAATGATTCCATCAGTTGATTAGCCGTTGATGGAGCAGGCAACGTGTAGGTAATGTTACTACTGCAACAGCCCAAGGTGCCGCTATTGACCACGCCCCCACTTGTTCCTGCTAAAAACTGGAAATTACCGGATGTAGCCGTACTGGTGTATTGCACCTTTAAGGTGGCCGTGCTGAAATTGAAGTTGGAAGGTAATCCCACGGATTGCCTGAATTTCTCATCAAACCCATCATGCAGGATAAGGCATGGCACCTGGCTATTCACTAAGCCCATGGTCGTGCCGGTAAAAAACGATGAATTGAAGGACGAAATTGGAATAACGATTGAATGTGTGGTAACAGGAACGACAGCATCCTGCCATGAGGCTTTGCCGTTGGCATCGCTGGTCAGTATTTTGCCGGCGGCTTGATTACCATCTACCATTTTGATGTGTCCGACTACATGCAGCTTCTCTGTAGCGGTAGAAGTGCCAATACCCACATTTCCGTCTTGCTGTATAACAAAAGCAGTACTTCTACCCAAATTGCTTATACCATTTCCTACCGTGAATATTCGGTTGTTATCACTGGCAAAAGTTGTTGCATTTGCATTACTTAAAGTATCATTAAAGCTTCCAAGTGCAGTTTCACCAAAACTTTGAGCACGGGTGTTATTGCCTATGGCGGTGCTACGTACACCGGTTGCCCTGGTTTGACCGCCCATAGCTGTTGAAAAGTTACCACTTGCCCTGGTTTGACCGCCCATGGCTATTGCACTTGTACCACTTGCCATTGTTTGAAAACACATAGCTGCAGCATAAGAACCAGATGCATTAGTTTGAAAGCCCGTTGCTAAAGAAA
This sequence comes from uncultured Saprospiraceae bacterium, assembly GCA_963837505.1. GTDB lineage: Bacteria > Bacteroidota > Bacteroidia > Chitinophagales > Saprospiraceae > Opimibacter. The sequence continues at coordinate 372,352 of CAWINN010000001.1, read as the reverse complement.
TTGGGCCACTGGCATTTGACTGATTTCCAATGGAAATAGAATAATTGCCGATAGCTTTAGCAGAATTGCCCAGTGCGATTGAGTTCAGTCCAATTGAATCTTCATCCCAGTCATTATTGAATACATATCCCGCCCTAAAGGCTCCTTTAGACTTATTAAAGAAAACCCTCGCGTAATGATTGGGGTTACCATCGTTGTCTAACTGAGCAGAACCAAATACAAAATCATCGTTAGTCAGATCAACAACATTTGTATCCGGAAGAATCAGGCTATCTATTTTTTGGAATAAGCCTCCGGCTCCATTTTGCCAACTTGCTTTACCATTGGCATCAGAGGTCAATACTTTGCCAACGCCTTGCGTGCCGTCATTTATTTTAAGGCTACCGGTAATGTCCAATTTTTCAGATGGTACCCGTGTATTAACTCCAATGTTTCCATTTTCCTGAATGACAAATGCCGTTTTTCTATTGCCGGCTGAAGTTCCATTACCTACTGTAAAAACACGGTTGCTGTCATTGGAGAAAGTATTACTTGTATACGTTAAAGTATCATTATAACTACCAACTGCTACTTCACCAAAACTTTGTGCAAGTGTGTAACTACCCATAGCGGTGCTTCTTGCACCACTTGCTGTTGTAGAAATACCCATTGCAGTAGAATAAATGCCACTTGCAATGGTCTGAGAGTTTGTTGCCATTGAATAATCACCACTTGCTTTTGTAGAAGTGCCCATAGCAGTTGAATGAGCGCCACTAGCAATTGAAAATGAGCCTGTTGCCATCGAAAAATAACCACTTGCTTTCGTATCGCCACCCATGGCTATACAACCAATACTAGAAGCCGTTGTATTGTTCCCCATGGCTGTACAATATAGTTGTGATGCAATTGTTCCTTTTCCAAGCGCTGTACTATAGTCACCCGATGCTTTCGATGTACTTCCCATTGCAAAACTATTGTCTCCACTGGCTATCGTCCGCTGACCAAAAGCTACGGAGCGTGTACCACTGGCGGTGGTATTTAATCCACCGGCAAAGGATTGTGTGCCCAATTGAGATTGATTCCAGGTAGTATCAGTGACTACTCCGGCACGAAAAGCCCCATTGGATGGCAATAACATTATTTTTGCTTCCGTGCTGGCTCCACCGTAATTCACGCTATCGGTATTCACTAAAAAGTTTTTGCCATAGTTGCCGGCGTCACTGTAAATGATGTTGGTTGTATCTGCGGTGCTTGGTGTAAAGAAAGCGGTGCTTGCCGGCGTTTGCCAGGAGGCTAAACCATTGGCATCAGAGGTTAATACCTTTCCTGTGTTTTGGTTGCCATCTTCATATTTTAAACCGCCAACAATATGCACAGTGGTATCGGGTGTAGAAGTTCCAAAACCTGTATTACCATTTTTAAGAATGACCATAGCATCGGATAGGCTGGTATTATTAGTTCCATTACCTATTCCAAACAGACGATCGTTGGCATTCCATGTACTGGCCGAACCTGGAGTGTAAGTAGTGTTAAAACAACCTGAAGCAATTTCAGCATAGGATGGTGCGGTTGTAAATTCCCCAACAGCCGTGCTATACTTTCCTGATGCTATAGTATTGTCTCCTAAAGCCGTACTAGATTCTCCTGATGCTGTTGTATTATTTCCCATAGCCGTACTTCTATCTCCCGATGCCGTTGTAAACCCTCCCATGGCAAGGGAAGCCAACCCTGATGCTTTCGTATTGGGTCCCAAGGCAGTGCTAAAAAATCCTATGTTGCTTTTATCCCAGTAATCTCCGTCTACAGTGCCTGCCCTAAAGGCAAACTTATCAGCGACATACATCATTTTACCTTCTAAACCATTACCATCATAATTTACACTATCGGTATTGACCAAAAAGTTTTTGCCATAGTTGCCGGCATCGCTGTAAATGATGTTGGTAGTATCTGCGGTACTTTTTGTAAAAAAGGTGAGGCTTGCCGGGGTTTGCCAGGAGGATAAGCCACTACCATCGCTGGTCAGTACTTTGCCGCTACTTTCCGTTCCGTCCTGGTATTTGAACTTGCCTACCACGTGCAAGGTAGTGTCGGGGGTGGTAGTACCTATACCCACATGAGCGTTGGCTGTACCTCCGTTTATACCGTTAATACTTCCCAGCACCAGGCTATTATTCGCCCCTGCCAAAGCAAATGCCCCTATGGCCGTAGCATTGTTAAGCCCCTCGCCGGCTACATCAGCGGAGTAACCCAAAGCAGTGTTATTGCTTCCCGTAGTGTTGGAGATAAGGGCATTTCCTCCGTTGGCGGTATTTTGGAATCCCGTAGTATTGTAGGCAAGCGCATAAAAGCCATGGGCAGTATTGTAGTCTCCGATGGTGTTGGAATAAAGCGCCTGATCTCCATTAGCAGTATTGTAGTTTCCCGTGGTATTGTAGGTAAGCGTAGAAGAGCCATGGGCAGTATTGCCGGATCCCGTGGTGTTGGTAGCAAGTGCATTATAGCCATTGGCAGTATTTTGGTATCCCGAGGTGTTGCTATAAAGCGCGTAAATCCCATTGGCGGTATTGAGATTTCCTGTCGTGTTGGAATAAAGCGCCTGATAACCGGTGGCTACGTTGAAACTTCCTGTAGTGTTAGCAAAAAGCGCTTCGTACCCCAAAGAGGTATTTAGTAGTTCGTTATATTCGATTCTTCCCGCCACTTGTCCGTTCACTTTAAACATCAGGCTCTCCCCACCTGCTGTTCCTATGTAATTGGTTCCATATGTTGTTCCCGTGTTGCCGTTAAGCCCCCAGGCATTGTTGGCAGCAGATTGCCAATTGGCTACACCATTTGCGTCGGAGGTAAGTACTTTACCTGCGCCTTGTGAACCATCCTGGTATTTCATTTTACCCACTACATGAAAGGTGGTATCGGGGGATGTGGTACCGATCCCCAGGTTTCCATTTTTAAGAATGGTAAGCGCATTGGCACGGTTTGCGGCTGTACCATTCCCTACCGAAAAGAGACGATCACTGGCGACTGCATTAGTAGCGCTTGCCGCAGTGTAGTTTGCATTATAAAATCCCATAGCGGTTTCCAGGAAAGACGGCACCCGCAGATTGTCACCTAGCGCCATGGCTTTCTTGCCCGATACGTTGGCTTCACTGCCAACAGCATACGATTTGTCTCCCGAGATCGTGTCGCGGCGGCCTATAGCAAAGTCGTCGTGGCCGGTGGTCATATTGGACTGACCGATAATGTAGGCCGAGCCGCCTCCCGCTACGTCGTTTCCCGCACCGATGACCGCACTGCCGTCTGCTGTGATGGTATTGCTTTCTCCCATATTGATATTTGTGTAGCCGGTCGTTGTATTGAATGCACCCATACTCAAATTCAGCCCACCGACAGAGGTATTGCCCAGCCCAATGGCTACACTGAGGGAATCCTGTACCGTATTCTGCACACCCATAGCATAGGCTTTGTTGCCACTGGTGATATTATCCACACCGGCAGAAAAAGAGTTGTCGCCTACATTGGCATCGTCCCCCTGCGTACCTGTAGTAGTACCTACACGAAAGGCACCCTTGGTCTTGTTGAAGAACAGACGGTTATCATGAGCACTATTACCGTCGTCATCCAATTGCGGTGAACCGAATACGAAATCGTCGGTCGCATTATTTACCAGCGAAGTATTTGATCGCACCGTATTGCCTGCAACCTCGAAAGCCCCTGCACCTGCGCCGGACAGACTCATCCAGCCAGTGCCTGTATAGTAATAGAATGCATTCCGCACGCTATCAAACACCATCAACCCTTTGGCCGGTGCAATAATATTGGCGATGGACGCACTGTCCATTCGGGGAATAAGTAAGCCTTTGTCTGTGCTGGTCACATCAAGAACAGCACTCGGATCCGGAGATGTTGTACCGATACCGATGTTTTGCTGCGCTGTAGCCTCAAAAGCAAGCAACAATATCAGGGCTATGAAATAAGATTTCATGATAGATTTTTTTATAGAGTTTATAAATCTTTTAGGATTAATGGTGGGTAGTTTCAATTGACGCAGTTGACGCAGACAGCGATCTCATGGAATTGAGTTCAGCTCGTATCTCTGCGTACCCGGCATCAAGTTGATTGATACGTTCTTCCTGCGCCTTCATTTGTTCTTGTTGTTCCTTCATCCCCTGAATAAGCAGTGCAGTTATTTTTGAATAGTCAACCGACTTATAACCTTCAGCATCTGTTGAGACCACTTCCGGCAGCACGGCTTCGATCTCCTGGGCGATCACACCGACCTGTATCGTGGTATCGGGACGATCCCTCCATTTGTAATAATACCCATTGATCGCTTCGATCTTTTCCATTGCATTGGTGATGACGGCGAGATCAGTTTTCCAGCGGCGGTCGGAGAAGATATTCCACGCATTCGCACGTGCGACTGTGCCATCACCGGATTTTCCGACCTGGAATTTTACTGTGGCCGTGTCTGTGCCAATACCGACATTGCCTTGTGTGGTGATCCGTAACCGTTCTGTTAAAGTGTTGACATCATTAGCTGTATTCCCGCCTGATATCACAAAATCCGGTATGTTCGCAGCACTCCTGTGGATGCTCCAGGTGTAGGAAGAACCTGCGTTTTGAAAGGCCAGTCCGGTCTCTACTGCATTGTTCACTGTTTTGATTTTAAGAAGATCCCGTCCTGTGCCTTTAAATGTCGAAACCGTATCCGTCATCGTGAACATTTCATTGCCGGCAACATCAAAATGGATAACATCCTCATTTGGACTTTCTTCCACCTGAATTATTGTGTTACCATCGGCATCGGCAATAAGGGAAAGGGTATCATTTGTCGTTGCCTGCCATGAGGCTTTACCATTGGCATCAGAGGTTAATACTTTGCCAGCGCCTTGAGTGCCGTCATTTATTTTAATACCACCCGTAATGTCCAATTTTTCAGCAGGTACGCGCGTATTAACTCCAATATTTCCGTTTTGTTGGATAACAAAAGCTGTCTTTCTATCTGCATCACCCGTACCATTACCTACAGTAAAAACTCGATTGCTATCACTTGCTATCACATTAACTACAACTGAGGTCAAGGTGTCGTTATAACTTCCAATGGCAAGTTCACCAAAGCTTTTTGCGAGTGCATTTTTTCCAATAGCTGTACTCGCATTCCCTTTGGCTTCAGCGTTAATGCCTATGGCTGTACTTGAGCCACCTGACGCTACAGTACTATTGCCTATTGAAGTACTGTTACTGCCTGAAGCCGTTGTGTTATTTCCCATGGCTGTAGAAACATTACCTGTTGCTGTTGAATTTTTACCAGTTGCGGTTGAATAACTGCCAATTGCTGTTGTTAGATAACCCATAGCCATCGAATAACCTCCACTTGCATTTGTTTGATAACCGGTTGCAAGCGAAGTAATGCCACTTGCACTTGTTTGAAGGCCCATGGCGGTCGAATAACCACCACTTGCATTCGTTTGATTGCCGGTTGCAGTCGAAGCATTGCTACTTGCATGTGTAAGCAAGCCAGTTGCAGTCGAATAAAGTCCACTTGCATTCGTTTGATTGCCGGTTGCAGTCGAATAATCACCACTGGCATTCGTTTGATAACCGATTGCCGTCGAATTAATGCCACTTGCAGTTGTTAGATAGCCTGTTGCTGTCGAACGATCACCGCTCGCAATGGTACTATCACCCATAGCTGTTGAATTAAAACCACTTGCAATTGTGTAGGAGCCCATACCTGTAGAATAACCTCCACTCGCAGTTGTGTGATGACCAGTTGCAGTCGAATAATCACCACTAGCTATTGTACTTGTACCCATGGCCGTACTATAAAAGCCAGAAGCGGTTGAATAGCTCCCCATGGCTGTACTATATAGTTTCCATGCTGTTGTTCCTCTTCCAAGCGCTGTGCTATAATCCGCATATGCTGCCGATGAATTGCCTACTGCAAAACTGTTGGTTCCACTGGCTATAGTCCGTTGACCAAGAGCTACTGAGCGGGCACCGCTTGCAGTGGTATTGAAACCAGCGGCAAAAGATTGTAAACCCAATTGTGATTCATTCCAGGTAGTATCATTGACTACTCCGGCACGAAATGCTCCATTTGACGGCATGAACATTATTTTAGCTTCCAGGCCCGTTCCACCATAATTCACGCTGCTGCTATTCACCAAAAAGTTTTTCCCGTAGTTGCTGGTATCGCTGTAAATGATGTTGGTGGTATCTGCAGAGCTTTGTGTAAAGAAAGCAGTGTTGACCGGGATTTGCCATGATGCTTTACCATTGGCATCAGAAGTTAATACCTTTCCTATACCTTGGGCGCCATCTACTATTTTAATACTGCCGGTTATATCCAATTTTTCAGTAGGTACTCGTGTGTTTACACCCACATTTCCATTTTGTTGAATGACAAATGCAGTATTTCTGCTTGCATTGCTTGTACCATTACCTACGGTAAATACACGATTGCTATCGCTTGCAAAACTTGTTGCATTTACAGAACTTAATGTATCATTCAAGCTTCCAATAGCTGTTTCACTATAACTTTGGGCAAGGGTAGTATTGCCTAAGGCTGTGCTTCGATTTCCACTTGCTATGGTTTGAAAACCCATTGATGTTGACGCTCCGCCACTTGCTGTTGATTGATTGCCCATGGCTGTTGAAAAAGAACCACTTGCTACTGTTTGATAACCCATTGCCATTGAGCTCGAACCGCTTGCAATTGTTAGATCGCCCATAGCCGATGAATAGTCACCGCTTGCAGTTGTCTTAAATCCTGATGCGAAAGAAGTAACACCAATAGCTTTTGACTGATTTCCAATTGAAATAGAATAAAGGCCGGTAGCTTTGGGTATATAGCCAAGCCCGATAGAACTGACACCAATTGAATCTTCATTCCAGTCATTATTGGATACATATCCTGCCCTAAAAGCATGTTTATATTTATCAAAGAAAAACCGGGCGTAATGGTCGGGATTACCATCGTTGTCTAACTGATTAGAACCAAATACAAAATTATCCTTAGCGAGATCAACAACACTTGTATTCGGAAGAATTAAACTATCCATTTTTTGAAATAAGCCCACAGCTGCGGTTTGCCAGGAGGCCAGGCCATTAGCATCGCTGGTCAGTACTTTGTCTATTCCCTGATTTCCATCTACATATTTTAGACCACCAACAATATGCAAAGTGGTATCAGGTATAGTCGTGCCTATACCTACATGTGTATTGGCTGTGGCTCCGTTTACACCGTTGATGCTACCAAGCACTAAGCTATTATTCGCAGCTACAAAGGCTTTTGCCCCTATGGCAGTAGCATTGATCAAATTTCCGCTGGCTACATCAGCGAAGGAACCAAATGCGGCATTGTAGCTTCCTGTGGTGTTAGATAAAAGTGACCTATTCCCACTGGCGGTATTATGGGATCCCGTGGTATTTAAAACAAGTGAATAATAACCATTGGCGACATTTTGGGATCCCGAGGTGTTAGAAACAAGGGCCTGACTACCATTGGCGGTACAATAGTGTCCGGAAGTGTTATTTAAAAGCGTAAGACTTCCGATGGCGGTATTATCGTATCCCGTACTGTTGGCAGTAAGAGAATAAAGGCCATTGGCGGTATTGTTGCCCCCTATGGTAGAAGAAAGCGCCATGAAGCCCAAAGAAGTATTTTGGGTTCCGGTATGTTCAATTCTTCCTGCAACTTGTCCGTTCACTTTAAACATCAGGTCTTGCCCATCGGCTGTTCCGATGTAGTTTGTTCCGTAAGTGGTTCCGGTATTGCCACTCAGAAGCCAGCCTTCGCGGCCTACTTTTGCCCAGGTATTACCTTCATAAAAATAAAAGGACGAATCTGTAATGACATACACCATCAGACCATTTGCCGGCGTGGAGATTCCGTCGCGTTCGGCCGAGGTCATCCTCGGAACCAAGACACCTTTATTCGTACTCGTTATATCCAGCATGGCACTAGAATCCGGTGAATCCGTACCTATGCCAACGCTCTGCCCGACAACCATGCCGACCTGGATCACCAGGAAGGAAATAAGGAGTATGTAAGTAATGATTGATTTCATGTTATGCAATGATTGAAGTTGAATTTATAAGGTAGGTGTTGAGGTCATCAGCAAGCTTTCTATTTCCTGTTGTTTGGCTTTGGCCACCGGGATCTTCAGTCCCGAATTCATTTCCAGATTTCCTTTGGTGACCCACCGAATAGCACGGAGACTGACCAGATGCGATTTATGCACCCGCACGAAAAAGCGATCAGGTAACTTTTCCTGCACTTGCGTGAGGGTCTTGCACACGAGTTGTTTTTGACCATCTGCAAAATAGACTTCGGTATAATTGCTCAGCGCCGTGCAATGCAGGATGTCAGCCCATTTTCGAATTAGCATCCCTTTGTTGGTCCGAATGATGATACGGCCATGGTGATCCACCTGATGTAACACACGAACTTTGGGGTTTTCGGGGTGGTATAGGGAAATAACATTCATACGTTATCGCTTTTGAGGTTTGTGATTTTATCCAGGTAGGCATCTCCCATCCAAAACCGGATAAAGCCTACTGGTTTTACGAGGTGAAGGATATAGAGCGCCAGTAATACCAGGGCAGCCGGCAGAATGCTATAGAGCATATAAAGCCCTTTTAAATCTGTGAACAGGGCCAAAAGAGCATAAATGAGTAGCGCCGGTATGATCACGATCGCATAACACATGGTGATTTCATGCAGGATGCGATGGAGGACAGGGCGTCTTTGATGCATGGCTGAATCTTTCTTTTGCATGCCCCAAAAGTGCCTGCAGGGCAGCCAAAATATCCTGCCAATGGTGCCGGGATTCCTGCCAAATCACGAAGAATCCTGCCATGGCAGTATTTTTAGCCAAAGGCTTCGGGTGGTTTGGAGAATTATTAATCCCCGCCGTTACGCGCAGATAGGACTGGTGGAACGGCCAGCTACTTGAGGGATGAGATGCCAGGTGCAGACTCGGAGATGCCAGACTCGCGAATCACAATAGCGCCGAAGGCCTGGTACCAAATCGCTCCATATACAGTCTGGAGAAATAATCCGGCCCTTCGAATCCTACCTTATAGGCTAATTCAGATACAGTGCCTATAGCACCGGATTCGATGAGCCGCTTGGCTTCATAAAGCCTGACTTCCCGGATATACATGTTTGCCGTGAGTCCGGTATAGTCTTTTATTCTTCGATGGAATTGGCGCTCACTGATATGGAGTTGATCCGCCAGGCGGGATATGGTAAATTGGCTGTCCCCAATGTTTTTTAATAATTCCTGTTCTACCGATTTCAGCCAATGTTGGTCAATGTTGACGGCTTGATCAGTTCCCGGATCACTGTGCAGGTTCACCCGCCTGCCCAATAAATTCTCGATGCGGACTTTTAATTCCCGGGTATCAAAAGGCTTGGCAATGTAGTCATCCACCCCGATGCGCAAAGCTTCCAGTTTATCTTCCACCCCCGCTCTGGCCGTCAGCATTATGACCGGAATCTTTCCGAATACTGCATTCGATTTGATTTCCTTCAACATTTCAAATCCATCTTTCACCGGCATCATGACATCGCTGATGATGAGATCGGGGAGACTGGAATTGTTTTTCATTGTCATCAGGGCCGATATGCCTTCCTGTCCATTGGCTGCAGTGACGATCTGGTAATCACTCAATTCGTTAAGCAGGAATTCCCGCATGACCCGGTGATCCTCCACTATTAATATCTTCCGGCTGTGAGGCCGTCCTGTCGATGTATGAAGGGCCACTTCTTCTTCCTGATAGGATGAGGAGGAAATCTCCTCCTCCGGTTGATCAGTGGAGGGATGGAAAGGGATCTGCAGATAAAAAATACTTCCTTCTCCTGGTAAGGATTCCGCCCATACTGCACCTTCCATCAGAAGGGCCATTTCTTTACTCAGCGACAGACCGATTCCAGTACCGGAAGCATCATGGGTATTGTTCTCCACCTGGTAAAATCGCTCAAATATTCTCTCCAGATCCTTTTTGTCAATCCCCGGACCTCGATCTTGCACGCTGAACAATAAATCACTATCCTGTGCAGATGCTTTGACCAGGATAGTACCTGGCTTGTCCATAAATTTTATGGCATTCGATATGAAATTGGCCAGTATATGTTCTAATTTTTTACGATCTGCAACTATGACCTGTGAAGCTGCGATATGGTTATCCAGTTTGAGTAAAATTCCTTTTTCTTTTGCCCCGGCGCTGAAATTATCAAGCAGGAGTTCAAGCATCGGATGGAGAGTAAAAGAAATCGGATGAACGTGGAGTTGTTGCGCATCAGATCGGGACAGGAGTAGCAAATCATCAATGCGCTCGGCCAGTGTTTCCGCATTTTTCTTAACTATCCGCAGATAGGAAGCAGCAGTATCTTCTTTTACTGAACCCTGGAGGAGACTCATGATAGGCCCTTTGATCAGGGTGAGTGGGGTTCTCAATTCATGAGAGATATTGGCGAAAAACCGCGAGCGTGCAGCTTCAGCCTGGCGCAGGGCTTGCGTTTGCTGCTCGATGACCTGTGTTCGCTCCTGCACGGATTGCTCCAGTTTTTCAATTTGCCGGGCTCGATTCAGCAGCAATTCTCTTAAGAGGAGAAAGATCCCTATACTGATCAGGAGAAGAAACCACCATTGAAAATAAAATGGACGATGCGCCTGTATAGAAATCGTCAATACATTGGAGGCTGAAATGCCTGAAGCGTTTCTTCCCCTGATCTCCAGGAGGTGATGACCATACGGGAGCGTATTGATTCGTAATGTATTTCCATGCATGGGTTCCCAGGCCGCAGATGGATCTTTAAACCGATATTCGTACAAATGCTCATTCGTTTCGAATAAATCGGACAAGCCCACCTGCAATTCAAAGTAATTGTCACCGGCATGAAAATTAATTTTATTCGTACGGTTGATCTCGAGTGTGCGGTCAACCAGGCTATCCTGCCATCCGGAATACTGCGCAAAGTGAAGGATATGCAGCTGATAAGCCAATTGCTGCTGGGCATGGAATTTTCCGGGATCAAAACTGACCACTCCATTCAATCCTCCGAAATATAAATTCCCCTTTTTATCCTCGCAATAAGAAAGCCGGTTGAATTCATTGTCTGGCAATCCGTCTTCCCTGGTAAATAACCTGAAGGTCCGGTCAGGTCTGAGTTGCACCAATCCCACATCGGTAGATATCCAAAAGTTTCCATAGCGATCCGGCAGGATAGCATAGGAAGTATTGGTTGGCATGGTTTCATCACGGTTCAATTGGAACAGGATTTCCGCCGTGGTATCCTTTAGCATAAATTGCACGACCCCTCCATCGAGGGTTGTTATCCAGAGTGTGCTGTCCTGATCCTGGAGTAAATAAGTGCATTGCGAAAAGATGGCTTTCTGGCCATTTTCATAGTGAAAGGATATTCGGTGAGGATGACAATCATCATCCCCGCCGATGAACAATCCACCTGAAGTGGAAAAGGCGATCCGCCCGTCATTCAAACCTGTAATATGATAGACCGTATATTTTGCCAGTTCAGATTCCACCTGACATCCTTTCATTTCGTGTTTGGTATCTAACAACCGGCGGTCAAGGATATAGGCCCCCTCATTAAGGCCCAGGTAGTATTTATTATTTGTAATAAAAACAGACCACATGGGATTGTTTTGCAGGAAGCCCAACCTGATCAAGGTATCCATAAGCCCGGATGCTGCATTATATCGCATCAGCAGCGTCCTCCCAAAAAGAAGGTACCGGTCATCGGCCACCTGCATGGGAAACATTCTGATCACGGAGCAGATTTGCTCAGGAGGATCATTAGAATGCAGTTGATACCGATAGACCCCTTGTGGTTGATTGACGTAGAGGTAAGGATCTATGACCGCCATTCCCCTGCACGAATAATTGTGGTTTCGGGTAGCGGCTGAGTCTTTATCAGCTATAGCATAACGGTTAAACAAAACCGGTTCGACTGAAATGAGATACATGCCATCCTCTGTGCCCACATAGAGTAGATCCTGATCATCTACATAGATATCGCGGACATTGCGACTAAAGGATAGGGCATGTTCACCGGAATAGAAAGATATGGCTGAACCTGAAGAATCGATGCCGATGATATTATTTTCTATAGCTAACCAGTGAATATGGTGATCCCGGTTCCACCGGCTTCCGTCCAGGATGGAGGCAATATTCAGGCCTCCCTGGAGGCCCAGGATGGAGCGAATGGTATGGACTAACATGGCCGTATCCTCAGAATTCCATTTTCCTGTGTCTTCCATCTTAAGGACTTTCGCGTTCCGGTCTGAAGTGGAAAAGAGATATCCCTCATAGTAATGGGAAGGTATAAACTGATCCGGTAGAGCTATTTTCTTCCAGGTGGCAATTCCAGCTTCCCATTTCCATGCTTCATCGCTTTCGGTGAGGACAATCAGGTCATGGTGTACCAGGTATATATTTCTGGTTATGGAGATGTTGAATGGGACAGGTCCATATACCTGATCGAAGGGAATGAAGTCACCGCTTTCGGGCTGAAATATGAAAAGTGTCCTGATGGATGGATAGGAACCCCGTATTTGAGTTTCTACAATGAGCCGGCCCTCGTTATCCTCGATCAGCGCACGGATATCATTGCTGTTGAGTTTTGAATTCAGCACATTGAATTCCTGGAAGCGGAAGCCATCGAATCGATTGAGGCCGTCTTCGGTGCCGATCCAGACTTCATTGTCACCGGTTTTTGCAATGCAGGTGACTACGGCATCCGACAGGCCTTCATGTATCCCAAGATGTTGTGTTTTGGCTACGTAGACCTGACCCTGCATTGGATTAGACAATCCAAAGCAGAATAAGAGGGTCATGAGGGCGCCCATTTGCACCCGTTTTCCGGTCATCATGCCGAAAAATAACCATTTAAGGTGAGCACATGCTGCCTATATCATCACGTCAGGATGAAATAGAAAAACCGCAGAAGTTAGGGTGATTGGTGTCCTGATGACCATTTTAATATGAGCTGATTGTTGCCTGAAAGAATATCAGGGATACGGAAAGGCCTATAAATATTTTACATTCTTGCACGGATTAAGTCGATTCGATTGCTATTGTTCCGAACGGATACCAGTTGCCATTGACGCAAGTTGGATTAAAGCATAGCCACCTGAAGTTGTTTCTCCATTATTTCTTTTTTGGAAATAAGTATGCTGGCCGATGATGGGATTGATCAGCCTCTTCAACCAGAATCCGTTGTGAGGAATGCCCATTTGATCAGGATCACCTCCTGTTGGTTTTAGGAACTATAGGTTAACCGGTAGAATGCAATTCTTTTTCTTTGCACATTACCTGGTAATCAAAATTTTATAAGTTTTTGGTCCGTTTGCTTGTTCCATGGTGAGAAAATAAATACCATCCGGAAGGCTGCTGATATCGACGGTATCCTGAACGTTTCCGCTCAGAAAGGTTTGACCAGCAAGCCCCATTATCCTATAAGAGATATTTTCATTTACGTTGCCAGTTATGTATATCCGGTCCTGTGCAGGATTGGGGAAAATAGTGTACGCAGGTTTTTCATTTTCAGTCAAACCGGTAGAGAAAATATTCTGAATGGCATGGTAGACATCCAGCTTCCCATATCCCCATCGGACATCTCCTTCAGGTCCTATTGGTCCGGTCAATGCATCTGTTCGTGCTGAATTGATGATCAATGCTTTTACTTCGGCAGCAGTCAGCGTGGGATCGGCTTCGAGTACTAAGGCCACGGCTCCCGTGATCATCGGAGCACTCATGCTCGTGCCACTCAATTTGATGAACCCATAATCCTTGCCATTAAAATTCACTGTCGTCTCAGGAGTGACATGCTCCATGGCAAAAGAATTGAAAGACGAAATGATGTCTAGTCCGGGTGCCGAAATATCTGGTTTCAATACATCATCCATCCTCGGTCCGTAGCTGGAAAAATAAGTGATTAAGAAATTGGTTTCATGTGCGGCGGCAGTGATGACGCTATTGGTTGTCCCCGGATGACCAATACCATAATTTTTATCCCCGGCCATATATCCCGCTGCAGGAGCTGTAAATCCATATCCCGTATTGCCACCTCCATAATAGGTCAGTCGGGTATTCCAAAAATGAACGGTGCCGGATTCCGCCTCCGCATACAAAATATTCCGCAGGTTGGTATTTTCATCTTTGACATTGAGAGTCACTTGCGGCCGGCCATTTAACGGATGCGACGCATCAATTATGAAATTGTAAAAAATAGTGTCCATTCCGGCCAGGAAAAAACTATCCAGGTAGGCTGCTGCAGTAGAGGTGTTTAGCAATGGGCTTTCGCCCAGCAAAACATTGGTGCCGGACAGGACCCGGAGTTGGACCGAAAACGGATGTCCTGCCTCCCCCCACATGCTTACGGTTTCTCCCCACAGTTCGCTATCCGTTCCATAATTAAAACCCATGATACGCGTGCGAACGGAATCCTGGTTAAAAGTTTTCTTTAAGTGAAAATTGATATTCCCGTTATTACCAGCACTAAATACGAAGACAACGCCAAGATCACTTAAAGCATCAATGGCCTGCGAAAGTAAAGAAGTGCCATCCAGCGGATACGTTCTGTAACCGCCCCAACTGTTATTGATGACCAATCGCTTGCCGGCAGCCTGTGCCATTTGATACATCCACATAAAGGCATCCAGCGAACTACTCACATCACTTCGCATCTGGCTGAAAAGTAAATCGCTTTCAAATCCAACACCGCGATATTTAGTGCCACCTCCACTGCCACCTGCGATACCTGCGACATGCGTACCATGGTAATCATGGATGATGGAGAAGGTATCATGTTGCGCGGCAGCCAGTTCATCCGGATGGAGGTAAACGGCGCCATGATCAAATCCTGCGGGCGGAGTACCATTGACTTTCTCCTGGTCCCAGGCAGCCATGATCCGTGAATACGTCAGTGTCGTGTCATAAAAAGTTGGATGCGTATAATCAAATCCCCAATCCACTATACCGATGATCACATTCTTGCCGGTAAAAGGTTGTGGCAGGCCTACCCCTTTATGCACCAGGTCAGCACGGATATCCACGATGGCCCGGTCCAGTTCCGGCTCGAGTTTTTCCGCCATCTCGATATAGTCAATTCCGGGATAGGAAAAATTTTCCCTGAACTGACTCAAGGGTATACGCATACTCGCCACATGTCCTACCACAGCGCCCACTTCAAATCCATCCCGGATCGCTCCGTTTTTATTAAAGGAATCGTTCACGCGGCATAACACAGCGATGTAAAGTTGACCATCATATTTATAAACAGGGTAGAAGTCCAAAATCTTTTGGGAAGGGGTTTCCCTATGGCTCGCCTCATCCTTATGGATAGCCCGCATGGCTGCTTTCGTCTGGGCCGGCATAAGCGTGTTTTGTGAAAAAATAGAGGAAGAGAAAAAAAGAAAGAAAAAGGGAATGATCAGTTTTTTCATGCGTGAAGTATGCTTTGTAATATTTGGTATCCATAAAGGTATTTCAAAAATTTAATGTGAAGGAGTTTCAGTTTAGAATGAATGAAAGGTCCAGATTTCAAGGCATGAAAATAAAATGGCTTCAGTCACATTGGATTTTAAATTTGGAAGTTAATCTGCGCAATTCTTATTAAAATACCATGGGCGTAATCGGAGATTAAAAATGCTTACTCCCACCGATAAATCAACTGGAACCTGATCTCCGACCGCTTATCGCCCGGGATCTCATCATAACCACTGCCGATCGAAGTCGCATCCAATTGACGTGTTTGTGCAAACTTCACCTCAGCCGTAAGATGACGTATTCCATTGTAGCGGACATTGATGTAGTACCGCGAGCCCTGATCATAAAATGCAGGAATCGCATAGTAATAGATCAAATCATTTTCGTAGGTATAAATGCGGGAATCATAACCATCCGTATCAAAAATAGTCACCCGGGCGCTAAAGGTAAAAGGAGAAGAGAGCGGTTTGTAAATCACATCCTGGTAAACTAAAAAGCCATGCTGCTTTTCATCCGCTAATGAATAAAAAGTCCAGTCCAGCCGCGTCCGCAATTGAATGGATTTATCCAGCATGTTATTCACATGGAGCCGGACCTCCTTTTTATTTTGTTCTACCACATCAGCGATCGCGGATCCGGTAGGTCGTGAATTCAATGCATTGGTTTTGGAAGTAAACTGGCCATAGATTTCAAGCCGGCGTTTCAACAAATAAGTGATCCGGGCAAAATCTTCGCTCCCTTCTGTCGGGGCGTCAATATTATAACGCAACCAGGGATGCTTCCACAGGTCGTGATAGAACTGGATTTTCCATTTATTGGATGGCGTGATTTCCAGCCCGGTATATAATCCTCTTTCATTGCTGGCCGTGGACCCTTCAGCAAATGCATTTGGGGACAGCGCCTGGTAGTCTTTGTCAAAAGAACGGTAAAGAATGGCGGCCGTAACATGTCGGTCCAGTCCTGCCAATAGACCATTGATCGTAGCTAATGCCCCGTTGTCACTCATGGCCGTTTCGCCGAAAAAATGAAATCCTTTCCACCATAAGCCATAATCCACACTGGCATTGGTCAGGTGATCGCCATTGAAATAAAACTGGTTGTACAGATCAGGTGAGCGATTGAGCGGAACACTCAATTCGGAATGCAGGCCATTGAAGGCCAGGTGAGCTCGCTGACGATCGTAGGATAAACTTACGCCTGCCTGGGTCAGGGTGATGGAGTTTTCGTCGGCGATCTCAGCCTGTGTCCGGTGAAGATTGGAGGTCTGGAGGCTTGTAATATCATAGATCAACTGATCCTCCGCACCTTCCCGGAGTGTATCCACGATGAGGTTTCCATCCCGTTTGTTTTTACTGCCAAAAACAGTGAGCGTAAAATGATCTGCCGGCCGGATAGAAATTCCAATGCCACGTAAGAAATTATTTTCATCCACGGAGGTATATGGTCGCAAAGGATATCCTGTTTTCTTAATCGATGTCACGAAGCTGCTTTTCCCCACACCGAAACCAGAATGCATGATCAGCCCCTGCCCGAAACTGGCATTGAAATCACCCACCATCACTGCCGGCAACCAGGTCTTATATCGTTGCAGGGAGAGATGAAACGAATTAAAGTCAAAACCATGACTGTTGGATCCTTTAAAGAAGGCTTCACCTGAATCCTTTTCACCTGTAAAACCATAACTCAAGGTGTTTCCATGTTTATGACGGTAACGCAAATACAATTTATCCGGGTTGCCCTCAAAAGGCGGCGGATCACCTTCATAGCCATCTGATTTTTGAAGAGTACGGCCGGCCCGTATGTAGATTTCATTCTGGCCTTTAAAAAATAAATCGCCAGGGGTAGCCGATTGGGTCAAAGTACCCATGCCTGGTACCGTGGTGATCTGTTGTAATAAGTGTATGGTTTCCACATCAAAGCCGGGAATCGATTGCAGTTCCAGGATGGAAATCAATGGACCGTGTTTCAGGATATGTTGCTGCAATTGCTGATAAGCAAAAGGCGATATGATGTTCCAGCGAGCCAATTGCTCCATTTCATTTGAATTGATATTGAGCGGATGCCGTCGCCAGTCGGTTACCGTTTCCCCTAATTCCGTGAAATCAAATTCTTCCCCGCTCTCCGTATTCTCAGCGATAATCTCAATGAGCTGCTGCAGATATTCCTGCTCTATCTGGGCATTCAATCGACCGATGACCAGGAATATACAGCCTATGGCTAGTATGAGAGGGTGTCGGATGCTTGCGATTTTCACGTCGTGCAAAATAAGATAAAAGACAGAAAAGGATTGCCTTCGCTAAAGCTTCGGCAACCAAAGGCAAAAAGGAAAGCGGGAATCGTATTACCCCACCTTTAAAGGTGGGGAAGGATCAGAGGAGGTGGAGGAGGCAGAAGAGGCAGAAGAGGCAGAAGAAGATTGCCTTCGCCAAAGCTTCGGCAACCGAAGGCAAAAAGGAAGTCCCCTTTAGGGGATTTAGGGGAAATAATAAAAAAAGGCTTAGCAACGCTAAGCCCCGGCAATAAATTAATGAGTAATAACTTGGAAATATATTCGACTAAGAAGCCATGACTTCTACTTCGCGAATAGTCCTGACGATTCTGGCTACGACCTTGTAAGGATCAGCATTGGAAGCCGGCCTTCTGTCTTCCAGGTAGCCCTTCCAGCCATTGGTGGCGGTGTGCACCGGTATGCGGATAGAAGCTCCGCGGTCACTGACACCATAACTGAACGTATGCATGGATTGCGTTTCATGCTTGCCGGTCAGGCGGAGGTGATTGTCAGAACCGTATACATCGATGTGTTCTTTGTGTACGGAGCGGAAATTTTCGCAGATGGCATCGAAAAGATCTTTGCCACCCACTTCACGCATTTCGCTATTGGAGAAGTTGACGTGCATGCCGGATCCGTTCCAGTCGCCCATGACAGGTTTCGGATGGATGTTGACCTTGATGGCATATTTCTCAGAGATCCGATATAAGAGGTAGCGGGAGAGGATCAGCTCATCGGCAGCTTTCTTTCCCCCTTTTCCGAATACCTGGAATTCCCACTGGCCAAGCAATACTTCTGCATTAATCCCGGTAACGCTCAAACCTGCATCCAGGCAGGCATCCAGATGTTCTTCAATAATATTGCGGCCGGTTACATTTCCATAACCTACGGCGCAATAGTAAGGTCCCTGTGGACCAGGATATCCGCCGGCTGGAAAGCCTAATGGTTTGCCATCCTGCTCAAGAATGTATTCTTGTTCAAATCCAAACCAATAATCATCAGTATCATCAGGGATCAGGTGGCGCATATTGGTTGGGTGAGGAGTGCCATCCGGATTGAGGACCTCTGCGACGACCAGCCAGCCATTTTTCCGCTGTGGATCAGCATAAGCGGCAACGGGTTTAAGCAGGCAATCGGAACTATGTCCGTTGGCCTGTTGGGTACTGCTGCCATCAAATGCCCATTCAGGGAGTTTCTTTACATCGCCATTGAAATTGTCCATTTCGATGACTTTGGTTTTGCTCCGGATATTGGCTTCAGGTTTATAGCCATCCAGCCAGATGTACTCAAATTTCATTTTTGCCATAGGAAGAGGATTAAGTTTGGATAATAGATTAATTTTTTTTGGAATATGTGATGCGAAGCTAAGTCAACGGGTACCCGGAAAACAAAACAAACTTTTCGGTTTATGTGATTGCTAAATGGCAGTTAATATTTGTAAAATGTTGAAATAGTGTAACTTGCGCCATTGATTATTGTTATGCCCATAGCCCAGTCAGCCCAATTATTTAATATTATCAAGTCGCTCACCAAGGCGGAGAAGCGCAATTTCCGCCTCTATGTTCAGCGCCTGCAGAGCAATGAAGACGTGCTTTATGTCCGGCTTTTTGATATCCTGGACAAGCTGGAAGACTATGATGAAAAAGAGGTTCTCGAAAGGATGGGTGATATCCCTAAGTCGCAGTTCGTCAATATCAAGCGTCACCTGTACACCCAGGTGTTGAAGAGCCTTCGCCTGATTTTCGAAAATATCGAATCCATCAAAGTGCGCGAGCAAATCGATTTTGCCCACATCCTCTACAGTAAAGGGCTCTATCTGCAGGCTTTCAAATTACTCGACCGCGTGAAGGAAATGCTCCCGGAAGGTGGCCATGATTTGCTTCGCCTCGAAATCATCGAGTTTCAGAAATTCATTGAAGAGCGCCACATCACCCGAAGCCGCAAAACACAAGGCAAAGTAGAATCGCTCCTCGTTGAATCAGAAAACCAGGAATCAAGAGTGTCCAATCTGGTCTTGCTTTCCAACCTGAAAATCAAAATTCATGGTTGGTATATTCAGACCGGCCACGTGAGAGATGAACGCGACCACATTATGATCAAAGAGTACTTTGAATCCGAATTACGGAAAGTACGGCTCACCAATCTCTCCGTAACGGAAGTGATTTATCTCCAGCAGAGCTATATGTGGTATTACTACATCCTGCTTGATTTTGAGCGATGCTATCATCACGCCACCCTTTGGGTGAAAGCGTTTGATGAAAATCCGTCGCACATGATCGAAGACCCGGTATTATATATGCGGGGCTTGTCCTACGAGTTGACTTCCCTCTATAGCATGCGGGATTATCCGAGGTATGTAATAGCACTTGAAAAATTTGAAGCCTTCATTACCTCGCACGAAAAGTATTTTGACATGACGGGTCAGATCATCAGCTTCCTCTATCTCTACACGGCAAAAATCAACCGGCATTTTCTCGAAGGATCATTTGAAGAAGGACTGAAACTCGTACCGGAAATCAATCGCCTGATTAAAAAATTCGGCCGCTTTATCGATGTGCATCGCATCATGGTCTTTAATTACAAAACGGCCTGGCTTTACCTGGGCTCCGGTCAGCCGGGTCCATGTATTGAGTATCTAAACAAAATATTAAACCTGAAATCAGCCGGCCACCTGCGCACCGACATTCAGTGTTACGCCCGTCTTATGCATCTTATGGCGCATTTCGAACTTGGACATTTCAATCTGCTGGAACATTTAGTGGATAGTGTGGGCCGTTTCTTTAGCAAAATGCGCGATCTCAATGAAGTACAACAGTTATTGTTTCATTTTTTCCGGAGCAATCTTGACATCCGGAGACAGGAATTGAAACACAACCTGCATGCCCTCAAAAAGGAAGTGGTTCGGTTGGAAAAGAATCCTTACGAAGGCCGCACGTTTCATCATCTCGACATCGTGGCCTGGATTGACAGCCGCATTGAAGGGAAGACGGTGGGAGAAGTCATTCAGGCTAAGGCTGAGGCAATCAAATAAGGAATAAGGAAGTGAGAATAAGGAAGTGAGAAGGAAAATATATCAGCCCATGGGGCCGGAGGAGAATTGTTGTTGTTGCTGGAGATCTCTCATTCCTCCTGTCAGGAGGCAGGGGGCAGAATTTTCAAAAACTCTCCATCCATTATCAGCAACTTCACGCCATGCTCCGAATATGACCGATGCGAGCTCATATCATCTGACACTACATAGCTATCTCCTTTGGATAACAAGGATTTTTCTCCATTGCTCAGCTCACTGATAAACGATCCTTCGAGGCAATGTACGATGTGCCCTTTCTGGCACCAGTGATCGGCCATATAACCTTGTGAATATTCCACCATTCGGATGCGCAGGCCATCATACTGCAGCGTTTGCCAGGTCGAGGTTCCAGTCATTCCTGCGTGCGTGGTTTTTTCGACCGCATTCCAATCGATCGTTTGGAAAGTAATTGGTTTCATAATAATGGTAAAAAATTAGCCGCTAATGCTCGCAAATTACCGCAATTTTTTTTTCGTTATTGTAGAAGTTCTTTCCAACAATTTACTGGGGCAAAATTGAAATCTGCATTTTATATAGCGGCTTCGATTCAGCGTGTCACAAATCATGTTTCCGGCTACCGGGTCACGGATCACGGATCACGCTTTGAGATTTCGTATCATTGCCTTCCTTATGCGACTTAGAAGTATCATTCTGATTCTTGGGTTCCTTTTGTTTATCTCGGGCATGTTGTCCCTGGTACTGATCCTCATTGGTGCTAATCTCAGTATTCTGGCGTGGATTGATAAACCAGGATCACCAAGGGGTATTATCATTCGTATGCTCATGATCGGAGGCGGCCTCATGATGAGCTATTTTGCATTGAATCCCGATCGGGAGGAGAATAATGAGACTACTCCCGACCAGTAAATACTTCCGGTACCAAAGCCATGGCCTTTAAAAAGGCTTCCCGGTCCAACCCGGTTGCTGCATTCACTTCATGGAAATAGCTTACCATATTTTCAGTCGGCATGTTGCCGGTAAGCTCATCCTTGGCCATCGGGCAGCCGCCATAACCTTTCATGGCTGCATCAAAACGCCGGCAACCACTCTTATAGGCTGCATCTACCTTTTCCCGCCAATTGTGCGGTTGCGTATGCAGATGCGCGCCAAATTCCACGTCCGGATAAGGGGGAATGAGGTTGGAAAAAAGGTACGTGATGTTTTCCGGATTCGAGACGCCTATCGTATCGGAGAGCGCCATGATCCGGATATCCATTTCTGCCAGGTAGTTGACCCAATGCTGTACAATCTCAACATTCCACGGATCACCATATGGATTACCAAATCCCATAGACAGGTAGACGACCAGCTTCCGGTTATTGGCCTGGCAGAGATCCTGAATCTCCGCCACCCGGCCCAGGGATTCTTCAATAGTGGCATTGGTATTGCGCAATTGAAAAGTCTCAGAAACAGAAAACGGATAGCCGAGATAAGAAATTTCATCAAACTGAACCGCATCAATGGCCCCCCGTTTATTAGCTACAATCGCCAATAGTTTGGATGAAGAGGAGGAAAGGTCGAGCCGTTTCATCACCTCGGCCGTGTCCGCCATCTGAGGAATGGATTTGGGAGATACGAAAGAACCAAAATCAATGGTGTCAAAACCGACTTTCAGCAAGGCATTGATATACCGGGCCTTGAGTTCAGTTGGGACAAACTGATGAAGGCCTTGCATAGCATCACGCGGACATTCGATAATCTTGAGCATGAATAGCCAAAAATAGGAGGTTTTAATTAAGATACCGAACTATGACCAGCCGTGCTTCAATACGGGTTCATTGTCCTGCCTGAACCATATAATCTAAAGCCAGGTAGCACAATGTTCTTACTCCCAATTTCATTCCACTGTCTTCCACCTTAAAATCGGCAGTATGATGCAGTGGAGCTGCTCCGGGAGGAGTACCCGGTTTCATCCCGCCCAGAAACACAAATAATCCGGGTACGTGTAATTCATAAAAGGCAAAATCTTCTGCGCCGGTGGATGCCCTGGACATCTGTACATTTTGTGTTCCTCCTGCGACTTCATAAAGTGTTGGTAACATTTCCTGCGTGAGGTCAGGATCATTGTAGGTGATGGGATATCCTTGATCAATATCGATATCAACGGTTGCCCCTGCACTGGCTGCTATGTCGGTGGCCGTAGTCCGGATTTTTTCGAGGATAATACGTTGCATGGAAGTATCTAATGTCCGCACGGTGCCGATCATCGTCACCTCTTCAGGTATGATATTCGCCCTGACCCCGCCGCTTATTTTTCCAATGGTGATGACTGCAGGAGCTCGTGTCAGATCGGACTGGCGGGAAATAATGGTTTGCAGGCCCATGATGATTTCTGCGGAAGTGACTATGGGATCAATTCCTGTCCAGGGGGTTGAGCCGTGAGTACCTTTTCCATGTACCGTCATCGTCAGCGTATTCACAGCGGCCATCGCGGCACCAGGTTTGTATACCAATTTGCCGGTTTCAATGCCGGCACCAATGTGCAATCCGAATACGGCATCCACCTTTGGATTATCCAGTGCACCTTCTTTTATCATGAGTTCGGCCCCGCCTTCTTCGCCCGGAGGAGCTCCTTCTTCAGCCGGCTGAAAAAGAAATACTACCGTACCCGGAAGTGAATCCTTTAATGCGGTCAGGATGTCAGCGGCTGCCATCAACATAGCGACGTGTGTATCGTGTCCGCAAGCGTGCATGACATCAACTTCTTCGCCATTGTATTCCCCTTTCTCTTTGCTGGCATAAGGTAAATCCACTCTTTCTTTAATGGGCAATCCGTCCATATCCGCGCGCAAGGCGACCACAGGTCCGGGTTTGCCTCCTTTCAGTATGGCAACAATTCCTGTATGGGCCACTTGTGTACGAATCTCCAATCCCAATGTTCGCAGATGTTGTTCGATAAATGCGGCAGTTTTAAATTCCCTGTTGGACAATTCAGGGTATTGGTGCAGGTGGTGTCGCCATTCGATAACCCGCGATTCCATATCCTTTGCCATTTCATCTACATCTACTTTCAGATCTTTGACCAGGACTTGCGTGGGATGGGCGATGGGTTGGCCTATCGCCGGCTGGAGTACGCCTGATGTCCAAACCAGGAGCAGAAAAAAGTGTTTCATGGTGGTGTACATTTGTAAATATTCCTGTTAAGAAGAAGAGGACAAAATACTAATATCGGGATAGAGTATAAGGAATTCCTTTTTGGTAACTGTCAACCTTGATGGGATAGCTGGTGGAAATGTAAAGGAATTGTATTATTTTGAAAAAAACCGATCATGAGCCGCATAGATAATTTGTTGGAAAAATATGGAGAGAGTCATCTCAACCTGACGAACAAGTTCATTCATTGGATTTGTGTGCCGTCGATCATGTTCAGCCTCCTCACCCTGTTATTTTGCATCCCCTTTTTTACTGCACGTTCATGGTGGGCCAATTGGGCCCTGGTCCTATTGATCCTGGCCTGGATGTATTATGCAAGGTTGTCTGTAACGATGATGATTGGTTTTATTTTGATCGGGTCATTGATGTTATGGGGCATTGTGAGTCTTTATGCTTTGTCCGGAAATGATCCGGGCCAACTGGCTCTTTGGGCCATTATTATTTTTGTCGTGGCCTGGATAGGACAATTTATTGGTCATAAGATTGAAGGAAAAAAACCCTCCTTCCTGGAAGACCTGCAATTTCTTCTCATCGGCCCAGCCTGGCTGATGCATTTTGTGTTTAAAAAAATAGGGGTGAGGTATTAGGGATCGTGAGTTGTGAGTTGTGAGTTGTGAGTTGTGAGTTGTGAGTGCCGTGAATCATGACCCGTGATCCGTGAATCGTGAGTGTCGTGAGACGTGAATCATTGGGAGAATTAAATTGAATGAGCTAAACGGAGCGAATTTGAATAACTAACTCAACTTGCATAAGTGATTAGGCAAAGGCACGGTCAATTGAAATCGCAGGACAGAGTGAAGGACCAATATCCATTGCCTCAACCTCAGCCTCAGCCTCAGCCTCAGCCTCAGCCTCATCCTTCTGATTCTGCTTCTACTTCCACATCAATGGTCTCCGCAATCTTGTAGCGATTGCGATGCGGACTATTGCGGCTGATCATCTCCGCCAGGAAGCCGGTCAGAAAGAGTTGCGCGCCAATGATCAGGGTGAGGATACCAAAGAAGAATACAGGCCGGTCTGAAATCTTGGTGATGTTTTGAAAAATTTTCAATACGCTTAAGTAGGTAAGGATGCCAAAGCCGACTAAAAAGAAAAGCACACCCAGGGTGCCAAAAAAATGCATGGGCCGTTTTCCGAATTTTCCTACAAACATAATGGAGAGGATATCCAGAAAACCATTGAGCATACGCTCCAGGCCATACTTGCTGTGGCCAAATTTCCGCGGGTTATGTTGCACCACTTTTTCTCCGATGCGGGTAAAGCCGGCCCATTTAGCGATCACTGGAATATACCGGTGCATTTCCCCATAGACTTCTATGTTCTTCACCACTTCATGGCTGTAAGCTTTGAGCCCGCAATTGAAATCATGCAGAGGTATTCCGCTGGCCCGGCGAGTGACAGCATTGAAGAATTTAGATGGAAGGGTTTTCCCGAGGGGATCTTTTCTTTTTTTCTTCCATCCACTGACGAGATCAAATTGTCCGCCCTGAATCATCTTCATCAGTTCGGGAATTTCATCCGGGGAATCCTGCAGGTCAGCATCCATAGTGATCACCACCTGACCGCATGCCGCTTCAAATCCTTTTTGCAATGCAGCTGACTTTCCATAATTGCGGCGAAAGCGAATTCCCTTGATAAATGGATATTGAGATTTGAGATTTTTCACCGTATTCCAGGTCCCATCCGTGCTGCCATCATCTACCACGATAGCTTCGAAGGAGGATAGATGATGCTCCCTGGTCACCCGGTCTATCCAGGCCATTAACTCGGGAAGTGATTCTTCCTCGTTCAAGGTGGGTATGATCAGCGATAAATCCAGCTCGGCTACAGTCATAGAAATGATTAAACAGTAGGTTCGGTTGGCGGAACCGAAGGAGGTACCATGGGATTCCCTTCATTTTTTAGCATTGAACCGGCGACCAGCGATTTCAGCAAACCCCAGAAGCAAACCCACAGGATGGTAAATGGAACAGTCAGCAAAGGATTGAACATAAATTTCATGATACTCCTTGACATTTCTCTTTGCGATTCAGGTGTATTCATTTGATCGAACCTCGCCTCCGTGGCCTCCATCATCCTGTCAAAAAACCCCGGATCGATGACTTTGGTATACAGCACAGAAAAGAAACCGGCTAAAAGACCGGCAATCAATGCAATTTTCATTCCTTTTCTGACAGCCAGGCCGGTAGTCATTTCACCGCTTAATTCTTCATCCCGGATTTCCTTAATCCCCTTGTAAATCGTGAAAAAAGTAATGACCATAAGAATTCCATTAACCAGAAATCCGACCATGGCACCACCGGCTCCGCCGCTACTGTTCTGCAGGCCCAATAAATTGCTGCCTAAGGAGAACAGGACATAAACCATGCCCGTGATCAATCCCCATTTAAGTGCGATAGACATTTTCGTTTTGATTTAGTGAAAAGGTGAGTGTCGTTTCAAATATATCAATTTATCGCAAGGTGGCCCCTGACAATCGTGCCGATCACTCTCCCGGTGAAGTTTCTTCCCTGCAATGCATCATTGGTTGAAAGGCTGTGTTTTGTGCCTGCATAGGTCCAGTTGACATCAGGGTCAAAGAGGGTCAAATCTGCTTTGGCATTCTTTTCAATGACCGGAATGCTGATACCAAGGATTTTTCTTGGGCCGGCATAAAATTTACTGATAATGTCCGCCAGGGGCATAGCCTCCCGTAATGCAGTATTGGCAGCACCAAAAGCACTCTCCAGTCCAAGGGATCCAAATGCGGCATAGGTAAATTCACATTCTTTGGTTTCTATTTCCATAGGCGTGTGAATGGATGAAATATGATCAATGGTGCCATCCCGCAAGGCTTTGATCAGGGCCTTCCGCTCTTTCGCATCCCGCAAGGGAGGCAGAACTTTTTTATGACTGTCAAAATCACTTACGTCTTTGTCTTCGAGCAAAAGATGCATGGCCGGAACATCACAGGTGACCGCTAACTTTTCATTTTTTGCCTTTTGAACATAAACCAGTGATGTGCCGGAGGAAAGGGCATGAAAATGAAGTTTGCCTCCGGTATAGGCCACGAGTTTAATATCTCGTTGCAAGGTGATTTCTTCTGCCACTGCAGGAATACCCGCTAATCCCAGCGAAGCGCTTATTTTTCCTTCATGTATCTGGCCATCGGCAACCAGGCTTCGGTCCAGTGGAAAATGAATGATCGTTGCCCTTAATGGTAAGGCATATTCCATGGCGCGGGTTAATAATCCGGCTTCCAGGGCATTTTTACGGCCATCACTGAAGGCCAAAGCTCCGGCACTAAACATATCCATCATCTCCGTGAGATCCTTTCCCTCCAGGTTTTGGGATATGGCACCCACCGGAAAAATATGGATTGGTAGAGCAGCAACGAGCTGCTGAATATATTCGATTTCCACCCGGCTCTGAATCGGCGGAATATTTCTTGGAAAGGTAGCCAGCGCCGTATATCCGCCTGCCCTGGCACATCGGCTGAGAGACAGGAAAGTCTCCCTGTACTCATATCCAGGCTGTCCGGATTGTGCGCCAATGTCCATCCATCCCGGAGAAACATGAAGGTTCTCTGCTTCGATGAGTGTGGCTTTTCCATCGGTGATGGATTTAGCGATGGAAGTGATCACGCCATCTTCGATCAGGATGTCTTTTTTAGAAGCTTCCTCCTGCCCGTTTTGATGAATGGTCGCTTTCTTGATTAATACTTTCATTTTTTTTTTGAAGCTATCAGCTATCAGCTATCTGGTATCAGCTACTTATGGTTCGACCTGCTGGCTCTCATCTATCTGCAACAGCTCGCCAACCACCAACCGAGGGGACTTCCTTCCTCACCTTTAATGGTGGGGCAATACGATTCCCTATTTCCATTCTGCCTTCGGCTGGCAAAGCTTCATCGAAGGCAATTCATTTCGGCTTCTTCTGCCCCTAAATCCCCTAAAGGGGACTTCCTTTTACCCTCTTATTCCACTTCTGCCTTTTCCGCCCCTTTCATTCCTTACGCAAAAACGCAATTGTTTTCTTTCAGATAAACCCCACTGCTGACTCATTTTTATTTCACACAGAGTCGCAGAGAATTTCTTCTAATTCTCTATGTATTCTTCCAAAGCCGGATCAGTGCAATCTCCATCCCGATAAAAATCAAACTCAAGATAATGCACCATTTCCAAAGCGGTTTTCCCTGCTGCGTGGATTCTATCAATTGTGTGAAATCAGTTTCATCACTAACATTCCAGACTTTTAAGTTTTTATGTTGTGCCAGTTCCTCCGGTGTAGTGAGAGCGAGGTTGGATTCTTTGCGGTCATAATTAAAAGCCAGGGAGGCAATTAATTTTTCTTTCTGCATCACCTTATAAAAGCCGGATGATTTTACCTGCTCCAATACATCCAGCAATACTTTGGAACCCAACAGGGAGATGCCGGGGATGAATTCAGCAGGGCCGGTAATTTTTATTTCTTCATCCAGGTTTACTTCATTGCGTTCGAGAGGAATCAGGTGATCCACCCCAATGGTATAAGCCAGCTGGCGGATATTGGAAGTGTAGATCGCCATTTTATATACCAGCGGAACGAAGAGTTCGGGTTGAAGAGTGAGGTCATTGATACGTTCATCGAGAGGAGAACTTACTACAGCGAATGCGCCTTTCCCCGGTGTATAAAAACTGATAAAATCGCCTCCATCACGAAACGAAAGTAAGGACTGCCCTTTATGCCCGGCTGCAGTCAGCTGGAAGGAAGCCGAGACTTTTGGCAATCGCATATTGGGCCGCGTCCGTGTAAAAACATCTTTAAATATAAAGGCATCTGTATTGATCGCCCCCACCTGTCGGTCTTTTTCTTCCCACGCCTGGAATTCATTGGCGCCCATGGTCTTCATCAATTCATTGTACTGGTCAAGTGCACCATTGGCGGAAGGAAAGAACAGGACCTTTCCCCCTCCGTCAATATATTTTCTGAGCTCTGCCACCAGGCCGGAGGAAATATGCGTCAGTTCATTGATGATGATCAGGTTGTAATTCGGGAAGTCAGCATACTGCAAATTATTGGCGAGCGACTGGTCAAGAATGAAATAATCCGAATTGCCGAATACCGCGGCTACCTTTTTATTTTCACTCTGTTCATTGATGGAAAGAATCCGTAGATGTTCATCGACATAAAAGGTGAGATAATAGGTGTCATCAAACGTGACGGGAAAATCACTGATACGGATGACCAATTGATGCCACCCGGTAGTCAGTACTGTGATTTTTGCCGTATCTGTTACACTTTTTCCACCGATAATATCAACCGTGCGATCAGGCTTTTCTTGTCCGTCGAGATCGATGGTCACCCGGATGTTATCCGCATCTTCGGCAGCAAAGTTGTGCAGCGAATAAAGCAATACGGAAGTTTGATTTAAGGTCTGAACAGGGGATTCGAACCAGGCGGTATCAATGGCCACATTTTTTTCCTGCACGCCGCGGAGCGGAAGTAGATTGACCGGAATGGTCGAATCTCCATCCCTGATATCGGAAATGGTTTTTTGAAAATCTGAAATAATCCAGGAAACCGGATTTCCGTGTTCACGGGAGAAGGATTGTTTTTGACGTCTAAGAACTACTGACAAGGGTTTCACATCGGGAGTGAATTCCATTTCCTCCAGGCGGATCAAGGCTTCATCACGTCCTACCCATTGCTGCTGTGCAGAGGATAATTCATGTCCCAATACCTGGAAGCGATCTTCGGACGAATAGCCCTTAATGATCTCATTGGCTTTCTGCCTGGCTTTATCAAACAGGGACAGATCCTTGCCGAAGGATTGCATGGAAAAAGAATTGTCTATAAACAAGCTGACGTCCCTGATGCCGGCTTTGACGGCATTCTTAAGCGGAATGACAGGTTGGGCAAATGCCAGGATGAGAAAGGCCATAGCGAGTAACCTGGCCAATAAGATCAGCAGGTTCCTCAGCCGGTTTCGGGCTGAAGTCTCTTCCTTGACCTCCCTCAGGAATCGTAAGTTGCTGAAAAATACCTTCTTATAACGGCGGAAATAGAACAGATGCAGAATGATCGGAATGGAAAGTGCGGTCAACGCCCACAGAAAAGCCGGATATAAAAACTGCATGTTGGAGCCAAAGATAGTATGTGGTGAAGTCAATATGAAAACAAAAGCCCGCGGTCTGTTCCAACGGCAGGCTTTTGTCTTTGCTTTAAACGGCCAGGAGGCGTATAAATTTTGCCGGGTAAAGAAAAAGGCCGGTCAAAACAGACCAGCCTTTTTTCAAAATGAACATTGTCGATTAATCTTTTATAATACTGGCATTGGCGACGAGTTTGCCATCGTGGTTGAAGGCACCGACCATATACATGCCGGGAGATAAATCACTCATGAAAATCGTTACCACAGGAAGGCCTGAATTTTTTAAATCCCGGACCTGCTGGCCAAGTGAATTGAATACCCTGAACTGAGCGGCATTGCCCGGATTGCGGATATAGAGGATATTACTTACCGGATTTGGTGCAATCTCTAATTTGGCCAGGGTAGGTGTAAACAAACCGGTACCCAATCCCCAGCGAAGATTATCAAATTCGTATGTATTCATATCCGGTGTATCCACACCGCCATTGGGAAAGATGCAAACCTGATTATGGTTTTCGGCAGCCTGCGAAGAGAAATCTGCTGTTATAGATTCCCAATCCGCTGTGGCATGCGAATTAGTCCAAAATTCAAAAGCAGGACTTGTACCGCCTTGCAATTTGACCAGGAGAGGTCCATCCACCGGAGACGTCATCTGGAATTCAAATTGATTGTAATAGGATAAATCAATAGGGCCACCAAAATCTACGCAAAGCGCAGCCCATGGATCACTCGGCGGATCCTTGTATTCTCCAACTTTCTCAGAATTGTTTTCCGCTGTTTTAAGTGGGTTATTAATTATATCCAGTTTGTCACCACCAGCGCTGAAGGTGTAAGGTTGCTGGCATTCAAAGTCATCCACCAAATAGGGATCAGTCACCACTCCAACACAAGAGCAGACTAATGATCCGAGTTTTAATGCAGCATAAGACCTCGGGCTGAAAAACCAGAGTGCAGTGTCAATATACCGGTTGGCTTTGTCGAGACTCATGTCAGGATTCGTTGAAATAGCCACATCATTAATGGAAAGTCCTCCGGGACCCGGGAAAGGAACGGTCTTCCAAAAAGCGGTATCCCAGTATTCCCATGGTCCTGTTTGAGGTCCGGGCAGGTTGATACCCCACAGATGTTCCTGATTGAAGACATTGGGATTAGATCGGATGGCTTCAGAGACGGGGTCATCATATTTCCCTTTGGATAAAGGATTATTAATACCCAGCTTATTGGCTTTATCTATCATACAGAGTGATCCACCGATATTGACGACAAAACTTCCGGTGCCTACTCCCGAATACACCGGAAGGTCACAGTTGATTTTAGTCGGGTCGATCGGATCAATTCCATAAGGCGTGGTTGGATGGGTGACTGTACCGGCAGCAACCAAAGGAACGGACAGACCATCTTCCATCCAGGAGGAATCGCCTACTGCTCCATCCAAACCAAATACAAAATGGAATTTATTGGAATACCCCACCAGGTTAGGGACATTGATCAAACCAGGTTTTTCACCGGTGAGATTTCCAACCAGGTTAGTGTCTATCATGGATGAGCCGGAGGGATTGGTAAACTTGTCAATATAGATTTCATCCTGTTGCAGTACGGCTGCATTGAATCCGACAAATCCTCCGGTACCAATGCCAAAAACAGCTATGCGGGAGGTATCTATGTTATATGGATTACCGAAATTCTGAACTGTAGCGTTAGCGTACCGCACGAAATTGAAAAGATCCTGCACTGCTCTGTAAGCAGCGTTGATGATAGTAGATCTTCTTACAGTGTCGGAGGTAGCTATTGGATTCCATCCTGCACGATATTGTATCGAGGCTGCCACATAGCCCCGCTTGGCAAGACGTTTACAGACCTGCACATTGGCATAATCATCTTTATCACCGGTAGGCGCAAACAGGCCACGAGGAAGGAAGGTACCGGTAGGCAATACTACTACCAATGGTCGTGAAGTGCAGGTATCCCCGACAGGCATATAGAGATCAAATAACAAAGTATCAGCCATGGGAACCCCGGTTACGACCGTTACGTTACCGCCGTAGGGCATGTCTGATAACGTGACCACATCGCTGAATACTTCATCGATATATCGCGTTCCCTGGGCCATAAGGCTGCCGGTCAGTATAGCCAGGGTGAATAAGGTGGTAAAAATTTTTTTCATAGAAAAGAGATTTAGTTTATCATGTCTTTGATTCATAAAGAAAAGAAATATAAGCAAGACGTCCAATACGGGGTCCGCCATAAGTCTGAAATTGCTTTTTGTTCAGCACATTAGATGCGCCTACTTTGAAAGTGACGCCTAATCGCTGGGCGGTCCAGTTGACCTGGGCATCCAGCAGATCATAGGTGGGAATAGCACCTGTAAACTGCGGGGAGCCTTCAAATACAAATCCTTCTACCCATTTATAGTTGATGTTAAATCCGACATTTTTAATCTCATTGCCGAGCAAGGTGACCGGCATATCCTTTCCGGAAAAACCAATATTGAATTTATGCTCGGGGGTATTGAAAGCGGGAATGATCGGATCGTCCGTTCCTTTTTTATTGAGGACATTCCAGGAGAAGTTGCCGGAAAGGTTATAATACATGCCCATAAAATAATTGCCGCCAATGCTGAAGCCCTGCGTGGTGACATGCGATTGCGCATTAGCCGATATGCGATATACCCGTGCATTGTAGGGATATGAATTGCCTGGTAAGAAATCGGCCGTCACACCTATCTTATAGCCTATGAAATCGGTGTAGAAGCTATAGTAGTAACCTGCATCCACCCAGATTTTTCCTAATAAAGTACCCCGGTAGCCGACTTCGAAGGTTTTGACTTTCTCCGGCTGGATGGACGGTTCATTAAAATAACTTAGCGTGTCCTTATTTAACGTATTCAAATAGTTGACAAAGGATTCAGTCGTAATCAGGGAATCATAGCCGGATATATTTCCCAATAGTTGTGCCCGGCCGACATTGAGATAAAGATATTGATCCGCTAATGTTGGATTGCGCACAGCCGAAGAGAAAGAAAGCCGCAAGGTATTGTTGACATTGGGCGTATACACAAATGAAGCGGCCGGGGAAACCACCAAATCAAAATTTTGATTCTTATCCAGCCTGGCGGTGACATTCATTTTAAGTTTGGCCGGGATCAGCTTTTTATCCACTCCGGCATACACACCGAATTCATTGTTCTTAATCGTTAGCCCCGCCGTGTCACTGAATATGGTCCCCCTGGAATCAGGAAGATATTGCCTGAAATTGCCACCGGTAGTGAAATCGGCAAAACGGGTTTCGAATTTATATTCCCCCTGCAGGTGGATAAGTCCGGATTTATCATAGAATCGCGTGCCCGGGTGGTCCGGATCATTCGCATAATTCTGCGTGATGATGTTGAAGACGGAATCAAAGCGCGCAGTACCGGGTTCGAAAAAAGGAAAGTTAGGTTTGTTAGGTGATTTTTGATTAGCCAACGCCTGGGTTTGAGCATGCCAAATAAATAACGAATCCACATTTTGAGCCAGCACTTCTTCCTGCTTGTCATAATTCCACGGTGATGGGTAGCCTTCCAGTTTCTTTATTTTGGGTACACTGTTGCTTTGCCAGAAACGTGTGTAATCCGTATTCCAGTCATCGGTCAGTTTCGCTGTTTCCTGGAGCTGGAGAGCGGTAGCATAGATATCATAAGTATCTCCCGCATCCTCTTCGGTGACATAACCGCGCAGGAAAAATTTGTTGTCCTGTTTGATTTCAAATTTCCCCTGCCAGAAAAAAATATTTTTCAGTCGAAACCTGTTTTCTCCCTGGTAAACCGTAGTGCCGGATCCAAAATTAAAACCGGCATTGGCCTGGACGAGCGGGGTGATCTTGTAATAAAGGCCCACGTTCCCCTTATAGTTTTCGGTGTTATAATCCACGAGTTCAGTTTCAGCATATCCTTTCCGGTTAAAGATTTTAAGCCCCGGCCATAAGCGGGCCAATTCTTTTGCTGAATAATCCTGTCCCGAAGTGTTTTCATCCCCGTATACGTTGACCGCATCATAACCACCTGGATTGGTTTCATCGGTGGCAGATTGTGAAGTAGGAGCCAGATTGTCGGCCTCCCAATCATGGGCGCGCATATAGGCTCCATTCAGCTTAAAGGCGAATTTGTCCATGCCTTTGGCGTTTTTCAAAACCTGGGCGTATCGAAGTTCTCCTTTAAACAGATTTCGTTCGCCCATTTTAATATCAGCAGAAAGGCCCGGGTGCAGAAACGGATCTTTGGTCTGAATATCAATAACGCCATTGAATGCATTGGGTCCATAAAATGCAGAACTGGCCCCCTGTATCAAATCTACTTTGACCACATCCAGTTCAGGGGCTCCCAGAAAATTTCCCAGCGAGAAATTTAATCCCGGGGATTGGTTATCGACCCCATCGATGATTTGAAGGGAACGGACCGGGCTCGTGCTGTTGAATCCTCTGGTATTGATGATCGTGAAGCCCATACTGGCAGTCGTGAGATCAACGCCTTTCAGCGATCCCAATCCTTCGTAAAAATCATTGGACGTAGTTTCTTTAATAGCTAACAAGTCAATCGATTCAACCGTAAGTGGTGATTCCCTGCGTTTGTCGGAGATTCTGCTTCCGGCTACCTGAACGGTTTCAAGCAGGGTAGTGGAGGGTTCTAGCTGAACGGTGATCTTTTCTTTAGCATCGGTCACGTCAAAGGTCACGGATTCATAACCGATATATTGGAATTCCAACTTGACAGGAAGTTGGGCAACTTTAAGTTGAAAGGAGCCATCCCATTCCGTGGCGGTACCTGTGCTGGTTCCGCTAACAAATACATTGGCGCCAACCAGAGTGAGACCGGAGCTTTTATCATATACTTCCCCCTGGATGATCTCCTGGGCGTGCAGACCATTGTGGCAGCAAAATAAAACGGCCGACCATGTAAAAAGGGATGCAACAATTTTTTTCATTCCTGATTTGAATTCATGTTTGAAAAATATGCATTTAATAGTTGTCCTGAACTCCGTATTTATAAGGATATGAAAATACCTTTCCGGAAACAGGCATAAAAATTGCAAAAAAGGAGGGTTTTTTGATTCTTCTGGTAATATTTCCTGGAAAGACTTATTCCATGAATGGTGATCTATAGTACAGATATGAACTTTTGAACTTCCAGCCAAAGGACAACTTGGCCATGCCTTTTGTACCGGTAATATTCACCCAGAATCCCGGCGTTAATTGACTCGGCTTTTCATATGGGCTCAGCCACAAGAAGCAGAGGGTGAGAAAGGTAAGCTATATTTTATATTCAGTCTCTACTTTTTAAGGTTTCAATACCTTTAGCCAGGCTCCTCTCCTGTTTTAGATAGGGTTGTGATTCTGCTTTTTGTTAACTCAACACCGCATGACAGGCATTGACCTTCATATAGTGGCGTTTGCTGTTCCTTATCCACCTACCTATGGTGGCGCTATGGACGTTTGGAACAGGGTTAAAGCTTTGCATGAAGCAGGAGTCCGCATCAGGCTCCATTGCTTTGTCTATGGCCAGTATATACCACAGGACATTATAACAGAAATGGTCGGGGAAGTTCATTATTATGCGAGGTCGGTTTGGCCTGTATTTTTTAAAAAAGGACAGCCCTTCGTGATCACTTCCAGGAAGAGCAATCAATTATTGAAACGTCTTCAGGACGACAATATTCCGATACTGTTTGAAGGGATGCAGACCACCGGTTGGATGGAGTTTTTGTCTGACCGTAAAAAATTTCTGCGGGCTCATAATGTAGAACATAAATATTACCACCAGCTGGCGCAAAACAGCGGAGGGTTTCGTTCGATGATCTATACCCGGGAATCACAATGCCTGGAAGATTATGAGCGACAGCATGCCGCAGGATTTGATGCTATCTTTACCATCGCTGAGCCCGATCAGCAGTGGTTTGCTCAGCAAGGGGGACATGCGGTGCTTTTACCTCCCTTTCATGGATTTAAGCAGGTGGACATTGATCCTGGTCAGGGGAAGTATTTGTTATACCAGGGAGATTTGTCCATTGAAATCAACCAAAGGGCCGTATTGGAACTGGCCAGGATGATTCCTGTTGGATTTAAGCTTACATTGGTGATTGCAGGTCGGTCCGGGGATCCCGCTTTTGAATCGAAACTATCGAGTTTTGTCAACATAAGACGGGAAGCGGATGTTTCACAGGAGAAAATGAGTGAACTCATTCGTCATGCCCATATCCTCCTGGTGCACAGCCTTCATGGAGAAGGGATGAAAATGAAATTATTTCCTGCTTTATTTGGGGGCCGGTTTATCATGGCCAATCGTCTTTCCGAAACCCAATCGATACTGGACCAGGCCATTCATTTTTACGAACCGTCAACCTTTGTTCCTGTTTTAGAGGCTTTGACCACCACGTATTTTACAACTGCCGAGCTTGATGCCCGGAAAGCGATTTTAAATCAATTCCCGGATGATCCTACCAAGGCCCGGCAAATCATCAGATATTTGTGACCCTATGGAGCACACTTTAGATACAGGTCAATTTGTTCAAAGCATTTCTCCGGATACGCTGTCTCCTGAACTGATCTCTATCAGGGATAAAGTGATGGCCGGGACCCGGATCAATGAGGAAGAAGCTTTATTCTTATTTGAAAAAGCACCGCTTCCTTTTTTGAGTGTGCTGGCAGACAGCATACGGACCAGGATGCATGGAAACAAAACTTATTTTAATCGGAATTTCCATATCGAGCCCACCAATGTGTGCATTTATACGTGCAAATTCTGTTCGTATTCCCGTCTGATAAAGCATCGCGGGGACGGCTGGGAATACACGATGGAAGATATGCTCAACATCGTTAAAAAATACGATGGACAGCCGGTCACCGAAGTGCATATTGTCGGTGGTGTCTTACCTCAATATGATCTTGATTTCTATTGTGAACTTTTTCAAAAAATAAAAGAACATCGGCCGGAGCTTCATATCAAAGCACTGACGCCGGTGGAATATCATTATATTTTCAAGAAAGCGAAAGTGAGTTATGAAGAAGGATTGCAGCGCATCAGTGATGCCGGGGCAGACAGCATGCCGGGCGGTGGTGCAGAAATTTTTCATCCTGAGATCAGAGAGCAAATCGCTGCGGATAAATGCAATGCGGATCAATGGCTGCAAATTCATGAGATATGGCACCGGATGGGGAAGAAATCAAATGCGACTATGCTCTATGGTCATATTGAAAAATACTGGCACCGCATAGATCATATGCGTCGCCTGCGTGAACTGCAGGATAAGACTGGCGGATTTCAGACGTTTATTCCGCTTAAATTCAGAAACA
Organism: uncultured Saprospiraceae bacterium; assembly: GCA_963837505.1. Taxonomy (GTDB): domain Bacteria; phylum Bacteroidota; class Bacteroidia; order Chitinophagales; family Saprospiraceae; genus Opimibacter. The sequence continues at coordinate 334,927 of CAWINN010000001.1, read as the reverse complement.
AGGATAATGAGATGTCCTATCTTGAGGAGTCTACCACCGTAGAAGATCTGAAAATGTATGCAGTGAGCCGGATCTACCTGGACAATTTCCCTCACCTCAAAGCTTATTGGCCAATGCTTGGTCGTCAAATGGCGCAGGTGTCACTGAATTTTGGTGTCGATGATCTGGATGGAACCATTGATGATACGACGAAGATCTATAGCATGGCCGGTGCTGAAGAACAGTCTCCTGCCATTTCTATTTATGACTTGGCTGGCCTGATCAAAAATGCCGGACGCCAACCTATAGAGCGTGATACCTTGTATCATGAATTGAAAGACTGGAGTGACCACCATTTTGAAGAAGATGCGGCCTACAGCGGATATGTTCCCTTGCCCATTGTAAATCAAAATTGAATGAAGTACCGGCTTGCCCTTGTTGAATATCTCAACACGCTTCCTTTTTATGAAGGCATGCGATTGACCGGCGCGGACCGGGAATTTGAAGTTCATCGGGTGGTTCCTTCGCAATGCGCCAGCTTATTTCAACAGGATAAAGTGGACATTTCCCTGTGCCCGGTTGGGGCCCTGGATGAAATGCCAACTCATCAAATCGCAGGCGATTATTGTATTGGGGCAGATGGCCCTGTCGGCACGGTCATGTTATTGAGCACCGTTCCGTTGCAGCATATTAAAACAGTGATGCTGGATCCTAATTCACGGACTTCGAATATTCTAGTGCAAATTTTGGCACAGCGATGGTGGCAGGCGGAATGGATCTATTATGATAAAGAAAACGGAGTCACGCCCGATGCACGGGTAATGATCGGCGATAACGTATTTAATGAAAAAGGCAATTATCCTTTTCAATATGATCTATCCGGCGCATGGAAAGAACTAACCGGGCTGCCTATGGTATTTGCGGTTTGGATCGCGAAACCGGGAGTAGACGTTATAGCTATTGATAAGATAAATGATTCATTCAAAGCGGGGATGGAGTATGTATTGCATCAGGACACTGCGCTACAGCCCTGGCAGGTAAATTATCTGAAGCATTCCATTTCTTACCCACTGGATGATCATAAGCGACAGGCGCTGGCCATGTTCAGGACCTGGAAGGAAAATCTCCGTTCCGTGATTGCCTTGCGATCCTAAACGCTTATGATTATTGAATCCTTTCCCTATGGCCTTCATCCCCAGGACGTATCTTTTGTAAAGGAGCAGCTCGGCAAAGGAAAGGTGGGTATCGTGCCTACCGATACGGTATATGCGTTTTGCTGCCAGTCGGATCAGAAGACAGGATATGAATCGATCTGTCAACTTAAACATCTGGATCCCAGGGAAGCGCTGATGAGTATGATCTGCAAAGACCTGAGCCAGGCTTCTGGTTATTTTTCCCAATGGGATACACCGACGTATAGACTACTGCACCGGAATTTGCCAGGCCCCTTCACCTTTATATTGAATGCGGGGCATCACGCACCTTCCTTTCTTAAAAATAAGAGAAAGACGCTGGGCCTTCGTATTCCACAACATCGCGTGATCAAATCTATAATGGACCAGATGGATCTTCCACTCCTGGTGAGTTCTGTCATGCACGAAGATGATATTGAACCTTACTTTACGGACCTCGATGAATTGATCAGCCAATTTGAAAAGCAGGTTGCTTTTATCATAGTCGATCCGGAGATGGACCAGGAAGTATCCACGGTGGTGGATATGACGGGGGAAGAGATGAAGGTGATCCGGCAGAGCAGACATGTTTTGGAAGGCTGAGGCTGAGGCTGAGGAGGATATTCCTTATGTTCGTCTCGCGATGAAACATCGCAAGCATATTCAACGCTTTGTGTAGCTTTTTTGCAACCTATTCAACCATCCTGTGGGCTTTTTCAAACAACGGGAATTCTGTCCCTTTGAAATTTCTCGCGTTGCGAAATTTCGTTAGTGTAAGCCGTGCTTACACTGACAGTGTTTCTTCGCTCAATCACGCAGCAAGCGAGATGTTAGCTTGATCCCTCCCGGTTTGGGGCTTACCTATCTCAATAGCCCTTGGGTCTTCACCCCAGGATTAAAGGAAGTCTCCTTCAGGGGATTTGGGGGCAGAACAGGTCTCCTACCTTAAAAAATCCAGTTCTCCATTTTCATCATAGCGGGCTATGGCGGAAGGTCGGCCGGTCAGGTCTTTTTCGGTGAATGCAGGCAGTGCAAAATCAACGCGGCTGATGATATCAGAACTGATGTTTCCAAACTTTAGCGGAGAGGGATCACCGGATAAATTAGCGGACGTCGACACCAGCGGGTTGCCGTAGGCGGTGAGTAATTCATGACAAAAACCTTCGGTGACAATGCGGACTGCTATACTGCCATCCGAGGCGGCTAAGTGGCTGAAGTTTTCCAGGGCCTGCGGGTAAATCACAGTCAGCGGCCGTTCGTGATAATGCAACAAAGTATCAATTCGCGGATGGACGGTTTTGACTACAGCATAAAGCTGCTCCAGGTTAGCTACCAGTACAATGAGTGGTTTAGTATAGGCCCGGCCCTTAATGGCATATACTTTTTTGATGGCGTCCTTATCCACCGCATCGCAACCGATGCCCCATATAGTATCGGCCGGGTAGAGGATGACTCCTCCCTGATGAAGAACATAAATGGCCTGTTCGATAACCTTTCCCTGGGTTTCCCGGTTCATTTTGATGACAATAAAATACTTTTGGTCTCTTCACAAGGGATACGTCCTCAGGTAATTAGGGTGGAGACGTACAAAAAACTACATATTAACGTTAAAAGTAGGCGCGAATTACGATTGAGGCGTATCTTTTCATAAGTTATGATGGTATATCACCCTTCAGGTTTCTATAAAATTCTTCTTTCCCTTTTTATTGGATTAACGGGGTGGGTTCATCTCTATGGCAAGCACATTGTTGGCGGGGAAGTGTATTATGAGTGCCTGGGACCCGGCAATATGCCCAATACCCGGGATTACCAGCTGACCATGAAAGTCTACAGGGATTGCGCTGCTAATGGAGCCAACTTTGATAATCCGGCGAGAATTGGCGTGTACTCTCACATCAACGGGGTTTATGCTTTCATCCGCGCACTCAATATCAGTCATGGACTGGTCACCAATATCGAGGCGGTAGACAACCCCTGCCTGATTCTTCCTCCCAATGTATGTGTGGAAGAAACCTCCTACATCTTCAACATGAATAATACGGATATCATTGATGGTTCCTATATCATAAGCTGGCAAAGGTGCTGTAGAAATAATTCTATTACGAATATCTTGTCACCCGAAAATACCGGAGCCACCTATACCATTGAAATAACGAAAGACGCTCAAAACACCTGTAATGACGGACCTCGTTTCAATGCATTCCCTCCGATAGGCATCTGCGTCAATGAATATCTCAGCATTGACCATTCCGCTACTGACCCGGAAGGAGATCAACTCGTATATGAATTTTGTGCTCCCCTGCAAGGCGGAGGACCTCTCGGTGTCGACAATCCCAATCAAACTAATGATTGCAATGGAATTACCCCGGATCCAAGATTTTGTCTGCCTCCTTATACCGATGTGATTTTTAATGCTCCCAATTACTCGGCCAATAGTCCGTTAGGCATTAATTCGTTGATCAGCATTAACCCGGTTACCGGTTTAATTACCGGCACGCCAACACTGACCGGACAATTTGTAGTAGGAGTCTGTGTCAAGGAATACCGCAACGGTGTTTTACTCAGTGTCCTTCGCAGGGATTTTCAATTTAATGTGGTCAATTGCCAATCTACGGTCACAGCCAAGATTCAGGCTGATGCAGTGGTCGGCGGAAAAGAATATGTGCTGAATTCCTGCGGAAGAAATACCATCACGTTCAACAACGAAAGCCAGCAGGAGCAGTTTATCAAAACCTATCACTGGATCTTTGATATCAATGGAACACCATCAGAACAAACCTCCAGGAATGCCACCTATACTTTTCCGGGTATCGGCACTTACCATGGTACCATGATCGTCAATGAAGGTGAACAATGCGGAGATACGGCTTACATCAATGTGAACATATACCCATCCATTCATACTGATTTTGATTTTGATTATGACACCTGCATTGGTGGGCCGGTCAATTTTATGGACAAGTCCGTCACCATGGCTCAAAATCTGACCGACTGGGATTGGAATTTTGGGGATAATCAGAGTAGCACAGCACGGAATCCAAATCATTTGTATCAGCTACCTGGTGTGCATCCCGTCCGCTTAATCGCTACAGACAACAATGCCTGCAAGGATACCATGATTAAGGAAATAAGCTATTTTCCTGTTCCGCCGCTCATCCTGATCAAGCCTTCAAAATTTACAGCCTGTGTTCCGGAAGACATTAAGTTTACCAATCTGTCCGTTCCTATTGATGAGACCTATGACATCAAATGGGATTTCGGCGATGGGGGCACCGGAAGTGAAATCAGTCCGATCCATGATTTTGAAAAAGTGGGCGTTTTTTCAGTCAGGGTCCAGATCACCTCGCCCATAGGTTGCTATACTGAAGAAACATTTCCAAACCTGATCACGATCGAGGCTTCCCCGGTAGCTGACTTTAGCTATACACCGGATGTGATCAATAATATAAACTCCACGGCAGTTTTCACCGATTTATCAACAGGAGCATCCGGATGGTACTGGGATTTTGGTGGAAAGGCGAGTTCCTTTATCCGGAATCCGACTTATACCTTCCTGGATACCGGCATTTATGATATCAGGCAGGTGGTATTTCATCCCAATGGTTGTACAGATACCCTCATCAAAACCATTGATGTTGAACCCGTTGTACAGTTTTTCCTCCCGAATGCCTTTACCCCGAATTATGACGGTAAAAATGAGGTGTATAAGCCGGCAGGGTTGTCGTTAGGGGTGAGCCGGTATAATCTGAGCATCTATAGTCGATGGGGGGACAAACTCTTTGAAACACAGGATCCGGAAGAAGGCTGGAACGGACGACGCAATAATACCGGGGAGGAATTGCCTGTAGGCGTTTACCTCTGCGTCCTGCGATTTACGGATGCCCGGTCCAGGACCAAGGAATTGAAGGAATTCGTGACCCTGGTACGTTAGCGAAAAAATATGCCGGCCCTATACCCATCATTCAAAAAATGATACCTTTGTCGCTCTTTTTGAACGACCTATAAACATTTTTTGGGCCATGGACCTTATTAAATTAGTTCACCAGCAGCTTAATCCGCAGCCAACTTTCCCGGAATTTAAAGCCGGAGACAGCATAGTAGTTTCCTACAAGATCATTGAAGGCGCCAAGGAGCGTATCCAGGATTTCCGGGGAGATGTCCTGCAAATCAAAGGTTCAGGTGCAGGCAAAACCTTTACCGTCAGGAAGATTTCCAATGGGGTAGGTGTGGAGCGTATTTTCCCTTTCAGCTCTCCCAACATTGTAGAGATTAAAGTGCTGAAGAAAGGTAAGGTGCGTCGTGCGAGGTTGTTCTATCTCCGTGATCTCGTTGGTAAGAAAGCCAAGATCAGGGAGAAGAAGGCGTTTACCTCCTAATCAATATCTTCTAAAAGGGTCTGATTCCGGATCTGGACTGCAGGCGTTTTCTGATCATCTTATCCACCATTCGGGTCGGTAATAACCGGATCAAACTGAATTTCCATTTCTGTGGCCTGATCAGGTAACGGGTTTTTACTTTTTTTCCTCTGATGGCTTTGAGCATTACCCGATCGAGTTTGACAGGGTCCAGGCTACTGTCAATATTCTGTTGAATCACCTTGTCTTTGAATTCAAGGATGCCTTCATATTCCGGTCCAAAGTAGGCTGGAGATGATTTGGCCTTGGTCCAGATCGCTGTCCGGATGTTTCCCGGTTCGATCAACACGACTTGTATGTCGTACATGAATAGTTCTCTCCGCAGGGAATCACTCATCGCTTCCAACGCATATTTGGAAGCCGCATACGGTCCGATGAAGGGACTGGCGAAAAGGCCAGAGACACTGCTGATATTGATGATTCGCCGGGGATGATCAACGGAGGAGTTTTCTTTTTTTAAAAGCGGAAAAAAATATTGCGTGGTGCGGATGACGCCCAGCAGATTGACTTCCAGTTGTTTTCTCCACTCGTCTATCGGAACATAGAGCACCGCACCGGACACTACTATTCCGGCATTATTGATGATGGCTACCAATGCATGATCACCAATGATTTTTTCAGCTTGCTTTCGTGCATCGTCTATCTGCGCATCCATCGTGACATCCGCCAGGATCGGATATACATTTTCTCCATAAGCGATCCGCAGCCGATCCCCATCCTCCGTGGACCGAACTCCTGCAAGTACTCCATAACCCTGGTTAATGAGTAAGGCGACCGTGTGTTCACCTATGCCGGTAGAGGCTCCTGTAATGAATATGAAATTTCTCAATGACCAAAGTTGCAGAAAAGGGGGGAGATCGGTGTAACAACTTGCTCAAAATAGTGTTATAGGAATCACGCAACCACTCATACTATGTCCACCCGGGTTTTTATCCTCTTTGTTATCATTTTACTCATCGATGTGCTGGCATTCCAGGCGGTACGACAATTGGTGGGAACGTCTGGCAGATCTTTAAAGACTGTCACTTACATCCTGTATTGGGTGGTACCTGCCTTGACCATGGCCTATATCGCCGCGGCTTTTTTCGGTCATACGGACAATTTTCCTAAAGGAATTCAATCCTTGGTTCGGGCTATGCTTTTCATTCTATACTTCACCAAACTATTGATGGCCGTGGTGATCCTGATCGATGATATACGAAGGTTGATATTTGGCGTCGTGAATCTGGGGGTTGCGGACCTTCATCTTTCGACGGAACGATCTAAATGGATGTCCTATGTGGCACTTCTGCTGGGTGCCATTCCCTTTCTCAGCCTCACCTATGGGATGGCCCGCAATTCTTACCGTTACCGGTTACTCAAAACCAAAGTACCGGTGAAAGATCTGCATCCGGACCTGCATGGATTGAAAATAGTACAGATATCTGATATTCATTCCGGTAGTTTTTTATTGAAAGAACCGGTCGAACGAAGTGTACAGATGGTGCTGGATCAAAAACCGGATATCGTTTTCTTTACCGGCGACCTGATCAATTCATTGGCGACTGAGATGGAACCTTTCCTGGAGATGTTCAGCCGGCTGCAGGCGCCTTTAGGCGTATATTCCATATTAGGCAATCACGATTATGGCGATTATCATCACTGGGATAATCCGGAAGATAAACGCAGAAATTTTGAAGACATGAAAAACATGCATGCGCGATTGGGATGGAAATTACTGCTCAACGAACATGTGACCATTCCGGTTGGAGATGTAGCATTCAATGTGATCGGTGTTGAAAATTATAGTGCCAGCCCGCGATTTCCGAAACATGGGGATCTGCGATTGGCCACCCAGGACATGCCTGGAAATGCGCTCAATATTTTGTTGTCCCATGATCCCTCCCACTGGAATGCACAGGTCACTAATGACCATCCTGAAATACATCTGACGCTTTCAGGACACACGCATGGGTTTCAATTTGGGGTGGAGATTCCCGGCGTATTCAAATGGAGCCCGATTCAGTACATGTATCCCCAATGGGCAGGATTGTATGAGAAGGATGGCCAGTACTTGTATGTAAACCGGGGCCTGGGTTACCTGGGATATCCGGGGCGCGTAGGAATTTTGCCGGAAATCACCCTACTTACGCTGGAGACCAGTTAATTTTATGTAAAGGCTTCGATATCTTTCCGGGACCGGTCCGAATGGTTTTGCTGATGTCGGACATTTCACTTAAATACATTTCGGTTTGATCCCGCAAAAACACATCTTACTGTCCATATTCGTTTTAGGGATAGTGATATCCTGTAAGCCCAGGGACACCCTCACGCAGGAGGACCTGTTCGGTAAATGGGATATCACCAAAGCGGAGCGCAATGGAAAAGAAACACATTACCTCCGCGGCGGTTACTTCGTCATTGGCAAGGACGGCCAGATCGTGGTGAATATCAACGGAAGCGATGAAACCTCATCGTATACACTGGATCATCACGTGATCCATACTAAAAGCGAAAAAGAGTTCGTCCTGCAAAGTGTAAAACCAGATAGTATGACCGTACTTTTTGTGGCGAGCCCGCAAAATGAATTTGTATTTTTTATGGTCAGACATCATGATGCGATTGAATAAGCTGTTTTTCCTGCTGCTGATCCTGGTTTCCTCCAGGGGATTTGCCCTGCCCGATATTTCTATGGATGTCTGCCGCTACCAGGCATCCGGTTTGCCTTACATTGAAGTCTCGATTTATGTTGCCGGCTCTTCCCTCATATGTAAGGGCGGAAATACACAGCCGTATGGCATCAGTTATATCCTGATGATCAGGGATGCAGATAGCAGCATAGTGGCGGGTAATCGATACCGGCTAACTGCCACCGGCTGTCCGGCGAAAGACATCATTGATGTCAAACGATTCAATTTGCAACAGGGAAAATTCACGATTGAACTGGAAGCCTATGACATTGCGGATACATTAGGCGTGGTGAATACCATGCAACTTCTAAACTTGCAGGAAGATCCAAGCAACGTTTTTATTTCCGACCTGGATTTAATCGCCACCGTAAAACCCGAACAACCTGCAACTCCGCTGTTAAATAAGAGCGGTATGTATCTCGAGCCCTTGCCCTTTCACTTTTATTATCCGGCCCTGTCTACCCTGAATGTGTACTATGAAACTTATCATATCGACCGGTTGGCCGGCCAGCCTTATGTGCAATACATTATCCGGCCGCTGAAAGGGGAAATACCAACCGCAATTCAATCCTATAAAAAACTCAAAAAGGATACAGTCGACGCCAATATTTTTCAATTGGATATCTCGTCCCTGATTTCCGGACAATATGTGCTGGAGGCGAACGTATTTGATGGTGAAAAGCTATTGAAGGCAACTACCTCTGTGATCTTTTCCAGGTTGAACCCGACAGGTGATTCCATTTTCCTGGCCAATTTCACTATGGATCTCAATAATGGATTTTTTAATCAATTGCCTGCTGATTCCCTCGATTATTATATGCGGGCGATGGCGCCGATTGTCAATTCATTTGATGTGGATGCCTTAAATACTTTGCTGGATAAAGGGAGTGAAAAAGCTAAGCGCTATTTCATTTATCGTTACTGGGTCAACCAGGCAGATAAACATGCGGATGCCGCCTTCAGCAGTTATATGAAAGTGGCCAGGGCAGTGGATTATGAATACAGTTCAGGCTTCGGTTATGGCTTTGAAACGGACCGGGGTCATATTTATCTCAAATATGGAAAACCGGATGACGTGATCTCCGTAGAAGACGAACCCACGGCGCCGCCGTATGAGATTTGGTTTTATACTACGTTGACAGCCACTCACCAGTCGAATGTTCGTTTTCTCTTTTACAATCCCAGCCTGGCCCGAAACGCTTATACATTATTGCATTCGACCGCCAGGGGGGAAGTGAACAATGCACTTTGGGAAGTGCAGCTATATAAGCAGGCCACTATGGAAACGCCCGGTGTCAATGAGAAAGTGATGGGTAAAAATGTCTACCGAAAAGCACGGGAGTATTTTGAAAAATAGTGACGTGGCTATTATCCTGTTTTCGAATAGTGTTGTTGAAATAATTGGTTAATAGCAACGTCCTAAACACTTAAAACCAGCCGGTCCTTCGCCTGGTTGCGCGGCGAACTGTTGTCTTCACACCTAATACGCCTAATAATCCACGGGTCAATTCACGTGCAACTGTTCTGCCTATTTGCCGGGAGGTCGTACTCGTAAAAACTTTTTCCAGGGTTGATTTCTCATTGGTGGCCCTGGCATGCTGTTGTTTGATGATGTCGCGATGGCTGTCCAGTTTCGCATCTTCAATTTTCGCGGTCAGGATTTCATAGGCACTTTCGCGGTCAATTACCTGGGCATATTTATTGGCCAGATGCGAACGACTGACGAGATCATGGATTTCCTGCGCGGTGAGGACATCCATCCGGGACTGTGGCGCACGTAGATAGCAATGGACCAGTGGCGTAGGGATACCTTTTTCATTCAAAGCGGTCACGAGGGCTTCCCCGATACCCAGTTCAGTGAGCAACTGATCCACTTTATAAAATTCAGTTAGCGGAAAATTTTCAGCAGCGCGTACAATATCTTTTCTATCCTTGGCCGTAAAGGCACGAAGGGCATGCTGGATCTTTAATCCAAGTTGACTTAATACGGCATCCGGAATGTCCGTCGGATTTTGGGTGACAAAGAAAATACCGACGCCTTTGGACCGGATGAGTTTGATGATCACTTCAATCTGATCGAGCAGGGCATCCGATGCCTGGTCGAAGAGGAGATGCGCTTCATCAATGAACAGGACCAACTTGGGTTTTTTGATATCCCCTTCTTCAGGAAAGGTGGTATAGATTTCGGCCAGCAGTTGCAGCATGAAGGACGAAAACAATTTCGGCCGGTCCTGTATATCCGTGAGTCGCAGGATGTGGACGATACCTGCGCCATCCTGGTTGACTTTCAGCAGGTCCTGTACATCGAAGGAAGGTTCACCAAAAAAAGTGGCGGCACCTTGTTGTTCTAACTCGACGAGCTTCCGGATAATCGTGCCTGTCGAACTGGACATGATATTGCCGTATTCCGATTCAAACGCCTGTTTGCCATCGGTGCTGATGTATTGCAATACTTTTTTCAGATCCTGCAGGTCGAGGAGCGGAAGTTCGTGATCATCGCAAAACTTGTAGACCACGGCGATGACGCCTTCCTGGGTTTCATTGAGGTCCAGCATTTTGGAAAACAAGACGGGACCGAATTCGGAAACCGTGGCGCGCAACCGGGCACCGGGTTCATTTGACAGGGATAAAAATTCTACAGGGCTTGATCCGGCGATGAAGGGAAGGCCTATGTTGTTGTAGCGTTCATCGATTTTGGGGCCGCCATCGCTTTTAGCCGCGATGCCGCTGAGGTCGCCCTTGATATCCATGACGAGGGTAGGGATGCCATTGGCGCTTAATTGTTCGGCCAGTATCTGTAGGGTTTTAGTTTTTCCGGTTCCTGTCGCACCGGCCACCAGGCCATGACGATTCATGGTGGAGAGCGGTATGCGGATGAAGCATTCTTTGATAGGGGCAGTGTCCAGTACGGCGGCGCCCAGGATGATCGAATCGCCCTGGAAGGTGTAACCTTTGGCTATGATTTCAGAAAAAGTGTTGACATCCATGCTTCTTCAATTTGCTTCAAAGGGTAAAATATAAAAATCTTAAGCCTTTCGAGGAAAGATAGGGTATTATAGAATTATACCGTCTCGACGGCAGCCTGGTGAGTCGAAAGACCCTGACCGGTTGGGTTTCAAAATGGATCATTGATAAGAGCCAGGTATCGCCAGGTCAATATTTGTGGCGTGTGCTGACAAGGATGGGCCAGACCCTGGATAAGGGAAAAATTGTTGTTGTTGATTAAAAATAAATAGGAGAGTAGCTTATTATATACTCATGAAAGATTTTTTAACAAAAAAACGATTTCAGGATGTGCCATAATGTCCGAAAAAATTGTCCTCGTTTACAAACAGTAAGTCAATTGATTTGCCTTTCGCCAGGTGGCAGTTAGTTATAATGGACTTTATTAATCGTTTACTCTGCCTTCCCATAAAGATGCTCCAATAGATGACTACCGTGTAGTCATTCTGGGAATAGTCAGTCGGGCCGGGGGACTTGTTGTCCATCGTCCGGACAAAATCAAGTTGCCTACTTAAGGTCAGGAGAGTATCTGTTGGTGTCTGGGTCGTAGGAACAAAAGTATCAAGCAGTCCATTCCTGTTCCATTTTAGATTTGGGAAACCTCCGGCGTTACAATTGATGTAATAGGAAACCAGCTGTCCCGAATGGTCAAAATAAAGAGCTTGTAAGGGCTGGAGATGATTTTTGATCAGGACCTTCTGTGTCGTGTCAGGATGTACAAGGAAGGTCATGTAACTGGTGTCGAGAACAAAACTTTTATCGGTTGGAATGCCATACTTGTCAGCGAAATGTTGGATTTTCTCTGGTGACCTTTCCCTGGGCACTTTAAGCCCATAGAAACTTGACATAATTTTGGAGCAACTGGTCAGGGTCAGGAGCGATGCGATTATTCCAAAAACCAACAGTTTTTTCAAGTTGATTTTCTTTTAAACTAAACTTCCACTGATTCAATCACTTCGCGGATCGACTTTTCGCTAAACGCTGGAACTGTTCTTCCGATGTAAGGATTCTGAGCTACCAGTTGAGCCCTTTGATATCTTTTGTTGGAGGTCATGGTTGCGTATCGAAGGGAATCTTCAGCAATAAAATCAAATATTTCTTTTAGATCCTCCGTTGATATTTCTGTCCAGACTATTGTGACCATCTATCCATCATGGCTTTAACATCCTCGTTTGAAACCACCTTGTTTTCTTCAGACTGCTGCATACCTTCCTCCACCTTTTCCATAAAGATTAATTGATCTATCAGTTCATCAATGGTAAATGAATCCGGAAGGTTCCGGATCGTCCTGTTTAGTTTTTCCTTGGTAAGCATTGCTAAATATTGTGTAAAGATAAGGCAAAATGTTATCAGTCTTCGAGAGTTGAAATAGGCTTATCCAATGGGTATACCACTTATACATAGGCTGTCAAGGATAACAAGGGTTGCTGATTATGATGGAATTACTATTGCGTATTTCAATATTTTCATTGTTGTTATCCAAAGTCATTTATTATTGAAATGCATGACAAATGCTTAGTTCTAATCGTCATTATTCTATATTTTCCCGTTAGGGATTTCTCTGAAAAACAACCCGATTTTTATCAAAAGAACATCCGATCTACTATCATATAAACTGCCAGCACCGCCGCTACCACGCTCACGACTTTATTCCAACCTGGTTGTTTCACTTTTAGCCCTTTTAGCACAATCAGATTGATCAGCATAATGATGGCCACAATGCAAATCTGCCCGATTTCCACGCCCACATTAAACGAAAAAAGAGGAAGCAATATATTGGCTTCCCTGCCCAGCAGGGATTTGAAATAACTCGAAAAACCCATTCCATGGATCAACCCAAAGAAAAGAGGAAGCAGGTAGGATGGGCTCCATATTTTTTCATTTTTCTTTTGGAGGAACAGGTTCTTCAGCGCCGTCAACAATATGGTCACCGGGATCAGTACTTCGATGAGCTGACGATCGAAATGAATGACATCCAAAGAAGACAGCGCCAGAGTAATACTATGCCCCAAAGTGAAAGCGGTGATCAATACCAAAACCCGTTTCCATTCCGCATACGAATACACGGCACAAAGGGCAACAAGGAAAAGCATGTGATCATATCCCCTGAGATCGGAAATATGATCGAAACCGAGCTGGAGATAGACGGAGAACATAACGGGAGGGCCAGGATTTTCGGTTAGCTTTCCTCAAACATAAGTATACCGGGGTTGCTATCTTAGCGGGCTGTTTAGATTTTATACAAATAATGCCATATAGCGGACGACAGGCCAATGCCCTGCACCCCAATGAATCCAGTCGCATCCTCCGGTTTGATGACATGATCATCGCCGGCAAACTCATGGCCATGGGAATCCTGCCTAATGCACAGATTCAACTGGTGAGGCGTAATGCGCTGGGCCACACCCTGATATTTCGCATCAACAACCGGTTCAAGATTGCCCTGCGCAAGGATGAAGCCCAAACCATCATCGTAGAAGGCGCATGATTTCACTTCCCCTGGTTTCCAAAAAATTTGTCATCCTGGCCGGAAATCCCAATTCCGGAAAATCCACCCTTTTCAACCTGCTGACCGGCCTGAACCAAAAGGTGGGCAATTACCCCGGGGTCACGGTCGACCGGAAGACCGGGAACATGCAGCTCACCCCAACGCTGGAAGCGACGATTTTGGATTTGCCCGGAGCGTATAGCATGTATCCTTCATCCAAGGATGAGCGCATCGTGGTCAGCCAGTTTCTATCTGAAGCGCAGCAACCCGATCTCATCATCTATGTAGCCGATGTGAGCCAATTGGAGAAACAAATCTTATTGTTGACGCAACTCCGTGATTTAGGCTATCCATTGATCCTTGCTCTCAACATGATTGATCTGCCGGGCGTGACAGTAAAGACCCAGATTTTAGCTGATCATTTTAAGATTCCTATTGTTCCCCTGTCCGGAAAAACGGGTCTGGGCATCACCGCACTCAAGATGCAGATGACAGGCATGCTGTACACACCGGAAACCACCGATGAGCCCTACTACAAGATCCCCGAGAAAGAAATGCGATTGGTCAATACATTTGCTGACCAATTATTATTTCCGACGCCGTACGGAAAATTATTGACGATACATCATGCAGCCTGGCTGCACAACCTGACGCCTGAACTCAAACAAGAGATCAGTAATACCTCGCAGACTGAAGGGTTCAATGCGGTGCAGTCCCAAATCAGCGAGACCCTTTCGCGCTACGACAAATTCACGCCGGTCATCCGTAGTGCATTGCATTTGGAAGAAGGCGGATCCGGTATCAAGATCACAGATCAGATCGACCGGTGGGTGATGCATCCTGTTTTGGGATCCATCATTTTCTTCTTCATTATGTTGCTCATCTTCCAGGCGATTTTTGCGTGGGCGACCTGGCCGATGGATTTTATTGAGGCGTTCATGTCGAATGTCGCTACTGGAGCGAAGGCTATTTTACATCCTGGCTGGCTGACGGATTTGGTGTGTGATGGATTGTTGGCCGGACTGACAGGGATACTTGTGTTCATTCCACAAATTGCGATTCTCTTTCTATTCATCGGCATCCTGGAAGAGATCGGCTATATGGCGAGAGCGGTCAGCATGTTTGATGTGATGATGCGAAAATTCGGACTCAACGGGCGCAGTATTGTTGCGCTGGTTTCCGGTGGTGCCTGTGCCATCCCGGCGATCATGAGTACACGCAGCATCAGCAATTGGAAGGAACGATTGATCACCATCATGGTGACGCCATTCATCAGTTGTTCTGCACGCATTCCGGTGTATGCGATACTGATTGGTTTCGCGGTACCGAAAAGTTATTGGATGGGATTGGAGGTGCAGGGACTAGCCTTGATGGGTTTGTATGGATTGGGCATTATGATGGCCTTTATTGCAGCTTATACGCTGAAAAAAATAGTTAAGTCGGAGGACCGCAGTTTCCTGATGATGGAACTGCCGGTCTATCGGCGACCGGTGGTCAATAATTTAATTTATCTCGTTTTTGAAAAAACAAAAGCATTTGTATTAGGAGCGGGAAGAATCATTCTCATCATCTCCCTTATCCTCTGGTTCCTGGCGAGTTTCGGTCCTGTCAATTCCAAACAGGCTTCAAGCGAAAATACTATCGGAGGTTTATTTCATGAGAAACCTCCATTGGACGAATCCTTCGCCGGCATTTTGGGTAAGTCGATAGAACCGGTCATTGCTCCTCTGGGATTTGACTGGAAGATCGGCATCGCGCTGATTTGTTCTTTCGCGGCGAGAGAAGTATTTGTCGGCACCATGGCCACGATTTATAGTGTAGAGGATGATTCGGATGTCGCTTCCATACGAACGCACATGGCCCGGGACCGAAACCCGGAGACCGGTGCTTTGATCTATAATTATGCCACCACCTGGTCGTTGCTGATCTTCTATGTCTTTGCGATGCAATGTATGAGCACCGTAGCCATTGTAAAGCGGGAGACCAGGTCATGGAAGTGGCCGATCATCCAGTTTATCATGATGACCGGTATTGCTTACCTGGGTAGCTTACTGGTCTATCAGATCCTCAGTTAATAATGAGTATTACAGGGCTCAAAATGTTGAGTTCACTATAAAGACATCGTCCTTTATAGCTCCTACATTTCTACTTACAACTCACTCCATTAATTCGCGATACCCCGTTTCGTTTCGACTGCGCTCAACGACCGGGCAAATAAATTTTCAATATATAGCCTCGACTCCGCCCGGCTATTGAGAATTCTGTAGTTTAAAATTTCGCTGAATACAATTGACAATTAATTCGCGTTAATTAGCGAAAATTAGCGGCCCACATGTTCAAATCCTCACGCATCATCTTCATTCCCGGAATTCAGACAATCCACTTACCTTCACGACCGTGAATACAACTCCTGAAATGATCCTCATCACCGGTGCTAATGGCCAGATCGGTACGGTGCTGGCTGAAGCATTGCGTAAAGTGCATGGCCCGGATCGCGTGCTGTCCACGGACATCAAAAAGCCCGAACACCTGAATGGCCTTTTTGAAATGATGGACATCGTCAATGTGCAGCGTATCGATGAGATCATCGCGGACTACAAGATCACGACCATCTATCACCTGGCGGCCATCCTGTCTGCCAGCGGAGAGTGGCACCCCATGAAGACCTGGAACATCAATATGAATGGGTTGCTGTCTATCCTGGAGATCGGAAGAGAAAGGGGACTGCAAAAAATCTTTTTCCCCAGTAGCATCGCTGTATTTGGTGCCACTACGCCGCGCACGATGACCCCACAACATACCGTCACGGAACCCTCAACCGTATACGGGATTTCTAAATCGACGGGTGAACTTTGGTGCAATTATTTCTATCAAATTTATGGTCTTGATGTGCGATCCGTCCGCTTTCCCGGGATCATCAGTTATCAATCAATGCCAGGTGGAGGTACAACGGACTATGCGGTTGATATTTTTCATCAGGCTGTTCAACACGGAAAGTATACCTGCTTTCTCAAAGCGCCGACGAGATTGCCGATGATGTATATGGATGATGCGATCAGGGCCACGTTGGAACTGATGCATGCGCCCAAAGAGCAGATCAAAGTGCGTACTTCTTATAATTTAGCGGCGATGAGTTTTACGCCGGCAGAATTGGCTGACGAGATTAGAAAGCATATGCCGGAATTCAAGATTATGTATGAACCAGATTCAAGACAGGCCATTGCGGATTCATGGAACGAAAGTATCGATGATCATGAAGCCCGGGCGGATTGGGGATGGAAACCTCAATATGATTTAGAAAGCATGACCGTGGAAATGTTAACCCAACTCAGGAAAAAATATCAACATGTCTGAAACAATCAATCAAGCGATTGCCGGTGAATTGGCAGCGATCCGGGAAGCAGGTTTATTTAAACGAGAACGCATCATCACCTCACCGCAAGCCGCGGAAATTCAAACTAAAGAGGGTGGTGATGTACTGAACTTTTGTGCCAACAATTATCTCGGACTTTCTTCTCATCCGAAAGTCATTGATGCGGCCATAGAGGCGATCAGGACTCATGGTTTTGGGATGTCCAGTGTGCGATTCATTTGCGGCACGCAGGACATACACAAAGAACTGGAGGCCAAGATTGCAGCCTGGGTTGACGCAGAAGATGCTATCCTTTATGCTGCAGCTTTTGATGCCAATGGTGGTTTGTTTGAGCCGTTGTTAAATGAAGAGGATACTATCATTTCTGATTCGCTCAATCATGCATCGATCATCGATGGCATACGTTTGTGCAAAGCGAAGCGACTCCGCTATGCGAATAATGACATGAATGACCTGGAGGATAAACTGAAAGAAGCCAAGGGTTCACGAAGGATCATGATTGCTACTGATGGTGTTTTTTCAATGGACGGGATCATTGCGCAGGTGGATAAGATTTGTGATTTGGCCGCGAAATATGATGCTATGGTGATGGTGGATGACTGTCACGCGACGGGTTTTGTGGGCAAGACAGGGCGGGGTAGTGCGGAGCATGCTGGTGTATTTGGAAAAGTAGACATCACGACAGGAACATTTGGAAAAGCATTAGGAGGTGCGTCGGGTGGTTTTACTGCCGGTTCCAAAGAAGTCATTGATTTACTTCGTCAGCGTTCGCGTCCATATTTGTTTTCGAATACGTTAGCTCCGGCGATCGTCGGTGCATCGATTGCCGTGTTAGATATGTTGAGGATCGACTACTGCATTAAGAGATAAATTGGAAAATAACACATCTTATTTCAGAAAAGGCATGACCGATGCCGGGTTCAATATCAAACCAGGTGTGCATCCGATAGTGCCGGTGATGTTGTTTGATGCGAAATTGTCGCAGGTGATGGCGGACGAACTATTGAAAGAAGGCATTTATGTGATCGGCTTCTATTATCCGGTGGTTCCGCAAGGACAGGCCCGCATCCGTGTGCAGATTTCGGCTGGACATGAGCGGGAGCATTTGGATAAGTGTATTGAGGCGTTCAGGAAAGTGGGGAAGAAAAATGGGGTGATAGCATGACCCGGGGATTTGCCCCCTGCCCCTAAATCCCCTGAAGGGGACTTCCTAATGGCCGTTGGATGGAAAGTTTCCTGTGCTGAGCGCAGACGAAACATCTCCGCCAGCCATCGAGATACAAAAAGTAATACTCTTTGGTTTTCTGCAAGTTGTTGGAGAGAACTCCAACAACGGCGAAAAACTACTCACTGCTCACTACTCACTACTCACTACTCACTACTCACTACTCACTACTCACTACTCACTACTCACTACTCACTACTCACTACTCACTACTCACTACTCACTACTCACTACTCACTACTCACTACTCACTACTCACTACTCACTACTCACTACTCACTACTCACTATTCACAACTCACTATTCATTTTTCACTATAAACTGGTTCGTCTTCTCATACTGCTCCGCGAAAATGATTTCCTTGCCGTGCTTCAATTCTTCCAGTGTTTTTGCATCCGCGTGTCGAACAGTGACCAATTCAATGTTTTCTATTAATGAAATATCGTATTGATCTTTCAGTGAATCTGTAAGATCTTGAAGCTTCGTGGCATCGTGCGTCAGGACGACCATGAAACTGATCGCGGTATTCCGCATACTGTTGACTTTGAGGCGCAGATCAGCGATGCGGGTGAAGATTTCTTTTAAATTTTCTTCTGCTACAAAAGAGAAATCCCTGGTACTGATACGAAGGAGTACCTGGTTGGGTTCGATGACGACGATAGGAGGAAGATGCTTTGAATCGGCGGATCCGATTTTGGTTCCGCTTTCCTGCGGTCGATCAAAGGGACGGACAAAAAGAGGAATGTTTTTATTCTGCAGTGGTTTGATCGTTTTTGGATGAATGACCTTCGCTCCATAGTACGTCATCTCAATGGCTTCCTGGTAAGACAGGTCGGGCAGTCGCTCTGCGTCCTTAAATCGTTTTGGATCGCCGGTCATGATGCCGGGCACATCTTTCCAGATCGTTACGGAGGTGGCATCGAGCGCGTAGGCTAAAATCGCTGCAGTGTAATCAGATCCTTCACGTCCAAGAGAAGTGCTTTCATTATAAATGGTAGAACCGATAAATCCCTGCGTGATGACCAATCCAATGGTGTCCAGCGATTTTTTTAATAAAGTATCAATAGCCGTTTGGGAAAGGTCCCATAAAATCCGCGCTTCGCGAAAAGCATTGTCCGTTTTGATGAGGCTCCTCGCATCCATCCATGTATGAACGATACCTTGTGCAGTCAGGTAAGCACTGACGATTTTGGTGGAAGCCAATTCGCCGAACACAATGATCTGATCGTATTCGTAATTGTAATTCGGATGCGGTTCCTCTTCCAGGATCCAGTTGAGTTCTACCCACAGATCATGCAGATCAGTAAGACAGGGTTCAGCCTGATCACCCAAAATTTCCCTGACGATATCATCGTGATAGTTTTTCAACTGATCAAGTAAAGTGGGTAAACTATCAGCATCCCCGATATGGGCACGAATGATCGCTTCCAGCAAATTGGTCGTCTTGCCCATGGCGGAGATGACCACCGCCAATGGCCTCGGCGCATGATTGAGGATCGCGCCGACATTCCTTATTGCTTCTGCGTCTTTTACGGATGCCCCACCAAACTTGTAAACTTCAACTGGCCCCATGTGTTGTTTTGTTGACGCGTAAAAGTACAAATAGGACTTCACCCAGTTTTTCCCATAATTTCCACCTCATTGATGGTGGGGATTTTTGGGAAAAATATTTGCCCCTTATCCCTTACTCCTTGTACCTTACTGAATACCGTTTACCGCTTACCGCTTACTGAATACTGAACACAGAATACTGAACACTGAATCCTGAATACCGCTTACAGCATACTCCTTATCTTCACCCTCTATGAACAAGTTACGCTCGATCTGCGTCTATTGTGGCTCCTCCAAAGGGCACCATCCCGCGTATGAACAGGATGCCATAACGCTGGCGAAGATCTTTGCTGATCAGAAAATCAGGCTGATCAATGGAGGAGGTAGTATCGGCCTTATGGGCGTAATGGCAGACGCTATTATGGAAGCAGGAGGAGAATGCACGGGAGTTATTCCGCAAGGTCTCCAGGAAAAGGAAATTGCACATAAAAGCATGACTGAACTCATTGTCGTCCCGGATATGCACAGCCGCAAGCTGAAGATGGTCAACTTAAGCGATGCCTTCATTGCGTTCCCCGGGGGATTTGGCACCATGGATGAAGTCTTCGAAACGCTCACCTGGGCGCAATTGCATCTGCATCTGAAGCCCATTGTTCTCTACAATCCGATGGGCTACTATGATGCGCTGATCGCCCAGGCGGATCATATGGCGGACCAGGGATTTATGAATGCGTCTTCCCGCCAGCTGCTGATGGCCACTTCAGATTTGAACAACCTGGTGCCCATGCTGGCTTCCTTTATGCCGCCAGCCAAGGAAAAATGGTCCTTTTGAGTTGATCCGACATGACTGAGAACACACGCCAGATCCAGCGCATCCAGCCGGGCAGTTTTAGGGCACACCAGCACTGGTATCCCAAAGCCTTAAATTCCGCTATTCATCCGATGATCCAGTTTTTTCTTCACCTGGATAATCAACTGATCATCGATCGATACTGCCACTTGCATCCTCTGGTTGACCCAAACTGTCTTAAAGAGGTGATGAATTATTTGCCCGACTACTTTCCCTGGGCTGGCGCCGATCTCATCAATGTCACCAATGCCCGCGGAAAGAAACAAATGGTGGTGATTGAAAATAATAGTTGTCCGTCCGGACAAAAATCCATGCCATTAGTGTCGGAGCAAATGGACCAGGGCGGATACCGAGAACTCATTGAAAAATCATTCAGTCCGTATTGCCGGATGCACAAGATGCCGGCAGGATCAGTGATAGCCGTGCTCTATGATAAGAATTTGATGGAGACGAGTGGATATGCTGCCGTGATGGCCGATTATTTTCAATTGCCAGTGTTCCTGGTTCCGTTTTTTGATGGAGAAAAAAATGATCATGTCCGGATGCAGGAAGGGTGGTTTGAAATTCTTTTTGAAAAAAACTGGTTGCGGGTGTATGCTGCGTTTCGTTATGTGACAGAGAAGCCATGGAACCGGATCCCTTTCCGTACCAGAACGAAATTTTATAATCCTTTGATTGCCTGCCTGTCCGGTGGACGCAATAAACTCATGGCCGCCAAAGCTTATGAAATACAGAATGAAGTGTGGAAAACTTGCGGACTGAAAATCAGGACACCTGAAACAATTTGCGATGTGCATAAAAAAGATATTCCTGCATGGGTAAAGCATTTTGGTGGCCAGGCTGTTGTCAAAGTTCCCTACAGCAATGCCGGACAAGGCGTTTACACTATTGTCAACAAAAAGGAGCTAGACGCCTTTATGGCAGAGCCATTTGAATACAAACGGTTTATTGTGCAGTCGCTGATCGGCCATTATCATTGGAGTGCTAAATCGCGCTCCGGAAAATTTTATCATCTCGGCACGATTCCAAATGCGCTGGGTGAAACGTATGTCTTTGATCTGCGAATGATGATCATGGCTACTCCTTCCGGTTTCAGGCCGGTATCGGTGTATTCGCGCCGGGCCGAATTGCCACTGACCAGCAAGATCAAAGAGGGAAGTACATCCTGGGATAGTTTAGGTACCAATCTCTCCCATAAATTGGAATCCGGCGAATGGACCACGGACACGCATCGCTTACTGCTGATGGACAGAAGGGATTTTAATACACTGGGATTGGGATTGGATGATCTGATCGAAGCCTATATGCAGACGATATTGAGCACCGTAGCGATCGATCAAATGGCAGGTCGCCTGAAAAATGCGAAAGGTGGATTTAAGAGAAAACTATTTGCCTCGTTAAACAACGACCAGCAATTGATGAATGAAATAATACGGCAGTGAAGAAATACAATTTGCTCATCCTGACAGATCACCGGACGCATCGAGAAACCAATTCCCTGTATGCACTGGCCAGGGCCATGCTCAGTGATGAACGATGCGGCTCATGTTGGGTAAGTTCGAAAGGACTGCCGATGAATGAATATTTTTTTAAAGGGAAACCTGAAATGGGCATATATGGAACCTGGATTTCCCTTGATTTTGAATATGATCCTCATGGATTTTTCTTTCAAAAAAACCTGGAAGAAATCGATCCGAAGCAAATCGATGTGATATTGATCCGGTTGCCCCAGCCGGTGGATATTCCTTTTCTCCTTTCGTTAGAAAAAATAATATCTCCCCAAAGGATCATCAACAACCCGGAAGGAATCATAAAAACCTCTTCGAAAGCATTTTTACTGGAGGTCGAACATTTATGTCCTCCGGTTCAAATGTGCGAATCCTTAGCTGAAGCTATCGCACTTAGTCAGCAATATGAGATCGTGCTGAAGCCATTGTATTCTTTCGGAGGTCGTGGCTTAATGCGATTGTCCAAAGATTGGTGCTGGAATGGAAATGAACGACATCCGATCGACGAGGTACATGACGTTTTCAGCGAAAACCAGTTTCCCATGCTGGCCATGCGATTTTTGAAAAATGTCACCCATGGCGACAAGCGGACCATAGTTTGCAATAAAAAAATATTGGGCTCTGCCATTCGGTTTCCTGCCGAAGGCCAATGGATCTGTAATGTAGCGCAAGGCGGACATCCTGAAATATCCGTACCGGATGAAAATGAGTTGCGTATAGAAGCGGCGCTCACGCCATTGCTTTTTGAAAAAGGAATCGTCATCTATGGCTTTGATACGCTGGTGGATGATGATGGCCGGCGCACATTATCGGAGATCAATACTATGAGTATCGGCGGATTGATGCCTATGCAGGAATTGAGTGGCAGGCCACTTGTGGAGGAAGCGGCAAAGGGGATATGGGATTTTGTTTCGGCCGCTGCCCTTAAATCCCCTAAAGGGGACTTCCTGTAAAATTCCTATTGTTGATGTTGGAGTTTTCTCCAAGATCCATGGAGATAATAGATTAGAATACCCCTGGGGACTCCTGCCGTTGTTGGAGAGAACTCCAACAACAACAAGAGATGATTGCTGGAGAGAACTCCTTCCCACCGCCATTTTCCTTTTTTCAAACATTCAATGAAATTAAACAGGAAGTCCCCTTCAGGGGATTTAGGGGCAAATGAGTATTCTTTCGCATTGATTAAAAACCGCAAACCTCTCCAGCGCATCATCAAGGTGTGATTTCATTTCTTTTTCCTTCTTAGGATCATTCCAAAAAAACTTCTTCACCTGCAGTACACCAGCCTTGCGATCAGCCTTTACGTCTGCACGGCCGATGAATTCATCTTTTCTTAAAATCGGAAGACAGAAATAACCATACACTCTTTTTGGCTCCGGCAGATAGCATTCCAGGGTGTAATCAAAATCAAAAAGATCCCGGATGCGGTTGCGCCAGATCACGGAATTGTCAAAAGGGGAGAGGATGGAAACTCGATCGGCAAGCCGGATATTTTGCTCCAGATACGATGGAAGCGTATATAAAGTTTTAAGCCCTTCCCATTTCAGCGGTATGACTGTACCTTCTTCCAGTAATTCATCGATGACTTTATCGAATTTTTTGTGATCGATGTGACGGAGGTGAAAGAGTTCATTGCGGGAAGCGATGCCTTGTGCTTTCAGGGTGTTGAGGATGAGATAGGAATAATAGGTTCTCCAGTCCGGTGTAGAGGTATCGACATCCGCCGGAATGATGCGTTCGGGCAAATCATAAACGCGTTGAAATCCTTCGCGATGAGAGACCATGAGATGTCCTTCGAGATAAAGCCGCTGCAGTGCCCACTTTAGCTGGTTTCCAGTCCCACCAGGTGCCTCCTTTGTGATTGGATTCAAAATGTCTCGACATGACGGCGCCTTCCTGGCGTATGCGATCCATGACCTTTTTCATTTCGCCGCGCTGTGATTTCGGCCATCGGTCCTTTTTAGAGCGGAAGGCTTCCATGACCGGGATACTATACCGGAAATCTTTCATCGGCAGGTACGCCGCCGCATGGGACCAGTATTCAAATACAGATCTGGTTTTGAGCTGTGCATGATCCAGCCATGCTGCTTTGTATTGAGGAATCCGATTCCAAAGTACATGGTGATGTGCACGTTCCACCACGGAAATAGTATCGATCTGAACATAACCGAGATGATCGATGGCTTTGCTCACACTGGACGGACCGGAACCGAATGGGGAAGTTTTATTTAATCCCTGCGCGGCCAGGATAATTTTCCTGGCTTCCTTTTTCGATATGGCTTGAGGTGCTATGGCCAAGGAGTGATGGACTATTTTGATTTACCCTGGAAAATAATTTTGACGATGGAGCGAACGCATTTGCGCTTGATCTGGCGCTCCATCTCGCGCGTAAAGTGGATCAGGTTGTATTGAAACTTGAAGGCAATAAAATCTTTCCTGATATGAACGACACGGAGGAAATAGGAATTGGGTTCGATGAGATCATGGTATTCCGCCAGCGATTTAATGAGTTGCTCTTCCAGGTTCTCAACGGAACTAAAACTTCCGGTCGGCACTTCAAAATCAATATTGGTCTTCTTGATTTGTTTCTTGGTGTAGTTGATGATATCGCCACGGAAGACGGTGGAATTGGGCAGGAAGATGATGTCATCATCTTCATTGAGTAAGGCGGTTTTCGTGATATTGATATCGATAATCTTACCGCGGAGGTCGCCGA
This sequence comes from uncultured Saprospiraceae bacterium, assembly GCA_963837505.1. GTDB lineage: Bacteria > Bacteroidota > Bacteroidia > Chitinophagales > Saprospiraceae > Opimibacter. The sequence goes on along the minus strand of CAWINN010000001.1, from coordinate 309,978 downwards.
CTTTCACAAAATCATCAATGGAAATTTCTTTGCTGAAGGAAATGACGATGCCGCTGAGGATGTCGGTGATAAAATCTTTGGACAGGATGGCAAAAGCTGCCGCGACAATAGAAAGACTGGTGAAAATATCCTTTGGGCTAAGTCCGATGAGTTCAAATGCGGATATGATGGCGTAGACGGTCACCACCATAATGGAAATATTGCTCAGGCCCAGGGTGACGTTGTCCTTTTTATTATAGGCCAGGTGCTTGCGCTGCCGATAGATGATCGCCAATATCCGGACCACTAAACTCAGGCCGAAGAGAAACATGACGAAGTGCAGCAGAACGTGGACGCCCGGGCCTAATTTGCCGAATTGAGATAGCCAGTCCTCACTGATAGAATACAGGAATAGGGTAAAAGCAAATAATGCCAATTCAACAATGAGCTTGATGAGATATCGAGGGGGAATGGAGACTTTAGATGGTGCTGTCAAGAGATATCCGGATTTTTATCAATTCCAATCCATAGGACGGATCAGGATCAGCAAAGGTAAAGTTTAATTGGTCAGGGCGAAAAAGGCTATTCGACCACAGCGCCCGGGTAAGATTTTCATTTACCAGGGCTGAACAGACTGAGCATTATTGCAGGACCGCGACAAATGCCTAATCAGGTTGGTTCTACTATTTTTCTCAGCAACAATTCAGCTTAGGGTCGCAGCACGGTTTTTCAGCATATACCGTGATACTGCGGATACCTGTCCCTGAATTTTTATAAGACGCTATTTGTTCATCAGATAGATATTGGCTGAGAATATCATCTGGCAGGTTGATCGGTTTGTCTTTTTGAATAGTGATTTTAGTAAATCCATTTTCTTCAATCAGGCGGAGATAATCGGATTTTTGGATCGCTCCGGCTACACAACCGGCATACATTTCCGCTGCTTCCTGTAGTTCCATGGGAAGTTCACCTTCCAGTACGATATCGGAAATAGAGAAATGACCACCTGTCTTCAGTACTCTGAATATTTCTTTGAACACGCCGTCCTTATTCGGCACCAGGTTCAGCACGCAATTACTGACGATCACATCAGCGCGGTTGCCACCCACCGGCATATTTTCAATATCACCCTGGCGGAACTCGACATTATGAAAACCGAGCGATTCAGCATTGTTTCTCGCTTTGTCTATCATCGCCGGCGTGAAATCAATACCGATCACTTTACCGGATTCCCCGGTTTCATGCCTCGCGATGAAAGCATCGTTACCTGCACCACTGCCCAGGTCAATGACCACATCACCTGGTTTGATATTGGCAAACTGCGTCGGCAGGCCGCATCCCAATCCGAGATCAGCCTCCGGGTTATATCCTTTCATCTCAGAATAATCATCGGTCATGATATTATACACTTCAGTAGAGCAGCATCCCGCTCCGCAGCACGAAGATTCATTAGTTTCCTTATCCTGCAAGGCGATCTCGCTATATTTCTGGCGCACCAGTTCTTTGACACTATCTTGCGTATTCATATTTTAGATTTTAGATTTTAGAATTTGGATTTTAGATTGTTCGTTATTTATAGTGGATGATTTACTATTACTATCTCGAATATTGAGCGGAGCCGAAATATTCCCAGAGAATCCACATCATAAATCTTATGGTCCCTGAGCGAAGTCGAAGGGAGCGGAGCCGAAATATTCCCAGAGAATCCACATCATAAATCTTATGGTCCCTGAGCGAAGTCGAAGGGAGCGGAGCCGAAATATTCCAAGATGATCCACATCATAAATCTTATGGTCCCTGAGCGAAGTCGAAGGGAGCGGAGCCGAAATATTCCCAGAGAATCCACATCATAAATCTTATGGTCCGAGCGAAGTCGAAGGAGGCGGAGAATCCACATCATAAATCTTATGGTCCCTGAGCGAAGTCGAAGGGTCAGCAGCATCCCGGTCCGCATTTACACGTTTCAAATAGTTGATTCAGCCAGTTTTGGGCATTGGCCCATTCTTTTTTATCGATACAGTAGCAAACCTTCACGCCGTCGATGTCTCCTTTGATCAATCCGGCTTCTTTCAGTTCTTTCAAGTGTTGAGAGACGGTACTTTGGGATAGGGGCAATACGTCCACGATATCGCCGCACATACAGGAGTTTTGTTTCGCCAGGTAGTGCAGGATGGCAATGCGGGCAGGGTGTCCAAGGGCCTTGGCGTACCTGGCCAGCTTGTTTTCCTTGACGCTAAATTCGTGTGCTTTGGTAATACCCATATCAATTCAATCGCAATATTACGATTAATTTGGATAGGATGCAAGTTTTTTTAAATATTAATCCGCAAAGGAATGACTGCGTCGATCCCAGAGGGGGTGATCTACAAAGAAAAATATCACCCTGCGGGCTTATTTTCTTTTTTCATTCCATCCCTTTCAAGCAAGCTTGACGGTCTGGCCTGAAAAAAGAAAAGCCACCTGGGAGGTGGCAATATTTTTCTTTGCGGAGAGAGAGGGATTCGAACCCTCGGTACAGTTGCCCGTACAACGGTTTTCGAGACCGTCCCATTCAACCACTCTGGCATCTCTCCATATTGGAGTGAATAGGAGATGTGAAGAGTGAACAGCGATTTAAGACGCAATCACTATTCTTCACTCACAACTCACTTTTCACTTTTCACTCTTCGTTTATCACTACTATATACTTATTCTTCTTCCCATTCTCAATCATCAAATACCGGCCGTGCAATAATTGTTCTTTTTCCACCATTATATTGATGTCCGTGATTTTGTTCTTATTGATCGATATGGCATTCGACTGAATGGCGCGACGGGCTTCACTCTTCGAACTCGTGATGGTAGTTTGTTCACTCAGCAGATCAAGTAAAAAATAATTGGTATCCAATAACTTCCTGTCTATTTCGAAAGAAGGGATTTCACCGGCTATCAATTTCAACTCCTCCTCGGATAAACTCAGCAATTGTTCTTTGCTCGCTTTGGCATTAAAAAGGATTTCAGAAACATTCTTCGCGCTTTCATAGGCTGACTGACCATGAATACGGATCGTAAGCTCCTTCGCCAGCATCGCTTTTAATGCATTAGGATTATCCGCATTTTCTTCTTCCCTTTTTTCTATCGTCTCCCTGGATTCCAACGAGAAATATCTTGTCAACGTCATCAAATCCTTGTCATCGATGTTCAGCCAGAACTGATAAAACTTGTAGGGCGAAGTCATATTCGGGTCAAGCCAGATGTTGCCTTCTTCTGATTTTCCGAATTTCTTTCCGTCTGATTTAGTCAGCAAGGGCGAAGTCAGGGCATGCACTTCTGCATTCGGGACATTGCGCCGGATAAATTCTATACCTGAAGTGATATTTCCCCATTGATCCGAACCACCCATTTGCAACACACAACCATTCTGCTTGTACAAACATAAGTAATCGTATGCCTGTAACAACTGATAACTAAACTCCGTGTACGACATACCGGTTTCTACTCTGCGCCTGACCGATTCCTTGGCCATCATGTAATTGATGGTGAGATGCTTGCCGACTTCGCGTAAGAAGGTGAGGACATTCAGGTCTTTATAAAAATTCAGGTTGTTGACCAGGATGGCTCCGTTTTCCGTGCTGTCAAAATCAAGCAGCTTTTTCACCTGCTCTACCTGGAAAGCGAGGTTGCGATCCAGTTCTTCGTAAGATTTCAATTCACGTTCCGCATCCTTACCTGACGGATCACCTACTCGCCCGGTAGCCCCACCCATCAATACAATAGGTCTGTGCCCACACCGTTGGAAATGCGTCAGCAACATCAGTTGGACATAATTACCTATGGTCATAGAAGGCGCTGTCGGATCGAAGCCGATATACCCGATGACGATGCCGCTGTTCAGCTTATCCTCCAGTCCCGGTGTCATATCCTGGATCATGTCTCTCCAGGTCAGCTCCTCGATAAATGATTTCTTCATCCGGGGGCAAAAATGGAGATTTATAGGCACATTTTCTGAGATTGCGGGCAAAAGGGGAAGCGGAAAGAGGCATGATCAGGGTAAGAAGTTTTCACGCAGAGGCGCAGAGACGCAGAGAAATTTGTGAAAACATTGAAATTATCGGGAGGATCCGGTGTTGGCGGCGAAAGGAAGCATTGCACTTGGTGAAATGTTTTCGCGCACTGAAATTTGCTTAATCTCCGTATTTAGCAGGAGAATACGATGTTTGTGGAGGGAAAGACGAATGACCAATGTGACCAGGTAAGAAGTGAGATGCACATTTACCCCCTTTAGGGGGCCAGGGGGCAGAGGGAATAACCAATAACCAATCACCAAGTTAAAATAGCCAAGTTTATATTGAAATACGAACCCTGGATAGCACAGCGACTCATGGCCTCTAAAGGAGGAGGCTTCACACGTGTGATCCTTTGGATTGCGACGGGAGCGGTAGGCCTGTCGGTGGCGGTAATGATCCTTTCGTTAGCCCTGATGACGGGATTCAAAGATGAGATCACGCGAAAGATGTTTGGTTTCTGGGGACACATTCATGTTGCGGATCCAAGATCTATACGGTCGTATGAGGCGTTGCCATTCAAATATGATACGACGCTGATCCATTCGATCGAATCGATCCGGCAGGTGCAATCCAATGTTAACAAGAACAATATCACCACATCAAAACCAGTCCTTTCGAAAGGCGGTGTCAGGCATGTGCAGGCCTACATTTACCTGCCCGGGATTATCACCCATGATGATCAATTGGAAGGCATCATACTCAAAGGTGTTGGCAACGATTTTGACTGGCCGAACATCAATCAATACAATGATTCAGGAGGAACATGGACCTCGCTGGCAGAAGATGAATTAATTATCTCAAGGATCACGTCCAACCGGCTGAAGTTGAAAGAAGGAGACAAACTGATCGTTCACTTCGTCAGGGATGGTACCCAGATCCCACGTCGGTTTGTGATCAAAGGGATTTACCGGACGGGGCTTGAGGAGAATGATGCGAAGTTTGCACTCGCTTCCATCGATATGGTCAGGGGTGTGTTGAAATGGGATAGCACGGAAGTAAGCGGATTGGAGATTGCCGTGGATAACATTGATGATATCCCGATGATCACGGATTATATCTACCAGGATGAACTGCCCGGTACGTTATATGCCGAAAGTATTCGTGAAAAATTTCCGAGCCTGTTTGAATGGCTTGGATTGCAGGATATCAATACCATTGTGATTATCATCCTGATGTTGGCTGTAGCTATTATCAATATGATCACGGCCTTGCTCATCCTCATCCTCGAGCGGACGCAAATGATCGGCATCCTGAAGAGTATAGGAGCACGGGATCAGTCCATCAGGTATGTATTTATTTGGTTTGCTTTGTATATCACCTTTATCGGCATCTTCCTCGGTAATGTCTTTGGCCTGGGCCTGGCCTGGCTGGAAGACCGTTACCATTTCATCAAACTGAATGAGGCGGATTATTATCTTTCTTATGCGCCGGTGAAGGTGCTGCCATGGCACCTGCTGGCAGTTAATATTGGCGCATTTGTCATCATTGGCATTTGTTTATTAGCGCCTTCGCTGTTGGTGAGTAAGATCAATCCCATCAAGACGATTCACTATCGTTGAGCAGGAAGGATAGCGCATAGAGTAGCACACCGTAAAGATCAAATTTGGCAGTGGGTCCGAAGCATATATCCCGTAGGGGCTCAATATTTTGCGCCTTTCCTTAAATCAAAAACGTATTCTAACCATCCATACTCCTTACTCCTTACTCCATACTCCATACTCCATACTCCATACTCCTTACTCCTTACTCCTTACTCCTTACTCCTTATCTCCTTACTCCTTACTCCTTACTCCTTACTCCTTACTCCTTACTCCATACTCCATACTCCATACTCCTTACTCCATACTCCATACTCCTTACTCCTTACTCCTTACTCCTTATTCCTTACCCCTTACTCCATACTCCTTACTCCATACTCCTTTCCCCTTACGCTCTGCTCTCTGCGGCTCTATGCCCTATGCTCCTTGCTCTCTGCTTTTTTTCTTACATTCGCACTTCGAACCAAATTATTCATCCGTAAATGGAAGGTAGTAGTTGTTATGACCCGTTATTATGTCATCGAAGACGGACGTCTGACGAGCTGGACAAGCCTGTACTTTCCTGCTGGATCAATGTCATCCCACCCTTTGAGCCGCATGAGCTCGAGGAACGGTAGCGGAAGAATTCAATATCCCGTTGATTTTCTGATGGACGCCCTCGATGTTGATGAGCGTGCCCGCTATGAACGTGAAGATGATATTCGCCTGGTCCTTGTCAATACCCCGATGCTAAATGATATTGATAAGGAAAATGAAGCCATCTATATCACGGCACCGATCGGCATCATCCTGACCGCTGGATCATGTACTGACCATCTGTCCATATGAAAGCCCCATCATCCAAAGATTTATTGAGGGGCGGGTAAAAGGCTTTAATCCCGTCCAATGAACAAATGTTTGTGCTCCAGATTTTTGAGCAAAATGTGATGCAGGTTCCTTGACAGTCTGAAAAAACTCAATCTTAAACGCAATCTCATTGAAAATGAATTATATAATTCCAGCCGGAATTCGGAGATAAAGGCAATTGTGCGGATTGAAAAGAGTTTTGTGTATTTCGTCAATACGCTGAGTTCCAATGAACTGCTGAAAATTAAGATCAAACGGACCGATTTTCTTCGGTTGGGAGAGAATGAAGAGGAGGCTGATTTTTTCGATGATATCATCATTGATAACGGCCAGGCATTGAGTATGGCGAATATCTATACCAATATCCTGAATGGGACCATGGATGCCTATACGTCCATTGTCTCCAATAATCTCAGTTTGTTTATCCAGCGGCTAACAGTCATTACCATTATCCTTATGGTGCCGACGCTTGTAGCCAGTTTTTTCGGGATGAACGTAAAGATCCCCTTTGAGGCTTTACCAAGGGGCATTTTACATTGTGTTGATATCTCCGCTCCTGATCAGCCTTTTTGGTATGGTTTTTCAGAGGAAGAATCTCTTTTTAAGCCTTCGGCCCGACGGTTGCGAAAGAGGCATTTCTTAGTAAAATTCCGAAAAAACAGTCGATTTTTAACGTTTTTTTGGGGTTTTCCACCCTTACACTGTCGTTTCACAGTTGGTTTTCAGAAAGTTTTTCACACCCTGGATTTTTTTTAGCTGTATAGGGTTCACATTTCAACATATTATATATTTTCTCCACATGATGTGGATAAAATATTTTCATATTAAATAAAAACTTCATTTATTTAGTGGCATCAAATCGGGGATGTATCCTATCCAACCAAAAGACGTCTTCTCCTCTTGATTTGGTTACCAATTACCCATTCAGGCATTAAGTCCTCCTGAGAAATTCCGTTATTGACGGTTTTACTCAGGATGTTGTTGTCTCCGGCTTTTTTCAGGCCTAAAGACAACTGAGGAACTGTCACCCTCTGGTGAAACGGGTAAATTGACAAAACATAACCGATAAACCAAAAGATTCGATATGATGAAAGAAGATACGATAACGAAAGCACAGAAGAGCCCATCCTCGCTGATAATCCCGGACGTTTTGTCATGTTTCCCGATTCAGCACCATGATATATGGAAGTTTTATAAACTGTCCGAATCCAATTTCTGGACCGCTGAAGAAATCGATCTTCAGCAGGACCTCGTGACTGGAACCATAAAGCTCAATGATGACGAACGCCATTTTATAAAACATGTACTGGCCTTTTTCGCTGCCAGTGATGGTATAGTCAATGAAAACCTGGCCGAACACTTTCTTCAGCGAAGTCCAATATACCGAAGCCAAATTCTTCTATGGCTTCCAGATCATGATGGAAAATATCACATTCGGAAACCTATAGCCTGCTGATCGATACCTACATCAAAGACCCCAAAGAGAAAGATTTCCTCTTCAATGCGATCGATACCCTGGATTGTGTAAGTAAAAAAGCCAATGGGCTCTACGCTGGATCAGTAAAGGAATTTCCAGGAACGACTTATCGCCTTCGCCGCCGTGGAAGGAATCTTTTTCTGCGGATCATTCTGTTCAATCTTCTGGCTAAAGAAACGAGGGCTGATGCCGGGACTTACTTTTTCCAATGAATTGATCTCCAGTGATGAAGGCATGCATTGCGATTTTGCCTGTCTGTCTGTATAATAATTATCTCGTGAACCGCTTGACTCCGCAAACTGTGTAAGCGATATTATTATGGATGCTGTGCTGATTGAAAAAGATTTCGTCTGGACGCCTTACCGGTGAAACTCATCGGTATGAATGCCGACTGATGTGCCAGTATATTGAATTGTGGCCGATCGCTTGTTAGTGGCGCTTGGTCAGCACAAAGTATATGGCGCGGAAAATCCATTCCCCTGGATGGAACTGATCTCCATGGCAGGAAAAACCAACTTCTTTGAGAAAGCGGGTTGGCGATTACCAGAAAGCAGGTGTCATGGGCGACCGGAGGATTCGGTGTTTTCTATTGACGAAGAATTCTAGCCATTGCTCTTCCGACTCCCTTCGACTTCGCTCAGGGACCGGAGGCATCATCCTGAAGAATGAACTAAATGTTCCGACTACGCTCAACATTAAAAAACCAATGAAATTGAAAAAGACTAAATATGAAAATAGCAAATCACTTTTCACTTTTCACTTTTAGTTTTTCACTTATAACTATACTCAATCCCCTCACTATATAAAGCTCCCCTACCATGCAAGTCATCAAACGAAACGGCAAACGAGAAGAAGTCAGTTTTGATAAAATCACGGCGCGGATCAAAAAATTGGTCTATGGTCTTTCAGATCATGTGAATGCCATCAAGATCTCCATGAAAGTGATCGAAGGATTGTATGATGGCGTCAACACTTCCGACCTGGACAATCTCGCTGCAGAAACCGCAGCTACCATGGCCGCCATTCATCCGGACTATGCGCTGTCTGGCTGCCAGGATTGCTGTTTCCAATCTGCATAAGAATACGAATAAGTCGTTCAGTGAAACGATGGAAGCTTTATATGATTATATAGATCCGGTCACCGGTCAAAAAGCTGGCCTGATCAGTGATATCACCATCGATGTGATACGTTCGGACGCAGATCAATTGGACAGTGCGATCATTTATGACCGGGATTTCACTTCGATTATTTTGGATTTAAAACACTGGAGCGTTCTTATTTCTTGCGGATGGATGGACAGGTCGTGGAGCGTCCGCAACATATGTTGATGCGCGCATCCGTTGGGATTCATGGAGAAGATATTGACTTCGGCTATAGAGACCTATCATCTCATGTCAGAGAAATGGTTTATTCACGCCACGCCGACTTTGTTTAATGCCGGCACACCAAAACCACAATTAAGCAGTTGTTTTCTGCTCACCATGGTAGATGACAGTATCCAGGGCATTTTCGAAACACTGTCCCGCTGCGCAAAGATCAGTCAGTCCGCCGGCGGTATCGGTTTGAGCATTCATAACATTCGGGCAACAGGAAGTTATATCAAAGGAACAGGCGGAACAAGTAATGGTATCATCCCGATGCTGAAGAGTATTCAATGATACAGCCCGCTATGTGGATCAGGGAGGTGGCAAACGTAAAGGAGCATTTGCCGTTTACCTCGAACCGTGGCATGCGGATATTTTTGAATTTCTTGAACTGAAAAAGAATCATGGTAAAGAAGAACAACGTGCGCGTGATCTTTTCTACGCCTCTGGATTCCTGATCTTTTCATGGAGCGCGTGAAAAATGATGAAACCTGGTCACTCTTCTGTCCGAATGAAGCACCCGGATCTGTGTGATACCTATGGTGGCGAATTCGAAGCACTTTATCATAAATACGAAAAAGAAGGAAGTGCCCGTAAAGTGGTAAGAGCACAGGAAATATGGAACGCCATCATTGAAAGCCAAATCGAAACCGGTACACCCTACATGTTGTACAAGGATGCTGCCAACATAAAAAGCAATCAGAAAAACCTCGGCACCATCAGTTCCTCCAATCTCTGCACCGAGATCATGGAATACACTTCCGCAGATGAAGTAGCCGTCTGCAACCTGGCCTCCATAGCCCTGCCCAAATTTGTGGAAAATGGAGAATTCAATTACGAACAATTGTATGACATCACCCGCGTGGTGACCCGCAATCTGAACAAAGTCATTGATGTCAACTATTATCCGATCCCGGAGGCGAGCAATAGTAATATGCGCCATCGCCCGATAGGCATCGGCGTTCAGGGCCTGGCGGATGCGTTTATTCTGATGGGCTATGCATTTGACAGCCCGGAAGCGCGCAAACTCAACCAGGAAATATTTGAGACTATCTATTTCGGTGCCGTTACGGAATCGAATGCCATTGCCCAACGCGATGGAGCCTATGAAAGCTATGAAGGCTCACCTGCCAGCAAAGGGGAGTTACAGTTTGATATGTGGGGTGTTGAACCGGGTAATCGATGGGATTGGACCGAACTGAAAGGAAAGATTAAAAAGCATGGGTTGCGGAATAGTCTATTGTTAGCGCCGATGCCGACAGCATCCACGAGTCAGATTTTAGGAAATAATGAATGCATAGAGCCCTATACGAGTAATATCTATACCCGTCGCACTTTATCCGGCGAATACATCATTGTCAACAAGCATCTGCTCAATGATCTGATCCGTCTCGGCCAATGGGACGAGGACATGAAGGAAATGCTGATCGCCGCCAATGGAAGTGTACAGGAAATGTCCAGGGCTACCACAGAACTCAAAGAATTGTATAAAACCGTTTGGGAGATTTCGTCAGAAAGTCATCATTGATATGGCAGCTGATCGCGGAGCCTTCATTTGCCAAAGTCAGAGCCTGAATCTGTTTGTGGAAAATGCCAATATGGGTAAATTCTCCAGTATGCATTTCTATGCATGGCAGAAAGGACTTAAGACCGGAATGTATTATCTCCGTTCAAAGGCAGCAGTGGAGCCCATCAAATTCAGCCTCAGCGAAAAACATCAGCGCCGATTTGTGAGCCAGGACCAGATGGATACCATGAATGCTACCTCAGCATCCGCAAAAACATCCGCCTCTTCTGCTAATGCGAATAACCTGGAAGACATGACTCCGGCTATTGATATGGATGTTGCGAGTGGGCCGGTATGTACGATGGAGGAGGGATGTATAATGTGCGGGAGTTGAGTACAGAGCATAAATCCGCCGCTAATTTTCGCTAATTAACGCGAATCATAATTCGAGGAAATTCGTGTAATTCGTGGCTAAAGAGGATAAAGAGGCCGCTAATTTTCGCTAATTAACGCGAATCATAATTCGAGGAAATTCGTGTAATTCGTGGCTAAAGAGGATAAAGAGGCCGCTAATTTTCGCTAATTAACGCGAATCATAATTCGAGGAAATTCGTGTAATTCGTGGCTTAAGATCCTGGAGAAAAAAAATGAAAAGCATCTGGTTAATGCCAGGTGCTTTTTTATTTCGTTGGTTGTTGGAGAGAACTCCAACAATAACAAGTTTTTTTTAGTTTAGAGATTGATGTAAAAAGATTCCATTCACTCAAATTGAAAAGGAAGTCCCCTTCAGGGGATTTAGGGGCAGAGAAGCATCAGCGGATTCAGAGGCAAAATGAGTACATTTGAAAGCACCATTCTCCATTGTAGGTCATGAAAAACACACACTATCCTTTCCTTCTCTTGCTCGCTGTACTCATGTTCATCTCCTGCGGAAAGAAGCATGCTCCTCCCACATCGGATGCTTTGCACCCCGTAAGTGAACAGGAAGCCCTCGAGACCCAACGCAATGTCAACCGCTACTTCCACAGCGAAGTCATTCCAAAGCTGGAGAACGGATGGAAAGAACTGAAGGACTCAGGTGTATACGTTACCTATCATTATCAGTATATCAAAAGACACCACCGATGGGAATTTAATGAAATGGATAATGTCGAATCCACCTTGTCCCCACACGCGGATACAGTAGCGCAACGCTTCATGGCCAAGGCCGTGGTCGGCACCTATTTTCCCATTGAAAAACGGATGGAAAAAGATTCGATTTTCGACCTCTACTGGACCTGGCCGATGCCTTTTCCGGAGGGAACCTTTGATCAGTATTCCGGTGAGTTTACAGCCCGCCAAAATACTGGTGGTGCTACAGGAGGATGTGACGGCCGGGGAACCCGCGCCCACTGTAATGTATGCTCTCGCAACCTGGATTGCCTCCTGGTATGTGTAGGCGCTGCAGAATGTTCGCGAGACGACCGGAGTTGCTGGGAGTTATATGAATGCGCCTCAGGAGGCCCATTCGGAAGATTCTCGTCTAATGCTGTAATACGGTAGAATCTTAAGGCTAAGGCGGAGGCTGAAGCGAGGCACCTCCGCCCAGCATCAATCATTCTTTAGAAATGTTTTCAATGAAATTGAAAAGAAGTCCCCTTCAGGGGATTTAGGGGCAAAACGGAATCCATCTTGTTAATCATCTCCTATTCAATTTCGGTTGGATGACCTAAAAGTGCTTTCTTCTTACCTTGCCGGCCTTAAAATTCATGGTATGCAAATACGTTTTAAGTTCGTCCTGTTTTTCTCTTTTCTCTTCTTATTCAAAACCCTTTCAGGCCAGCCGGACGGAAATTTCAATGTCCCGTATTCACCCTCTAACCGGCCACGCATGGTAGCGGAGTGGGAGAGTGCCATAGGAGTACTGATTGCCTGGCCATTGAGCATTCCAAAAGAGTTGGTGATGGAACTGGCTAAGGACACCAAGCTGTATATCCTGATCGCAGACACGAAAGCCAGGAAGGAAGCCGTCCAATGGCTGACCAAGTGGGATATCACTCCGGATAAGGTGAGATTTATTACTTCACCCCAAGGCATTGATGTTTCCTGGACGAGAGACTGGGGCCCTCATGCCGTCTTTACCCAGGAAGGCGTCATGAAACTGGCCGATGCCAAATATTTGTATGGCACACCTCTCTCCGGCATCTCTTGTGATGATTCCCTTCATTTTATCTTTGACAATTACGATTACCGGACACAGCAGACCAAAGTGGATGATGCGATCCCTGATTTTATCGGGGCGGCACTCGATGAAGATGTCATTAAACTTCCATTTGCATTCACCGGTGGCAATGTCATCACAGATGGACAGGAATCCGGCTTCTCTACCTGTGTCATCCTCAACGAAAACCGGTATAACGGAGTCACTGAGGAGGTGTTCATGCGGGATGTCAATCAGTTGCTGGGCATGGACAAGTACCAAATCATTTCCAATTTCGAGAATCATGGCATCCAGCATATTGATTGTTTTATGAAGATGCTGGATGAAGACCGCCTCTTTGTGCTTCGTCCGCCAAAAGATCATCCGCTCTATGATCAATATGAAGGAATCGTCAACCAGGAATTGAGTAAACTGAAGAATGCACATGGAAGACCTTATACCATACTCAGACTGGACACGGACCGTTATGATGGAGATGCACTGGCGGCCTATTCCAATTCGCTGATATTGAATCAAACCGTTTATGTTCCCTTGTTCGGTATTCACCAGGATAGTGTAGCCCTGAAACAATGGGCGGCGGCCATGCCCGGATATACCATCAAAGGCTTCCTTTTTCCGCTTAATCACAATAAGAAAATGGACTATTACCGGCCACAGGTCTACGATTTGTATGGTACCATCGGATGGGACGGAGGCGATGCTTTGCATTGCCGCACCAGGGCTATTTGGGATCCGAACATGATCTTCATGAGCGTAGATCGTTTGCCGGATACCCTGATGAAAGCGAAATCCTATACAGTGAATGTCATCATCAAAGATTACAGCAAAGGCAGCCTCGTACCGGAAGGGTTGTTGTTAGACTGGCAAGTCCGCGGGGAAAAAATATGGAAGACCCTTAGTTTGGTGCCGACAGCATTTAAGGATCAGTATTCAGCAACCATCCCGGGCAATATGGCTGATGTCACCATCGATTATTATGTCGAGGCCAAAAGCAATTGGGGTACGCATGCCGTCATGCCCCGAACCGCCCCAGCCGGATATTATACGTTTACTGTCCAGTAGATTGGTTGACCACCGGCATAAGCATTCATCCAAATAGAATAGCTTTCTTAATTTTGGATATGAAACTCGTACAACCATTACTCTTTTCCTTCCTGAATGTTTTTGCCTTTCATAGTGCGGACGCTCAGCAAATATATAAGTCAAACCATTATGGCGGGCCTGGTACACAATACCTGTACAATGCCATGTATGGATTTAACCAGGATTCCATGCTCACCCGAACCGGGGAAGATCTGACCTGGGATATAACCGGGTATACTGGTATCAACACCCATCTTTCAAAAATAGTAACCAAGGAATCGGCCTTTGATTTCTTTACGTACCTGACCATTTGTGGCCTTGGAGGAACCTCTTCCTTAGACTGCGTCACCATCTGGGGAAATACAGACCAGGCCTGGCTGACGCCCGATACGGTGCAATTATTTCAATTTCAACTGACCAAGCCGCAACGCTATCAAAAGAGAACCAATTCGTTGTTACTGGAGAATTTTTTAGGATTTACCGGAAGCCTTGGAGGCGCCACTGCTTCTGCCGTGGTGGTGTATTCCAATCCGGATACTATTCTTCATTTCCCGGTTACTTTCGGGGACCAGTTCACTTCGAGTATTCAATGGTCGATTGATTTAAGCTCGGTTGGCCAGAATATTAAATATGTTTCGCATCAGCACCGGTCTACCAACATGGATGCCTGGGGAGATCTAATTACGCCCTTGCAGACTTTTGAAAATACTGTGCGTATGCACTCCATAGTGGAACGATATGACACCTTGACCACGGATACGGCTATCGTTCCTCTGCATGTCAGGCAGGTGGAATATATGTGGTTTGATACCTTGTATAAATTGCCTGTGATGGTGGCCAATGGAATCATAAATGACACGACGGTCGACCTGGCTTCGATTCAATATCTCTGGGATAAGACCTGTGCTGCTCCGACATGGACTGCGTCCATTGCCAGTGACACTTATTCCATTGATTCTTCTGGATCAGTTACGATTGCATTTACCATTGACCATTCCAATGCGGATGAGTATACCTGGGAATGGGGTGACGGACAGGTTACGACCACCACCGGAAGTACGACACATACTTTTACCGAAGCCGGTGCTTATTCAGTTGGCCTGACAGGTTGCATGACCAATTGTCTTCCGCTCAATAGTTGTAGCTATGACATTCTCGATTTTGTGATCCTGGGTGATCAGACCTTGCCGGGAGAGGACAGGGGAATAAAGATTTATCCCAATCCGGTAGCCGATCAAATCAACCTTTTTATTCCGGAGGCGATTGGATCTAGTCAATATCGCATCGTGGATATGAATGGCCGGCAGGTACAATCAGGAAACGCAAAGAGTGGGCTAAACAACCTGAGATCAGATAGTCTTCCGGAAGGGATGTATGCGATCCAGGTTCGTCCTATTGATCCGCTTTCAAAATACAATTACCATTTGCGGTTTATCGTCGCAAGGCAATAAATCACAAACCGTAACTTTCAGCTATAGTCTTATAAAATTAAATGTGCATCAGCACGCCGGGACTTTCAGCTATGGAAATGAAAATATTGCCGCAGCTTACGCTGTCCAATTGGATGACCGATGGAGTTGCTCCATTCTATAGATCCTTTTCGGATAAATAGCAAATGAATGGGGTGAGGTTTTTATCGGCCGCATGCGCGATCATTTTCATTATGGAAACAGCTCGATATGTTTACACCTGATAATATCATGGCCTACGAAAAAATTATAGCCGGCCTAGAGTTTGTAAATCGCAAACTTGTCATTATGGGCGACCAGATCCAGATCTAAAATATGCTGGTTGGTAGAGACAATATGAGTGATCCCTATTTTCCGCCAATATTCAAAGCTCATTGTTGATGGTTCGTCCAGCAGGTAAAAGCTGAAATTGTGAAGATCGAATCCGGCGTTTTCCTCTTCTTCATTAAATTGATAGATGTTCTGGATCCGTTTATACCACTCTTTGAGAAAGGCCTCCTGGTGAATCATGGCTTTATAATCCACATACAGGCTTCGTTTGCTATACCACCTGAACGCGGAGAATTCGACCGGAACGATGAAGACGGCATTTTCAGGGGTCGTCTTCAATGCTTGTTCGCTGATGTCCACCTCATCGCTAATGGACTTTGACCAGGGTAACATATAATCCGGGCACGACTTCCTGATTCCGCTGAAGCGGTAGGCACCGACGAGGAGCAGCATCAGGATAGGGATGGCAAAAGGAAACCGGGTGACCAGGTTTTTACCCGAAAAATTCTTTTCCAATTGGGTCCCAAGAGCAAGGAAAGCAAAAGCCTCCATCCAAATGGTCGTCTTCCACCATTGGGTGTACAAAAAATAAGCATTATGAAAATATTCAACTCCCACTTCATACACCACGCATCCCGCCACGATGAGGATCATCATCCATTTCAATCGTTGCTTCATGTAATAAATGGTCAGCACGGCGAACAGCCCTCCCAGCAAGAGATTAAGGAATCCAAACGATGAGGCAAAGAAGTGGTGGGCCAATCGAAAGTGGATGATATTAAAAAAAGCTTTCGGATCATCCCCGCTTCCATTTCGCAACAGCAACAGGATCAGTAAAGGAATCACGATCACCAGGTAACCCAGGGCTTCTTTCCAGGGGAACAATTTAATTTTTTTATGCAGGCTGAGGTCCGCGAGATGAGCACAAACCGTAAGCACGAACAATTGTAGGCCCACCAAAGGCTGTAGCAGGGTAGCCATCAACAGGAAGATACTCCATGCGGTGAACCGGGCTGTCAACCAATACACGATGGCCCAGGAGGCTATCGCTTTAGCGGCAACACTGGGAATAAGAGAATTGTAATAGATTTCATTCGAGCCCGTGGACGTATGAAATCCTAAAATCAGGATCATGCCGATGGTGAGCCATTGGAATCCTTTATGCTTTATAAAAAATGAGGAGATTTTGACCCAGGCCAGGATCAATACCACGGACAGGAACATATGCCAAAGCCAAACGACGACCGGCACATTGTATCCCAGGTACCTCAGTAAAAAATGAAAAATGGTACGTTCGTTGAATCCGCTGTGCAGGTAATACTGAACATACTGATCTCCGGCATAGGCCCCGGGGTGGTCCTGGGCGTAAATGCAGGGCAGTATCTGGGTCTGATCGCCCTGCCCGTATTGGTATCCCTGGTAAATCAATACCGTGGCATATAACAAGATGGCCCCGGCTATGTCCACCCACTTTTGACCCAGATTAATTTTCAATCCACTGAATTTGCATACGAAGTACCGAAAAAATAAGTAGGGATGGTCTCAATAAAATGCTAAAACCAAGGGTGAACTAACTTTTGCTTTAATTTGAGTTGATGAAACAACTTCAAAACGAGGCTTTGCAGCGTCCTGATTTGGCCACCTATAAATCGGCGGACAAGCTTCCTGTAATCGTCGTACTTGATAATATCCGGTCAGGTCTCAATGTCGGGGCCATATTCAGAACGTGCGATGCTTTTTCAATTGAAGCCATTTATTTATGTGGCATCACGGTGCATCCGCCTCATGTTGAAATCATGAAGACTGCATTAGGGGCAACGGAATCGGTGCGCTGGCATTATGAGCAGGATATCCTTTCAGCGTTGAGAGCTATTCAGGAACAGGGCTATACCCTTATTGCTGTAGAACAAACAGATCAATCCTTATCACTCGGGATTATCCATATGGAAGCGGTATATCCTTTCGCCTTAATTTTTGGAAATGAAATGAGAGGGATCGCTAATGAAGTTTTAATGCAATGTCAACTGAGCATTGAAATTCCTCAGGGCGGCATTAAACATTCACTAAATGTAGCGACCAGCGCAGGAATAGTTTTATGGGAATGTTACCGGCAATACTACTTCCGCCGGTCGTCTGCAGTGTAGGTCAGTCTCACTCCGGCTCCGAAACAGACATAATGATCCAGCGTTCCGTCTGAGCCATCCAGGTGAAGTCCTTGCCAATGGTCAGACGATAAAAAAGTAGCCGAAAGCATAGGGCTCAAAGTAAATTGATCGGACAACCCGATATCCAGACCGGCGGCTAATCCCAATTTGAAGACCAACTTATTGCTGGTGATGGGAAGACGGGCAGGATCATCAGGATCACTTTTTATTCGCTTAAAGGTCTGCGATCCAACACCCGGAATAACTTCCAGAAAAAAACCTTTCTTGAACAGCACACCATCCTTGGAAAAAGTAGGACAATGACAATCTCCCTGGAAATCGAAGGGATAAATGGAAGTCCCAAAATCAAAATCGATCGAACTAAAATAGCCGGTAAGATCAGCCTGGTTGAAAGTGGTACGATAACCCAGTCCCGGATGAAATTCCAATCGCTTTTGCCTGAGCCGGAAATGATATTCAAGGCTGGCCTGTATGCCCTCCTGGCTGATTTGGCCGGAATCCAAAGTAGGGGAGTTACTGAACTGGTATCGCAGGTTAACACCATATTGACCATACCCGATCACTGGTGCAAAAAATAAAAGCAAACAGGCTAGGCGCGCTGGCATCCTGCAAATAACGCCAATAAAATCGGTCTTATTGCCAGTCTGGTCGGCCTTGGGTAATTGCGGTATATTTGCTGCCTCAATCATAGTATAAAATTCATTGCGCACCAAGACCATCCATCCCAAGAAAGTCAAGATCATCACTCTTGGATGCAGTAAAAATATAGTGGATTCTGAAGTTCTCAAATCCCAACTGGAAGCCAGCCAGTTTGAAGTGGAGCATGAGACCCGGACCTACTCCCCGGTAGTGGTGATTAATACGTGTGGTTTTATTGACCTCGCGAAGGAAGAATCCATCAATACTATCCTGGAATACGCCGAGGAGAAAAAAAGCGGCCGGCTGGAAAAACTTTATGTGACCGGTTGTCTTTCGCAGCGATACAAAGATGACCTTGAACAGGAAATCCCCGAAGTGGATGCCTTTTTTGGGACCATGGAATTGCCTGCCCTGCTTAAAACCATGGGAGCAACCTACCGCGATGAATTGCTCGGTGAAAGAAATATTGTTACCCCGGCTCACTATGCTTACCTGAAAATATCAGAGGGCTGTAACCGCACTTGCGCCTTTTGCGCTATTCCTTTGATGCGGGGACAACATGTTTCCCGGCCGATGGAGAGCCTGGTAAAAGAAGCTGAACATTTGGCCCGAAGGGGAGTCAAAGAATTGATGTTGATCGCCCAGGAACTTACTTATTATGGTCTGGATCTTTACCAGCGTCGGGCATTACCCGAATTGCTGGAAAAATTGTGCACGATCAATGGAATTGAGTGGATCAGGTTGCATTATGCTTATCCGCATAAATTTCCACTGGAAGTCATCGAGGTAATGAAGCGGCAGCCTAAAATTTGTAATTACCTGGATATGCCTTTACAACATATCAGTGACCCGGTATTGCAACGGATGCGGAGGCAGATCACCTCGGAAGAAACAAAAGAATTGGTGCGCAGGATCAGGGAGATCCACCCGGATATACGGTTGCGAACTACGTTCCTGGTAGGATTTCCCGGAGAAACCTTGGAGGACCATGAAAGGTTATGTCGTTTCGTTGAGGAAATGAAATTTGACAGGGTAGGGGTTTTCGAATATTCGCATGAAGAAGGAACCAGAGGGTATGTCTTGGAGGATGATGTGCCGGCTGATGTCAAGAAATCTAGAGCGGAGGAGATCATGGCTATTCAACAAACCATATCCCTGGAGCATAATGAATCGCTGGTTGGAAATACTTTCCGTGTTCTGATTGACCGAAGGGAGGGCAAACAGTTCGTGGCCAGATCTGAATTCGATTCGCCGGAGGTTGATAATGAAATCTGGGTGGAATCGAAAGATCAGAACTTTAAACCAGGTGATTTTATTAATGTTATTATTACTGGTGCGTCCGACTATGATCTCAACGCCAGCCTAATCAATTGAGATGATCCAGCAACCATCTAGAATCGTTCGTGTATTTTCAAAACCTCTTTACCAGGTACTGCTGGTGATGGCAATGACGATTGTATTTTCATTGGTGGATAAAATGATGCCTCATGATACCCAGTTATTGGAAGTCAATTCCGGATCCTGGATTGTAGGCACTTCCATGATACTTTGTTTTATTATTCTCAACTCCGTGGTCGCTCTTCGGATCGAACACATTATTCCGTATTGGAGTATATCGGTAGTGTTATATATTGTTCTGCTTGTCTTTAGCTATGGCTGGTGTTACTTCCTGAGTGGAAAAAATATGGATGATGCGGGTTCCTTCCGATGGCTTTGGCTGGTGCTGACGCTGGTATACATGGTATTTTTCGCCATTGCCCGGTCCATGAAAAGGATTGTGGATATCGCCAATAAACAGGATGAAAAACTTCGCGGCGAGGAATGAGCAGAGAGAAGTGCAGAAAGCATAGAACACAGAATTGATAAAAGGAAGGGATAATCAAAAGAGACACCTTGTTGCGTCTCTTTTTTAATTATTTCTCTTTGCCTTATGCCCTATGCTCTCTGCCTTAGAGCGGGAGATGGGAATCGAACCCACGGCCCTTAGCTTGGGAAGCTAATGCTCTACCCCTGAGCTACTCCCGCAAATATGCTTCAATCGCACGGCCAATTTGGGTATTTTTTGCGATATTGAAAGCCATAATAATCCTCCTATGGTAAAAAATATTTTTACTTCGTTATTTCTCCTGCTGATTTTTTCGGGTTGTACTCCCAAAATGAACCCTACCACCACTTCACCATCAGCATCGGTACCGGCGCCAGTAGTACCTCCTCCACCTCCTCCTTCTCCTTTGCCAGGAGCTGCTCCCCAGGGTATGAACGCAATCCCGATGGATCCCAAAGTTAAAATAGGCAAACTACCGAATGGCATGACCTATTATATCCGGCAAAACAATAAGCCGGACAACCGGGCCGAGCTCAGGCTCGCCGTGAATGCCGGTTCCATGGAGGAAGATGATGACCAGTTAGGGCTGGCCCACCTCATTGAACATATGGCCTTTAACGGCAGTACTCATTTTTCAAAAAACGACCTGGTCAATTACCTGGAAAGCGTTGGTGCCAGGTTTGGTCCCGATCTGAATGCCTATACCAATTTTGATGAAACCGTATTTATTCTTCAGGTCCGGACAGATGAACAGGATCAATTTGATAAAGGACTACTGATCTTAAAAGACTGGGCTGCAGGGATAACTTTTGATTCAACTGAAATTGAAAAGGAAAGAGGCGTGGTGGTGTCCGAATGGCGCAGTGGACTCAGCCCGAACCAACGCATGCAGGATAAATATTTTCCCTTCCTGTATTATAATTCCCGTTATGCTAAACGACTGACTATAGGTAAACCTGAAATCATCAATACCGCACCTGCTTCGGTGATTAAACGGTTTTACAATGACTGGTACCGTCCGGAACTCATGTCCATTTTCGTAGTGGGTACCGTGGATCCCGAGGTGGTGGAAAAGCAAATACAATCGATGTTCGCCGACATTTCCTCGAAAACTATTTCCAGGAAAAAAGCACCTCATACCGTACCGGATCATGTGCAGACTTTTGTCCAGATTGTTACCGATCCGGAAGCCACCAATGCTTCCGTGGATATTATTTATAAACATCGATTCAGCCAGGTGAAGACGCTCCTCGATTACCGGTCTCGCGTAGAACAGACGCTGTATAATCGCATGCTGGGTCGAAGACTGAGTGATCTGACTAAAACCGCTAACCCTCCTTTTGTTTTTGCGGGTACACGGTACGCCCAGGACGTGGGTGATCTCGCGACCTATAATAGTTATGCGACTGCAGATGCAAAAGATATCAGGCGTGCCTTCCAGGTTTTACTGGATGAAAATCAGCGCGTGCTGCAACATGGCTTTACTGCGGCAGAACTTGACCGGGAGAAAGCCAACCTGACGAGGCAGGCGGAGGAGAACGTAGCCGAAGAAGACAAGCAGCAATCGAACAGGGTAGTCAGCCGATTGGTTGGAAATTTTCTGGATGGGAATCCGATTCCCAATGCAGCGCAGGTCATGGATATGTATACTTCCATGTTGCCCACCATCACAGTAGAGGAAATAAGTCAATTAGCGAAATCATGGATATCTGATCAGAGCCGGGTCATCATCGTCACCGGGCCTGAAAAAGATAAAGCCATACTTCCGGATAGTGTGACCTTAATGGAAATTTTGAATTCCGAATCTGACGTTGAGACAGAGCCCTATGTGGATATGGATTTATCTGCTCCTCTTTTGCCAGGAAAATTTTTACCTCAACCGGTAATTACACAAAGTTTTGATAGTACGCTCCAAGTTTATCATTGGAAATTTTTAAATGGAGTGACAGTAACGGCGAAACCTACTGATTATAAAAACGATGAAATCCTGATGACAGCCTATAGTCCGGGAGGAAGTTCGCTCTATAGTGATGAGTTGTTTCCATCTGCTCGCAGCGCTTCCAATGTGATCGGAACAAGCGGGGTGGGCACCTTTACTGCCGCCGCCCTGGATAAGAAGCTTTCAGGCATCCATGCCAGCGCGTCCCCTTTCATTTTTGAACGATACGAAGGGATCAATGGATCTTCTTCAGCCAGGGACAAGGAAACCCTCATGCAATTGATTTATTCTTATATCGTCAATTTCAGGGAAGATACGGTGGCACTGAGTTCGTATCTCAAGCGGGAGAAGAGTATGTTGGCCAACCTGCTCTCCAATCCACAGGTCTGGTTTTCGGACAAGGTCAATAAAGTAACCTCCGGGTATAATTATCGAAGAGGGATACCTACTGTAGAATCCTATAACCAGATTCGAATGGATGATATTGTCAACATTTACCGGGATCGTTTTGGAGATGTAAGCGATATGGATTTTTTCTTTGTTGGCAATTTTGACCCGGATACACTGCAATGGCTTACCAGTCGCTATCTCGGGGCCTTACCGGGAAAGGGCAGGAAGGAGACCTGGAAAGATATTGGCGACCGTTTTCCTGATGGCCGGATTGACTCCACGTATTACCGGGGAGAAGCCCCGAAAACATTGGTTCAATATATTTTTCATGGCCTGGATGCCTTTAATCCTGATAGTTCGTATCTCTTGCAATCCCTTGTCGACGTAGCGCGCATAAAATTGAGGGAGGAGCTGAGGGAGGAGGAGGGTGGAGTTTATGGAGTGGCCATCGGAGGAGGACAGTCGAAGGTCCCCATTGAACAATACAGCATCCGGATCAGTTATAATGTGGACCCACCCCGTACAGAGGAACTTAAGGATGCCTGTTTGTCCGTGATCCGGAAATTAAAGACGGAGATCGATCCCGGAGATATCCAGAAGATCACCGAAGCACAGCGACAAGGCCGTATCAAAGATCTGGAACAAAATCAGTTCTGGATGAATTCCTTTGTGAATTGCTGGATGAATGATATGGATCTTGCACAGGCTACGCAGCTTTCGACATTGGAAAAACGGATTGCCACCCTTTCCCCTGAGGTCCTGACCAAAGCAGCCCGGAAATATTTTGATGAAACCAATCTGATCAGCCTCGTCATGTACCCGGAAAAGAAATAGGGCGATAGCGGATGAACAGGATTTGAAAATAAAATACACGATGATGAAAAAAAACATTCAATTCACCTGGATACTGCTCCTATTGCCCTGTTGGGCTTATAATCAGACGTATCATTTGACGGTTACATCAGAACCATATGTGGACCTGGTGGGTGGAACACCGGCCGTAACACAGAGCTGGGATGATCCCGGATACGATGTACCCATCGGCTTTTTATTTCATTTCTATAATCAAAACATTACTACCGTTCACCAGCTGGCCAATATAGCTTTTCCCATACTTGCCAGCAATTCGGTCGGGGACACCCTGGGTTTATTCCTGGTGTTTGGTGCGGATCTGATCGATCGGGGTTTTGCGGACACCCTCCTGCAGTCCCCCATCACGTATAAGACGACCGGCTCTCCGGGTCAGCGCGTATTTACTATCGAATGGAAAAATGCCGGATTCTACAGGCAATATTTCTTCACGGGAAATAATACGGACTTTGTCAATTTTCAGATGCAGTTATATGAAGATTCAGGTGACATCGTCTATCGTTTTGGTCCCTCTGTCATAACCCAGCCCGAATTGGATTATGACAGTACAGGAGCCTTTGTAGGCCTGGTGGAGAAGCTCATGCTGTCGACCGATGTATCTATTGGACAAACGCTTTTACTCACTGGTAATCCAGCCAGCCCCACTGTCGTGCAGTCCTACCTCAATGTGTATATGAATGGTACCATTCCTCAAAATACGGTATATACCTTTTCGCGTGAAGTATCGGCTACGGATCAACCGGTATCGAATGAGAACCTTACCTATTTTACACCTACGCCTTGTCGTGATTTCATTTCAGCAACCGAAATGGCCAAAGAAGAAATAGTCCCGCCTGTCTATTTTTTTGATTCCACAGGATCCTTGCTGAAAAAGGAAGAACAATTCCAGACAATCACCACCGACAAATTGCCCCCTGGAATGTACCAGTTGCAATTTCAAACGAAACATGGTTTGAAATCCCAACGAATTATCGTCCTGCAGTAAGAAATTATTTTTTACTGGTAAGCGGTTATTCTTCCAGTTTCTTCTTCAGCTTCAGTAAAGCGAGCATGCACTCAATAGGAGTCATTTGATTGACATCCATATTCAATATTTCATCTTTCACCTGTCGCAAATTGACATCGGTCTGATCGAAAATGCTGAGTTGAATGGAGGCTGTATCCTGAATGCTCTTCAGTCTCTCCATGCTCCTTGCTCCTCGTTCCTTGCTCGTAACACCTTCTTCGGGTCCCACGTTTTTTGATTCCAGTTCATGTAGGATTTCAGTAGCACGTTGTAAAAGTGTTTTGGGCATTCCGGCCATACGGGCGACATGGATGCCAAAACTATGTTCGCTGCCACCGGGGGTGAGTTTTCGTAAGAAAATTACTTTGTTACCGGTTTCCTCTGTGGCGATATGGTAGTTGTGCACACGGTCATATGTCTCTGCCAGTTCATTCAATTCATGGTAATGGGTGGCAAAGAGCGTCTTGGGTTTAAACTGGATATGATGATGTAGATATTCGGCAATGCTCCAGGCGAGACTGATGCCATCGAAGGTGCTGGTCCCTCTGCCGATTTCATCCATGAGGATCAGGCTTCGGGCTGATATGTTGTTGAGAATGCTGGCCGTTTCATTCATTTCCACCATGAAAGTAGATTCCCCCGAAGAGATATTATCAGAGGCTCCGACGCGGGTAAACAGTTTGTCAATAATACCCAGTTTCGCTTCCCTGGCCGGTACATAGCTTCCTATTTGGGCCATCAGACAGATCAGCGCGGTTTGCCGGAGGAAGGCAGATTTGCCTGACATGTTTGGACCGGTGATAATGAAGATCTGCTGTTCTTCACTATCCATATAGAGATCGTTGGTCACATAAAGTTCGCCGGGTGGCAAATGCTTTTCAATCACCGGGTGCCGCCCGTCGTGAATATCGATGATCATCGTTTCATTCATTTCCGGCCTGCAATACCGGTTGGTTTCCGCAACGTGGGCTAAGGAAAGCACACAATCGAGTTGCGCGATGACATTGGCATCCACCTGGATCGGGGCGATATATTCCTGTGCGGCAATCACAAGATCATTAAATAAGGTTTCTTCAAGCGCCCCTATTTTTTCTTCTGCACTGAGGATCTTCTGCTCTAGTTTTTTAAGATCATCAGTGACATAGCGTTCACAATTGGAGAGTGTTTGTTTGCGGACCCAATTCTCCGGGATCAGGCCCTGGTTTTTGTATTTATTGGTCACTTCCAGGTAATACCCGAATACATTGTTGTATCCAACCTTCAGATTGGAAATACCGGTTTTGACAGCTTCTTCTTGCTGGATGGAGATGAGTATTTCTTTAGAATTCTGAATGATATCCCGGTATTCATCCAGTTCTTCATTATAGCCTTTCCTAATCACGTTCCCTTTTACGAGCAGGGCAGGGGCTTCGTCCTGAACCGCATGTTCGATAGTCTGTCGGAGATGCTCACAGGGATTGATTTGATCGGCAAGGCGTATCAATCCTTCCTGCTGGCTTGCTTCCATCCATTCTTTTATGGGGTGTAAAGCAGAGAGTGCTCTCCTCAGCTGCACCAGTTCCCTGGGATTGATTTTGGCAAGGGAAACTTTGGAGATCACTCTTTCAAGATCGCCGATGAGCCTTAATTTATCAATCAGGTCAGAGGCCCAGTCAGTGTGCTGAAGGGCATACTCCACCATATCGTGCCGCAGTTTGATTTCCCGGAGACTGATTAATGGAAGCGCTATCCATTTTTTCATCATTCTCGCCCCCATGGGCGAAGTGGTTTTATCCAGAATATCGAGCAGGCTGGTACCGGTGTCCTGGGCAGGTTGCAGGAGTTCAAGGTTGCGAATGGTAAAGCGGTCCATCCACATGTAATGATCTGATTGCAATCGATGAATGGTGCGGATGTGTTTTAATCCGTCTTGCTTGGTGGTGGCCAGGTAATGAAGTATAGCCCCTGCAGCCACCTGTGCGGTGATCAAATGATCAATTCCAAAACCTTTTAATGTAGCTACTTCAAAATGGCGCAATAATTTTTCATTGGTGTAATCTTCCGTGTATACCCATTCCTCCAGGGCAAACGAATAATACGAGTGTCCGATAATCTTTTCAAAACGGTTTTTATTGGCTTTAGAAAAAATGATTTCGGAAGGATTGAAACTCTGCAGGAGTTTTTCAATTTCCCGGTGCTCGCCTTCACTTACTACAAATTCACCGGTAGAGACATCGAGGAAGGCGATGCCGAAATGATCCGGTCCCGAAGCATGCAGGGAAGCGAGATAATTATTGTGCGATCGGTTCAGGAGGGAATCTTCCGTGACTATTCCCGGTGTGATCATCTCGGTCACGCCACGATCGACAATTTTTTTATCCTTGGAAGGTTTTTCCAACTGCTCGCAGATGGCCACCCGGTATCCGGCCTGCACCAGTTTTGGCAAGTACATATCCATGGCATGATAAGGGAAACCAGCCAGTTCGATATTGGCGCCCCCGTTATTTCGGTGAGTCAGAATAATCCCCAGAGCTTCCGAAGTGCGGATGGCATCCTCGCCGAAAGTTTCATAGAAATCCCCGACACGGAACAATACCAGGGCATCCGGGTGCTGACTCTTGATCTTGAAGTATTGCTTCATGAGGGGAGTCTCCTTGCCGGCATCCGGGGATAAAGCCTCAGGTTTAGGTTTCAAATTGCGTTGCTTAAGTTATTTGCCAAAGGTAAGATTAACTCGTTTTATCACTGGCATTATAGCCGGTAACCCCCTATATTTGCTCCGGAAGGTAACTATCCGCTAAAAGTTGAAAATAAAGGCCCTTCTAAGCGGGTCATATTCCTGAAAACCAATGCACAGTATTAATCAATAAAAATTCATATCCTCCTGATAACCGGAAAAAATTTACACTATGGGACTTTTTTCTTTTATGTCGGGTGCCGGCAATAAAGTTCTTCCAAAAAAAGAGGAAGAAAAAGCCGCTGCTGTTTCCACTGCCGAACTGAACAGGGTGAAAATTGAAGCGATGAAAAATGCAGTGGCTAAGCTGAATCTTCCCGTCACGGATCTGTCCCTGGAATTGAACGGAGAAGTCGTGACGGCTTATGGCCAGGCGGAAACCCAGTTTGCCAAAGAATTAGTGATACTCACGCTTGGCAACAATGCCGATATCCGGCAGGTGGATGATCGGATGAGTGTGGTGGCTCCTGAACCGGAAGCTGATTTTTATGAAGTAAAACCAGGAGATTCGCTCTCCAAAATTGCTAAAGCGCAATATGGCGATGCTAAGAAATATAATACTATATTTGAAGCCAATACCCCAATGCTGAAGGATCCCAATCTGATCTATCCGGGTCAGATGCTGAGAATCCCGAAGCTGTAACCAAAGATTGTTTTCAACTGGTGAAGTTGGTGGAAGCGCAGGCCGCCGGGCCGGCTTCCACCTTTTTTATTTGCGCGGGGCGCAAATAAAAAAGAAGAGTTCAAAGGTGTACCTCGCTGGCGCGAGGTATACCTTTGATTTTTGTTTTGTATCGCGCAAATAAAAAAGAAGAGTTCAAAGGTATACCTCGCTGGCGCGAGGTATACCTTTTATTTTTTTATGATTGGCGCAAACCTGAAAGAAGATGTCTTCGTCACTCTTTGCCGGCGCGAGGTATACCTTTGATTTTTGTTTTGAATAGCGCAAACCTGAAAGAAGATGTCTTCGTCACTCTTTGCCGGCGCGAGGTATACCTTTGATTTTTGTTTTGAATAGCGCAAACCTGAAAGAAGATGTCTTCGTCACTCTTTGCTGGCGCGAGGTATACCTTTGATTTTTATTTTGAATAGCGCAAACCTGAAAGAAGATGTCTTCGCCATTCTTTGCCGGCGCGAGGTATACCTTTGATTTTTGTTTTGAATGGCGAAAACGTGAAAGAAGATGTCTTCGTCATTCCTCGCGTCAGCGGGGAATGACGAAGACAGGGACTACTCTTCTTCAAGAAGTGCATCGAGATCGGTCTCGATATCCCGTAGTTTCGCCCTGCAAGCCTGGATGATCTCGAGCGCAGATTTTACTTCACCACGCATCTCTTCCAGGCCGAGTTCGCCATCCTGGATGCGCCGGACCAGTTGTTCCAGCTGCTCCATGGCTTTATCGTAATCCGTTTTTTTGGTTTTCATTCCACAATACTTTTTATGCTTCCATCCTGAAAGGTAGTCTGAATGTTCATCCCACTTTTTACTGTAGAAGATTTGGTGATGGTGGTGCCTTGATGGCTGGTGATCGTATATCCTCTGGCTAACACATGATCAGGGTTGATGGCCTGCAATAATAGGTCAAGATGTTCTAGACGTGTATGTTGATTTTGTATCCGATGCTTACCGGCTTGCTGAAGTAAGAAACGGGCATGCTCCAGTTTTTGGAACTCAACGGCGATCCTGGAAGTACAGGCTAAACTTAAATCATGAGCGAGCCTGGAAATATTTTCCTTTTCTTCCCGGATCCTGGTTTCAATTTCTGCTCTCAATTGTTGAGCTAACTCATCCAATTGACTTTCAAATTGATTATTGTGTTCGACAACATAATCAGCAACGGCAGTAGGTGTTTTCAACGATTGATAAGCGACCAGATCCAACACCGATTGATCGATTTCATGACCGATTCCAATTAGAACAGGAATAGGAAAATTAGCAATACGCACAGCCAGCGGTAAATTGTCAAATGCAGCCAGATCCGTTCTTCCTCCACCGCCCCGTAGGATAGCAACAGCATCGTAAGTCTCTACATCCTTTTCGATCTCCTTCAGGCAAGCCAATATTTCCGCTTCTACCGCCTGACCTTGCATCGCTGATTCAAACAAGACAATTTCGATATCATAGCCATACAAATTGTCCTCGATGTGCTTGACAAAATCTTTCCAACCAGCCGCTCTTGCAGAACTGATCACCGCCAATCGCTGAACCACTGGAGGCAGATAGGTGTCAGCGTTTTTGCGGATGAGTCCACGATCTTTAATTTCCTTTAGAATAGCTTGTCGTTGCATCTCCAGCACACCGATCGTGAAACTGGTATCAATGTCTTCAATGATCAGCTTAAGGCCATATCGCTCGTGATAGTCCACATTGATCTTGAGTTTGACGGACATGCCTTGTTTCAGGATCTCTTCCGGCGGAAGGGAGGACTTTCGTTTTAGAAAGAAGTACACATTTGCCCAGAGGGCTGCCTGGCATTGTGCCACGATGGTATCTTCTTCCTTTTGTATCAAATCGAGATACCAGTGACCACGGGACTGGGACGCCTGGCCAATTTCACATTCGATCCAAAGGGGTTCATCAAAATTGAGCGAGATGACTCTCCGGATGTATTGATTGAGTTCAAGCAGGGAATATGTAGATGGATTGGGCATGCTTCATCCATCAACTTTTTCCGGACAAGACTTCGGTCACCAATTCAGCCGCCTCTTGCAGGAGAATGGCCGATTTGACTTTAAGCCCGCTTTCATCGATGATCTTTTTGGCCAGGTCGGCATTCGTCCCCTGTAAGCGCACAATGATAGGCACTTTGATATTGCCGATGTTGTTATAGGCATCGACCACACCCTGAGCTACGCGATCGCATCGGACTATGCCACCAAAAATATTGATGAGGATAGCTTTTACACTCGGATCTTTCAGGATGATACGGAACGCATTCTCCACACGTTTGGCATCAGCCGTCCCGCCAACATCAAGAAAATTGGCCGGAGAACCACCGGATAATTTAATTATATCCATAGTAGCCATAGCCAGACCCGCTCCATTCACCATGCAACCGACGTTTCCATCAAGGTTGACATAGTTGAGTCCGTATTCTTTGGCCTCCAGTTCAGTCGGATCATCTTCAAAAGGATCATGCATGGCTTCAATATCCGGATGACGAAAGAGGGCATTGTCATCAATGGAAGTTTTACAGTCGACAGCAACTATTTCTCCATATCCGTTAATCAGGACAGGATTGATTTCGAGAAGCGTGGCATCACATTCGATACAAATGTTTTGTACACACTGGCAACAAATTTGGTCATGTTTTTAAAGGCATCTCCGCTCAGGCCGAGATTAAAAGCGATCTTTCTGCATTCGAAAGGCTGAATGCCCAAGGCCGGGATCTACATATTCTTTGTACACGAGTTCAGGCGTATGCTCAGCTACGGTCTCTATGTCCATTCCACCCTCCGTGGAGTAAATGATGACATTGCACTGTCGTGCCCTGTCCGTCAGTATGGACATGTAGAGTTCTTTACACTGATCGTATTCCGGAATGTAGGAATCTTCTGCAATCAGCACCTGGCGGACCAGTTTCCCAGGCCCTTCCATTCCTCCGGGTGTTTGCGGAGTTTTGAGCATCATGCCCAGAATATGTTTCCGGACTCCACTTTTAATTCGTCCAGATTTTTTACCACCTTGACACCGCCGCCTTTTCCGCGGCCTCCCGCATGAAGTTGTGCCTTAACTACGGCCACGGACTTACTGTTTCCGCAGATTTTTTGTAAGCATCTATTGCCTCTTCCTGCGTTCTAGCGATACATGCCTTTTTGAATTTTTACACCATAACGGATGATAATTCTTTGCCCTGATATTCGTGGAGATCCATATGTTCTTTTCTTTTGTAGTCTGCGAAACTAATTAATAATTTGTCTTTACTGATATTGCTCTTTAAAATTCAGAGTCTAATTGCCCAATGGCTAGTTTCCTCGGTCGGTAGCTTGCAAATTTTATTTTGACATACATAAATAAGTGTCTGATTTTCAGACTAATTTATCTTCCAGCAATTCAAGCGTCACCTTCTCTGGCTCCGCCAAGGTACAATGCATCCGGCTGATAATGGTCGTTTGCAAATCAGTGAGAATCTTTCCGATAACCCTTCACCGACAATAGCCACTTCATAAGGTGTCTTAGAAAAGGATAACATCAATTCGCACCAATTGCTGTAGAAAGATGGCTGGCCATCACTCTGGATCCTGGGCCAGACTTAGCTTCAACATTTATGGGCGCGATCCATATATTCATCTCTGGCCAGTAAGGTTCACAGGTCAAATAGATCGCGGGCCATGTACTGTTTGAGGACGGAATCACATTATCTCCGAATTCAAACGACGCCTGGCGATTAAGGCCTGATCAAGATCAGAGGTGTAATAAAAAAGTGTCGTGGAATCGCCGTCAAAATGGGCTAGTACATGTTCTGTCATTCCTTTGGCATGATCCAGCCATGTGGTGTCAAAGTGGATTGGTACATGGATAGAAATGCCTGGATCGTAATGGCATAATCATCAAGAAAAGCATTGATGCTGGCTTTGCCGTTTTTATAATTGCGGTGGAATTGATAGTCTCTTGCGATCATTTTATCCCGCAGGAAAGTCGGCAGTTTTTATGGCCCGGTCCAGATAGGCTTTATCAGAGGTTACCCTGTAGGCATCAATATAACCCTGCAGCATTAATCCGTTCCACGAAGTAAGTATTTTATCATCCAGCCCGGGTTTAACCCGCTTATTGCGTGCAGCCAGTAATACTTTGTGCATGATCCAATCTTCTGCCGGAAATTCTTCCGGGGTCAGTTGGTAGTTGACGGCAAGTTCTTCAGCCCGCCGATGTTGCTGAAGGATGTTTTTACCGTGTTCCCAATTTCCCCGGTTTCCATATCATTGAATTCATAAAACATTTTCCGGTCTTCCTCATTTGGAATCAGTTGTTCCAATTCATCGGTGGTCCATACGTAATATTTTCCTTCTTCTCCTTCGCTATCGGCATCATAGGAACTATAAAAACCACCGGAAGCATCGCTCCAGTTTTTGTCCACAAAATCAAGTGTTTGCCTGACCACATCCAGGTATTCTTTTTTACCTGACCAGGAATAAGCTTTCGCATACAGCGAAACCAATTGTCCGTTATCGTAAAGCATTTTTTCAAAATGCGGAACCAGCCAAAGGGAATCTGTGGAATACCGGGCAAACCCACCTTCCAGTTGATCATAAATGCCACCCTTCATCATCTTGTCCAGCGTAGTGGTTACCAATTCCTTCGCCCTCGGGTCATTTTCCCGGTAAGCATAATGCATGAGATACTCCCAGTTGTTGGGCATGGGAAATTTCGGACTTCCCCTGCGTCCGCCCAAAGAGGGATCCATGCGATCCATAAATATTTTGGAAATGCCCAGCACTTCATCCGAACTGATCTCTTCAGCGCTTGTATTCATGAGGCTGTCTAATCCATGATCCTGCACACCTGCCACTAAACGGCCCGCATAATCTTGCAGTTTTAGCGGCTCTTCAGCATATTCTTTTCTGAAATACTCCAGCACCTCAAGCCATTTGACTTTGGGAAAGTAAGTTCCGGCCCAGACCGGTCGTCCATCCGGCAAAGCAAAGGAATTTAAAGGCCAGCCACATCCGCCTCCGGAGGCCAATTGACAAGCCGTCATATAGACATCATCGATGTCAGGACGTTCTTCACGATCTACTTTGATACAGACAAAGTTTTTGTTCATAAAATTGGCTACCATCGTGTCTTCAAAAGATTCATGTTCCATGACATGACACCAATGACAGGACGAATAGCCGATGCTGATCACCAAAAGTTTATTCTCCGCCTTGGCTTTTTGAAGCGCCTCATCGCCCCAGGGATACCAGTCGACCGGGTTATGGGCATGCTGAAGCAAATAGGGACTGCTTTCATGGATGAGTTTGTTGGTGTATTCATGTTCCATATTTCCAGGTCGTTGGCATTGCACCAATCCAATACAAAAGGTGAACAGGAGAGTGAGATGTAAGGTAGTCCTCAATTAAACGGCAGTTTATTACGTGATGAA
This sequence comes from uncultured Saprospiraceae bacterium, assembly GCA_963837505.1. GTDB lineage: Bacteria > Bacteroidota > Bacteroidia > Chitinophagales > Saprospiraceae > Opimibacter. Next base: position 276,563 of record CAWINN010000001.1, on the reverse strand, counting down.
GGCGCTAAAATAAGCCTTTAAAAAGAGTATTCCGGGTTAAAGACTCCCGGCCTCCGTTAAAGGCAAATGTAAAAGAAGGCCTCATTTACCTCATCAGGATAAAGTTGAAGAAGTTTTGCCTCTTTCTGCAATTACTTTCCGACGCATGGGTATCACGGAAAGAACAAGCAATGTCAAAATGGTCTATGGCAACAGCGGAGGCGAATCCATAAGTGAAGCAATAGGAATCGGGATTTGTCGAATTAAAAGTATTTGGCAGTTTCATCTTTTATTGCGAAAAAGTGTAGCCAAACTTCATGGAATCTATTACCTGATAAAAGGTTAAGCATGGAGACCAGTCAAGATCTGATTTGAAGGAAAAAGAAAATAATAAAGTCCTTGAGATTTGTGAAGATAATTTAGGTTAAGGCCAGGAAACCAGTTATTTTCAACTCCGCCAGGAGGAGAAAATAAAAAACCACCTCATCCTTTGATTGGTATTTCAGGCAAGGCCAGGAAACCAGCTATTTTCAACTCCGCCAGGAGGAGAAAATAAAAAACCACCTCATCCTTTGATTGGTATTTCAGGGAAGGCCAGGAAACCAGTTATTTTCAACTCCGCCAGGAGGAGAAAATAAAAAACCACCTCATCCTTTGATTGGTATTTCAGGGAAGGCCAGGAAACCAGTTATTTTCAACTCCGCCAGGAGGAGAAAATAAAAAACCACCTCATCCTTTGATTGGAGGTGGCCTTCAGATTGGTTTTAACAGATCGCAATGGCGATTCCAGCAGGTAGTGGCAAATTACATACCAAAAAAGCAAAAGGGGATCGTTGATTGGATGAATTTAGCGCATCTTTGCGGCTATCATGGCGTCGGAAACTGATAAATATTTTCAACGGGGGGCTTCTGCCTCCAAGACCGAAGTGCATCACGCCATACGAAACCTGGATAAAGGCTTATACCCGAACGCTTTTTGTAAAGTACTGCCGGATGTAGCAGGGAGCGACCCTGATTATTGCAATATCATGCATGCCGATACCGCCGGCACGAAGACCAGCCTGGCTTATCTCTATTGGAAGGAGACGGGAGACCTTACCGTGTGGCGTGGAATTGCCCAGGATGCCCTGGTCATGAACCTGGACGATATGGCCTGTACAGGTTGTGTAGACAACATTTTAATCTCCTCTACGATCGCACGGAATAAACACCTGATCCCCGGAGAGGTCATTGAAGAATTGATTGAGGGGACCATCGCATTTCTACAAAATATGGAAGAGCGAGGGATTTCCATCAAGCATGCAGGAGGTGAAACAGCAGATACCGGTGATATTGTCAGGACTATCGATGTTGGTATTACCGCCTTTGGCCGTATGGCGAGAAAGGAACTGATTATTAACCAGATCAAACCGGGTGCAGTTATCATCGGACTCGCTTCAGATGGAAAAGCAACCTATGAGGATGCCTATAACAGCGGCATCGGAAGCAACGGACTGACTTCGGCCCGCCATGATATGTTGCATCATTCCTACGCAAAACTTTATCCCGAAAGCTATAGCCCCGAAACGGATAATCAATTTGTCTATAACGGACCCTGGAAGCTCACTGACGAAATAAGTGTGGATGGCCAATCCATCCCTGTCGGTAAATTATTGCTTTCTCCGACCAGGACCTACCTTCCCATGCTGATGCCAATGATCCGGGAGTACCGGCATGATATCCAGGGCATCATCCATTGTACAGGCGGTGCCTATAGCAAGGTGTTGAAATTTATTCATCCTAACCTGGTGGTCCACATTGATCACGTTCCTCCGACACCGGTCATCTTCAGCCTGATCAGGGAAGCTTCCAAAACTTCTTTATCGGAGATGTATAAGGTGTTTAATATGGGCATCCGGATGATCATTTTCGCGGAAAAGAAATCCGCACCTTCCATTCTAAATCTCGCTGCCGCTTTTGGTATTAAAGCCTTTACCCTGGGCGAAGTCAAACGCTCCGAGGAACCAGCCAAAGTGATCATACACACCGGAGATACCGATGAACCTTTAGTTCAGTATTCTGCCTGATACCTTTCAGGAAACATTACGCCATTATTCGTGAATACGCAAAGAAAAAAATATTCGCCATTGACGAATGGCAGAGTGAATTCCTGCCTAATCGAGTATCAGCATTTTCTCCACCAGGTTTCCTCCTCCTGCATTTAAAACAACAAAATACACCCCTGTACTTAACCCCTCAGTCCGGACCGGTATTTCGGTATAACCAGCCTGGATAGTGACTTTTTCCTGGCTTACTACCCGGTTGGATGCATCCACTACTTTGAGTTGGGCATCGAAAGATTTAGAGGTAGTCATGACCAGGTTCACCTGCTGATGATCAAATACTGGATTGGGATTAAGGGCATATTCCTGGATATTGGGGATTTCATTGATGCCGGTTCCTTCACCAACTTTAAAATTTTGAGTAGCCCCGTACAAAGCGTCTGTCTGGGATTCATTGAAAGGCCAGACTTTCCAATAAATCGTTTGACCCAATCCCAGTGGACCGGGTATGACATATTGAGAGTTAAGCGTAAAGACTTTGGTTGGACTAAAAGTAAAAGTGGAAAAGCGATCATAAATCACCAGGTATTCATTGGCTCCAGGGACATCTTCCCAGTCCAAAAGGATATCAGAAGTGCCATTAGATTCTTCTCCGTTGATCGGAGTGATATAGTTAACCGGGCCAGTGACGGGTGTAGTGTTAGGAATGACACCGGTGCGGATATACTGCCGGCGGGCAGTAGTGAAATCCGTATTCATCAGGCTCTTCTGGGTAGTCGAAAATTCGTTGGTATCACAACTTTCATAATAACTCATATAATTAGTGATCATCGGTTTGATGACATCTCCATTTTTGTCTTTTATGACTGTGTTTTGCGTGCATCCGGGCTGATATAAAAGACCCAGGTTATAATCCTCCGGTGTGTCGCAGATCTTATCTCCGGCAATAGCACAATTGCTGCGATCATGCAATTCAATTAAAATAGATCCACCCCCGCCTTCACACTGAAGCGTATAATCGATATTGATCGGATTCGAATAATCAGTAAGGGTAAAGGGATAGCAGTCCCATCCGGCGTGCGTGTGCACTAAACTAAAAAAGTGACCCACCTCATGTGGAATGGTTTTGGAAACGCCATTGACCTCATTTTTCCGGGTGACGATCCAGTCTTCTTGCGGATCGTAGTAAGCCAGGGTTACGCCCGGGCCTGTACCATCGTCAGCCGTATTACAGATAAAAATGTTGACAGAATTATTATCCTTTCTGAGCCGCATTTGCGTCCTGGCCAGTGTTGTCGTTGGTGAATTATAAACCGCATCATTATCGAAATAATTGAAGTGATCTATGTAGAAAATGAAATTCTGATCCGCATAGGAGCGATTCAAATTGGTGATTTCTTTCAGGACGTTTTCTTCCTCTACGCGTCCGTTCCCGGCTGCATTGGCTACCAGGTGAAAGGTGACCGGCACATATTTAACAGCCCTGTAATCCCCCGCCTTCATGTTCTTGAGATTGGCATCCAGGAAAGGCATGAGGGCCTCCTGATCGGTACTGCAAAACTGTGCAGAGACGATATGGAATAAAAACAAGCCTAAAACGGACAATGTGAATCTGGACATATGATGATATTGATTTTGAAGGTGTAAAGATAAAGAATGAATTGGGGTAAGCCGGTTTCCGCTGGTGTTTTCTTCTTAGTTTTGCCGCCAGAAAGCCATTTTTACTCTTATAATAAGTCCTCTATGTCAAAAGTTACTGTTGTCGGCGCAGGAAATGTCGGAGCCACCGTGGCCAATGTACTGGCACATCAAAATGTTGTAAATGAAATCGTTCTGCTCGATCTGATGGCCGATATGGCCAAAGGGAAAGCCCTGGATACCTGGCAGCAGGCCCCGATTGATGATTATTCCACCCGATTGGTGGGAACCGGCGATTATACCTTGACGAACGGCTCGGATATTGTCGTTATCACCGCCGGTGTACCGCGTAAACCGGGTATGAGCCGGGATGATCTCATTTCCACGAATGCCAAAATCGTATCGGCCGTCACACGATCACTTCTTGAACACAGCCCAAATGCAATAATCATAGTCGTATCCAATCCACTGGATGTGATGACCTATGCCGCACACGTTGTTTCCAGACATCCCGCGGCCAAAGTATTGGGTATGGCCGGCGTGCTGGATACGGCCCGCTACAGGGCCTTCCTCGCGCAGGAATTGGATTGTTCTCCGAGAGATATCCAGGCCATGTTGCTGGGCGGGCACGGCGATTCTATGGTGCCTTTACCCAGGTATACCACTGTTTCCGGCATTCCGGTGACTGAATTAGTCGATTCAGCCAAACTGGAGGCCATTGTTGAACGCACTAAAAAAGGTGGTGGTGAGCTTGTCCAATTGATGGGAACTTCTGCCTGGTATGCACCCGGAGCAGCAGCAGCTCAGATGGTATCTTCCATTTTGAAAGACGAAAAGCGAATCTTTCCCTGCTGTGTGAAAATGGAAGGTCAATACGGCTTGCATGATGTCTACCTGGGCGTACCTGTTAAGCTGGGAAGAAATGGTATTGAACAGATCATAGAGATGAAACTAAGTAGCGATGAATTGAAAATGTTGCATGACTCAGCTGCCGCAGTGAAGGAGGTGATGAGTGCCTACGATAAAATGGGATTGAACTAGTCCCGGATTCATCATAAACTATTTACTGAATAAATCGTTTTTTCTCAGACTAAGTTGGTGATAGATATATCCAGGGCTGTCACTTTCTGAAGCATCGTGTTTTCAACTCCCGGCCGGATCAGCATCATGGAAATAGATAATAATAAAATTGTAAAAGCGCTCAGCAGTGTAAAGGATCCGGCTACCGGTCAGGATATTATCAGCCGCAGAATGGTTTCTGATCTGCGCATTCAGGATGACCAGGTTCAATTTCATTTAGCCACGGCTGATCTTCCGGAAGCACAGAAATCCAGTTTGAATTTCGCGTGTATGGAGGCTATCCAGTCTGTTTATCCGGAGGTCAACGTGCACATCCATATGCAACGCGGGGAAGGGGAAAGCAATCAGCAGAGCCCGCTGCCGCATGTAAAAAATATTATTGCAGTGGCTTCAGGAAAAGGAGGTGTTGGCAAAAGCACTATCGCGGTCAATCTGGCCCTGGGGTTGCAAAAACTCGGATACAGCGTTGGCCTTATTGATGCAGATCTCTACGGCCCTTCGGCGCCTACCATGCTTGGCCTGAAAGGTCAACGGCCGAAAGTGCAGGTCTTGCATGGGAGCCATAAGATCATTCCTCTGGAAGCGTATGGTTTGCCGGTCATGTCTATTGGGTTTGTAGTGGATCCGGAGCAGGCTGTTGTACTGCGTGGACCAAGATTAGCAGGAATTATAAAACAATTTGTCAAAGACACGATCTGGCCGCCTTTGGACTATATGATCATAGATCTTCCACCAGGCACCGGTGATATTCAGTTGACCCTTGTACAAACAGTACCATTGACCGGTGCGATCATGGTGACCACTCCGCAGGAATTGTCGGTGGTCGATGCCGTAAAAGCCATGAATATGTTCTTGTTGGAATCCCTGAATGTTCCTATTCTTGGCGTGGTTGAAAATATGTCGTGGTTTACTCCGGCTGAATTACCGGAAAACAAATATTACATTTTTGGAAGCGGAGGTGGTGAAAAACTGGCGGTCCTGGGCCAAACGAAAGTCCTGGCGCAGATTCCACTGGTACAATCCGTGCGGGAGGCCGGCGATTCGGGAAGCCCGGCTGTATTGCAGGAGGGAGATTTGCAAAACCGGTTTATGCAATTGGCGAAAGCCTTGGATGAACAAACCCAGCTTCGCAATAAACAGATGGGTCCTACGAAAATGGTAGAGCTTAAAAATTGATCCGCAGGCGTGGTAATACTTTTCAGGAAAAGAAAAGGTAATTTTACCCGTATATGTCGGACCAGGAGAAAGAAGCAATCCTAATTCAAATTGAAAAGGCGCTTGATGAGATACGTCCTCACCTGGAAGTGGATGGCGGAGATGTGTCTGTTGTCGGCCTGACAGATGAGATGACGGTGCGGGTCAGATGGCTCGGAGCCTGCGAGGTATGTTCGATGTCAGCCATGACCCTGAAAGCCGGTGTCGAACAGGTAGTCCGTACCCGCATTCCTCAAATCCTGGCTGTAGAAGCTGTGTACGAACTTCATGACTGAATTCCTGAAAGACAAAGCTTTTCTCGTTTCCCTTATCCGGCAGCGGAATACATTACTGACGGTGGGCCTGGATTCGGATCCGCGACGATTACCTTCTACGATTAAGGGCAATGTGCTCGCTTTCAATAAGGCGATTATTGATGCTACTCGCGATGTTTGCATTTCATACAAACTAAATTTTGCTTTCTATGAATCGCTGGGATTGAAAGGATGGGAGATTCTGGAAGAAACCATAGAGTATATCGGACATGAACATTTCATTATTGCCGATGCCAAACGTGGGGATATCGGCAATACTTCAGAAATGTACGCCCGTGCCGTATTTGATCACCTGGGTTGTGATGCGGTCACGGTCAATCCGTATATGGGTTCGGATAGTGTAAAGCCATTTTTAAGGGAAGGTAAGTGGGTGATTTTGCTGGCCTATACGTCCAATGTGGGCAGCCAGGATTTTCAACAGCTTAAACTTGAAGGAGGGAAAAAATTATTCGAAGCCGTCATGGAAACGACGGCGACTTATGGAAATTCTTTCAACACAATGTACGTTATCGGGGCAACGCATCCCGGGGAGCTCCAACAAATCAGAATGAGATATCCGGAACATTTTTTTCTTATTCCAGGCATAGGCGCACAAGGCGGAAACCTGGATGCTGTGCTGAAAGCTGGGATGAATCAGGAAGGCGGATTATTGATCAATGCCTCGCGGAGTATTATTTATGCGAGTGCCAATTCGGATTTTGCGGAAAAAGGGAGGGCCGAAGCGGAAAGGATGAATGCGGTGATGAGGAAATATTTAATTCAGAATGTTTAGTCACGAATTAGCATAAATAATAATTAGCGTGAATTAGCGGCTAAAAGCATAGGGCATAGGTCTATATAATTGGTAAAAATAAACACCCGCTAAGGTCCGGAAAAAATATACCCCCAATGGTTACAAACAGATCTCACTATGGATTTTCGGATCAATATTTCCACCGCACAATATAACTATAGCTGTTTCCGATGATCTTCTCTCCGTATCAGCTTCTGCCGCTGCATAGGCCACACCAGCTGCCCCTTCAATGACCATCTTATGCTGCAGGTAAATATCCCGGATGGCCTTTCGGATATCTTCTTCACTGATCAAAATATACCGGTCCACTAAAGAACGGCACAAACCAAAAGTGATACTGTCCTCTTCTAATGGTCCTGCAGATCCATCTGATAAGGTTGCCAATTCTTCCGGCGCCATGACGACCCGTCCAGCCAATTGGCTCAGATACATTTCCGGTGAATTCACCGGCTGACAACCGATGATTTCTGTTTGTGGCGAGTGGATTTTTATATAACTCGCAATTCCGGAAATCAAGCCGCCGCCACCCACGGTGATGTAAATTTTATCGATCGGCTTTGACTGTTGTAGTAATTCTATACCGATGGTGCCCTGCCCGGAGATAACATCAACATCATTGTATGGACTCACCCAAACCTGTCCGTGCTCCCGGGCAAATTCTTTCCCGGCCAATTCGGCTGACAGTGAGTCGCCATCCACCTGGACCAGGTGAACACCCATCGACTGTAGTTTTTTCTTCTTGTTTTCGTTAGCCGATTTAGGAAGAAATACCTGGACGTGATGTTCATAAAGTGTTGCTGATGTGGCGACTCCAAGTCCATGGTTGCCTGTGGAGGCTGTGACGACGCAGCTTCCGCGAGGCAGGGAACTTAATTTGGAAAGAGCTCCCCTCCATTTGAAGGAACCAGTGGTTTGCAGGTTTTCACATTTAAGCAGCAAATGTTGATTTTGATCGCTGATCAGGGGAGTGAAAACTAAATGAGCTTTTATCCTTTTGTAAGCGGAATCGACCAATGCGGAAATGAAACCGGCATCAGGCTGTTCTGATTGATGCATGAGGAATAACTAATAGGTTCACACTTCCTGCACACTCGCCGCCAGGATCGCCTGGAGTTGTTCAATGGTATAGTCGATATCGTCTCTGGTGGTATTCCTGCTAAAAGAAAAACGCACAGCCTTGCGGTCGGCAGGATGATGTATGGCTTCCAGGACATGGGATTGCGATTCGGCACCTGAACTACAGGCGCTGCCACCACTGGCACTGATTCCGGCAATGTCCAAAGACATGATCATAAGTGATACATGCGGACCGGGGGGAAAGGACACGTTTAAGACCGTATACAAGTTCCGGGAAGGATGCCCATTGAATTTCACATCGGGACAAATCTCCAGTAACTGTTCCTTCATGTATTGTTTGAGTTCGAGGATATGTTGTTTGTCCTCCTCCAGTTCAGCATAAGCTATTTGAAGTGCTTTTGCAAGCCCAACTATACCAGCAATATTTTCAGTACCGGCCCTCATATTTCTTTCCTGCGATCCTCCATCAATGAGTGGATGAATATGGTCCCGGCTATTGATGTAAATAAATCCAACACCTTTGGGTCCATAGAATTTATGTGCGGCTCCGGAAAGAAAATCAACAGGAGTATGCTGAACATTAATTGGAAAATGGCCGACGGTCTGTACCGTATCGGAATGGAGCCGGGCATTGTATTTTTTGCATAAAGCGGATAATGCCTCAAGATCCAGCATGGTGCCCAACTCGTTATTAGCATGCATCAGGGAAACAAGCGTTGGCGTTGGGTCACCGGCTAATAAAGTTTCTAGGTGCTGCATATCCGGCATGCCATGGTCATCGACATGCACCCATTCAACCTTCACCAGGTTATTTTCCTGAAGATGTTCAACGGAATGTTTCACGCAATGATGTTCGATCGGTGAAGTAATGATGCGTTTGATCCCGAGATCGGAAACAGCACATTTAATGGCCATATTGTTGGACTCCGTTCCGCCGGAGGTGAAAAAGATTTCAGCCGTCGATGCTCCGATCAGATTAGCTACTGCTTTACGGGCGCTTTCTATAGCGGCACGGGTGACTCTGCCTTCGTGGTGAATAGAGGACGGATTGCCAAAATTATTGGTCAGGTAAGGCATCATCGTCTCCAGCACTTCATGCCGGAGTGGCGTAGTGGCAGCATTATCAAGATAAACTCTTCTGGACATAACGTAAAAATGAGAGGGCAAAAATAATGAAGTTCATGGAGAACAACCAGGCACCTAAAGTATTGCTTTAATCTGATCGACCAATGACCTTGCTTCATTGTGATTTTTAGCTTCCGCGTATATACGGAGTATGGGTTCAGTATTGGATTTTCTGAGTTGTACCCAACTCTCCGGAAAGAGGATCTTCAATCCATCCCTCGTGTCCAATGGATACGCCTGATAAGCGCGGGCAACCTTCTCTAACAAGGTCTGTGCAGATAGGGCCGGATCGAAAGCTATTTTATCCTTGACCATGACATAAGAAGGGTAGGATGCTTTCAGCTGGCTAAGTGATTTCCTGCTGGTAGCCAGGTGCATCAGGATCAGGGCGATACCGATCAGGGCATCTCTTCCATAATGCAATTGAGGATCGATCACACCGCCATTGCCTTCGCCCCCGATCACCGCACCAACTTCCTTCATCATTTTTACAACATGTACCTCACCCACAGGGGCAAAATAACAGGCAACGCCAAAAGAATCAGCAAGATCCTTCATGGCCATGGTGGAAGAGAGATTCGTCACTACCGGGCCTTTATGATGTCGTAGCACATAATCAGTGGCACATACAAGGGTGTATTCCTCACCAAAAAAAATTCCGTGCTCATCCACCAGGGCGAGACGGTCCACATCAGGATCAACACTTATACCCATATCAGCCTGGCGATCCTTTACCGTTTGGCATAATTCAGTAAGATGTTCTGGCAAGGGTTCAGGAGGATGAGCAAAAAGTCCGGATAGGTTATCATTGATCACGTGAACATGGACACCGAGGGCAGCAAGCAATGGGGGAATACTGATACTACCGGTACTATTGATGGCATCGAGTACAACTTTAAATCCGGCTTCCTGGATGACTGTTTTATCAATAAGCGGATGGTGGAGAATAGCGTCAATATGTTGTTGAATAGCCAACGAGGATGTAGTGAGTTGACCCAATTCGGTAACGGAAGCATATTGAACTCCGGCGGCTCCTGATGCAGCCAATGCTTTAATCTTTTCTCCCAGTTCCTCACTGATAAATTCACCCAGATGGTTCAAAAATTTCAGTGCATTCCATTCGGCAGGGTTATGGCTCGCGGTGATGATGATGCCTCCTGTTAATCCGGATGTTTTGACAAACATCTCCACTGATGGAGTTGTAGAATAATCAAGATCGATGACATCAATGCCTAAAGCCTGGAGAGAACTGATGGCAAGTTGCTTGACCAGTAAGCCTGAAACGCGTCCGTCTCTGCCGACGGCTACCCTGGGTCGTTGGGTATCTGCTTTCAGGTAATGACCATAGGCGGATACAAAGGCCACGATATCTGATGGCGTGAGGTTTTCGCCGGCCAGGCCGCCTATAGTACCACGGATTCCACTTACTGATTTAATTAAAGGCACGATCAGGACTGTTTTTGTCGCGTAAAACTATACATTTGGCCGATGATGCATACGGTGCTTCAATGGGATACGGCGATCATGCATTGGATCAATAGTGGCTGGAGCAATAGTTTCTTTGACTGGCTCCTGCCGGCGATGCGGAATAAATACCTTTGGCTGCCTCTCTATATTTTTTGTCTGGCCTGGATCCTTTTCAATTTCAGCAAAAGACAAAGTCTCTATGCCATCTTATTTACCATTCTTGCTGTATTTGCAGCGGATACTATCAGTTCAAAGCTGATTAAGTATGCGGTTCAGCGACCAAGGCCTTGCCAGGTATCCTCTCTTGAAGTGGTCCAGCGGGTGTCGTGCGGAAGCGGGTTCAGTTTTCCCTCCTCCCATGCTACCAATCATTTTTGTATCGCCGCTTTTGCGATTACCGTGTTCGGACATTATATGGGAAGATGGCGACATGCGTGGTGGGTCTGGGCAGGGATGATTTCAATTTCACAGATTTATGTTGGATTGCATTACCCGATTGACATAGTAGCAGGAACGTTATTAGGTATCATCGTAGGACTTTCGATGGGGACGATTTGTAAGCACTATATGAAGCAGGCAGACAGAAACGTAGTACAGCAATCTTTAGGAAAATAACTTATGAATTGGGAGTGAAAAGGTATCCGGTCCTACACCATTTGGCACCCTGAAAGGACTTTGGGGGTAAATTGAAAAGCAAAACATATGCAGATCATTAACGGAAATGAATTAGCGAAACAAATCAAATCGGAGCTGAAGCAAAAAGTGGATGCAGTCCTTGCTGCGGGAAAACGTGCACCTCACCTGGCAGCGGTTTTGATTGGTGATCATCCCGCCAGCAGATCCTATGTCACTAACAAAGTAAGAAGTTGTGGCGAAGCAGGTTTTCAATCCACGCTGATCCAGCGTCCTGCCGAAGTCAGCCAGCAGGCCGTCATGGATATCATCCGGGACCTAAATGACAATCCGGAAATCGATGGGTTCATTGTACAATTACCCTTGCCTGAACACATTCATGAAATGGAAGTGACCCTGGCCATTAAGCCCGAGAAGGATGTCGATGGATTTCATCCGATGAATATCGGCCGTATGACACTGGGATTGCCGGCGTATTTGCCCGCCACTCCAATGGGAATCATGCAAATGCTCGAACGCTATCAAATCAACATTGCAGGAAAACAATGTTGTGTGATCGGAAGAAGCAATATTGTAGGCACGCCGATCAGTATCCTGCTGTCACGAAGGGCGGTACCTGGTGATGGAACAGTAATATTGTGTCATAGCAAGACCCCCAACATCAAAGAGTTAGCGTTGCAAAGTGATCTATTGGTGGTAGCCCTGGGTCGGCCGAATTTTGTGACTGCAGATATGGTCAAAGAAGGGGCCGTCGTGATTGATGTTGGCATCAACAGGGTTGACGACCCATCCAAAAAATCGGGTTTCAGACTGGTGGGGGATGTAGATTACGAAAATGTGGCTCCAAAATGCAGTTATATCACACCTGTTCCGGGAGGTGTGGGTCCTATGACGGTTACCTCCCTCTTAATCAACACCTGGAAAGCTTACTCCGGTGAAATTTATCAGAAATGAATATGAATCCTGAATATTACGCCCTGCGCTTTGACATGGGTGATAACGACCGTGAGATCTGGCTGGCCATGCTCAGCGAGTGGCCCTTTGAATCTTTTCATGAAGAGGATCATGTAGTCACAGGGTATATCCAGCTTCATGATATCCGCGAGGATATGATGCACTTTATCACTGAACGGGAAGGTCTTTTTTATGATGACTTTGAAATGACCAGGGTGCCGGATAAGAACTGGAATGAAGTTTGGGAAAGTTCATTCAACCCGGTGGAGGTGGATGATTATTGTTATATCATGGCTATGTTTCATGATCCGCCAAAGAAATCTTTCAGGCACATTGTCATTATTTCGCCCAGGATGGCTTTTGGTACCGGGCACCATGCGACTACCTATATGATGATACAGGCCATGTCCAAACTCAACTTTGAAAATAAACGGGTATTGGATTACGGTTGTGGCACTGGTATTTTATCCGTCGTCGCAGCCATGGAAGGAGCAGTGAAAGTGATCGGGGTGGACATCCAACCTGAGGCGATCGAAAATAGTTATGAACATGCCACGCTAAATCACGTCACGCCTGTTTGTGAATTTATAGAAGGAGATTTATCAAAAGCGGGTGGTGATCCTTTTGACATTATTTTAGCCAATATCAATACCCGGATCATTATATCATCCTTTGAAAAACTTAAGGCACTCCTTCGTCCTGGCGGCACCATACTCCTCTCCGGCATCATGTCGGATCAAATGACAGAAATTGAAACCGCACTGAGCATATCAAAAGAAAGCGGCTCCGAAAATAACTTATGGAATTCAGTTGAAATTCATCAAAAAGAGGACTGGATGGAAATCACCCTCACCACAATCCCTAAGTAGAAACTTAAATACTTCCTACTGCCTTATTCTCCTCCGCCCCCAACCCCCTAAAGGAGGCTATATTTTTTTATACCGTTTTGTCTACCCACATTAAGCCCCCATGGGGCTGACATATTTTCCTTCTAACTTCCTTATTCTAACTTCCTTATTCCTCATTCCCTCTTCCATCCCTTGCAATTTCCCCACCTTTAAAGGTGGGGTATTTCTTCCGGCTTACTATTCTAACTTCCTTATTCTACTTCCTTATTCTCCGCTACCCAGTTTTTCAACACCTCATACACCCGATGGACCGGCAATCCCATAACATTGGCAAACGACCCTTCTACGCGCGAGACTTTGGTCCATCCCAGCCAGTCCTGAATACCATAGGATCCGGCTTTGTCTAACGGCGCGTAAGTATCCACATAATAGTCGATTTCTTCCGGTGTCATGTCTTCTAGCCATACTGAAGTGTAATCGGAAAAGCTTATTCCCTGAGAATGATTTCCAATAAATACACCGGTAATAACGAGATGGTGCTGACCTGCCAGTAAACTCAGCATTTTCCTGGCTTCCGTCGCATCAAATGGCTTTCCAAATACAGTATCATGCAAAACCACAATACTATCGGCAGTCAGTACAAGGCCGTCATTTTTTATAAAAGGGATTGCAGCCTCTGCTTTTTTCCGGGCGAGATATTCTGGTATATCCTCAATCGCCATTTCCGGTGGATAGATTTCTTCCACATCAATATCCAACAGCTCAAATGAAATGGAAGCTGATCGAAGCAAGTCCTGACGACGTGGGGACTTGGAGGCCAGGTAGAGTGGGGGATGGTGAAGTGCCATACGGCAAAGTTAAAACTTAGCCTTGTTTTCCGATTTTTTTACGATTTCGTCCATCACCTCGGGATTCAGGAGTGTGCTCAGATCACCCAGATGATCAATATCCTTTTCCGCTACTTTCCTCAATAAGCGCCTCATGATTTTTCCTGAACGTGTCTTTGGAAGGCCGCTGACTACCATGATGTCGTCCGCCCTGGCAATATGACCGATGATCTCAGAAATTTTATCATTGATCTCACGTTTAAAATCTTCCTCATCTTTGACTACCTCCAGTGGAAGGATGTAGGCAAATATGCCCTGGCCTTTGATGTGATGGGGGAATCCCACCACCGCACTTTCCACTACATGAGGATGTTGATTGATGGCATTTTCAATTTCAGCAGTACCAAGCCGATGGCCACTGACATTGATGACATCATCAACCCTGCCGATAATTCTGTAACGCCCCTCTGCATCTCTTCTGGCACCATCTCCTGTGAAATAAAGTCCCGGAAAATGGGAAAAATAAGTTTGCCTGCATCGGCCATGATCTCCATAGGTGGTGCGGATCATGGATGGCCATGGAAATTTAATGCAGAGGAGTCCTTCTATATTATTTTCAATGATCTCCTTTCCGGCCGGATCGACTAAAACAACCTGCACTCCCGGCAGGGGGTAAGAAGCGTAGCACGGTTTAGTATCAGTTATCCCTGGGATAGGCGTTATCATGATTCCACCGGTCTCGGTCTGCCACCAGGTGTCGATCACAGGAGCGATACCTTTTCCGATAAGGTCATGATACCAATGCCAGGCTTCTTCATTGATAGGTTCGCCTACCGTGCCAAGCACACGGATAGAAGTCAGGTCATGCCCTTCGGTATATTGATTCCCGGCAGCCATCAGAGCCCGTATGGCTGTGGGTGCCGTATAGAAAATATTCACTTTGTGTTTCTCACAGATTTTCCAAAAACGGGATGCATCCGGGTATGAAGGCACTCCTTCATACATCATCGTGGTGGCGCCGGCAAGTAAAGGTCCGTAAATGATATATGTATGTCCGGTGATCCATCCAATATCCGCTGTGCACCAATACATTTCACCCGGCTGATATTGAAATACATTCTTAAATGAATATTCAGCGAAAACCATATAACCGCCGCAGGTATGAACCACGCCCTTAGGTTTGCCTGTTGACCCGGAGGTATAGAGAATGAAAAGCAGATCCTCGCTTTCCATGATGGCAGGCTGGCATTTTACATCCTGGCCTTCGATCAAATCATTCCACCAGAGGTCTCTGCCATCCTGCCAGGGAACACCCTGTCCAAGTTGTCCAAAAACAATGACATGCTCAATGCTTGGGCAATCGTGCGTAAGGGCTTCATCTACGACAGTTTTGACGGGTATATGTTTTGGGCCCCGTAAATTATAATCTGAACAGATCACCAATTTGCAGGCAGCATCATTGATCCGGTCAGCCAGGGCGGAGGCAGAAAAGCCGGCGAAAACCACACTGTGGATGGCCCCTATGCGTGCGCAGGCTAATATGCCTATCATCAATGGCGGGATCATCGGCATGTAAAAACAAATCCGGTCTCCCTTATTAACTCCAAGTGATCTCAATGCATTAGCGAAGCGGCAAACTTCTTCATACAATTCGTGATAGGTATAGCTTTTGGTTTCATCGGCCGGTTCGTTAGGTTCCCATATCAGGGCGACCTGGTTCGCTTTATCCGGTAGATGGCGATCGAGGCAATTGACGGTAATATTAAGCTGGCCACCGATAAACCATTGATTACGGGCACTGATCATATCAGCCTGCAATACTTTATTCCATTTTTTTGCCCAAACAAAAGTCGAAGCCTGCTCTTCCCAAAAGGCTTCGGGATCGTCCACCGCATATTGAAATGCCTGCCGATATTCCTGAAGAGATTTGATCTGAAAGGTCATCCTATCCTGAACAGTATAAATTAAAACAATAAAAGTAAGGTGCCGCCAACCATTATCCATTTAATCAGGAGCGAAGCCCGGTGAATGTAGATAGTATCCCTGGCCCACCAAACCAAGGCTGCACTGGCGAGGACAGCGCCTTCCAGCAGGATCAGTCCGAATTTTATACTGCTGTTGATTTCAACATTTTCCCACCGCATCATCATCATCAATAAACCACAGTGCCGCCACCAGTCCCAGGACCTTACCAGCCTTTTTCCATATCGCACGAGAACGTTTGACATTGGTTTTGTTGGTCACCCGCCAGATCCTCCACGTCTTTGACGGCTTCCCGATAGAAAGTGATGACAAATGCAAAGCCGATATAATACCAGAATTGAGATCTTAATATCCCTGCGAGTCCCTAAGATAAGATCAGGGGCGGCCATGATCAGAATGACGCCGGCACAAAACATAGCCACCCAGAGGTTGCCCATGATTGGCTTACATTTTAAACGGGATGAATAAAGTTGCAATCCGACAACGGCCAATAAATAAACAGGGGTGTAAAGCAGGAATTGGAGTCGATAGGCAATAATAAGTGGCGAATATCGCACCCACGAAAATGAACCCTTTATAAACCTTCAATACCAGGTCAACTGACAATGTATTTCCGACTATCCAGGTGGCCGGTTTATTGATACGGTCAATATCGCAGTCATAATAATCATTAATGATGTACCCTGCCGCAGCAATCCATACGGTGAGCAATATCAATAAAACGGCGTCCAGTAATGGACAGTACGGAATGACCATGATCAAGCAACCTATAGAAGACGATCACTTGTAAACAGGCGACTATGATCAGGTTCGGCCAGCGACTGACTTGAATAAATAGCTTAAGCATCGTTCGGACAGGGAAGATACATGCTTTGTTTTCTCAAAAAAGCCGGATCATGGAAATCCCATAGCAAAAAAATATTTAACATACTTTTTTTGCGGTATGGGCGAATGGACTATATTTAGAAAGATTTATGGAAGAATCTACCCAGCAATCGACCGAATCCCGGGCCTATAGGTTCAAGGAACTCAAGGTCTATGCTTCCACAGAATGGCTAGCAGATAATAAGAAGAAATATCGCCAGGTCTATGACCGGATGGAGGCTTCTTATGTGTATGCCGAGCTTTCCTTTTACAATAAATTTTTCGATCTCCAGAGTTGGGATGTAGAGGTGACGTTGCGTTGTCTCTCCATGAAAAGGGCCGGCAAAGAATTGTGCCGTCTTCAGATCCGTCGTAATGTCAGCAAATACGACAGTGTAGTCTACATCCGGGAAGGGTGGGGAAATAAAAAAGAAGGTTCTTTTTGGAAAAAAGGAGCCTATTGCTGGGAAGCATTTATTGATAACGAAAAAGTGGGCTCCAAATATTTTTACATTGAAGAAAGTGATTCCAATGTGAATGGCCAGTCCCGGTATCTTGCGCTCCAGTCTTTGCGATTATACGAGGGACAGTATGATGATGTAGGGGAAGATGACCGCAATTATTTTGTCGCTTTCAGCAGCGCCGAGACCCGCTATATTTATTCTGAGGTGATCTTTCAAAATCTGCAGATCCAGGACTCCTGGCAATGTGAATTGTTTACCAAGTTTTATAATGAAGCCCGTGAACTGAAAGGCCAGGTAATCCGGCTTCAGACGATTAAGAAAGGAGAAGAAAAAGTTAAAGTCACTGCCGGATGGGGCTCGAATGTCAAAGGCTCATGGCGGAAAGGAAAGTATACGGCGGAAATCGTTTTCATGGACAGGCTGGTGGCTGTTGTCCCCTTTGAAGTTGGTGAGGATTTTAAGGAAGGACAAAGCCAGGTGCTGCTTCCGGATTATAAGCCTGCCATATTTACCACAGAAGAAGCCGCTGAGGAATCGCTCGAAGAAGTGATGTCGGACCTGAACGCCATGATCGGATTGCGGGAGATCAAAAAACAGGTATTTGAACATGCCCAATACCTGCAGTTTCTTAAACTTCGAAAAGACAAAGGTTTTTCTGAGCGCCAGGAAATCAACATCCATTCCGTATTTGTTGGTAATCCGGGCACCGGAAAGACTACAGTGGCCGGCATGATGGGGAAACTTTACAAAGAAATGGGACTCCTGACCAAAGGCCATGTTCATCAGGTGGATCGGGTGGATCTAGTCGGTGAATATATCGGGCAGACAGCGCCCAAAACCAAAGACGCGATTGAAAAAGCCCGAGGCGGTGTGCTTTTTATAGATGAGGCCTACAGCCTGGCCAGGGCTAATGATGACACTAAAGATTTTGGCCGCGAAGTCATCGAGATCCTGGTCAAAGAAATGTCCAATGGCCAGGGAGACATGGCCGTGATTGTAGCCGGCTATCCGAAGGAAATGAAATATTTCCTGGATTCCAATCCGGGTTTGAAATCGCGATTCAAAATCCACTATCAGTTTGCGGATTATCTCCCGCAGGAACTTTCGGCAATTGCAGATTACACTTGCAAAGAAAAAGAGATCGTCCTGTCGGATGGGGCGAAAAACCTTATTGATGAAATGATCATCGAGGCTTATCGCAACCGCGACCGAACATTCGGTAATGCGCGATTCGTCAATGATCTTATTGAAAAAGCAAAAGTGTCTTTAGGCCTGCGCGTGATGCGGACCACCGCTAATGAGAATCCAAGCAGAGATGAACTATCGGTGATCCTGTCGGAGGATATTGAACATATGAAATTGCTGGCGTCCTCTACTTATCCCACCATTCCGGTGGATGAAAAACAATTGCGGATTTCACTCGACGAATTAAATGCGCTGACTGGTCTGGACACATGTAAAGAAACAAATTCGCGAGATGATTGACATCGTTCGTTACCACCAGGCTACCGGCCGAACCGTGTTGAATAAATTTTATATGCACACCGTTTTCATCGGCAACCCGGGCACAGGTAAAACTACCGTGGCACGTATTCTGACCAGCATATATAAGGCATTGGGGATTTTGGAGAGAGGCCATATGGTCGAAACGGATAGACAGGGCCTGGTAGCTGGTTATGTTGGGCAAACAGCCTTAAAGACAGCGGAGAAAATTGAAGAAGCTATGGGCGGCGTTTTGTTTATTGATGAAGCTTACGCCTTAAGTAATGGAAGCGGGGGAGGAAATGATTTTGGCAATGAAGTTATTCAAACCATTCTTAAGCGAATGGAAGACAGGCGGGGACAATTTTTTGTTTTTGCGGCCGGGTATCCGGAAAATATGGAAGCCTTCCTCAAAGCCAATCCGGGATTAAGCTCACGTTTCGATAAGGTCTTACGTTTTGATGATTATAGTCCGGCCGAACTCAATGATATCGCCGGCAATATGATACAAGGCCAGGATATGAAGATCACGACGAAGGCATTGGAACATCTCACCGCCTATTTCAGATTCCTCTATGATTATCGAGATAAATACTTTGGCAATGCCCGCAGTATACGCCAGATCATACAGGATGTGATAAAAAACCAGAACCTTCGCCTGGCCAAATCAGGAACAACATCACACAGCCAGGCTAACCTCATCACCTTTGATGACGTGAAAGATTTCGCTAAAGAAAAAAATATGCTCAGCTTCCAGCGCCAGGCCATCGGGTTTAAGAAGTAAACCAGTATTCAGCTCGCAGTCTTCAGTTCTCAGTTTTCTGTCTCTATGCCCTCTGTTGCCCTATGCTCTCTGCGCTTTGTTGTATTATTGCGCCATGAGCCGAATCAGCAGTATATTTCGAATGACCTGTCCTCGTTGCCGTCAGGGTGAGATGTTTGAGAAAATGGACATCAGGCACCCCCTGAAGATGCATAAACGCTGTGCTGTTTGCGGCCTTAAGTTTGAACCGGAACCTGGTTTTTTTTATGGGGCCATGTTCATTTCTTATATTTTCATCGGCTTCTTTAGCCTGGGATTGGTAGGGCTTTGTGTCTTTTATTTTGGCCTTTCTGTTGATTTCTCTTTTATTATCCTGCTCTCCTGTCTTGCACTTATGTTCCTTTGGAATCTACGCTTCAGCCGTTCCATTTGGATTCATCTTGTTATTAAATATGATCCCCAGGCCGGAGTCAAATGAAAACCAATTACTAATTGATATCCTGCTTCTGCTGAAGTCCTCTTTTATTTAAATTCAAAGATCTTGAATCAACCAATCTTCTGCCTTTTAATTTTTCACTTCATTATTCGTCATTCTTTATTTGTCATTCTTCATTCTTTTCCCTTTACCCGCTGCCCTTCCTTTTTACCGGCTTTGTCGTAAAACCTTCCTCCTTTTCCTTTGTTAACTTGGCACTTGAAATCATCTCCATGCCTTCTGTTCGTCAACTAGCCGCTATCCTGTTTGCCGACATCGTAGGCTATACCGCCACGATGCAGCAGGATGAAGGGATGGCACTGAAGCAATTAGAAAAACTCAGGAAGAAAGTCGTAAAAGAGACCAGTCTCCATCAGGGCAGAGTGCTTGAATTCAGAGGCGATGGTGTGCTATGCAGTTTTCCCAGTACACAGGAATGTGTTCGGGCAGCCTTAGCCATCCAACTCGAAATGAGGAAATCTCCTTTGGTTCCCGTCCGTATAGGCATTCATACCGGTGACGTGATTATGGAAGGTGACGCCCTCTATGGTGATGGGGTAAATATTGCTTCCAGGATGGAATCATTGGCAGTTGCAGGGAGTATTTTTATCTCCGGCAGGGTATATGAGGATATTAAAAATCAAAAGGATCTTCCGGCTGTTCCACTTGGAAAATTTAACCTGAAAAATGTACTCGAAGAGATCAGCCTTTATGCCATCAGTCATCCGGGTGTCATAGTACCCAACGATCCCGATCCTGATGGAAAAGGAATGAAAGTGGGCCCATGCTGCATACTGGTATTGCCCTTTATCAATTTGTCGAAAGAGGAAGGACAGGAATACTTTAGCGACGGATTGACAGAAGAACTGATCTTTACTCTATCCAAACTTAAAGAGATCCGGGTCATCTCCAGAACGACCTCCATGAAGTATAAAAACACGGTTAAGGATGTACCCAGTATCCGGAAAGAAACAGGGGCAACGTATCTAATGGAAGGCAGTGTGCGCACCCAGGGCAATCAATTGCGGATAACAGCTCAATTTATTGATGCCGAACGGGACCTCCATTTATGGGCCGAGAATTTTTCGGGCACAATGGACGATGTATTTGATATCCAGGAAAAAGTAGCCTCCAAAATTGCAGCCGCATTGCGAATGACGCTGACCTCAGACGAAAAGGATACTTTGCAAAAACGCTATACCGGCAATTTGGAAGCGTATCAGCTTTATCTCCAGGGACGTTTTTTCTGGAGTAAACGCAATTTGTCAGGATTGAATACGGCTATCCGTTTTTTTGAAAAAGCAATTGAAAAAGATCCGCAATATGCACTTGCTTATGCCGGATTAGCGGATTCCTACAGCTTGCTTCCCGAGTATACCAATTTTTCCAGGAAGGAATTATATGCAAAGACAAAGGCCGCTGTGCAAAAAGCTTTGAAACTGGCTCCCCGGTTGGCAGAAGCCCATATTTCAATGGCCTCCATGCTCATGTTAAGTGAATGGGATTGGCCGGGAGCGGAAAGTGAATTCAAAATCGGACTGGAGCTTAACCCCAATTATGCCACTGCGTATCATTGGTATTCAGAACTCTTATTGTATTCCGGCAAAATGGAGGAAGCTGTCGATATGATTGGCTATGCCGCAGAATTGGACCCGGTCTCCATGGGGATCATGAAGGACTTTGGCATGACCCTCTATTATTGCGGTCAATATGACAATGCCATTGAAAAAGCAATGTCCGTAAGCATCCTGGATCCCGAGTTTATTACGCTTCATCGCTTATTATCCCTTTCCTATCTGGGTAAAGGCTTATACGACCTGGCCCTCAGGGAAAATGAAAAATGGGGGAAAATGATAAAAAGCAAGACAAAAACTTTTTTGTCAAAAGCTCACATCCTGGCTTGCGCAGGAAAAGACAAAGAAGCCAGCGTAATATTGAATGAGGTGTTGTCTAATGATCAGCTTGAACACAATGACAGAAGAAACGTAAGCCTGGTCTATGTGGCCTTAGGTGAAATTGATCAGACCTTCTTATGGCTTCACAAAAGTCTGGAGGCCCACGAAGAAGCGCTGTGCAGCATTAAAATAGATCCCAAATTCATTACAATCCGTGATGACCCGCGATTCAATGAGCTCGTCAGGCAGGTAGGCCTCCCGGTATGATCGTATCTATCTGGCTGAAGTTTTTAGATCAGGAGCATTTCTTCATTACGTCCACAAATACATATCCAATTGTTTTCTGTATTGCTTTGTCAAAGGGTGCTGAGGCCCTAACATATTAAAAAGACCGATGGCCGCTTTA
The DNA here is from genome assembly GCA_963837505.1 of uncultured Saprospiraceae bacterium. Classification (GTDB taxonomy): domain Bacteria; phylum Bacteroidota; class Bacteroidia; order Chitinophagales; family Saprospiraceae; genus Opimibacter. Next base: position 254,239 of record CAWINN010000001.1, on the reverse strand, counting down.
GCCAGTTTTCCGTCAGCAACCTGCTTGTCAGTGGCGAGAACCGCCAGGAGAGCCGGAATAGCTTCCTCAATTTTTGATGACAGGAGCAATTGCCGGATTTCTTCCAGGCCATGATCTGCACTTGTAAATTGCAGAAATGAAATGATATCGCGCAGGAAATTGACTTTGGCGAATAAAGGGCTACTCATTTTGAAAGGAGCCAGTACTTCCTGCGCCAGTTCAGGATCGTCCCATAGTACGAGTTGGGCAAACACAAACCGGATTTCCTCACTGTCAGGATACTGCTGAAGCAAAGCCTGCAGGTCTGCTACCGACGGAGACGAATGATCGGAAAGGAATTGATCCAAAGCGATCACGCCGGCATCGGGAAGCGCCTTTGCCAGCCATTCCAGGATCATCTGCCGGGGCAACGAGCCGAGGAATTCGTTGATCACTTCGCCGCGATAAAACATTTTGACATTCGGGATGCTTCTGATTTGATAGCTGTCACTGATTTCCGGATGCTCTTCCGTATTGAGTTTCACCAGGGCCCATCGGCCTTCCTGTTCTTCGGCGATCTTTTCAATGACAGGCGTCAACACTTTACAGGGACCGCACCAGGGCGCCCAAAAATCCACTACGACCGGCAGGCCAAAACTTCGTTCAATGACTTCTTTTTTAAAATCCATTATGGCTGTTTGTTTTGGATGAGTTGACCCTTGAACAGGAATATCCATAGAATGGTTTTATTTTTCACCTTTGAATAAGCATGATGAGTCAACCTCAGGCCAAACTGGCAAGATATCACAACATCTTTTCCCTAAAAAAATATATTTTTTACGGCCCCTTGTTTGTTTTTTTCCTGTTGACCACGAATAAAATGTTGATTGGGCAAAGTACGGGCAGCGATCCGGCAATGGCAAAAGCGTTTCGCGAATTTGAATCAGGCATGAGCTGCCATTTTGGTATCAGTGTGTACGACGTACAGAAAGGCCAATGGGTCTTCCGGAAAAACGAAAAAGATTATTTTATTCCGGCTTCCAATACCAAGATCCTGACTCTTTACACAGCCCTTCATACGCTGAAACCTCAGTTGGACGCAGCTTATACCTTAATAAAAGGAGATACGCTTTTTGTCTGGGGGATGGCGGACCCGGGCACCCTGTATCCGAATAAAGATTCGGCGACGGCTTTAATTAATTTAATCCGGAAGTCAGATAAAACGATCATTTTTTCAAATCATCTTTTTCAGACCGCTCGATTTGGAAAGGGCTGGGCATGGGATGATCATCCACATGCTTATCAATGTGAACGGAATGAATTCCCCATCTATGGCAATCGCCTCTGGATAGACAGAAGCGGGGACAGCATTTCCGTGACTCCGGCCTATTTTACCTCCATCCTGAAAGTGACCCGGGATACTACTTCCAAAGTTGACCGGTCGGAATGGGGTGATCAGTATAGCTACAACTATATCCCCGCCGTGTCGAAAGAAATCAAAACTATTCCAATTACTTTTTTCCGGAATGATTTGAATTTTATCTGGGGCGAAGCGACCGGGAAGCATATATCTTCAGGGGATATCCCATTTGATTCCCTGGCTGTACCTGTTCCAGGTTCCACTCGGGATACCTTGTTAAAATTGATGATGCGGGAGAGTGATAATTTTATTGCAGAAGAATTAATGTTAGCAGCCGCCTTCCGGGTGAATGGGGTGATGAATGAAGGCCCGCTGATTGACAGTATGCTTCGTGGCCCAATGAGTTTCTTGCTGGATACAATGCAATGGATGGATGGCTCGGGACTATCACGCTATAACCTGACAACACCCAATATCATGATCCGCGTGCTCAACAAAATCTATGAAGAGCAGGGCCTGGATTTTATTAAAAATATTTTTGCGGAGGCCGGTCAAAACGGAAGCATTAAAAAATGGTTTTCAGAAAAAGATAATCTGCCGGTGGTATACGCTAAAACGGGTTCTATGCGGAATGTGTTTAATCTCAGCGGCTACCTCATCACCCGCAAAGGAAAAGTCTTCATCTTTTCCTGGATGAACAATCAATGCATGGATAAACCGTCCGATATCAGGAAAGGCATGGAAAAATTTCTGAGCTTCCTTTACGAAGAATATTAGACCTTGCATACATCATGCTGACCATCCCCCGTGAACAGCTTCTGTCCATAGCTGGCCAATATGGACTTCCCGTCTTTATTTATGACGCTGGTGTCATACGGCGGCAAATTCAGGCCTTAACATCATCGTTCGGTTCACCTGCGCCACAAATCCGGTATGCCTGCAAGGCACTGAACACCATAGCTGTACTTCGCCTGATCGCTGAAAATGGCTGCGGAATAGATACGGTATCTCCCGGTGAAATTACAATGGCATTGCAGGCTGGTTTCCCTCCCGACCAGATCAGTTTTACGCCAAGTGGGGTGCTGACCAGTGAGTATGAATTTGCCATGGCAAAAGGAGTGCGCATTCACGTCGATCAACTCCATGTGCTGAAATGGCTGGATCAATATTACCCGGGTACCAGCGTCACCTTGCGATTTAACCCTGGTGTGAAAGCCGGCGGTCACCTCAAAGTCCAGGTGGGCACTTCAGAATCTAAATTTGGTTTTCACATCAGCCAGGTGGAGGAAGTAGTGCGTTTGACCGGACAATTATCTATCGTGGTTGCCGGCGTCCATATGCATTTGGGTTCCGATATCAGTGAATCATCCAGTTTCGATGCAGCCTATGAATACCTTTTAACTGTGGCGATGCATTGGAAGGATACGCTGGATCATGTTGACCTCGGAGGTGGATTTAAGATACCCTACCATCCTGAGGATCACGCCATTGATATAGCTTCGTTTGGAGCCCGGGTAAGAAAACGCTTTGACCGGTTTTGTAACCAGATCGGGAGAAACATTTCGTTGGTGCTGGAACCGGGAAAGTTCCTGGTGAGCCAATCCGGTTATTTTTTAATGGAGACATCCGCTATTCGTAAGACCGGAACCACTACTACTGCTTTTTTATATTCCGGATTTAATCACTTTGTGAGGCCGATGAATTATGAAGCTTATCACCATCTGATCAATTTGTCCAACCCGGATGGTGCTCTCACCAATTATGACATTGTTGGGTATCTCTGTGAGACAGACACTTTTGCGTTGAACAGAAAGATGAATGAAATCCGTAAAGGCGATGTCATTTGTTTGCTTAATGCAGGCGCTTATGGGTATACGATGGCCTCCAACTATAACGGACGTCCCAGGCCTGCTGAAGTCATGTATGATGATGGGAAAATGACGTTGATCCGCCGCGCAGAAACTATTGAAGATTTGCTGCGGACAGATTTATCCGCGCATTTTTAATTGCTTCTCTTTGGGTATTCCCAATCCCGGCAGGTTCGTTGGCGTAAGGTAGCCGTCATGCAGGATGACCATGCCGGTAAAAGGATCATCTTCAATGTCCAACCAGCTATCCAGGTCAGCATGACTGATATTTGGTCTTGCTAACGCCACATGTAATCCTGCAGCAACACCTAAACTGCTTTCATCCATGCATCCCATCATACAACGTACGTTGGCGGATCGGGCACTGTTGTTGATTTGAAGCGCGGGTGTGATACCGCCTACTTTCATCAATTTAATGTTTAAAAAATCAACCGATTGCCGTGAAGTCAGTGTGAAGGAATCCGCCAGCTTTTTAAGACTTTCATCAGCCATGATCGGAATATTTCCTTCCTCGCGAATCAGGTGCCATTGAATGGTAAGTTCTGGCGATGTGGGCTGTTCGATAAGTTCAAGATCTACGTGCTTGATATTCCGTATAAAATGCGCGGCTTCGATAAGACTATAACCTTGATTGGCATCAAAGGTGAGGGCAATATTTTTCCCGATTTTTTTACGAACCGCTTCAACGATCGGATATCGCGTTCCACATCCTTTCCACCTTTTAGCTTGATAGAACGGATGCCCTGATCGAGTAGTTTTTTCGTTCTCTCCAGGACCAGTTGATCTGCATGATCCCTATGGTCACACTGGTGATTATGCGTTGGCGGAATCCACCCAGGAACATATATAAAGGGACTTCCGCTTTTTGCGCCATGATATCAAAGAGCGCTATTTCCACCATCGCCAATGCAGAAGACTGGCCAGGAAGCGCCTCTCTCAATTCTTCATAGATCCGGCTATAAATAAAATGGATCTTCCCCTTTCAGGCAATCTTCAATTTGACTGGAAAAAGCATTTAATACTGAATCGGCATCTTCTCCGGTAATCTACATCATCAGGGGCCGCCATTCCCCAGCCTATATAACCATCATCCGTATCCAGGGTGAGAAATATATTGTCGCAATGGGAAATGTCATCCTCATAGGCAATGGAATAACTTTCTTTTAGGGTAAAGTGTTCAACCCAACAATCGGAGGCTACTATTTTCATAGAAATACGTTATTGATTTTGGGTCGTTAGATAGGTAAGTAAGGTAATTTACCCGTAAGCGGGTATTACGATTTCTTTTTGAGATATGAGGAAGAATAACTTCGATCAATCCTTCCGGACCATCGTACAGCACATCGAATGCAGGTAGCCCTGTTTCTTCCATGATGCGCTTGCAAGCACGGAGCAATATCCCTGCTCTTCCATATCCTCATGATTTACTGTGATAGCCATTACTTTTTTCCCGGAAATGAATTCGATGGCTTTGATTTGATGATCCAATGGATGCATGGGATAACCGGGAAATCCATCATACTCCAATCGGGTAGGGGCATGTTGTAAAATAACGATAGTCAGGCCTGCCCGCAGCCAGCAATTCGAACCCACCAGGATAGGCAGGATTCATCAAACTCCCCTGGCCCTCCAGAACGATAGCATCCGGATGTTCATTTTTCCATGCTTCATGCACGGCATGTTCGATTTCTCCGGAAACAAAATCATTGATGAGGGAATCCAGCACGATGGAATATTTGCCCCTTGCATCCAGGCAGTTTGGCCGGTTCCGATAAGCTCAGCTTTAAAGCCTGCATCCCGGAGACCGTGAACGATAATCCAGGCGGTAGTGCGTTTTCCTATGGCCGAATCCGTCCCTAACACAGCCAATTTGAGACAATCCACTTCTTCGATTTTCCCGCTGAAGAAATGAAGATCCTTTCTTTCCGGTGGCTTACGGATGTCATGAATACGAACCCCCTTTTCTTTAGCCAGCGCCACCAGGTCCGGATCATCTGAAAGGAAATCATGCAGCCCGCTATCCACATGTAATCCATGGGCGATGGCTTCCCCGACTACTTTGCGCGCAGCATCAGGCAACCTTCCGCCATCAGGCGCAAGTCCTATAACAAAAGTTTCAGCACCGCCTTCCCGGGAGGCAACCGTAATGGCTTCAGATAAATCACTGACAATGGGAATACCACTTTTTTTTCCATCCAACACTTCTCTTGCATCCTCTCCAGCATACTGCGAATCAATAACGCACAATACCTGGTAGCGCTCAGTAAACCGGACCAGCCCATGAGCGGTCTTTCCATTTGGAGTATTAAACGCACCTTCACAATACACGATAGCTTTAGTCATATGCATTATTATTTTCTTCCTGTGATCACGGCCACATACCGATCTGAATCCAATTCATTGGCTTTATGCATCTGCATCAGGGTAAATAATCCGGCGGTCGAAGCGGGCAATACCTGTAAGCCTTCTTTTTCCCTCAGGCTTTTTGCATACCGCAACATTTGCTCATCAGTAACGTCACCTGCGTATCCGTTACTTTTCCGGATGGCATATAAGGCTTCATCACCATCAAAGCTGTGCCAATTGATTAATGGTTCGTTCACCTTGGATTCCGTTATTCGGCTTTCCTCAATGTCCTTACAGTTTTCATAATTAAGGCGGAACGATTCTACTATCGGGTTTTTCCGGTACGAAGAACCAGCTATCATCATAGGAATCCGGCTGGTACGTCCACGACGAAAAAGAGTGACAAATCCACGATAGATACCGGCTAAGGTGGTTCCGTTACTGACAGATACCGCCAACATTTTGGGTGCATCACGCAATACATCATAGATTTCGTAGGCAATCTCAGCATACGCATTGATCTGCAGACTGGTATTGTTTCCGCCAGGATTGGCATCATACCAGCGATTCGCCTTCGCTTGCTTCTGACTATGATATACATTGTCTTCATAACTACCGGGAAATCGAAATACTTCAGCGCCATGGGCTTCCATTTCGCCAATACGATCGGTATGATATTCTTCAGGGATATAAATGACACATCGTATTCCAGCCAGAAAGGCAGCTTGTGCTACGGCGGCTCCGAAATTGCCGCAAGAGGCGAGGGTGATCGTATCGTATTTCCTTCTTAACGCATCAAGACATTGCGCAAAGGCAATGCGATCTTTTTGGGTGCCGCTGGGATTGCCGCCTTCAAACTTGATGTAAAGTTGTCTTAGTCCGGTTTCTCTTTCCATACTGCGCATCCGCGTGAGTGGAGTGTCCCCGATCTCAATACTGATGATATCCTCATAGGACTCTATGCGATCAACCAGCGACTTTTTATGGTTCTTGACAAACGCCGAAAGTTCGAGTATTTCTTTGGACGCTTGCGATGCCACCGGCATCACGCCATCCAATAATGGATCAATGCGAAACGCCGATGGCTGGCTCATGATGAGTGACGCTTAGACAGGTGTTTAATTCAATCGGTCCGCGGTTGTTGCCGGTAAGAATGGCTTCCTTGCCGTTAGCCAATTGAACAGTTTTCAATGCTCTTACCTCATGTTGTGCCCAGAATCCATGATTTTTGTTTTCTGAATAAGCAAAAGTTCCATCCGCCTGCTGAAGGAGCAACACCCCATTGCCGGCATCCATTTCACCGGTTTCCGTTTCGGAATAAAGAAAATTTCCGGCCATGAGTATATCCTTCCTGCCATCACCGTTAAAATCATCAACGATAAAATCATAGACCGGGCTCATTTGGACCTCGTAAGGGATCGGAACGGCGCGGAACTTATTATTTTCATTTTTGAAGAGGGTAGTTTCAAAGGTATACGTATACAGGTATGAACTTTTTTTCAGCTGATCTGCTGAAAATATATCCTGAATGGTGGCTGAAGCATAAGGCGTGTATCGCGTAAATTTCTTCTTGATCATGGGGATCTGGCTGATGATCGCATCACGGCCGGCAAAGGGATACAATTTCCCCTGGTAATAAAAACTCATGATCGGATCCAGTGAGCCGTTGCCGTCAAAATCATTGTACACTAAGGTGATCGGATACTCAACGGACGTTTTAAACCGGTTATTCAATCCCATGTTCCCGGCCAACAGATCAAGATCACCATCGTTGTCAATATCATCGAGCATGATACTTTTCCACCAGCCATTGGTTTTACCCAGGCCAAATGCTTCGGTTTTTTCTTCGAACTTGTGACCATTGAATGAAAATACACGTATAGGCATCCATTCCCCTGCAACCACCAATTCAGGTTTGCCATCCCCATCGAGATCGCCGGCTTTAAGATCCGTGATCATGCCCAGTGATTCCCCTTCCTTGAATACGGATTCAGTAACATCGGTAAACGTGCCATGATCATTGCGCAGTAAATAACTCCTGGGGGAAGCGGGGAATCCTCCAGGCGTGCATCTTCCTGCAATCAAAATATCCAGGTCGTTATCCTGATCATAATCAAAAGCCAGGACCGCACCGGCATTGGACCGGATGATTGGAAAATGTGTATCCCGGGTAAATGCACCATGGCCATCATTGATGTAATACCTGGCCATATAGCCATCGTCATTGTTGGGTAGATCATTTCCTCCCGAGACAACGATCAGGTCAAGATCATGGTCCCCGTCGAAATCTTCCAGTAGAGCACCACAGTCCTCAAACATAGAATCATTATGGATGGCAGGTTCATTTTGTACAGAGAAAGTGGATTCCTTTGACTGCACCAGCATGGCAGAAGGAAATCCTCTTCCATTACCTGCATAAATATCTTCCAGGTGATCTCCATTGATGTCCCCAACAGCCAGACAGGGCCCTTCAGAAGAGAGGTTGTACGGAATGAGGCGTTCTCGTTTCGAATCGACAAAGTCATTGTCCGAATGTTTCCATTGAACCGCAGCATTACTCTTTTCAAAAAGGGGAGTGGGTTTTGCCGGTTGATAATCTTTATAAGGTTTGCCCATGCCTTTTTTCCAGGTGATACGTTGATCTGCAGGAACCTTTTCCATTTTCTCCGCACTACCATCCGGCCAATGGAGAATAATGGAGTCCACTACGGTGCTGTTGCCAACACCAAAATGGATAAGCGCTTCTGAATTAGAGAAAAATCCTTTGTTGGTGATCAGCATCTGGTATTGATGATTGATGCCGGTATACAGGTCCGCATAGGCTCCAATGGCTTCCGGGTTGCCTCTTGGCCCCACAGGAACGATTTGCAACCAATGTTTTTTCGGGCTGTCATTTCGATAGATGAATGCAGGTGAATCAATATTGTTAACGATCAGGTCCAGGTCACCATCTCCATCCAGGTCAGCATATGCGCATCCGTTGGAAAATTTAAGTTGGTCCATGCCGGCCTGTTGGGTAGCATCATAAAACTGAAGATCCTTGTCATTGACAAACATGTAACTGGAAATCTTTGTCTCCGGAAGGAATTTGATAAATTGATTGATATCCGGAAATCGCTCCGCAGTCAATTCACCCGTAGCCTTGATGGAATCCCTGAAAAAATTGAGGTAATCAAATTGCGTCACATCTTTCCGGTATCCATTCGAAACAAAGATGTCTTTCCATCCGTCATTATCATAATCCGCCATCAATACCCCCCAACTCCAGTCTGTCGCTGCTACGCCCGCATATTGGCCAATTTCACTGAATGTTTCATTCCCATTATTGAGTTGCAATACATTTCTGCCCACCTGGCGGCCATATCCGTATTGTACCAGTAACTGGTAGCGGTCATAGAGCATGTTGTTCATCAGCATTTTGTACCGGATGGGATCTCTTGGTTTCATATCCAATACCATGATATCCACCAGGCCATCATTGTTGATGTCTTCAATATCATTACCCATGCTGGCCTGCGATGAATGTTTCAGATAATCGCTGTAATGGTCGGTAAAAGTCCCGTTCTTATTGTTGATGAAAATAAAATCGGGCTCGATATAATCATTGGAAACGTACAGGTCCAGCCAGCCGTCACGGTTGAAATCTGCTGCTGTTACGGCCAGGCCAAATGCAGATGTGACCAGGCCGGCCTCTGCGGTGACATCCTTGAAATGTCCGTTGTCATTTCTATAGAGCTTATCAGATTCAAATGGAGTGGCAGGCGTAGTAATCCGGGTGACTGATCCATCATCATGTTGTTGAAGTCTGACCTGGTTAGCCGCTTCAGCTCCCAGCTTATGGCAGACCAGAAACAGATCCAGATCACCATCCCGGTCATAATCAAAGAAGCAGGATTGATTGGTGTTACTGTTGTCTACTATACCCAATTGTTTCGCTTCATCTTTAAAAATCGGGACCTGCACTCCATTGTGGAGTTCATTGCCCTGGTTGATAAAGAAAAAATCATTTTTAAGTCCATCATCAGTCTTGCTGGTTCTGCAACTATAGATATCAAGTTTGCCGTCCCCATTGATATCAATGATGGCGACACCGGTTTTAAAACCCTCAATGGCACCGACACCACTGATATCGGTGACATCGACAAATTTGAAATTACCCAGGTTCAGATATAGTTTATTGGAAAACCGGGAGGAAGAAAAATAAAGATCGGGTTTACCGTCATTGTTGACATCGCCGACGGCCACACCACCACCATTGTACATATATTCAAAGGAAAAATTATTATAGTGATAATCTTCCTGCATTTGATTCACAAATTGTACACCGGTTTCATTAGGGCTCAACAGGGTAAATTTGAGATCGACCTTCCGCGTTTCAGCCGGAGGTGGGGCGACAGGCGCAGGCTGATTTTGTTGGCACGCAAAAATGGTAATAATTATAAGTCCTGATAAGAGGGATATGGTTCGTAATGGGGAAATAAAGGGACTTTTCATATGGCGTTGAATATGACTTGAGGTAAAGGTCCAAAGATACAATCTCCCCGGCGGCCAGACAGCAGCGGAGATCTCTATCAGCCAATGAAATCAATAGAAATTGTGATCAACAGCAGTTCTTACGCAGGCTCTGGGCAACCAGGCTGCAGAAAATCAGGTATTAATGGGGCGCAAGGATGGAAAGCTCAAGCGCTCCCCGGTTATTCCCGGTCAATATACCTTGGTGCCCTCCTGCTATTTGTATCGGTTTCAGGTCCCTGACCTCATTTTGCGCCCAAAAACCATGTTCCAGGTTATTAACATAACGAAAACTACCATCGGCCTGCTGTAATAGCAGTGTGCCATTGCCAGCATCCATTTCACCGGTTTCAGTTTCTGAATACAGAAAATTACCGGCCATCAGGATATCAAGCAGGCCATCATGATTAAAATCCTCAACAACAATTCCATATACCGGGCTGAGCTGGGTCTGATAAGGCAGGTCAACTGCTTTCAGCTTTTTATTTTCGTTCTTATATAACGTGGTTTTTAAAGTGTAAGCATATAGGTAAGAGCTTTTTTCCAGGTCGCTGGCTGAAAATATATCCGTAATGGAAGCAGTCGTATAGGCGGTATACCGGGTATATTTTTTTTTCAGCATAGGAAGTTGGCCGATAATCTCATCTCTTCCGGCAAAAGGATACAATTTATCCTGATAATAAAAACACATGATGGGATCGAGTGAACCATTTCCATCAAAATCATTGGTAACTAATGTTATAGGATATTCAATGGACGCCTGGAAGCGGTCATTACTTCCGACATTTCCGCATAACAGATCCAGGTCCCCATCCTGATCCACATCACTCAGCACAAGTGATTTCCACCAGCCATTGGTTTTGTCTAATCCCCAATCTGATGTGTGGTTGATGAAAGTCTTTCCGTCAAAGTCATAAATCTGGATCGGCATCCAGTCCCCGGCGATGATGAGTTCAGGCTGTCCGTCACCATCCAGATCGCCTTGCTGAAGATCCGTAATCATGCCCAGGTTTTCAAAATCCGGGAAAACTTCCCTGGTTACATCCCTGAAATTTCCATGGTCATTCAACAATACAAAACTCTTCGGTGCGGTAGGATATCGTCCCGGAGAACAACGCCCGGCGATAAAGAGATCCTTGTCATTGTCGTGGTCAAAATCAAAAGCCAGCACGGCCCCTGCATTGGTGCGAATAATTGGAAAATTGGCCTTCCGGGAAAAGTTCCCTTTACCGTCATTGACATAGTAACGTGTCATGTATCCCGGATCATTCATAGGCAGATCATTACCTCCTGAAACCACCACCAGATCAAGGTCATGATCTCCATCAAAATCTTCCAGGACAGCACCGCAATCTTCAAAGGAGGAATCATTAGCAATACCCGGCTCGGGCCAAAGCGAAAATTTACCTCCCTTGGATTGTATTAAAACAGCGGAGGGAAATCCTCTTCCGTTACCGGTAAAAATGTCTTCCAACTGATCTCCGTTGACATCTCCAACAGCAAGACAGGGCCCTTCAGAAGATAAATTGAAAGGGATCATTCGTTCCCTTTTGGAATCTACAAAATCATTGTCCGAATGTTTCCAGTGAACAGCTTCGGGATCTTTTTCAAACAAAGGAGCAGTTTTAGGTTTTGGATTTACAGTATAAGATGTAGCCATACCTCTTTTCCAATGGATGCGCTGATCTGCAGCAACATGCTGCATGATTTCTGCTTTTCCATCGGGCCAATGAAGGATCACGGAATCAAGTTGATTGATCGTATCCAGTCCAAAATGCAGCAGGGGTTCTGAGCAGGATAAAAAGCCATGCGTGGTCAGCATCATTTGGTATTGATGCATCTGGCCGGCATAGATATCAGCATAAGCTCCTATGGCCGAAGCATTTCCTTTCGGCCCTTGAAGATCAATCTGCAACCAATGTTCATTGGACACATCATTTCTATATATGAAAGCGGGTTGGTCGATATTATTGACTACGATATCCAGGTCACCATCCTGATCCAGGTCACCATAGGCGACACCATTGGAAAAGGAAGACTGACCCATGCCGGCAGCTTTTGTCGCATTGATGAATCCAAGATTTTTTTGATTGATAAAAAGATAATTCTCCAACTTCTTTTCCGGCAGGTTTTTTAAAAATTCATTGATGTCAGGAAACTGAGCTGAACTAAGTCCCCCGTTTTTGACAATGGAGTCTCTGAAAAAATTGAGATATTCCAGCTGGTTCACATCTTTCCTGTATCCATTGGATACATAGAGGTCTTTCCAGCCGTCATTATCAAAATCGGCAGCCAGGACACCCCAGCTCCAGTCCGTGGCTGCGATGCCGGCGTATTGACCGATTTCACTAAAAGTGCCGTTTCCGTTATTATGTTGCAACACATTGCGTGATTCCTGCCGGCCATATCCATATTGAACTAAAAGGTTATAGCGATCATATACCATAGTATTCATCATTTCCTTATAACGGAAAGGATCTTCCGGCTTCATGTCCAGCACAATCAGGTCCACTAATCCATCATTGTCCAGATCGGCTGCATCTGCTCCCATGCTGTTCTGCGTGGAATGTTTCAGATAATCCTGGTAATGATCGGTAAATGTCCCGTCATGATTATTGATGTAAATGAAATCAGGTTCGATATAGTCATTCGCCACATAAAGATCCAGCCATCCATCGCCATTGATGTCAACAGGCGTAGCACTGAGCCCGAAAGCTGAACTGGTCAGACCAGCTTGCCTGGTGACATCCGTAAAATGACCATTGTCATTCCGGTAAAGTCGATTGGATTCGAAAGGTGTGGCGGGAGATGAAATCCTGGTTCTGGTCCCATCCTGATTTTGTTGAAGCCGCACCTGCGTGGCCTTGTCAAAATCGTTTCTGTGGTTCAATAAGAATAGGTCCAGGTCACCATCGCGATCATAATCAAAAAATGAGGCGTGATTGGTATTGCTGTTGTCTTCGATTCCAAACTTAGCAGCTTGGTCTTCAAATATCGGTACCTGGATTCCATTTATCTCGCGGTTACCGGTATTGATGAAAAGGAAATTGTTTTTTAATCCGTCATCGGTTTTGCTGGTGCGGCAGCTGTAGATATCCATTCGCCCATCTCCGTTGACATCCGCAAAGGTGACGCCGGTCTTATGTCCTTCGCTTGCACTGACACCACTTTCCTCGGTAACATCCATAAATTTCATATGACCAAGGTTGAGGAACAACCGGTTGGGCTCATGAAAGGCTGAAAAATAAATATCAGGCAGACTGTCCCCATTCAGATCGCCGATGGCGACGCCTCCGCCATTGTACATATATTCATACAAATAAATATTGTAGGTATAATCTTCCCGGATGTCATTAGAAAAATGGATACCAGTCGTTTCTTTATCCAGTAGGGTAAATCGGGCATGAACAGGTACTGGCGGCTTTACCGTCTGAATTTCGAGTTGCGTTTTCTGCCGGCAGGAGATAAAAACCAGGATAAAAAGCGTGGTCCAGGTAAGAGCATGATCGGAAAAAGAAATGTGCATGTTCAGCAGAGCTTATTCATTTAAGTCTAAATGTACGAACATCAAAACTGTTCAGACCTGATTAAAGGCACCGAAAATTCCGATATTCGCCCCTGACAATTCCAAAGTATTACCGGATGAATGCATTCTTCCTGATCACGATACCCGATTTCACTTCGCCGCAAGTCTGGATCAGTTTATTGACGTTGACATTCCTGGAGATTGTTCTCGGTGTAGATAACATCATTTTTATCACCATCGCCTCCAATAAGCTTGCCGAACATGAAAAACCCATGGCCAGGAACAGCGGACTACTGCTGGCCATGATTTTCAGAATATGTCTTTTATTTGGAATCAGTGCTCTCATTACCATGTCGGAACCACTATTTCAGATCAGCGGAACTTTTCTGTCCGGAGCCCTCAGCGGGCAATCACTGATCCTGATGGCCGGAGGTATTTTTCTTTTATACAAAAGCGTGACGGAAATACATCATAAACTGGAGGGGCGCCAGGTGGATTCCAACATGCAGCCCACTACATCAACCAATTCCCTGATCAAAGCCATTATCCAGATTTCCCTTATTAATATTGTATTCTCCTTTGACTCGATATTGACTGCTGTTGGCCTGACGAACGATATCATCATAATGATTGTCGCCGTAGTAATGTCGGTGTTGATCATGATGGCATTTGCAGGCCCTGTCGGACGGTTCGTCAACAAACATCCTACGATTCAGATGCTGGGCCTTTCCTTTCTCTTAATGATTGGATTTATGCTGATCGTGGAAGGGGCCCATCTCGGTCAGGTCAGCATAGCTGGAAATGAAATTGGAACCGTTCCGAAAGGATATCTCTACTTTGCGATCACTTTCTCCCTGGTGGTAGAAGCACTTAATTTACGACTTCGGCGCAGGCCGGCTCCGATACAGTTGCATGGTATAAGTGAGGAAGCGGAAGCCTCCGGTTATTTTAATGCCAAGACAAAAAAATGAAATGAATTTAATAATTGATCGTAACCTGATATTCTTTGATATCGAATCGACGGGGTTGAACGTCCTGCGAGACCGGATTATTCAGTTAGCTATGATCAGGTTTCACAAGGATGGGTCTCCGCCCGGCGAACGTAGTTACCTGATCAATCCTGGCATTCCTATTTCGGATGAGGCTATGGCGGTTCATGGTATCACTCCCCAGGATGTAGTCAATAAGCCGACATTCATTCAATTGGCCAAAGAAATATTCGAATTCATCGGCGATGCTGATCTGGCTGGTTACAATTCAAACCGGTTTGACATTCCTGTGCTGATGGAAGAATTTGCCCGGGCGGGACTGGATTTTGATATCGATAAACGAAGGACTATAGACGTGCAACGGATTTTTTATAAAATGGAACCCCGTACGCTGGGCGCAGCCTACCAGTTTTATTGTCAGAAATCAATGACCAATGCCCATGATGCACTGGCCGATGTTCGGGCAACCATAGAAGTATTGGATGGACAATTGACGCGCTATGAAAACACGGACTACGTTCCGGAAGACGGAGAGATCCAACCTTCACCGATTCGCAACGATGTAAAGTCCCTGGCCTCCTTTTCCAACGAATTGTACATGCTGGATGCCACACAGCGTTTACGTTATGATCATAATGGTACGGTGGTATTCAATTTTGGAAAATACATGGGCCGGCCGGCAGCTGAAGTATTGTTTCAGGATCAGCAGTACTATCAATGGATGCTGAACAAAGAATTTTCTTTCCAGGTAAAAAAAATCATCAAACGACTTGTTGCCGATTATAAGAAGGAAAATATGGCCTGAAGGAATACTATTTCTGTTCAGTTTCGTTTGCTTCAGCGTCCTGGAATCGGGTTGTAATACCCGTGAATCCGGATGTCTGAACCCCGAAGCCAGTAACTTCGATTTTACGGCTGAAAAGGGTTGCGACCAATGTTGCGTTTTTCCGACCCTTTCCCTGACCCTTTCCCAAAAGTGGAATGATAAAAATTTTGTCCCCACCGATGAAACCAAAATGGATACCTTTTATGATAAAAATAGGCGGCCTTATTTTATCATGGACATCCGGTATTTTCTTTCCTCCTGGTGGTGGAAAGACAAGGATAATTTCTTGTACACTATTGATAGTACGGAAGCAGATTGTAGTGGCCAACCGCTGGCCTACACCCCTGACATCAACCTGATCGGACCTAAACAATTTGTTTACCCTATTGGTACCTTCAGGGCCGCCGTGGAAATTGATTCAGTTTCATTTCACCTGGGATTAGTAGAGGATTTCAGTTGCCTTGATGATACCTTGTCATCGACCCCACCGATCCTGACCCCGGAAAGTCCATTATGGAACCCGGTTACCGGAGCCTTAAGTACAATAATGCTGATCCTGAACAGAAATCCGGCAGATACCCTTTTCGATACTCTTTTTGTGGATATACATCGTCCTTTTACCCTGTTCTATCCCTATCCATTGCAACGGGGCATCAATTATTCGTATTTACTCACGGTGAACTATGCCATGTGGTTTGAAGAAGCGGATGTCCAGGATTTAAGTTCCTTTAGCCACTCTTTGATCCAGGGACTTGATGGAAGCTTTACTAAAACAGAATAAGCGCCGGGTGTAGAAACTATATGGGCTCATCTATCGTTTTTATATTGATAAATCAGGTTAATTATGAAAATCGCCAAACACTTAGCTTTTTATAGCCTTATTTCGCTATTACTGATCGCCTGCAAGGAGGATAATAAAGGAGGAACATTGACTATACATTTTAAGCCACTTTATGATAATCAGACCCTCCAGACTTTCAATACCCTGGCTTTTGATGCTCCCCAGCAAATTCAGTTTACTCACATGAGCTTTTTTGTGTCAGATATCAGACTTTACGACCAGGCTTCAGAAAAGAGCCTGGATGATATTGAATTGGTAGATCTCAGCTTTGACGCTCTTTCATCAGCGGAAGCCGGTTATACCGTTTCATACAACAATATTCCGGCAGCCACTTACAGCGGGATACGATTTGGGATTGGCGTTCCACCGGATGTCAACCTGAAGAAACCGGCCGATTTTCCATCCACCAACCCATTAAGCAAAACCGGGTATTACTGGGTGGCCTGGAATAGCTATATTTTCATGAAGACGGAAGGTCGGTTAGATACGGTGGGCAATGGGAATTATGATATGGGCTATGCCTTACATACAGGTTCGGATGCCTTGTTCCGTTCATTGGAAGGCCCGGTGCCTATTGCCATTCAGGATGGAAAAGAAACCAATCTCACCGTAGCCATCGATTATAAGAAACTATTGGCGGGTGTTGATATCAAGGGGCATCCGCAAAACCACACTCCGGCTGATACAACTGAACTCATTAAGATCGTGAATAACCTCGGCTCCGCGCTAACCCTGATATTGTAGATCGTATCTTTACCTCATGGGTTCACAACCGCGATTGCTATTATTTTTTGGTGGTTTATTTGCCATCTTGCTAACGAACAGTAGTTGTCATGATTCTGGCGAAGCGACGCCAGGAGATTTGACGGACATCCCGTATAATCCTGTTCCCTATGTTGTCAATATTCCTCCCGCTTTCCCGGCTTTAGAACAGCCTCCGGATAATCCTATGACCGTGGATGGGGTTTTGTTGGGTCGGAAATTGTTCTACGATCCCATTTTTTCAATTGATAGTACCGTTTCCTGTTCCTCTTGCCACCAGCAAGCTCACTCCTTTACGGATGGCCTGGATCGAAGTATCGGGGTTGCCGGTCAAACCCGGCGAAGTAGTATGAACCTGATCAATGCGGGGTTTACCTATCATGGTTTTTTCTGGGACGGACGGGCAGCCACACTTGAGCAGTTGGCCCTGGTACCCATTGAGGATCCCATTGAGATGGCGGAAAGCTGGGATCACGTCGAGAAAAAACTAAGACAACATCCAACCTATCCGGCGGATTTCCGGAGAGCGTTTGGGATTAATAATACCACTGACATTGACCGTTACCTGGCAGCTAAGGCAGTCGCTCAATTTCTCCGGACCATTACCTCAGGAAATAATTCCCGGTATGATCGTTGGCTCCGGGGAGAGATCGTTCTTGAAGAGAATGAATACAATGGGTATCTGATGTTCTTTAATAAGGATAATGAATTGCCGGATGCCCAATGCGGGCACTGTCATAATGAACCTCTGATAACCTCAGATGATTATTTCAATAATGGCCTCCAGGAATCACCTGATCTTAAGAGCATCCCGGACAAGGGTAGGGGGCTGATTACCCAGGATTCAAGCGACAACGGCAAGTTTAAGGCACCTACTCTCCGAAATATAGCCCTCACGGCCCCCTATATGCATGACGGAAGATTTAAAACTTTGAAAGAAGTCCTCGATCACTATGCCAGTGGAGGTAAATCTTCCCCAAATAAGAGCTCCTTTCTATACAATCTACACCTCACAGAAAGCCAAAAATCGGACATTATTGCCTTCTTATTGACCTTGACGGACTCCACCACCCTCACCAATCCCGCCTATCAAAGTCCGTTTTAGACCCTAAAAGGGAAAATTTTCTTCATCAGGACATTTAATTTTTACCAAAAACTGAATAGGTTTTTTATTTCTTTTATCACAAATAGTTAGAATACTTCTGGATTAATAATTATTAATTATCTGATTATTAATATATTAAATATTATTAAATTTTATAAAATATAATTTTATCCTATAACAATTACCCATATTTTGTACTTGTCTGGGCGTCCAATCTCCGGATTATTGTATCATCAATTGAAAGACGAAGTAATTAGAGCCGATTAAAGTATCGGATTCAAATTTAGATATGTTCATGGGATTATAATTCTGAAGGATAGAAGGTTGCCAAACCGGCAACTTTCTGTCCTCTTTAAAACAGAAAATTCCGACGGATCTAAATAGTCAACAAGGATATGTTCATGGGATTATAATTTGTAAAGCTGGGTAGTTCTGAAGTGAATCACCCAGCTTTTTTTTTATACCTATCCTTCTGATCTAAAAGGGAATTCCTCTCCCGGCTTTCATTTATCTTCTTCCTTCACCTTCTCGTTAGCAATGCCCAGGAAGGTTTCCAGTTCCTGCTCAATATAATGCTGGGTTTCCCTGTTCATTCCTCTTAGTAAGGATACTTTATCCCCGTTTTTCATGATAGCATAAAGGGCATAAGCATAATTGGGCACGCCATTAGATGTGCTGGCTGTGTATTTCGATACAAACAATTGCTTTATATCATCGATATCGTATTCCCCGGATTTGGTAAAAGGAAGGCGAAGGGGGAGGGTCCGGATTTTCAATTTATGCCTGGAAAGAGTAATGGAGGTCTTATTGAGAAACACGGCAGCCATATACCATATCAGGCCCAACCCGACAGCAAGATGCAGAGACATAAAAAGTAATATCCCCCAATTGCCTGATATCAGGATCATCAGCACAAAAGGAAGAAGAATAAGGTTCCAGAGGAAGGTAAAAGCCATTAAGAAGGATTTGCCCCCTGTGGATGTGGTTTTCTTCCAATCCAGCCGAAGGTCCAGTTCAGACCTGAGTTTCAATACCTCAATACCCTCGGGCGGAATCAGTTCAGGGACCAGGCCACCGATTTTACTATCAAACGCGAATCCAAATACATTGTGGCAGTTACTGCATTTGGCAATGGCTTTTTCAATATTGATATCCTCCCCGGTGATCAGGTGATTGCATTTAGGGCAGGTCAGTAATTGATGCTCGGGTGCATTAAAATTGATCTCCTGGTAAGTCTCCTCAGCAGGTATCTCAGACTTCGATTCTTCATGTAGTGGTTCTGAAGGATTCATGCGTATTTTGGATGTGCTCTAAACGTAAGACAAACTAAGTTACAGTAAAAACGAAAGTTTAATTCCGGAAAAGATTGTCATTTACCGGTTCGTCATCCCTGATACCATTACTGTCCTTTTTCCGATCTCGTTCATTGAAGTCCAGTTTACCAAATCGATATCCAAACGTGATCCCAAATGACCGGACAGGCCGCACCGTTTTGGTGTATTGATAAAAATCAGTACCGGAAAGCTCTCTGATGAAGGAAAGATTTTCGCGAAAAGGTTCTGTGATGTTTATCCCTAGCGAAAACCGCTTATTAAATAATTCTTTTTTAAGGCCAATACTCATCATGGACCAGCCCGGGGTCTTTCCCTGCACAGTGGAAGTGGGAGAACGGAAAAAAGCAAATCCTTCCGTTTTCAACGTTTCTGTCACTGTCCAGGAAAGGTTCAGCCGGCCACTGTAATCAGTGCCGGAATTGGATAAAGATTGGTTTTCAAATTGTCCCTGTTCATTCCATAGATTCATATCCAAACTGCCTTGAAGAGAAACTTTCTTTCCTAAGGACAAGGTTCCGAACAGATTTAATCCCGCCGCATTCCGAATCCCAAAATTCTCATAGGTCGTTTCCGATACGCCCTCCTCGTTGATACTAAGCAGGCTTTCTATCAGGTCATCTGTCTGCCGCCCGTAGAGTGAAATGTTCACCATATTTCCGTTTATGAAGAAATTACCGGCTATCTCTATTTGATGAACATATTCCGGGGAGAGGTAAGGGTTGCCATAAGAAATATCACGGTTGTCATTATAGGTGATGAAGGGATTTAGTTCACGTTGGTTGGGTCGTTGAATGCGTTG
Organism: uncultured Saprospiraceae bacterium; assembly: GCA_963837505.1. Classification (GTDB taxonomy): domain Bacteria; phylum Bacteroidota; class Bacteroidia; order Chitinophagales; family Saprospiraceae; genus Opimibacter. The sequence goes on along the minus strand of CAWINN010000001.1, from coordinate 233,992 downwards.
ATTATAACTTACCCTGAGCTGATTGAATTCACTCAGTTTTCTGGAAATTGTAATAGCGGGCAACCAGTTGGTATACGTATTATCAAAAGGAGCACTAAAAAAGGCGAAAGAGCCGTCCAGGCTGGTGGCTTCTGCGCGAATTCCGGCGATGAGACTGGTCTTCTCCCCCAGGCTGGAAGTAGAGGAAATATAGCCGGCATAGACATTTTGATCATAATAAAAAATATCGGTTTGCTCAGGATCAATGAACCAATTCATCATGTCCTGATCATATCCACGAAAGGTGAAAGCGCTTTCCATGTTCCGCAATGAAGCTTTCAATCCGGTCTCGATTTTAAGGTGCTCACTGATAGGATGCGTGTAGTCGGTTTGAAAGGCCCATTCCAGGTTTTTACCCTGGTTGACATTATTCTCCTTGGTAGGATCCTGGTTCTCCGGAAAGAAGTAGGAGACATCATAATCGGCATTGGCAAAGTAATTATCCTGATCGAGTTCGGCTGAAAATGACCACTCTTTATCTTTTTTTGGAAAAAGGTGCTTATAACTCAATGCCGATTCCCAACCATGCCGATTCGAATTCTCCTCTTGCTGCCGCTGATATTGATCAATTATCATATTATCCACCTGGTACATGGAGAATACATCATTCATGATTCGTGTTCTCTCCACCGCGGTAGCTAACCGAACCATTAATCGTATTGAAGGCATTGGCATTATATTCAATGCCGGCATTGGTCCTGAAGCCTAAATGAGAGGTGTTGGTGGTCCCATCCTGATTTAAAAAACTGGATCCCGGCGGATTATATTCCGTCCTCAGTGTTGAAGTGGTTCCGTCCTGAGGGTACCGATAGTGACCACCAGCTGCTAGGTTTATCCCCAGTCTGCCCTTACCGTAATTTACATTGACATTTCCCCGGCTGGCCCTGGTTCCACCGGTTATATCCGTGTTACCAGTCAGGCCCTCAATATTTTTTTTCCGGGTAATGATATTAATGATTCCTGCAGTTCCCTCTGCGTCATATTTTGCAGAGGGGGTCGTAATCACTTCGATGGATTTAATCTGGTCAGCCGGCATCATCTTCAGTGCTTCGGCAATATCACTGTTAAACATACTGGATGGGCGGCCATTGATCAGAATTCGCACACTACCTGATCCCCGGATCGACACATTGCCATCCAGGTCGACAGTGACTAATGGAACCTTTTGCAATACATCTGATGCATCTCCACCCTGGGAGGTAATATCTTTCTCCGCGTTATAGACAATTTTATCTGGTTTCGCTTCAAATAATGCGGCTTCCCCCATCACTTTGATTTCTTCAAGCAATTTCATTTCAGCTGACATAGTGATGATTCCGATATTATAATCAGGATGCTGGTCAGTTAATCGTATTCCGGATAAAGTTTTGGGAACATAACCCATAAAGTTGATCTGAAGGTTATATTCTCCTTCGGGGATATCTCCAATCCGGAACGCGCCATGCTCATCTGCCATAGTTCCATTGATGATTTTACCTGAACTATTATCCAGTATCCCAATTGTGGCAAATTCGATCGGAGCTGAAGAAATGCTGTCCACAAGAGTTCCGGAGATAAAGCCCGTAAGACTTTTATCCGGATCGGTATTATGACCAGTTTGCTGACCAGATAGGGTGTAAGTAAACGAGAGACAGATAAACAGAATTGAAACAGGTTTGAACATTGCTGCAAAAATAAGCGCTGAATCCGGAAGTTCAATCAGTATAGTCAGTTGGAATTATTTGCTTTAAATATTAGGATATATCTGTATTCTTATTATTTTAGTGACACGAAACCAATTGCCAATTCAAAATGAAACACCTGCTCCATTCTTTTCTTTTTCTACTGCTAGCCATTCCGTCTACTTCCTTCAGCCAGTTGCCAGACGGATCCACCGCTCCGGATTTTACACTAACGGATATTTATGGCACGACCTATAACTTGTACAGCATTCTGGACCAAGGCAAAATGGTTGTCCTTGACTTTTCTGCTACCTGGTGTGGTCCTTGTTGGAATTATGTCCAAACCGGTGCGCTGGAAACTTTTTGGAATACCTATGGTCCCAACGGTACAAACCAGGCCCAGGTATTTTTTATTGAATCAGATTTTACAACAGGCATGAATGATTTGCTGGGTCTGACTCCTGCCTCACAGGGAAATTGGGTGGCAGCCATTCCCTTTCCAATTATTGATTTACAGCCTGGTCAGAATACAGCTAACGATTATGATATTAATTATTATCCCACTTTATATGCGGTTTGTTCAGATCATACCGTCTATGAATTGGGCCAGGTTCCGGCAAGTGCCTGGGCGGAATTTATTCAGAGTTGCACCCTTTCCGCCCAGGTGGCAGATATAGTGCCTGCTGATTGTTACGGTACAGGATCAGTTACTATTGATGCCAGCGGTGGTATTACTCCGATCACCTATCATTGGAGTAACGGACATACAGGTCCTACGCTGGATAATGTTGGAGCAGGTACTTACAGCGTAACCGTAACCGAGCATAACGGCAAATTTGTTGTTTTAGATAATATCATCGTGCCAGGACAAGATGCTCCCATCAGCCTGGCATCGTCAGAAATTGAAGATGTACTTTGCAATGGTGCCGCCACAGGAAGCATATCCATTGCATTGGCAGAGGGTACACCTCCCTTTATCTACAACTGGAGCAATGGTGCCCATACACAGGACCTGGTTAATATTCATGCGAATACCTATTCCGTAACCGCCACCGACAATCATGGATGTGAATTTGAAGCTTCTTTTGAAGTGAACGAACCCGAAGCTATTTCGGTATCCACCGAATTGACACCAGATTATTGTGATCAGGGCAATGGCACCATTGCATTAGACATAGACGGTGGCGTTGGAGGTTATACGGTAAGCGCTTCAGCCGGGAATGTCTTCGGTACAAATATCCTGGACCTATCGGCCGGCGCGGTGAACGTGGAAGTAGAAGATAACAATGGATGCTTGTGGCTTCATGATTATAGCATTGTCGGTGAATCTGCTCCTGACCTTTATTTTACACCAGCCCCAAGTGTTTCCTGCATGCAGCCTACTGCGGCTGTGACAGGGTATATTAATGGAGGTAGTGGTGATTTCACTTTCCAATGGTCAACCGTCAATGGACACATTGTCGGACCAACTAATCAGTCTACCATCACAGTCGATGCCGGAGGAGATTACACACTAAACGTTGGCGATATATTTACCGGTTGCTCCGTAAACAGTGATGTTGCCGTGACCTCGCAAATAGATCCGCCTGCGGCTTCCGCAGGAAATGATCTGCCAATCAGTTGCGAAAATCTTTCGCTATCGCTGAATGGCAATGGCGATTCTACTTATATGGTCAACTGGTCCACAAGCAATGGCCATATTGTTTCCGGTGCTAACACTTATACGCCTGTGGTGGACGCTCCCGGAGATTATGCTCTTACCGTGCTGAACCCTGCAAATTCATGTTCGACGACAGATGTGGTCACTGTTATGGACAGCCTGCAGCCGGCATTATCTGCATACCAGTACCAGACAAGCGGACTCACCATCATTGGCAATGATTTATCGACGGGGAGTAATGTATCCGGATGGACCTGGACTTTTGGTGATGGAGGAACATCGGGTGATGCGAATGTAATCCACGTATTCACTGCCCCCGGCACTTATGAAGTTTGCCTCAGCGTTCAAAATGGCTGTGGGGTCAGTCAATCCTGCCAAATGGTAGAAGTTTCTTTTATTGGGAGTGTATTAAATGTAAATGCCGTTGTCTCCGATGCAAAATGTTTTGAAAGTGCAAGCGGTGATATCACGCTTACGGTCAATGGAGGCAGTGGAAATTACACGTATCAATGGACAGGTCCTAATGGTGCAACATATTCTACCCCTTCATTGGAAAACGTGGTGGCCGGAGTTTATCAATTGGTCATTACAGATGATGTTGGAAATATTTTTATCAGTGAGTATACCATTAATGAGCCGGCTCCGCTGGTTATGACGGGTTCTGTTATTGTAGATAACCCGTGTTTTGGAGATGAAAATGGCTCTGTAACAGTTGACATAACAGGCGGGGTAGGCCCCTACAGCTATTCCTTTAATTCAGGGACTTTTCAACCGGAGAATTATATTCTCCATCAAGCCAGCGGTGATTATTTCTGCCTGGTACAGGATGCCAATGGCTGTCAGTTTCTGACAGGACCCCAGACCATAGCCGAACCATCTGCGATATCCTACGAATCACTTCTGACTAATGTCCGTTGTTTTGGAGGATCAAATGGTGCTATTAACCTTCAGGTAACGGGTGGTGTGGCGCCGTATAATTATTTGTGGAACACCGGCGAAAATTCGTCTCCGGCGATTACTAATCTTGTTGCAGGTTCATATACCTGCGAGGTAACCGATCAACATGGTTGTATTCAAAACATTTTGCTTGATATCACACAACCAGATGTAGTCGAGGCTACGAATATTGAGGTGAGTAATGCGACAGGCCCTGCAGATCATAATGGAAGTATCTCGATTGAACCGATAGGTGGGACGCCCCCTTATGTTATTACCTGGAATACGGGTGCGACGGGTGACAACATAGAAGGCTTATTACCCGGTGAATATTCCTATTTGATTACGGATGCAAATGGATGTCATAATGTTTCTTCTCCACCTGTAATCGTGGGTAGTGCGCTTGCCACTAAGCAGGTGGATTGGTCCTCGAATATTACCATTACTCCGAATCCGTCCAATGGAAATGTTGTGATCGCCTGGCATGATTTGAAACCTGAAAAGGGAAATATTTCGTTGCTTACACTGGAAGGGGAGAAAATTTCTTCGAGGGGAATGGAATCGTCGGCAAGTGGAATCTGGGATCTTTCTGCTATTGGTCTTGAAAGCGGGGTTTACCTGATTTTATTTCAGGTAGGGGATCAATCTGTTCCTTTCAAACTGGTTATATTTAATTAATAAAACCGCAGGTAAATAAAAAAGCCTGGTCAATTGATCAGGCTTTTTTATTTCTAAAAAATCAAAATGATTTTCAGGCATTTGCAGGAGCAGCCACCTTACGCGGACGGCCTCTGCGTTTACCGGCTTTCGCAACTGCTTTCTTACCGGAACCCGCTGGTCTTCCTCGCTTGCCTGTCTTCTTTGCAGCCTTGGCCGAAGTGGTACCTGCAGGTCTTCCGGCTTTGGCTTTACGGCCACGCTTTTTACCTGGTTTGGGACCACGTTTAGCGCCGGTAGCGTTAGCAGCTGCAGCAGGGCGACCTGCTTTACGGCCACGTTTGCGACCTCTTTTAGCGCCAGGTTTTGGACCGCGTTTGGCACCTGAAGAGGAACTCCCACTCTTCAGTTTTCCCAATACCCAATCCGTTACTCTTTTCTGGGTATCAGCATCAAGGCTCTTCAGTGCATCATACACATCAGACATAGCCTTCAATTCTGGATCATTAATCATGATACGTTAATTAAGTGAAAAAATAAATGTTACGACAAAACACAAATATTATGCGTTTTTCCTTTTGGGTGATATTTTAATTGTTCAAAGGTAATGCCAAATAAAATAATTGACAGAATTAAATTGGCCAGCGGGCCTTTCATGGTTTGAATTAACAAGGTGTTTGGATTTATAAAACCATATTGAAACCGTACTATTATTCTAATCAGGCAGAATGAACAGCTCCATCCTTCGTGTTGATTTTAATAGTAGGGCGCGTTCATCATGCAACATTGCTGATGAGGTTAATTTAGAGTGGATGTATCCATCTATGCCTGCCTTATGTAGTGTCTGTAAAATGGCCATGGCCGGAAACCCATTTTTTCTTCGGAAGAATACCACCGCTTTTTATCTAAATTTGATACATGAAAATAACGCTGCCTGACCATGCCCAGCCTTTTCGACCTTTTTCAGGGGTCACCTGGATTGCCTTCCTGTTATTGGGCCTGCCTGCCGCCGGTATTCACGCGCAGAAATACTACACTGCTGAATCGAGTTATGGACTTAAATTGGGAACCACCAAGCCTTTGTACTCAGCCTATATGTATCCTGCAACAGATACGGCTAAAATAAACGAACTGGAGAAAAACGCTCCACATATTGTTCCCAATTTCGAAGGCCGGCATCAATTAGATTGGCACAATCCTCATGCTCTTCCACAAGGAGCAGATCCAACCTGGCATCCCAACCAGTCCCGAATGATGACCAATGACATAATTCCTTCCCTGAATTTTGAGGGATTGACAGAAAGCCAGGGAAGCGGCAGTCCTCCGGATGTCAACGGAGACATTGGAAAGGACTTTTACGTAGAAGTAGTCAATGCCACCAAGTTCAGGGTATATAATAAAATGGGGCAACCGGTCAGCAATCTTATCTCAGCCAATTCTATCTGGAGTCAGGTAGGTCAATCTTCTGCCGGCGATCCCATTCTATTATATGACCAGGTGGTGAACAAATGGATTTTAACTGAATTTGCTCCGGTTAATGCCCGCCGGGTATTAATTGCTATCTCGAGTACTTCCGATCCACGGGGAAGTTGGACCGCCTACGCCTTTCAAACGCCCCGATTTCCTGATTTCCCTAAATATGGTCTCTGGTCGGATTTCCTTATACTCACTACTAATGAGAGCGGTTCGACCGCACCCATCTATGCCTTTAACCGGGCTGATTTAATAGCTGCCAAGGATACTATACGTATGCAGCGCCTGACGGTTCCCAAAATCGGGGGGGTGTCCTTTGAAGTTGGACAACCTGTTGATTGGGATGGTCAAACACCACCACCTTCCGGAAGTCCCGGGCTGGTGGTGAAATTGAATGATGATGATTGGGGAACTGCAGCCTTTGATCAGGTGATCCTGAATAAAATCAATATTAACTGGAACCATTCAGATTCATCCAATGTGGAAATATTGACCATTCCCACCCAGCCTTTTGATACTGATGGATGCCAATTGGAAAGTACCGGCGGATTTTCGTGCATACCCCAACCCAATGGACAGGGAATTGATGGGGCGGAATGGATCATTACTAATAAGGCCCAATACCGGAATTTTGGCGATCATGAATCTTTTGTGATGGCATTCATGGCTGATGTGAACGGTCAGGATGTAGCCGGTATTCGCTGGATGGAATTCAGAAGGACCCCAACCGAAGACTGGCATTTATACCAGGAAGGGATGGTGGGTTCCGAAGATGGTCTTCACCGGTTTATGTGCTCCATTGGAATTGACGGCCAGGGGAATATCGGGTTAGGTTACGCTGTTTCCGGGTATGAAAAAAACCCATCCCTCCGTTACACTGGCAGGTATTCTTCCGATCCTTTAGGTGAAATGACTTTTACAGAGTATGAGATTGCCTCAGGTACCGGTAGTTTGGGAGCGGATCGATTTGGTGATTATGCCTCCATGTCAGTAGATCCGGCAGATGATGCTACGTTCTGGTTTGCGGGGGAATATGTCAAAAGCGCCGGAGACTGGTCAACCCGGATTGCGGCTTTCAGTGCAGCAAGAGATTCATTTGATATTCTGCCAATCAGCCTACAGGCTCCAGTCAATAGTGCCCATCTTGGCGACAACGAACCCTTGTCATTTACCTTATTGAATCGGGGACTGAAAACGGTCTATCAATTTAATGTGGCGTATCAATTCGAAAATGGCAATTGGGTGACTGAACCTGCCACAGTAGATAGCTTATTAGTGGACCAGACCTATCAGCACACTTTTTCTTCTTCGTTGGCCTTTATAGCACCCGGCTCCTATTCCCTTCGGATAGCTACCGGGCTGGATAATGACGGGAACTTAATGAATGATACGCTTTCGTTTGTCATTTTCAAATATGCGCATAAAGATGTGGCCATCGAATATCAACCGAATGGAATGGAGAACAGTATTTGTTCCGGAGTCACAAATGGGGGAGTCCTCATTCACAATATGGGAGCGGATACGTTGTACTCCATCGTATTCCAAATCTCGATCAATGGAGAATTAGTCAATGAGATTAACTGGAATGGCACATTGGCTTTTGGAGAAGAAACTGAATTTAATTTTCCGATCGGGCCACTAACTCCTGGTAGCAATAATTTCAGCATGACAGCTACACTCGTCAACGGAGAAAGTGACGAACTTCCGGAAAACAACAAGATTGATTATATGATCAATGCCAACCCTTCCGGACAAAACCTGACCCTTTATTTCAAGACAGATAATTTCCCTTCCGAATCCAGCTGGAATTTATTTGATTCCCATAATAACGTCATTGCCAGCGGTGCTGCGTTCACCGAACAACAACATACCTATACCACTGAATTTTGCCTGGTCCCGGAAGCTTGTTACACCTTCACCGTATATGATTCATTTGGAGACGGCATGTCTGCCCAGGGGGTAACCGGGGATTTTCAGATTATTAATGATGACGGGGGAGTAGTAGCGGCATTGGTTAAACCTAACTTTGGGAGTGAGACGTCCAGCCAGTTTTGCCTGACAGGAGCATGCTTGTTTTCTCTGGATGTCGGTGTTCAACCGGAATCTTTTCCTGGGGCGGGTGATGCCATAGCCATAGGGGAGACCAGCAATAGCCTGGGAAACGTTACCTACAGCCTTGATGGTGGCGATCATTTTCAACCTGGCAATTTATTTACTCAGCTGACTGCCGGTTCATACAGTATGATTGCCATTGATGGTGCAGGCTGTATGGACACTACATCTTTTGAAGTGGTAGCCTGCAACCTGGATGCTTTGATTACTACCGTGCCGGCGGTAGGTGGGGATATAGGGCAGATACAGGTGGCCGTCACTGGAGCACTTGGCGATGTTCTGTATAGTTTAAATGGTGGTGCTTTCAGCCAGGATTCCTTTTTCCTTATGCTGGAGCCCGGAGACTATGTGGTAACGGTACGGGACAGTGCAGGATGTGAAGTTATTGACACGGTTACCGTCACGACCCAGGTAAGTACAACGACAGTAGGATCCAACACTTATGTTTCCATCTCCCCCAACCCTGGACTTGGAATCTATCAGATTACAGCCAGCTTCGAATCAAAAGCTGTCTTTATTCCTTTCTCAGTCGTAGGATCCACCGGAGAGCCTTTGCTATTTGGAAGCGTAACCAGGTATGGCAGCGTATACAGGCACGAATTAGCGTTAACAGCTTTTCCACCTGGGATTTATTATATTATTTTCACTATTGGCCGTGAGCGCGTAGTCAGGAAAATTATTAAAACAGATTAATTTTTTTTCAGGCGAAAGGGTGTCCGGTTGTAACGAATGGTGAAAATGAAGTATACGGAAGAAGGCGTTTTGCCGGATAAGATCAATCAATTGTTTGACTATCGTAAGTTGAATGATCTGCTGCGAATAGGTCAATTGGATCAGAATCAGAAATTCATTGAGCACCTGCATAGCATCCAGACGCAAATCTATTTGCTTGACGCTTACCTGGAAAGCAATTGGACGCTGGAAGAAAATGCATTGAAGAGGCACTGGGAGAATATAACCTCCTCGCTTGAAGACTTGGGTTATAAAAGCAAGGATCACCGGGATTTACTGTCGGAGATTCGGAAATATGAACACATTGAAGAGCAATGCAGGTCGGATGTTTGGCCAACCAAAGTTTCTTTTGAAAAATTTTATTCTATTAAATCCTGTGACGTTCGGTTAATCCGGCATTTGATCTACACGGCATCTCCGGCATTGAAAACCACCTGGAAAGAAAGCCTCTGGAAATATTATGATCTGATCACTGAAATCAATGATGATATTGCTGACCTCGAAGAAGATTTGCAGACTTACAATGGGAACAGGTTTCTCATTTCTATTTTGAGAAAGGGGACCAGGAAGACAGAAAAATCCTACCGCGAATTTATACACCAGTCCGTGGCTAAAGCAAATCACTATTTTAAATTACATCCCAAACAGGAACGACATCATGAACTTCATGACTGGATCATCATTCGGACAAAGGAAACCCTGGAACTGTTAGCACAAACCGTGCAAAAAGTGAATCCGGAACATTTGTCATCCGCCCTACTGCTTCAATTCATGAAGTAGGTGTCATTGCCTGATGTACCCTTCGCTCCAGGCTATTTAAAAAATATAACTCATGGTTCCCAGTAAGCGGTTTGATCGTCCCTGCAAAGCCAGTGGCTGATCGCGGACATAGGCATGATCCGCATAATTGTTGAAATCCATCTGCCAATTCAAACCAATACGCATTTGATTGATTTTCACTGCCATACCGGTCTGCCATCCAAACCGCAAAAACTTCAGGTTTTGATGGTATCCTGTTATTTCTGCGAGATCAGTTTGCTGGGACAAGATCAATTGTGGCAGGAATCCACTCGTTACATCCAAAACGCCGAGGTCAACACCAAGACTGAGTGGTATATTGATAACGTTCATTTGTTCAGTGTACAGGGTGGACTGGTCAGTGCGGATTCGCCCTTTCAGCGTGTATTTCACATCATAGACATATTCCCGCTTATTGTATTGGGCTTCGGCCTGGAAGAAAAATGGCTTGATATCATACCGGGCACCGGCCCCGATAAAGTAGGAAGCTTTTACGGTGTGCAGATCAAAAGTGAATTCGTCAACGGGAGAGGAGCGATTGACAAAAATGTAATGCGAAGTTGGTGTCTGTTGCGGAGAGATAGCCATGGAAGCAATCATGCTCAACTGGCTGTAACTTTTGCTGGTCAGTGAGAGGGACAGCACCGTCAATAGGAAAAAGAACTTTTTCATTTGGTATTCATTAATTGTTTGATAGTATTCGAAACGATTAACGTATGACCATGTCATTTAGGTCTGTCCGGGAAACAATATTATAAAAAAAACTGATGTTTTAACATTCACAGGTATTGCAGGGCACCATCAAATATTTGCTAAAAGCGGTTTTATCAAAAAGATAAACCTATGGAACCGATAACACGGTTATTATCTGTTGCAAAATCGTAGGATTGACCAAAGAAAGTAATGAAGTTGCCAAGTTGAGCGGAATTGGTTTCATAACGTACATCAATATGCAATTTCCAGAAATCAAAGCCGATCCCGCCTTGCCATCCATAACTGAATTTTTCAGGTTCCGGATGAAATCCATAATAATTGTCAAAACCGGTCTGGGCACTGATGAACATATGACCAACCGGGCCAACCCCTAAGCGCAGCGCTCCTGCTTTAAATCCAAACATAAATGGTGCATCCAGGTTTCTGTAAGCATCGGTGAATAAAGCTGATCCTGAGCCTGGTGAAAACAGGGAATCCACTTTGTACTCTAACTTAGTAGAATTAAAGGAAAGTTCAGGCTGGATGAAAAAGTGACCCATATGAACTTGAAGGAATATTCCGGCATGGATGCCATACCGGGTATCCGCAACGGAAATATTATAATAGGGTATGCCATCGTTTATAACCAAAATACTAACCGGGGAAACGTCTTTTGTGGAGAGTCCGAATTTAATTCCTGCGGACGACTGGGCCTGAGCCTGAGCCCATAGCACAAATAGAAACAGCACACCCAGTATTCGGTGAATCCTGAACTGAAATTGCATCATTAATTCTTTTCTGTTCCTTTACCACAAACGTCACATAATCGACAGAGTTTCACCGTGGGGTTATAGAGTTGTAACTTTAACCACTAATTAATAGTTGAAAGCCCGTTGAATGATTACCTCTGCCCTTGATGTCAACTACATTGGAAGTTTCACTGAAGTTAAACAATGCCCGGTTTATCCTTCTCCGGAATATTGCTTCATAGGAAGATCCAATGTAGGCAAGTCCTCCATTATCAATTATTTGACTGGCAAAGATGACTTAGCCCGGACATCAAAAAAACCCGGGAAAACCCAGACAATTAATATTTATAAAGTAATGGAAAACCCTGAGTGGATTATTGCCGATCTGCCTGGATATGGTTTTGCCCAGGTCTCCAGGTCCACCCGGGGCAATTGGTCAGCCATGATTGATAATTATGTCCTGAAGCGTGAAAACCTGGTGAATGCCTTTTTATTGCTGGATATCCGGCATCCCCAGATGGACAATGACCGTGAGTTTATGCGATTTCTGGGTGAACACCGGGTACCTTTTAGTATACTTTTTACCAAATCAGATAAACTTAAACCGGCAGAACTGGAAAAAGCGCTTGGCGACTATCAATCCTCCATACTTGAAGAATGGGAAGAACTTCCACCTTTCTTTGTTACCAGCAGTCTGGTTGCCCGGGGAAGGGAGGAAATACTTTCCTATATCAGGCAGATGAATGATACTTTTGCTCATTAGGCCTTTGAAACGAAAGATGCGCATATATCCACCCTTACTGCCCAATATCCGGGATTGGCCGATTCATAAGCTTTATGAAGACAGGGATGGATTGATTGAAACTGTTGATCAGCTGACGCTCGACCATATCATTGAAAAGCATGGTGATCGCATTGGAGATCTCATTTCCAGGGTCTGTTACCTTGAACTCATCCGGCTTAAAGAAACGCCCTGGAAGGTGGATCCGCCAAATGAACAACAATTTTGGAAAAGGGTACGCAGCGAAGTCACGGCAAATGAAAAACACAAGCCTGAAATCAGGTTCCAGAACAATAGCGAGATCCTCAAACGCATCATTCACCGGTATACCACCGAAATTGCGGGCAATTTTAAGGAGAGTACTTTTTTATTTGCCAGGAAGTTCCTCACTCTATTTTTTAAGCGATTGCTGAATGCGGCTGCAGGGAAAAATTACCGAAGACTGTTCCGAACCAAACTTGAACTCTATCAGCGCATCCGTCTACATGGCGATATTGATCATGTCCGGAATATGTTTAAATATGGAACTGTGGTCATTCTTCCGACTCATCTTTCAAATCTCGACAGCGTCTTAATCGGTTATGCACTGGATGCGGTAGTTGGGCTTCCTGCCTTTTCTTATGGAGCCGGACTTAACCTGTATGAATCAGAACTTTTTGCCTTTTATATGACCCGATTGGGCGCTTACCGGGTTGACCGCAGAAAAAAGAATCCCATTTACCTGGATAGTCTCAAGATTATGTCCCAGGTAATGCTGGAAAAAGGAACCAACAGTTTGTTTTTTCCGGGTGGTACACGCTCCAGATCAGGTGAGATTGAAAAAGAATTGAAATATGGCCTGCTCAATTCCCTGCTGGCGGCGCAGCGTTCTATCTACCAACTTGGAGGGGATCAAAAAATAATCGTGGTTCCCGTCATCATAGGATATCACTGTACCCTGGAAGCCCAATCGCTCATCAGCAGTTACCTGAAGGCGACAGGAGAAGAAAAATATGTTTCCTCAGGCAGAAAAAATCTCAGTTTACGTAATGTCCTCACTTTTGCGTGGAAATTTTTCGCCCGATCCAATGAGATTCACTTGTCGTTTGGAGAACCTATGGATGTATTGGGATTCAAACTGGATGCTGAAGCGCGAAGCATTGATGAACGAAACCAGGAAGTCAATATCCGGGAGTTCTTTTCTCTGCATGGGAAAATCGAAGCCAACCGCCAGCGGGAATCTGTATATACCCGTAAGCTGGCCGATAAAGTGGTGGAGAATTACCATCGGTATTATGTGGTATTAACCAGTCACCTGGCCGCGTTCACGGCATTTGAATTATTGATCAAGCTTTATCCGGCTATGGATCTTTTTGCCGTACTGCGTCTGCCCGTTGAGATGTTAAGCATTCCATTGCCGCTCTTTCGGAATACGTTCAGCAAATTCCTGGATAAACTGAAAGAGATGGAGAAAAAAGGTGAAATTAAATTGCAGGAAGAACTGCATACCCTGGATGTTAATGCCAGTATCGAGCATGGAATAAAATACCTCGGATCTTTTCATGCGATCTGGCCACTCAAATTTGGTCACCACGATAATATCATTGCGAAGAATCCCATGCTGGTCTATTATTATCATAATCGATTATCGGGTTATGGGCTCGAAGAAGCCATTCATTGGGACCAGGATAAGGTGCTGCAGGCGCAGGACCGATTACAGCAAACTGAAGAATAACCAAAGAAATGCAGTTTTTGATTTTGGATCTGGAAGCCACCTGCTGGCAGGGAAATGTAATGGATCGACGTTCCGAAATCATAGAACTTGCCGCATTCCGGGTCAACGGGTATGGCGAATGGATGGGCCAGTTTCAAAGTTTTGTGCGACCTGTTGACCATCCAAGACTTTCAGCCTATTGTATGGAGCTTACCACCATTTCCCAGGACCAGGTCAATAAAGCCAGGACCTTTAATCAGGTTATCCAGTCTTTCCATGATTGGCTGGAGATGGAAGATGCTCATGCACTGATTTGCACCTGGGGCGATAAGGATATTGATATCATCAAAGCGGAGTGCCAACGCCATAACTATAATGCTTCCTTTCTTCCTCCCAGCATTAACCTAAAAGCCCAATATGCAAGTATTCATCGATTGCGAAAAGAAGTCGGCTTGCAAAAAGCCCTGGAACGAAATGCTATTGAATTTGAAGGAACACCGCACCGGGCCATTGATGATGCCTATAATACATCCCGTCTTTTTCTTCAACTCCTTGACCGCTGGCAATACTGACCGCTTGCCGACATTTGTTTATAACCTGTATTGAATATTCGGTCGACAAATTGATGCAATTTGTAGAACAGCTATCCTCAGGTGCAACCTTACCGTACCAATTCCATCCTTTCATACGTTTATGGAGTGTATTTCAAAAATGGAATACCCTTCCTTCGGAAAGTAGAGTTTTTTCATACTAATCTGGTCTTTTGTTAAAGGAAGCTAAGAAGTTAGCTTCCTTTTTTCATGGGTAAGCCTTGTATCTTTGATCCGGCATGAAGCTTATCATGGAGACAAGAGAAGTGTTGGCCCTGCTGGATCAGTGGCAAGTGGTGGATGTACGGTCGCCGGGGGAGTACGAGGACGGACATATTCCGGGCGCCATCAATCTTCCTTTGTTTTCTGATGAAGAACGGGCCAAGATCGGAACCTTGTATAAGCAGGCCTCCCGTGAAGCAGCCATGGATGCCGGGCTGGCCATCGCTGGCGGTAAAATGAAAAGTCTGGTCAGGCAGGGGAGAGCCTTAGCTCAAAATTCCGAATCCAAAATCCTGATCCATTGTTGGCGTGGCGGAAACAGAAGTAAGGCCGTGGAATGGCTTTTTCGTTTTGCCGGAATTGAAGTAACCCGCCTGGCCGGAGGTTATAAAAGTTTCAGGAGCGCCCTTCATGCATTTTTTAATGAAAATGATTTTGAACTCTTCATCGTGGGCGGGTGTACCGGTGCAGGCAAAACGGAAATATTGGAGCTTTTGCGACAGGCCGGTGAACAAGTTATTGATCTCGAGGGTCTCGCACATCATAAGGGCAGTGCTTTCGGTTCCATAGGAGAAGAAGAACAGCCTACGAATGAACAGTTTGAAAACGATCTTTTTTGTGAGTTTATAAAATTCGATCCGTATAGGCCGGTATGGATGGAAAATGAATCCAAAAATATTGGCAAGACTTATATGCCTGAAGGGCTATGGGATAAAATAAGAACTTCAACCTTGTTCGCGATCGAAGTCAATGAAGAAGCCCGCCTCGATCGTGCATTGCGTTATTATAGCGAGTCTGTGGATATTGCCGCGTTAAAGGATTCCTTCGGGCGAATTAGAAAACGTTTAGGTGGATTAGCCTTTCAGCAATCTATCCAGGCGTTGGACAAAGGCGATTTGAGGACGGCGGCGGGAATAGCACTGAAGTATTATGACAAGTCTTATCGTTTTCAATTGGCTAACTGGCCCGCTGAAAAAGTCATACCTTTTCCAGAATGCAATGATGTAGAGGCTAACACCCAACAACTCCTAAATTATTCCCGGCAACATCCTGAATTATTGCGAACAGGAGATGAATCGAAATCAACTCAGCATGAACGAACTCAAAACACCTCCTGAACAACTGTATAAACTGACTCAATATAGTCATGGTGCGGGATGCGGTTGCAAAATCGCACCTTCCGTTTTGGATTCCATCCTGGCGGTAGCTGGAAAATCCGGAAGTGTATTTCCATCGCTGTTAGTGGGAAATGAAGAAAAAGATGATGCTGCGGTGATGGACCTGGGAGATGGTTCGGCTATCATAAGTACCACCGATTTTTTTATGCCCATTGTGGATGATCCATTCACCTTTGGGCGAATTGCTGCCACTAATGCCATCAGCGATATTTATGCCATGGGAGGTAGCCCTTTGATGGCCATTGCCATATTAGGCTGGCCGATCAGTTCTATTCCTCCTGAAGTGGCGGGGCAGGTAGTGAAAGGTGCGCAACAGACCTGTCAGGAGGCAGGCATACCCTTGGCCGGTGGCCATAGTATTGATGCCCCTGAACCCATTTTTGGACTTGCCGTGACAGGGAAAGTATCAATTGAAAACATAAAGAAAAATGGAGGTGCGCAGCCTGGCGATGTTTTGTTCCTGACCAAACCCTTAGGCATTGGGATATTGACTACTGCACAAAAAAAAGGGATACTACTAAGCCAGCACGAAAACCTGGCTGAGGAGGTCATGATACAGCTGAATTCGATAGGGGAGCAATTGGGAAAAAAGAAAGCTGTACATGCGATGACTGACGTTACCGGATTTGGCCTGGCGGGCCACTTGCTTGAAATGTGTAAGGCCAGTAATACATCGGCCACTATTCACTACCATAAGCTTCCCGTTATTGATTCCTCACTGGATTTTTACATTGAAGCAGGTTGTGTTCCCGGAGGGACGATCCGCAATTATAAAAGCTATGGATCAGCTATAGAATTGATGAAAGATGATTATAAAAACCTGGTCTATGATCCTCAGACCAGTGGTGGACTGTTGATTGCTGTTGCGCCGGATGCTGTTGAAGAAATTAAATTGTTGCTTTCTGGAGCGCATTTAAACAGTGTACCCATTGGAATTATGAAACCCCTGGAGGACAGGTGGGTAAGCATTAACTAAGTATTCAGTTTAGAGGAGGAAATGACCGGATTTATCTATTTAACATAATATATATTATGGGAAAATTAATCAGGTAAATCTGCCCTGTAAATCAGTCCTTCATGTCCATTGGATTCTTCATTGCTGATATACACCTGGTGCTCACCGTGATATAAAACAGATTCGATTTGCAACGGAGTATTGAAGTCGATGCGTTTAGGCAAAGGACTAAAAAAATGTGTCCCTTCAATGCCCGGAAAATAAATCAGAAATCCATTGTAGGTATGGCTTTTGGTTTTGTACCCGATCAACACGAGATCGCTTTTGTCAGCCTTCTGCCTGATGGCGGCAGAGGTGATCATTCCATTGGAATTAAATTGGCTAAGGTGTTTTGCTTTGTAATCCCCTGGCAATTTTGGAAGAACAAACAGATCTGTTTTTTGATTACCTCTGTTCTTCGTAAACAGGTACAGGCTGTCTCCTACACAAATCATAGCTTCACAATCAAAATTATTTTTGGATGAAGGCTTGAATTTGGTCTGTGTATCGTAGGTATAGGTGATCTTTTCGGCATCGGCTTCAGCAAATTTTCTTAAATCGTCTTTCTTCAACCTATAAATGGTCAGGTCATGTCGGTTGCCATCATTATTACCTACATCACCGATATAGACATAGTCCATATCATACGTCAGGTCTTCCCAATCCACATTTTGAGCATTTTTTATTTTGATCACCCGTGTCCCACTCCGGCGTTTGATAGAAAAAACATAGAGTTCGGGTGCGTTGCCACTATCGTTGAGTCCTATATAATTGTCGTCATCTAACTCGATCAATCCTGAATTTTCTTTCAACTCCTCAGGCAATGGACTTACAGGAATTAATTTGATGGGGTCACCCCCCTGTACCTGGCAAGAGACCCATGTCCAGGCATAAAAAATCAGGATTAATAGCTGTCCCATCATTTTACCGCACATTTTTTAACGCCTGCAAATTATTTCATTTCTATGAAAACGAAGCGGATTGCCTTTATCATGTCTTCTATTCATTCACCGAACTAATTGAAGGGTAATATAGGAAAATAATATAAAGTATCACTTTAAGCCAAGCCCCGTATAATGTAATGATTCAAAATGTTCAGTTCATCTTCGTTAAGTCCGGGCCTGGATAAATACCTGACCATAGCACGTGATTTTTGTTTCCTTCCTCTTTTGGCAGGCAAGTCTTACATTTAATCCATGCACTTTGGCGCCCGGGTTTTAGACTATCATTTCCAATTGAAACCAGGTTTTCGATTGCCAGAAGGCATCCATTGGTTATTGCCTTATCAGGATCCCAACACCAGGCAATGTATGGAAGCCTTTTACAACACTTATTACGCCGATCATATCCCCAGGATATTCCTTTTAGGTATAAACCCGGGAAGATTCGGCGCCGGCATTACCGGCGTACCTTTTACGGATCCTATTCGTTTGGCTAAGCTGGGTATTGAAAATGACTTGCCCAAGAAGCAGGAATTGTCAAGCGTTTTTATTTACGAAATGATAGAACGATGCGGAGGGCCTCCTGTTTTTTTCTCAAAATATTATGTCGCCTCTTTAAGTCCATTAGGCCTGGTAAAAAATGGCCTCAATTATAATTATTATGACAACACCCTGTTGGCTAAAAAGATGGAGCCGTTTATTGTACAGAACATTGAAACCCAACGAACCTTTGGGTGCCAGGATGAAGTCGTCTATTGTATAGGCCAGGGAAAGAACTATAATTATTTAAGTCGGCTGAATGATCGCTATCGATGGTGGAAGGTAGTTATACCTATCCCCCACCCCAGATGGATCATGCAATACCGGCTGAAACAGAAAGAAGAATTTTTAAGGCTGTATGTTTCTTTATTATGCCCCTAAATCGCTTCAACAGAAATTCCTGTTACAATTTGAGAGATAAATTTGAATGTCTACCTTTCCACTATAACTTTTGAAGTCCAAATACCATCCGTTGTGACAGCCCTTACGAAATATATTCCGGCTGACAGATCGGAAACATTCAGGGTCCTGTTTTTATCATTTCCTTTTTGCACCCGAATCTGTTTTCCATCCCGGGAATACAATTCCAGGCTTTCGATTATCAAGCTACTGCTAAAAGTCAATTGTTCGGTAACAGGATTAGGGCTCATCGAAATGGCATCGTTTTGCAAAGCGGGAAGACCATTGATGATAGCAAGTTGAACAGCCAGGATTTGATATCCTTCCGTGTATGGGAAACTAGCATCAAACTGAGTACCGATGCCGGTGACGGCGATGATATCACCCGGGTGGAAGTCTGCTGCCGTGAGTAGTATTGGGGCGTCTACATCCACGCGGATCAAAATTTTGGATCCTGAAGGGTGGCTGGTAAAAATATTGAATCCGGATGTGCCTGTCACTTGCACACTATCGACTGTAAGCTGATTGGCTTCAATGTAACTTCCTTCATCTTCTTCGGTGACCTCAGTAATAGTCCATGGTACATTCAATGCATTGCCCGAAGAGAGCATTTCAATAGCATCAGGTACTATTTCGAGCAAACCGTTAAACTGATCAATAACGCCTGACACTTTCACCATGTCGCCTTCCGCCACCGTGTAACTTCCGGGTATAGCCGAAAAGACATTGATCCCTATATTGTCCGAATTGATAATGTAGAATGAATATCCGGTAGGTAGAAAATTCACTCCATGAACGACACCAGTCACCGTGGTCGGCACTCCATTATAGATATGCTGTCCATTCATGCCATCGGTCAATCGGAGAATGCGAAGCGGAAAATCAGTATAGGTCAATGGATCATACACCCCTAACGTCCCTACCATTCCACTGAGTACATGAATATCGCATTGATAATTATACAATCCTGCCACGGTGGGAGTAAAATCAAATTGCCAGGGTCCTGCCGCTGGTGCTCCGCTATAAAGATCAGCTGGATTCATGGGATACACACTTTGTAATCCATCTACATTGTGCTGTGTAGGATCATTATTGACCCATCGCACCAGGTCGCCAATTTTGACAACAGCATTTTTTGGGGTGAACTGGAAATTAGCCAGGTCAATGGTGATCGCCGGGCCGCCGGTACTTCCTCCCGAGTTTTGCGCACCGGGAGTACCACTTACTTCAAAGCCATTAATGATAACTCCGGTATGGGCCCCACTCGCCTGCCAGTTGGATCCATCATTGTTATCTGACCCGGCATCTTTCAATTCTAAAGACGGTCCCATTCCATTCGCCGCTGTTGGCCATGGATCTGTTTTTTTATAAGCGACACTATCCACCAGGTTTCCTCCGGCATCCACCAGTGTGATGGTTTCCCCACTATTACTTAGCGCACCGCTCTTCCACTGATGCACGGCAATACCGAACACATTGGACATAGCCTGGGACTTGATGGCGGTAACAAAATAGGCACCGGCATCCAGCATCATATCGGGCAAGGTATCATCAATTCCTTTTGCAAAATACCAGCCATGAATATTCACCCCTGATGCTCCGGCATTAAAAAGTTCGACGTATTCCAGGGAGTCATTGCCTGATTCAGGAGGATTGTAGCTGATCTCGTTGATAATGACCTGGGCCTGCATGCGCAGCGTAAATACGATAATAAGTACAAGGAATAAAAATGGCTGTTTCATAATCCGAATATCCAGTTTAGGAATGAACTGTAAGATAAAAAAATAGCGCTTCAACGAAGCATGTTGAAGCGCTATTTAAAAGATAAAAGTATGTTTGTTAATCAAAGATATAACGAAGGCCTAATCGCATTTGCCAACGGGAAGAATAATCGGAGATCCCTAAAGCGTCCTTTCCTGTCTTGTCTCCGTAAGTATAATTAAACTTAGGTGTGGTACCATCGCTTTCATAACCTACAAAATTATACAGGAAGAAATTGTTGAAATCACCTGGAACATAGTACCGTGTACCCCATGATTTATTGAGGAGGTTGGCGAAATTGAAAACGTCCCAACTTAACTGTATTTTATGGTTCTTGTCGCCGACATGAACTCCGAAATCCTGACGAAGTGAAAAGTCAAGGAAGGGGGTATATGGCATCCAGTTAGAATTCTTTTCTGCATATTGACCTCTGTGCTTGCTGAGATAGGGATCATTTTCAATGAAGGCATTCAGATTATTCCATTGCGTAGCGGCGTCGACCACATTACCTGATGAGGTATAGTCAACCAGGTTGATATCCGATGCTGAAGCAGGAATATAAATCAGGGTGCGGTTGGCACTGGTGCTTCCTGTTTCGTTATTGATATTCCTTCCACTACTGCCACCGATGACGTAGGAATAGGGACTTCCGGTCATTCCATCATAGAACAGGGACAGGGTTGTCGCTACGTTTTTATCTTTTGTCCAGTTGATTCTGTACCCGAGCGAAGCAAATACCCGATCGCCCTGAGCAAAATCTGATCTGCCGTAAACCGGGTTGTTTCTACCATATTGCTGACTAACCTGTCCTCTCCATTGCGAAGAATTCTGGGAAGAGGTTCCTTCGTTCACTGCATTAGCATCTCCATGCGTGTAAGCTACATTGACATCCAATCCAAAATCAAAAGATTTAGCGAGAATGGCGGTCAATGTATAGGTGTTGCCTTCTTTGGTATTGGAGCCTACATAAACGGCTGAATAAGTAGGATCGATGGAGGTACGCGTATAGATTACGCGATCATCCGGCGCATTGGTCCAGTTCTTCGGGTTCTCCAGTGAACTATTGACATTCGTGTACAAGACATTATTCATAGTCTTGGTATAGATACCCTCGAAGGTGGCGGAAATTCCGAAAGGCAACTTGGTATCCAGGGCCAGATTAGCTCTGAATACTTGCGGATATTTGAAATCTTTGGTAAAAATGTTGATATCCCCTGATGGAATTGAGAAGGTCGGGTTCTTGTATTGGTTTTGTATATCAGGACGGAACAAGATTGGTTCACCGGCATTGGTTTCATCCACCTTGCCCAGGGTCAGCCCATTGTTGTTAAACATGGCTCCCGGCCAAACAAAAGGAATACGGCTGTTGAACACACCCAATCCCCCGCGAAGTACACTCTTCGAATCTCCTGATAAGTCATACGTAAAACCAAGTCGTGGAGCGATCATCAATTGTCCGTCCGGAGCTTTACCGGCCTGGATGTTATTGGCGACCTCATATTGGGCCTGCATTTTGGGCAGGGCCGTGGTATTGAAATAGGTATCTTCCACGGGATTAGAGGTGATGATCGGGACATCCAGTCGGACACCTCCCATCAGGGAAAGTTTATCAGTCACCGTCCATTCATCCTGTGCATATACTCCCAACTGCAGTGCATTAAAATCGGCTGCTGCAGCGGATCCGTCGCCCGTGATATTGTCTACCAGGGAATAGGTGCGGTCATACTCTTTGGCAGGATCATTAGCTTCAAAAGAACCTATACTGGTGTACCGGTAAGTACCGTAGTTCTGAGCAATGAATAAATTATAGATTTTATAAAATTCATTGTGCGTACCAAAGGTAAACGTATGGGCGCCTTTATAAATTTTAAAGTTGTCCGTAAGGGTGAATATGTTTTGCTTCAATTGATTACCTGTGGAGAACTGTTCAGAACCCAACTGAATCGTATTGGAGCCGCCATCTTCAAGAATCAAATAAGGAAAATCACCACCGATGGGATCACGGTCATCAAAGACTGAAGTATAGCCCAAAATAAGATTATTGGACTTGCTGTTGCCAAATTGACTGTTTAATTCGAGGGCGCTGGAGTTGGTCGTGCTGGGAAAATAGATACCATCATTGGAGAAATGGATGGTATTATTTAAACTCGCCGTGCGATCATATTGTTCTGCTTTGGTATAACTGTGACGCAGGGTAAGTCGATTGGTTTTACTCAGGTTAAAATCTATCTTTCCAAAAAGCTTCAATCCTTTCAGCTCATCATTCACGTCACCAAACGTCCCCGGATCGTAATTATAGGTTTCGATCAGGAAATTACGGAGTTGATTGAGATCGTCCTGGGTCGAGTTTCCCTGGTAGGTTCCAAAATTAAAAGGAGAGGGAATCTCATCTTTTTGGATTTCCGCATTAACGAAATAAAAGATCTTATCCTTGACGATAGGACCTCCAAGGGAGGCGCCATAAGTGGATTTACTAAAATCGGCTACTTTGGTCGCATTTCCGCCAACCCGATCAATTAATGACTGATTCGTTTTTCCTACTAATCCCTCGTTTTGTAAGAAGTAATAGGCGGTACCTTCCACGTTATTGGTCCCCGATTTAGTAACGGCATTCACAGCTGCTCCGGCAAAACCACCCAATGAAACATCATAAGGGGAAAGGGCTACCTGGAATTGATCAATAATATCAATGGAGAATGGCGAAATACCGGTTTGACCACCATTGGTACCGGAAGAAGCCAATCCAAAAACATCATTATTGACTGCACCATCAATATAGATGGCGTTATACCGGTTATTAACGCCGGCAAATGTCGTCCCGCCACTATAACCGGATGCTTGAGGAGTGACTCGCAAATAGTCATCAATATCCCGGTTCAGGGTAGGCATCTTGTCAATCATATCCGAAGATATCTGGGTGCTGGCCCCTGCCGTCTGACCCGTATTACTGGATTTAGCAACTACTTCAATTGTGGTCAGTTCGTGTACATTGCTTCCTGCATTTTGAAATCATATTTGCCGGTTTCTCCCAGACGAACATCCACACCTTCTATGGCTACATCGCCAAAACCTGTGTATGTAGCCGTGATCGTATATGGACCACCGACGCGAAGATGTTCGAGTCGATAATATCCATCTTCATTCGTCACGGTTCCGAAAGTGGTTCCGGACGGCGTATGCACAGCAACCACGGTGACTCCAATCATGGCGGTACCGCCCTGATCAGTGATGCGGCCAGTAACTGTACCGGTAGTAGTGCCCTGACCATAAACAGAAAGGGATAAAATCAATCCCAAAAGGGGTAGTAATAATCTCATATTCAATTATTTATGTTTGTTATGTAAATACCAAATGTAGCAACCAGAATATATAGGAGAGATACTTCAAAGGTCAAAAGATTGTAAACCTTATGTATGTGTAAAGGCATCAGCAGTTGGTTTGCGGTGCTTCAAATATAATTTTTTAATATTATTTGTACTTAAATATGTGGAAGAAAATTTTCAGCAATCATGCAACGAACACTGCCCCCTCCCACTGATTCAATAGTATCGACATCACTGTGAATAATACGGGCATATTTTTCAATCAATTGGATCTGGTTTGGAAGGAGACTCCGGAAGGCTGAACCTGACATAATCATAAGTTGTTCCTCTTTTTTATTTTGTACGGCAAGCATATTTCCGGCGAAGGACATCACCTGTTCTTCGCTTAACATCACGATCTCATGGCCAGTGGTTTCCAGCAGATCATACAACGCTTTCCTTTTATCTTCTTCCACGACATCAAAACAAACAATAGCCACACCTTCCCCTATGGCCATCATCACATTGGTATGGTAGATATCCTTTGCATGGATCCGGGCATGAAAAGTAAATGGAGTGAAATCCATGATGTCGCACCATTTTTCAAACAATGCGGCATCCGTTCTCGGACTGAGGCAGGCATAGGCTATTTTATTGGCCCGGTCGAGTACCATACTTCCCGTGCCTTCGAGATATTTTGATTCATCTTCATAATCTTCGAGATCCACCTTTTCTTCGAAACCATAATCTTCCGCCACCTTTAACAGGATGTCATTTCTTCTTTCAAGACGACGCAAAGGTGAAAACATAGGATAGGTTACGATGCGGCCGTCCGCATGAAAGGTTACCCAGTTATTTGGAAATACCGCATCAGGTTTAGACGGGTCTGGAGTATCATCAAATACTTTTACATGAATCCCTTGTGTTCTTAATTTGCTGACCAGCTCATCAAATTCTTTTAAAGCACCCTGCCGGATGTCCAGCGGATCGACTTGCGGAATATGCTGGAAAGTATTGTTGTCCGCCGTCTGGTTGTTGAAACCAAAAGCGGCAGGCCTGATCATGATGAGGTCGGAAGTTGTTTGTGCATCCACGTCAGCAAATTGTATTGGATCACTAAGGTAGTATTTAGAATCATTGCTCCGCCGGAAATACCCTGTCTTCAATTTTAGCTGCCGGGTACTCGCTTATATGGATTGGATAGAAAAACAAGCGCTACCCGTATAAAACGATAGTTAATTCCATTTTTCTTTTATAGGCTTACTTCTGGTCCCTCCCGAACAATACATACCTATTCATTCTTCCGCTTCGCTTTTCTCTTAACACTTACCTTTGCATGCAAAAGATGAAATTTTTAGGCTATTGCAGCCTGATCCTGACTTTTCTGGTCCTGGTCAATTGCCAATCGAATCATTCAACCTCAAGAATCGCTAACAGTTCTTTGCTCCATATGGCCGAACAAAACATAACTGCCCCTTCCGCCACCCGCAAGCCTAAAGCGCTTACGATCCATGGCGATACCCGACAGGATCCTTATTACTGGCTCAACGAGCGGGAAAACCCGGAGGTGACGGACTACCTCACAGCGGAAAACAAATATACTGACACTATGATGTCGCACGTGAAAGGATTTGAGGCTAAGCTTTACAATGAACTCATCGGTCGTGTCAAACAAACCGACCTGTCAGTGCCCTATAAAGACAATGGTTACTTCTACCTCACCCGATATGAAGAAGGTCAGGAATATCCAGTCTATAGCCGGAAAAAAGATAATCTCCAGGCTCCGGAAGAAATCATGCTCAATGTCAATGAGTTGGCTAAAACCTACGATTTCTTTTCCATCGGCAGTTTCTCTGTTAGTCCTGATAACAAAACGCTGGTGTATGGAGAAGACACGTTAAGCCGAAGAATTTATACTCTTCGGTTTAAAGATCTCATCACCGGTCTTATGCTACCTGATGTGATTCCCAATACAGGTGGCAGCGCTGTTTGGGCAGCGGATAACAGGACACTCTTTTATACAACGAAGGATTCCACTTTGCGGGAAAATAAAATCTGGAAACATCATGTGGGCACTCCGGTAAAAGAAGATCAACTGGTCTATGAAGAAAAAGATGAGACTTTTGGAACTGGGGTATACAAAACCAAGTCCAGAAAATATATCATCATCGCGTCCTACTCCACCCTGAGCCAGGAATATCAATTTCTTGATGCCAGTAAGCCGGATGGTGCATTTACTATGTTCCAGTCCCGTCGTCGCAATCTCGAATATGACATTTACCATTTCAATAATATCTGGTATGTGGTTACCAATAAAGATGCGCTGAACTTCAGACTGATGAAAACACCGGAAACCAAAACAACTGAAGAGAACTGGACTGAAGTCATTCCCAACCGG
The DNA here is from genome assembly GCA_963837505.1 of uncultured Saprospiraceae bacterium. Taxonomy (GTDB): domain Bacteria; phylum Bacteroidota; class Bacteroidia; order Chitinophagales; family Saprospiraceae; genus Opimibacter. The sequence goes on along the minus strand of CAWINN010000001.1, from coordinate 207,683 downwards.
CCGGATGTATTATTGGAGGGAATGGATGTATTTAGTGATTTCCTGGTTTTGTCCGAGCGCAAAGCAGGACTCACCCAACTCAGGGTAATGCCGGTGAAAGGGGAAGACTATTACATCAAATTTGATGATGCGGCGTATGTAGTATCGACCGCTACTAACGCTGAATTTGCTTCTGAAGTGCTTCGATTCAACTATGAGTCCATGACTACGCCCAATACCACTTATGATTTCGATATGCGCACCAAAAAGCGGGTCATGCTAAAACAGCAGGAAGTGCTGGGTGGATTTGATCCCGCCGATTACCGAAGTGAACGGGTGATGGTTAAAGTAAGGGATGGCGTGGAAGTACCTGTCAGTATTGTATATCACAAAGACACTAAACTGGATGGAACCAGTCCATGCCTGTTATATGGATATGGTTCTTACGGATACAGTATGGACCCTGCTTTCAGTATGTCACGATTGAGTTTGCTCAACAGAGGTTTCGTATATGCTATTGCTCACATCCGGGGTGGTGAGGAAATGGGCAGGCAATGGTATGAGGATGGTAAATTGCTGAACAAGAAAAACACCTTTACTGATTTTATTGATTGCGGTCACTATCTCATCGACCATCAATATTCGGATCCCAAAAAATTATTTGCTATGGGCGGATCAGCTGGCGGCCTCTTGATGGGCGCGGTGTTGAATATGGCTCCTGATCTTTGGGCAGGTGTAATTGCAGCAGTTCCTTTCGTCGATGTAGTGACGACCATGCTGGATGAAAGCATTCCCCTGACCACTGGTGAATTTGATGAGTGGGGTAATCCAAAGGACAAGGCCTACTACGATTACATCAAAGGTTACTCTCCTTATGACAATGTAGAAGCCAAAGCCTATCCTCCCCTGTTGGTCACTACTGGCCTGCATGATTCACAGGTGCAATATTTCGAACCTGCCAAGTGGGTGGCCAAACTCAGGGCCATGAAAACAGATCATAATCCGCTTTTGCTAAAGACGAATATGGAAGCCGGGCATGGGGGTGCATCCGGTCGTTTCAGGGCTTTTAAGGAGACTGCTACAGAGTACACTTTCCTTCTTGACCTCGCAGGCAAATTGGATCCTGATTTAAAAGGATGATAAACTACTATAGATTCTCAATCAACCTGCCGTCTGATTTACAATACTTCAACTGTACATACATGGGGCCCGAGGCGTTAGGCAACTACTTCCTGTATAGAACTGGAAACGCTTATCCGGCAACGACCTTATCCATTTACCTCGATTGATTTTTTTGAGCCGGTCGAGCCATTGAAGAAAATATTCATATTCATCCCTGGCCCGTCGGAAAAAATTTCACGGTGTGTATTTAATATGAAGGTAAATATAGGAACCCTGACCTCTGTCCTGATCAGGTTGGTATAAGTTCACGGTACAGCGCAACCAGCTTCGATGCCTCCCTGCTCCAGGTAAATTCCGTGGCGGCCAACTTACAGGCTTTTGACATCACTACTAATTTTTCAGGATTGGTTTCTATTTCATTAATAGTCGCGACCAACTGATCTATTGAAAGCTGATCAATTAATATGGCGCATTCAAACCGCTCCACTATCCGTTCATATTCGGGGTATTTCATATTAATGGAGGGAAGGCCGGCGTGAAGGCAATCAAAAAATTTATTCGGCAGTGAATAATAATCATTAAGACTTCCTTTTTCACGCAGATTAATGCCCAGCCTGGCCCTGTCCATCAGCGCCGGCAGATCCTGAGGTTTAACCCAACCTAAAAAATGTATCTGCTTTTCTAAATGATGCTGAATGGTATAGTCATGTAAAATGGTTGAAATATCTCCTTCTCCTGCAAGCCACAGTTGCCAATCCGGTAATCGGTTCATGGTTGCCAGCAGAATCTCCAGGCCCCTGCCAATATTCAGGGCACCCTGGTACAATAATATTTTTTCCCGCTGTAGTATTTCTTCTTCCATGTTTTGTGAAGGAAGGTACGGGGCGATATTCCGAATGATATGAAACGGAACTTTGTACGTTTCCCCCATCAACCTGGCCAGTTCTTCTCCCACCGTATACCGAAGATTGAATTTCGGAATGGTTATTCTCCCCACCCATTCCCAGAATACCTTTATGCGCGGACGTGAAGTGATTTCCGGGACTTCGGTGAAATACTCATGCGCGTCCAACACTGATTTTTTTTTCCGGAGAAGGGCGATCATTCTCACCGGCAATGCGGTATCCAAATCGCAGGCACAAATCACCTCACATGACCTGAACAGGAGCCAAAAAAATAACCGAAGATTGTATTCTGCATAAAAAGGGAAACCTGTGGTAAACCAACATCTTAACCGCACACCTTTATACGTATCGCTATGGAAAGGGAGTGATTTATTCAATTTTCTCCCTACAAGGGTAATTTGAAATCCATTTGAAGCGAGAGTGGAGCAAATTCTATCCATGCGCCGGTCGTAAGTCAGATCGTTGGTTACGGCGAAAATGATATGAGGAGTTTTATCCGGCATTTATTTAGACTTATAAATTTTATCCTCGATGATTTTGATTTTGTTTTCATCTGCCAACTGGCGCAGTTCTTTTTTCACTATCCCTTGCTGGTCCTGCGAATAAGCAGCCAGGAAATCCTTCACCGTGATTCCATTCCTGTCTGAAATGGCCTTATAAATTCCCATTGCTTTTTCAGCAGTGGCAGCGATTCGGGTAAGACACCGGTCGCAGTGACCGCAATACGATTCATTTTTTTCGTCAAAGTATTCCCGGATAAACCATTCCCGGCACGGAACATCATCATCAAGATATCCTATCATCGAATGCATGCGATCCATGGCTCTTTCCTTTCGAAAGGAATATGCTTTTTGATCGATATTGAAATTATTTTCAGGCACCCGCTCCCTCAATAACGTCAACTGACTATCTGCCGAAGGTTTTCGATAATCAATCAAACCTAATGTATGAAGCCGTTGTAATTGTTTGACCACTTGCGTCTCAGTCCACTGCAAAAATTTGGCCAGCCTACCTTCATTGATCTGCACGCGATAGGTCCAGAGACCTTCATATCCCCTCAAGAGGGCTTTGGTCAGGACATCCAGCAAGGGTTCGGCGACCTGGTACTGGTAAAGTGTATTGACATCAGTAATAATCTGTAAACTACTGCCCCGGACCGCAGATTCATCCATGGCTATCCATCCATCTGTGGCCAATATAGAAAGTGCCTGATATGTTTCAGCGGTTCGAAGGCTGAATCTGGTACAGAAAGCATTCAGATCAAAATCAAAAGTCTCTCCTTTGCCGGAACCGACAGCAGTATCCAGGTATAAATGTAGTGATGTGTATACTCGTCGCAGTTCTTCAAAGGAAGGAAACGAAGCTTCGACCCGGGACTTCAGCTGCTGGATGCTGTAAGGCTTTACTACCATCATACAGAAAGCCTCTTTATCATCCCGTCCCGCGCGCCCGGCTTCCTGGTAATATTCTTCAATTCCCGGAGGTAAATCATAGTGCACCACGAGTCGTACGTCCCCTTTGTCCACTCCCATGCCAAATGCATTGGTAGCGACCATTATACCCTTATTGGATTTTATCCACTCCTCCTGTATGGCATCCCTTGTTTTTAAATCCATTCCACCATGGTAGGCTCTTGCTTCCAACCCCTGAGTATTCAGCCATTTGGCGAGTTCCACCGATTTTCTCCGATGACGAACATAAACAATAGCTGCGCCTTTGTTCTTGGTCAACAGCCGTGTGATATACGGGAGATGATCCTGCCTGTGCACGACATGGTAACGTAAATTCTCCCTGGCAAAACTGTCGCTTACCTGGATAGCCTGTTTCATAAGCAGGCTTTCCATAATTTCTTCACGAACTTGTTTTGTTGCAGATGCAGTCAGTGCCAGTAAAGGGGTTTTTGGAAAGAAAGTCCGAATAGTTCCTATTTCCAGGTAAGCAGGCCTGAAGTCATGACCCCATTGGGCAATGCAATGTGCCTCGTCAACCGCGATGAGGCTGATGGGTAAATGGATCAAACGCTCGCGGAATCGATCACTCTTGAGTCGTTCCGGTGAGATGTAGAGCAATTTGGTTTTACCAAACTGTGCATTATCCATTTGCCGATCGATTTCATAGGGTTTAAGTCCACTGTGAATCGCCTGCGCTTCAACCCCGACTTCCTTTAACCGGCTCACCTGATCCTTCATCAGGGCAATGAGCGGCGAGACCACAATAGTCACCCCCTCCAGCACCAATGCAGGTACCTGGTAACAAAGCGATTTTCCTCCACCGGTGGGGAGCAAGGCTAAGACATCCTTATTTTTCAGGACCGCATCAATGATCTGCTGTTGTTGTGGCCTGAAATTGCTAAAGCCCCAATATTTACGGAGTATGTCTAAAGGTTGACTCAAAGAGGTTTGTTTTTCATAAAATCAAAACGTAGGACAATTAATGCGATGATGGTTATGACGGTTACGCTTGAATTTTGAGTTATTGATTTCAAAAGGTTTGACTACACGGATAGTGATAACACCAAAGAAATCTTTTGAATCTGCATTTCCCCTTAAGGAACCTGTTGGCAATACCACTGGATCTGTCCCCAGGAATTCACCCTGCCGGTTGGCTAAGGCTGCTGTTTGTTCTCCGGCTTTTGCTAGTAGTTCGGGATAGGTAATATATATGGTACTGACATCATCAAGGTAATCCGTAAAAGTATACGTCATCATAAGCTCCAATGCAATGATGAGCTTGTTGGAAGTCAAAAATTTAAGGCCTCCCCCAAACTGCAGGGATGGCTGGAATAAACTATATGGTTTTTGATCCGGATAATCTTCCAGGTATTCCCCTTCAGTACCTAATGGATGCAACCTGACCGGGTGACCCTGATACTCTGCCCTGGGGTCGAAGTAAAACGCACCGGCACCGAGGGAGGCATAAATTGTAAAATCTGTCGTATTCTTTTGCGAAAATCCCAGCATATTCCAATCCACCCCGGCCGTCAATTGAAGAACGGGGGAAAAGAAACTCAGGTTCCGGCTTCGCGTATTCTCGTGTTCATTCAAGGCATCATCTCCAGAAAGCCGGGTGTACAGCAGATCAGCCCGCCATTGAAAGGCATCTGATTTTTCAAGACCTACATGAACCCCGAAAACAGGGCCGATCAGGGCTTTAAATCCCCCTGAAGTGGAGAAAGAAGAAAGATCACCCTGGTAATTCGAAATTCCGGCCATTATTCCAAATTCCCCCTGTGCCGAAAGGGTCAGGCAGCCCGGGAGCAGCAAAATAATTGCAAATAATTTCCTAAAAAGTGGCAATGGCAAGCTTGGATTAGACTGTTAATACCGGACTGGTGAACTGGCAGTTCAAAGATATACAAGGATTGAAATGCCTGTCATTGTTAAATAATATAGCCAAATACCATTCTCATGCCTTCTATCCCATCATTGGCGTCCTTAATCCAAAATACTCCGACAGGAGAAAACAATAAGCTATCATTGTGATTCAATACGTTACTTACCTTATTCACCGATTATTCATGCATATGAAACTTGCGCTCAAAATCCTTTTTCCTGTTTTTATTGCTTGTATTGGACTCCAAAATCCGGCCTTGGGCCAGAATGAATTTGAACATTGGCTTCAAGAAGGGCCAAAAACTGATTCGCCCAATGGCATCCGTTCATCGGAGTGGTATAAAACGGCTCCGGGTTCAAAATCAAAGACCATCATCGTAGCTGTGCTGGATTCAGGTGTGGACATCGATCATCCTGACCTAAAAGCCAACATCTGGACTAATCTGAAGGAAATTCCCGGTAATAATATTGATGATGACGGCAATGGCTATAAAGATGACGTTCATGGATGGAATTTCCTGGGTGGGCCAGACGGAAAGAGCGTTAACAAAGAATCCCTTGAAGTGACCAGGCTCTATGCAGCACAGAAGTCAAAATGGGAGAATGCAGATACCCTCAAATTAAGTGGAAAAGAGAAAAAGGAGTACGAAGAGTATAAGAAAATGAGGGATGTCGTGGAATCGAAACTGCAAAGTGCAAAAGAACAACTTGACCAGATGGAAATGCTCAAGGGAAAGGTTATGGATGCTCTTCAGGCAGCCAAAAAGGAATTGAACGGGGATACATTGAATATTGAAAAACTGGAAAAATCATCGGATGAAAATGCCCAGATTGCAGCCACCATCATTAGAAATGTTGAACAACAGGGCATCAAGGTGGAGAGTATCGACTGGCTGATCGCTCAGGCAGAAGATCAGTTTAACACGGAGAAGGAAGACCAGGAAAGCAGTATCAAGTACAATTACAATGTCAACCTTGATTCGAGGAAGATTGTAGGTGACAACTATTATGACTTTTCAAACCACAGTTATGGCAACAATGATGTCAAAGGCGAGTTTGCCTATCATGGCACGCATGTTTCCGGGATCATAGCCGCGGTGCGGGATAACGGGATAGGCATAGATGGTATAGCTGATGATGTAGTGATCATGCCGGTCAAGGTCGTGCCGGATGGAGATGAGCGGGATAAAGATGTTGCCAATGGGATTTATTATGCCGTCAATAATGGGGCCCAGGTTATCAACATGAGTTTTGGCAAGGGCTATTCACCGGAGAAGAAGTGGGTAGATGAAGCGATGAAATATGCTGCCAAACATGACGTGCTTATCGTGCATGGCTCGGGGAATGAAAGTACCAACGTAGACAACACCGGAAATTTCCCAAATGATACCTATCTCAAAAAAGGACTTTTCGGACCTAAACACGCACCCAATTTCTTATCAGTAGGAGCGGTTTCTCCAGAGGGAGGTGAGTCCTCTATTGCCGAATTTTCCAATTATGGCAAGCGTGAAGTCGATGTATTTGCCCCTGGCGTATATATTTACTCTACTATCCCGGATAGTGCCTACGATTATGCCAGCGGTACCAGCATGGCGTGTCCGGTGGTGACTGGTGTAGCGGCTTTGATACGGTCCAGGTATCCTGATCTGAGTGCGGCCCAAGTGAAGGATATCATCGTTAAAAGTGCGCGTCCGCTGCCGGATACGGTTACCGAACCGGGTACTTTTGATATGGTCAACCCAAGTGAACTCTGTGTTTCCGGAGGCATGATTGATGTCGTCAATGCCATGAAGATGGCTTCGACCACGAAGGGAAAAGGAAAGGCAAAATCGAGAATGAAAAGCACGGATTACACGCCCCCGGCAGGAAAAGCTTAATTGAAGCGGGACATATCAGACATCATGGAAAAAAAAGGAAATCAGGATTTATCTTTTTAATAAATCCTGACGTCTTTGATAAAATCTTCACCGAGCTTTTCATTCAGGGTGGAGATAATGCTGGCTTTCATCATGGTAAGCTCTGATTTCAATGAAGCGGATTCGATATGGAGGATGAGTACCTGGTTGTCTAGCTTGATTTTGCGGGTATACTTTTTGATCATGGGGCCCATGAGTTCTTCCCATAGTTTTTCTACGCGTGTTTGGTAGAGTTTGTCGCGCAATTGTGGCGATTGTATAAATACCTGTAGCCATTCCTTCAATGGCCGGTTATTGTCACCCCGCATGGTCATTTGGTAAAATTAAGAATGTTTGGGATAGGCTGAGGCGTAGGAAAATTTTTTACAGGCACTTGACCGGAAGTGAAGGCAAGTCAGGATAAGGGATCAAGGGATAAGGAGTTATGGATTTTTAATTAGGGGTGTAGTATAGAAGCTCGGGTCAAGTGATAAATTAGGATTAAGTCAGGAGCTCGGGATCCGGATTACATGTTTAAGGAAAACAGGTTTCATTTCAGGCAAGTACGAAATGAAACCCCCAAGCGAATCTAAAATCTCCCTTTCAGGCATTGTGCTGACTTTATCTAAGCAGGGATCGTCCGCAGGTCCAAGGGACAATTCCCAAAAGGGCATTGCGTCACATTCAATGCCAAAGGATTACGACTACAACGACTGTACTGCACAAATCGATTTCAGGCCTTTAGTCAGTCTAACCCGCTCACAAGAGTATCTCCGTATAGGATTCTGATTTCATCTCTTTACTCAATCGCTCCCGGTTGGTATCTGAAATAAAGATCTGCCCGAAATCAGGAGTGTTTAATATTTCCATCAACCTGGACAAACGACGATCATCCAGTTTATCGAAAACATCATCCAGGATAAGGATGGGATACAAACCTTTTTGATCCCGGAGCAAAGCATATTTGGAGAGGTGTAACGAAAAGATGAGGGATTTGATCTGGCCCTGGGATCCAAATTCCTTGGCCGGCCTGTTTTTGATCAGCATTTGAAAATCATCCTTATGAATACCGCCATTGGTTCTTTGCATATTTCTGTCTGCTTCCCAATTCCGGTCAGCTAAAACATCAAATGGAAATTCCTGCAATTGGGATTCATAGATAAAATCAATGGTTTCCCTTTTTTCTGAAAGCATCGCATAAGCCTCCTGCAACATGGGTTGCAACACGTTCACCAGCCATTTTCTTTTTACAAATATCATTTGCGCTAAGGGAGCCAACTGTTGATCGTAGGTCAGAATAATACGCCGCAAGTCTGCGAATCCATTTTTCAGTGCCGCATTACGCATTTGCAGGATATAATTGTACTCCATCAGGGCTTTGAGATAGGCGGCGTCCACCTGGCACAGTAAGTGATCCAGGTATCGTCTTCTGGCCTGGCTGGCGCCACTGACGAGTTCTACATCCCTTGGCGCAGAAAAAACTATGGGGATGAAGCCCAGGTGTTCGCTGACCTTATTGACAGTCACATTATCCAGCAGTATCTCTTTACTGAGACCCGGCTTCACTTTCATTATCAGGCTGTGGGTTTGACCTCCTCTGTCGAGGTTAGCCTCTAATCGAAAAAATGATTCTCCAGACAACACTACCCGTTGATCATAAGGGGTAAAATAACTTTTGCCGACACTTAAGTAATAAACAGCATCCAGGAGGTTCGTTTTACCCTGTCCATTAAGCCCGGAAACCAGGTTGAACTTATCGCCAAAGGAAAATTGAGATGAAGCGTAGTTTCTGAAATGGGTGAGTGTAACCTGTCGGAGGGCCAGGGGCTTCATGGATGGAGTTTACCGGATACGCGTATCTTTGTCAGGCGGCTAATATAGTTTTTATGGCTCAGGTGAAAGAAAAAAAGGCAGGTGCCCAGTCTTCAGGGGGATCGAATGGCATTGATACCGCTACCTATCGTCAATGGTATGAGACTATGATGCGAATCCGCCGATTCGAGGAACGTGCATTGAAAATGTATTCGGTCAATAAGATCAGGGGCTTTCTTCATGTTTATATTGGACAAGAGGCCATAGCCGCTGCCATTACTACAGCCCTTCGCCCAACTGACCCAGTTGTGACAGCCTATCGTCAGCATGGCATCGCCTTATGTCGGGGTATTTCCAGCAGTGCCTGCATGGCGGAGTTGTTTGGAAAGGCTTCCGGGGTCAATAAAGGGAAGGGAGGATCGATGCACTTCTTTTCAAAAGACCATCATTATTTCGGGGGAAATGGAATTGTTGGTGCACAGATCCCTATCGGCACTGGCATTGCCTTTGCTGAAAAATACCGCAGTAGCGAAAATATATGCCTGACCATGTTTGGGGATGGAGCCGCACGCCAGGGCGCGTTATATGAATCTTTCAATATGGCTATGACCTGGAAGCTTCCGGTACTTTATGTCGTTGAAAATAATCAGTACGCCATGGGTACTTCAGTTACCCGTACCAGTAACGTCACAGATCTTTATAAACTTGGCCTTTCTTTTGAAATGCCTTCCTCTGCAGTTGATGGAATGGATGTGATGAAGACCCATTATGCCATGGCAGAAGCCGCTGCGCACATCCGGTCAGGGAAAGGTCCCTACCTATTGGAAATCAAGACCTATCGGTATAGAGGGCATTCCGTCTCGGATCCGGCAAGATATCGTAGCCCCGAAGAATTGGAAACGTATAAAGAACAAGACCCCATTGAACAACTAAAGCATTATCTGTTAAGTCATAAAATATTTAAAGACAGTGATTTAGAAGAAATTGATAAAGCAATACTTAAGGAAATAGATGAGGCGGAGAATTTTGCTGAAAATGGTGAATTCCCACCTGCTTCAGAGCTGTACACGGACAATTATAAAGAGAAGGATTATCCTTTCATTACCGATTAGGAAAGAGCATAGCGCAGAAAGCAGGGTGAGGTAAATTGGCATGGAGCTACAGTGTGAATAAGGGATAAAGGAGCTACATCATTCGACATTTCATAGAATAATGCTAAAGACTAAATGGTCTGTCTCAGTCCTTCTTACTATCTAAATTCCTAATATATAAATCTTTAGATCTCTTCCCTTTAGTCTCTCCGCTGCCCTTCGCTCTTTACGCTACGCTCTCTGCCCTTCGAAAAGACTTTTTTCTATGAAAAAAACTACCTTTGCACCACTTTTTTAAAAACTAAGAGCTCGATGGCAATTAAGAGAAGACTGGAGAAGAAATCTGAAGAAGCCTTACTGGACTTAACGCAGGCTAAAGTACAGGCAACCACCTTTTTTGAAAGGAACCAGAAGATGGTAGTAGGCGTGCTCATTGGCCTGATCGTTATTGTTGGCGGTTGGTTCGGGTATAATAACCTGATCAGGGAACCCAAGGAGCAAAAAGCCATGTCCCAGATGTGGAAAGCCCAAATGCAATTTGAACAGGATTCTTTTGTGGTAGCCCTCGAAAACCCAGGAGCCGGGTATCTTGGCTTCCTTCAAATCGCCAAAGATTTCAAGAGCACTAAAGCCGGCAACCTGGCTAATTTTTATGCCGGAATTTCCTATCTGAACCTTGGCCAATTTGATGATGCGTTGAAATACATCAATAATTTCAAACCCACCGGCTCGATAGGCCCTAATATGAAATATGGCGCTTTGGGTGATGTCTATTCTGAATTGAACCAGATGGATAAAGCCATTGAATATTATCACAAAGCCTCTTCAGCATCAGATAATGAATTGCTGACGCCCTATTATCTGAAAAAAGAAGCCTTGCTGCTGGAGTCCCAAAATCAGGTGGCCAAAGCCCTGGAGATCTACCATAAAATCAAATCGAAATATCCCAATAGTAACGAGGCCCTTTCGATTGAAAAATATATTGCCAGGGCAGAATCTGCTAAATAGTCATGGCTTCCCGGGATGCATCTCCATCTTTGACTTCCTTGCCGGATGGTTCATCCTTTAAAATAGGTATAGTAGTTTCCCTGTGGAATAAGGAGATTACTGACGCTTTGCTGCAAGGAGCAAAAGACATCCTTCTTAAAGCGAGGGTTAAAGAAGAAAACATCGAGGTGCTCCAGGTACCCGGATCATTTGAATTACCCTGGGGTGCCCGGCAACTCATGAAAGCAGATAAGAAAGATGCTATCCTTTGCTTAGGGTGCATCATTCAGGGAGAGACCAGGCATGATGAATATATTGCCGCTGCGGTAGCGAATGGCATCATGCAATTGAGTTTCATGTCCGGAATGCCGGTAATCTTCGGTGTGCTCACTACCCATACGCCTGAACAGGCCAAAGAACGCGCCGGTGGTACACATGGCAATAAAGGTGCTGAAGCTGCCACTGCCGCTTTACAAATGGCTAAAATTCGCAGAGGAGATACAGGCGAAAAGAAAAAAATAGGTTTTTAAGATGAAGTTATTTTCCATCGACACCGGTAATTTCAAACTTGACGGTGGAGCCATGTTTGGAGTTGTCCCCAAAACCATCTGGCAAAAGATGATCCCGGCCGATGAAAATAATCTGTGCAACTGGACCATGCGCTGCCTCCTCGTCGATACCGGTAACCAGGTCATATTAATTGACACGGGGCTTGGAACCAAGCAGGATGAAAGATTTTTCAGTCATTATTTTCTTAATGGCCATGGTGAATTAATCGCCTCTATTAAAAAAGCAGGTTACGAACCTGATCAGGTCACGGATGTCCTCCTGACTCATTTTCATTTCGATCACGTGGGTGGCGCTGTCAGTAAAAAAGAAGATGGCAGCTTCTCCCCTACTTTCCCTAATGCCAAATATTGGACCACACAAAGGCATTACAGCTGGGCGCTCCATCCGAATGCACGTGAGCGGGCCTCTTTTCTAAAAGAAAATTTTGTCCCCCTGATGGAAGCTGGCGTTTTATACTATGCTCCCGAAAAACAAAGTCAGCCATGGAGTAAAGATATACGGCTTCGATTTTCATATGGTCATACAGAATCCATGATGCTCCCGGAGATCAAAGTGAATAATGATATCACGATTATTTATGCTGCTGATCTCATTCCGTCTGCACACCATGTCGGACTTCCATACATCATGGGCTATGATATTCGTCCGCTGGTGACGCTCGATGAGAAGACCAATTTCCTCAAAGAAGTCGCGCAAAAAGGATATTATCTTTTCCTGGAGCACGATCTGAATACAGAGGTCATTACCATCAGCTTAGATGACAAAGGAAGGCCCCAGGTGGATAAGAGGATGACGCTTGAAGAAGTGCTTGGAAGGGCGTAAAGAATAAGGAATAAGGAATAAGGAATAAGAAAGGACGATTAAGGAAGTGAGAAGGAATTTATTGTAAAAATATTCTGAGCGTCTCGGCGCCTTCGCAAGCTGCAGGAGAGAGCTCCATGCAGCAACAAGCCGTTGTTGTTGAAGTTTTTGTTGTTGTTGGAGTTCTCTCCAACAACTTTACGTGGAGATTTGATGCGATCGATACGATTAATAAAAGATGAGCCTTCTCCCCGAAGGCTGTCCGATCACTTTTCCATCTTCATATAATCGGATGCCATTTACCCATGTGCCCTCGATCCTTCCGGGCAGCTTTTTGCCTTCGAGTGGGGACCAGCCACATTTGTAGAGCAGGCTTTCTTTAGTAATGGTGGTTTCTTTTTCAACATCGACCATGACCAGGTCGGCATAATAGCCTTCCTCCACGTATCCACGGTTGACGATTTTAAAACAGTCAGCCGGAGCATGACACATTTTTTCAATAATCCTTTCCAGCCGGATCCTGCCATCCTTCCAGTGCACCAGCATGAGATTCAGTGTATGCTGGATCAAAGGCAAACCTGAAGGTGCCTGTTCATAAGGCTGTGATTTCTCTTCCCAGGTATGTGGAGCATGATCCGTAGCTATAACATCGATTTTATCTTCAAATACAGCGCGCAATATCGCGGCGCGGTCGTCTGCAGTTTTAATCGCCGGATTGCACTTGATCTGATTACCCAGGGTCATATAATCCTGATCCGTGAAATACATATAATGAACGCAGGCCTCAGACGTGATCCGCTTATTGGCAACCGGCCCCTGTTCAAAAAGGCCAATTTCTTCAGCGGTACTAATGTGTAAAATATGTAAACGGGTATTGTGCCGTTTAGCCAATTCGACTGCAAAGCTCGAACTCAGGTAACAGGCTTCCCTGCTTCGGATCCAGGGATGTGCTGAAGGAGGGATCATTTTACCATATCGCTCCACTGCTTCGGCCATATTGCGCCGAATGGTGCCTTCATCTTCGCTATGGGTGGCAATGAGCATAGGACATACTGCGAAAAGTTTGTCGAGCGAATTAAGGTTATCTACCAGCATATTTCCGGTACTGCTACCCATAAACACTTTGACACCGCAAACTGCATTTGAATCTGTTTTCAGGACTTCCTCCAGATTATCATTAGTGGCGCCCATGTAGAACGAGTAGTTCGCCCAGGCTTTCGTAGAGGCTATCTGGTACTTGGCTTCGAGGCTATCCTGGGTGATAGCAGGAGGCCTTGTATTGGGCATTTCCATGAAACTGGTGACTCCCCCGGCTATGGCAGCCCTGGATTCAGTATAGATGGATCCCTTATGATCAAGACCCGGCTCCCGGAAATGAACCTGGTCATCAATAATGCCCGGTATTAGATAATGGCCTCTGACCGCTATTTCAATATGATTTCCTTCCATAGAAATGGAAGGATCAATTCGTTCAATCCGGTCGCCTCTTACCAATAGATCGCTTTCCGTGATGCTATCCCGGTTGATGATGCGGGCTTCCTTAAATAGGATGGTTTTCATAAACGTTAAAGATACCGGGTTTAACACCTGCTTAATTCCCCATCACCGTAAAATATATAGTTTTGGGGCTCCAAACCGCCACCTCATGCGTATTGTCAATCCTTTTTCCACCCCTGAAAAGGTTATCGGGATATGTGGCGGAGGTCAACTGGGTAAAATGCTTTGTGAAGCCGCTTCTGCCTGGGATTGGAAAACCGCGGTAATGGATTCCTCATCTGATGATCCTGCCGCTCAAATTGCCCATCGGTTTGTCCAGGGAGATTTTACCAAATATGAAGATGTGCTCGAGTTTGGTAAAACCGTGGATGTCGTTACGATTGAGATTGAAAAAGTAAACCTGGAAGCCCTGCGCGAGCTGGAGAAGATGGGCAAGGTGGTGCATCCCTCCCCTAATGCTTTAGCAATCATACGAGATAAGGGGCTTCAAAAACAATTTTTTCTTGACGAAGGACTTCCAACATCGGAGCAGCAATTATTTGAGAATAAATCAACCCTGCTAACTGCCATACATGCCGGCGATATTGATTTCCCTTTTGTACAAAAACTCAGGTCCGGAGGATATGATGGGCGTGGCGTAACAATTGTTAAATCTGAGGATGATCTTTCCAACTTGCTTGATGGGCCTTGTCTTGTCGAGCCCTTGCTGGACATTGAAGCTGAAGTTTCAGTAATTGCGGCCAGAAACATCAGTGGAGAAATAAAAACATTTCCTCCCGTAGCCATGTCGTTTCATCCGGAAGCTAATCTGGTGGAGTATTTATATTGTCCAAGTGGTTTGGGCCCTGCCCTGGAATTGGAGGCGACCCAAATTGCACAAGCTGTAATTGAATCATTGGATGTTTGTGGTTTGTTGGCAGTAGAGTTATTCCTCACTACCGATGGGGACTGGTTGATCAATGAAGTAGCACCACGACCACATAATAGTGGGCATCATACTATTGAGTGCTGTAATGTGAGCCAATTTCAGCAGCACTTGCTGGCGATCTGTAATTTGCCGCTCATTGATCCGCAGCTTTCGTTTCCTGCCGTGATGGTGAATATTCTTGGAGAAGAAGGATTTGAAGGACCGGCGAAATATCTGGGGGTGGAGCAGGCCTTGCGATTAGGATCGGTTTATGTGCATCTTTACGGTAAGAAGATTACGAAGCCTTTCCGCAAAATGGGACATGTGACGGTGGCTAATCGCAATATCAATCGGGCTATTCGCACGGCCACCTTTATCAAAGATCAAATCAAGGTAGTATCATGAGTGTGCCTTCAGTGAGTATAGTGATGGGATCGGATTCTGATCTTCCGGTGATGAGCCAGGCTGCAGATATGTTGACTTATTTTAAAATTCCATTTGAATTGGATATTGTTTCCGCGCATCGTACTCCGGAGAAGATGGTTGAGTTTGCAAAAAATGCGGCTGGGCGTGGAATCAAGGTGATTATTGCAGGTGCCGGTGGTGCTGCACATTTACCGGGTATGATTGCAAGCCTCACTCCACTTCCTGTCATTGGTGTTCCGGTCAGGTCAGGCTCGAATGCGACGGAAGGATGGGATTCATTGCTCTCTATTCTTCAGATGCCGGGTGGTGTGCCGGTGGCAACCGTAGCCATTAATGGGGCAAAGAATGCGGGGATCCTGGCGGCGCAGATTATTGGAGCTTCGGATAGAGCTATGCAGGAATTAGTAGCTGCCTACAAGATGGCTATGAAGGAAGAAGTCAATGCTAAATCGGAGAATCTAAAGAAGTCCTCTTAGCCATAAGTCTAAAGATGCGAGACAAAAGGCTCACGACACGTGAAACTTTAAATTCCGATCACTATTCACTATTCACTATTCACTATTCACTATTCCAATTCACTATTCACTATTCACTTTTCGCTATTCACTAAATTAATCTCTCTTATCCGCCAAAAGATAAAGCACCGCCATACGCACCGCCACTCCATTCTCAACCTGCTGCAAAATGATGGAATGTTCTGAATCGGCGACATCGCTGGAAATTTCGACGCCTCGGTTGATCGGGCCGGGATGGAGGATAGTGATGGGCTTGGAAAGGGAATCCAGCACAGCACGATTCACACCATAGAACATGCTGTATTCCCGAAGGCTGGGGAAGTATTTAATTTGTTGTCTTTCTAATTGAATGCGGAGCACATTGGCCACGTCACACCACTCCAATGCTTTTTTGAGATCATGTTCTACTTTGACGCCTAAGCTTTCGATGTGTTTTGGCATAAGGGTCGGAGGTCCGCAAAGTTTTACCTCTGCACCCAGTTTATTGAGACAATAAATATTGCTGAGCGCTACTCTGCTGTGCTTGATATCGCCGACGATCACTATCTTTTTTCCTCTTACACTGCCGAGTCGTTCGCGAATCGAATAGGCATCGAGTAGTCCTTGTGTCGGATGCTCGTGGGTACCATCTCCTGCATTGATAATATTGGCATCGATGCGTTTCGAGAGGTACATGTGGGCTCCGGGAGCAGGATGACGCATCACCACCATGTCTACTTTCATCGAGAGGATGTTGTTGACAGTGTCGAGTAAGGTTTCGCCTTTACTGACAGAAGAAGAACTTGCACTAAAGTTGATCACATCTGCACTGAGCCTTTTTTCAGCGAGTTCGAAAGAGATGCGGGTGCGGGTGGAGTTTTCAAAAAAGAGATTAGCTATAGTGACATCACGCAAGGAGGGTACCTTTTTGATGGGACGATTGATGACTTCCTTGAATTGATCCGTCGTCTCAAAGATGAGTTCAATGTCATCCGGGGTGATGTATTTGATCCCCAGCAGATGTTTCGTGCTCAGTTGTTTTGTTGCCATGCCCCTAAATCCCCTGAAGGGGACTTCCTTTTCTTTTTTCCATCATTTTTTACTCATCACTTTTCACTTTTCTCTCTTCACTTATTTAGCGTCTTCTTTACTGGCATAGATCCTTACTCTTCCTCCGCCCCCTTCATCCCACTCCACTTTCACATAGGCCTGGTCCAATGCATCCACAGCCATACCGGCATAATCAGACTGTATAGGCAGATCGCGATTAAAACGGCGATCCACCAGGACTAATAGTTCTATTTTTTCAGGTCTGCCAAAATGTTGAAGCGTAGATATAGCTGCCTGGATTGTTCGGCCGGTGTAAAGGACATCATCAATGAGGATCACCTTCTTATTGTCTACGAGGAAGTCCATTTTCATCTCGCTGGCCTTCAGCGGACCCTGACGGGTACGGAAGTCATCGCGATGGAAGGTGACATCCAGGAGGCCGTACTGGAGGTGTTTAAAATGGCCGATAGCCTGAAGCCTGGCTATGATCCTGTCGGAAAGCGCCTTTCCCCTTGGCTGTATGCCAATGATGCAGGAATCCTTAAAATCGCCGTGATATTCAATGAGTTGGTGGGAAAGACGGTCGAGGACAAGGTTGAGTTTTTGCTCAGAAAGGATGATCCTGCCGGTAGCCATTGGGGCAAATATAGTGAGAAAGTGTGCTTCGACCTGCTTTCTCTTATTCTTGTCTTACAACTCAGCAACCGAGACTGAGAAGGTGCGCCTACATTTCGTATTATCCCTCCTCGTTCTGCCGGACGATCCTTGCTTAGATAAACTCAGTACAACGTCTAAAGGGAGGATTTAGGATTCTCCTTTAAATTCCATTTCGTACTTGCCTGAAATGATACATGTTTTCCTTAAACATTATTTTCCTTATACATGGTATACCGGAATCCGAAGAGAGGCTCCATTTTGTATTTGCCTGAAATGAAACATATTTTCCTTAAACATTATTTTCCTTAAACACGAAGCACCGTATAGATGATCCGCGCCAAATCTATATTCGATACTTGCCCCATACTTCGTCGCAGGATCCATTATTCCTTATCACTTTATATATCACCTCTTCACCATATGCCTGAAGTTCATGCTCCTCATACTTCTTCATATGCCGAAGCTAATCCTCCTTAGCCTTAGCCTAAACCTTATCTTTCTCCCATGTATCTGAAGACCATCTTCCTCAGCCTCAGCCTCAGCCTTAGCCCTAACCTTAGCCTCCATTCCCAATCCATCGAGCTCTTCAATCCTTCTTTCGAAGAAGAACCCGCTGACGCCACCACACCCCAGGGATGGACAACCTGCAAGGAAGGCACAACCCCGGATATTCTACCAGGTTTTTGGGGCGTCTATACACCAGCTTCTGACGGAGAAACTTATGTTGGCCTCATCACACGCCAAAACAGTACATGGGAAAGCATCGGTCAACGATTAGTAACTCCTTTGAAAAAGGGAACCTGCTATAATTGGAATATGGACCTGGCCCATTCGGATACTTATGCTGGGTACGACGGGGCGATTAAATTGAGAGTGTGGATATCCAAACTGAAATGCCAGAAAGATCAGCTCATTTACGAAAGTCCGATGATTGAACACCTGGACTGGAAAACCTACCTGATCAAATTTGTACCCGATGAGGATTACCGCTATATTCTGTTGGAAGCTTTTTATAGTGATGAGCCTTTTCATTACCAGGGCAATATCCTGATCGATCGAATACAGGAGATTAAAGTATGTAACCGGACGTAGCTGATATTTTCAAGCCGCTAATTTTCGCAAATTATCACCAATTGATTAGGCATGTATTATGTCGCCGCTAATTTTCGCAAATTATCACCAATTGATTAGGCATGTATTATGTCGCCGCTAATTTTTCGCAAATTATCACCAATTGATTAGGCATGCATTATGTTGCCACTAATTTGCGCTAATTATCGCGAATTGGTCAGTCATAGATTACTCGGTATCTAATTGATTAACTAAAGTTTCATTGCAACGCCTGATCGAGTTCTTCCTGGATTTTCTTAAGCTGTTGCTGATTCTCTTCGCTGAGTTTGTCCGGATCAATTTTCTTCAGTTCTTCAGAAAGCTCCTTCAGCCTGGTTTTGACTTCGTCTTTGTTTTCTGCAGAGGTCGATTTTAGATTATGAATAGATTTTTCCACCTTGCCAATCAAATGGTCAAATTCCCCTTCATCGTATTTTTCCTTTTGATGCTTCAGGAAGTCACCCACAGATTTGACCACCTCTTTGGACTCTTGCACGATGGTTTCGGCACTCGCTTTATCCTCCCCTTTGCCGAAGAAATACATATAGGCGATATAGCCGGCCAGCAATAAAATCAGGGTGAATATAAATTTGCGCATAATGGGCTGTTTATAGAAGAAAATGCGGTATAAGAGTAACGAACATATAACAAAAATAATTCATGCAAAAATGAAAGAAATACAACTCATCCCCCGCCTTTTGGGCCCTTCTCCCTATTTTTGCATTCCGATTTAATCATTTTATGAAGTTAGAGCATAAGCAATTAGAATCCAAATGGAAGCGGGTATGGGCGGAGAAGGCGTTATACAAAGTCATTGAAGATCAATCCCGGCCAAAATACTATGTCCTGGATATGTTCCCCTACCCTTCCGGTGCTGGCCTTCATGTGGGTCATCCGCTGGGCTATGTGGCGAGCGACATCGTGGCCCGGTATAAGAGAAAGAAAGGCTTTAACGTCCTTCATCCTATGGGATATGATGCTTTTGGGCTGCCGGCAGAACAATATGCCCTGGATACAGGCGTCCATCCGGCCAAAAGCACCAGTAAAAATATAGAGCAATTCAGGCAGCAACTGGACAATATCGGACTGTCTTTCGACTGGAGCCGCCAGGTCCGTACTGATGATCCCTCCTATTATAAATGGACGCAATGGATTTTCCTGGAACTGTTTCGTCATTATTATGACCAGGAGCTGGCCAAAGCTCAACCAATCAGTCGTCTAATCTCCATTTTCGAAAAAGAAGGAAATAAAAGTGTAAAGGCTGCCACTACACAGCGCGTCACTTTTGCCTCTGAAGAATGGAGACAAATGACTCCTGCAGAAAAAAGCAATGTGTTAATGAATTACAGATTGGCTTACCGAAAAGTGGGTTATGTCAACTGGTGTGAAGCCCTTGGTACTGTATTAGCCAATGATGAAGTAAAAGATGGTGTCAGCGAACGAGGCGGTTTTCCTGTTGTGCAGAAAGAAATGTTGCAATGGTCACTTCGCATCACTGCTTATGCAGAACGATTGTTGTCCGGCATGATCAACCTGGAATGGAATGAGAGTTTGAAAACCATACAGCGCAATTGGATCGGACGATCTGAAGGTGCCTTTATCGATTTCAAGATTACCGGGTACGATACCCACTCCATCAAAATATTTACCACGCGTCCTGATACTATTTTTGGATGCACCTTTATTGTCCTGTCACCGGATCATGAATTGGTATCCCAGATCACTCCCGATCATGACAGAGCCCGGGTTCAATCCTACCAGGAAGGCTACCACTCGCGATCCTCGGAACAAAAAGTGGCAGGACAAAAAACGTTGAACGGCGTTTGGACAGGTGCATCCGCCACTCATCCGATCACAGGTGATATGCTTCCTGTTTGGATCGCAGATTATGTGCTCAAGGAGTATGGCACCGGGGCCATTATGGCTGTTCCGGGCGATGATGAACGTGATCACAATTTTGCCACTCACCAAGGGCTACCCATCATTGAGATCATCGATCGTTCAGACATTCCCGGATCAGAAAAAGAAGATCGCCAGGGTACGTTGATGAATTCATCTTTCCTTGATGGGTTGAATGTAGAGGAAGCCATTGCCTCTATGTTGGAGTATCTGCAGAAACACGGATTGGGAGTTCGACATGTGGAATATAAATTGCGGGATGCCAATTTCAGTCGTCAACGCTATTGGGGTGAACCCTTTCCGATATACTATGATGATGAAAACATAGCCCACGATTTACCTGATTTTCTCCTTCCTCATTTCCTCCCTGACCTGGATGACTTTAAACCTTCACCGGACGGAAGATCGCCCCTGGCCCGTCATGGCACCTGGGCTACACCACAACCCGGAATTCATTTTGAAACGGATACCATGCCCGGGTATGCCGGATCCTCCTGGTATTTTCTCAGGTACATGGATCCGCACAACAGGGAAAGATTTGCATCAAAAAAAGCCATTGACTATTGGAAAGATGTTGATCTGTATGTGGGTGGTGTTGAACATGCTGTAGGCCACCTGATGTATTCCAGATTCTGGCACAAATTCCTGCTCGATCTTGGACTGGTACCGACTGATGAACCTTTCCGAAAAATAGTGAACCAGGGCATGATCCAGGGAGTTATTGAAAACGTGGTAATGTTTAAGGAAAAGAAAGAGGGGCGGGCTCACTTCATTAGTTATGAATTAGTAGCTGCCCGAGAAATTCCTGATGATCAGCTTTCTTTTATCCCGGTGCATATCGATTTTGTATCCAATTATGGTCATCCTGACTCCCATCTGAATGCAGAAGGCATCAAGGCTTTTGTGGATTGGCGACCAGAATACGCGAATGCGTGGTTCGAGTCCATCGATGGAATCTTCGAATTATCGAATATCAACGGTGCGCTATTATACACTTATTCTGAAGTGGGTAAAATGTCCAAGCGCTATCATAATGTCGTCAATCCTAACGATGTCATTGACCGATATGGAGCCGATTGTTTCCGGATGTATGAAATGTTCCTCGGCCCTGTTGAACAATCCAAGCCCTGGGATACGATGGGTATTGAAGGAGTCAGCAAATTTTTGAAGAAATTCTGGTCGCTCTATTTTGATGATGAGGGCAAATGGATAGTGACCAATGCTGCACCACAGGAGGATTCGAATAAAGTGCTTCATGCCACCATAAAAAAGACCGGCGAAGACATTGAGCGTTTTTCTTTCAATACTGCGATCAGTCAATGCATGATCTGTGTCAATGAGTTGAGAAAGAAAGAAGAACACGCTGCCGTCATCCTGGATCCTCTGGTCAGCCTCATTGCTCCATTTGCTCCTTTCCTGGCAGAAGAGCTCTGGTCAAATTTAGGACACACCGAATCGGTGCACCTGGCTGCTTTTCCTGTC
This sequence comes from uncultured Saprospiraceae bacterium, assembly GCA_963837505.1. Classification (GTDB taxonomy): domain Bacteria; phylum Bacteroidota; class Bacteroidia; order Chitinophagales; family Saprospiraceae; genus Opimibacter. The sequence goes on along the minus strand of CAWINN010000001.1, from coordinate 185,667 downwards.
TATGATGAAAAATGGCTCGCGGTGTCCAGCATTCATTATCCGGTCTGCATTAATGGTAAAAAGCGAAGTGAAATTGAATTAGCGGTAGGATTACCCAATGAAGAGATTGAACAACAGGCCAGGGCCCTGCCGGATATCATCAAATGGATAGATGGAAAGCCAATCCGCAAAGTGATCATTGTACCTGATAAGATGATCAATATTGTTATCTGATCAATCGATGATTTTGAACGTGGTGCGCCTGTTCTTTTGATGCTGCTCTTCGGTGCAATCCTCACAAACGCAATTAACCGCCGGGCTGGACTCGCCCATCCCCACTGCTTCGAGACGCCTTGCCGGAATTCCTGTTGACATCAAATAATCAATGGCGGCCTGTGCCCGTTTTTGGGAGAGGTCAAGATTATATTCATCCGTACCCCGGCAGTCTGTATGCGAAGTCAATTGGATCCGGATGCTCGGATTAGTTTTTAATATTGTCGACAACGCATTGAGCGAAGGTTTCGCATCATCCCGGATCGCCCATTGATCATAGTCATAAAAGATATTCTCCAGGACAATCTCTTTGTTCTTTACTATCGGATCAAGGACAAGCGTCTTGTTAATGGTGATGGAAGGATGATCCGGATTCTTTTCCACCTCATTGGGATTGATAGACACACTCGCCGCCAGATGATCCCGGTATCGCGCGGTGAAGATGTAATTTTTATTCCAGTCCAGTTTAAATAGGATCTCCCCAAACTGATCCGTCAACATGCGCTGATCGGTCAATCCCTCCGTGATAATGACAGGACCATTTGGCAATATCTTGTTTTCGAGCACCGGGCTATTCGGATCGTCCTTCACTTCATGTACCGGCTCCACCACTTTTATCACCAGGAATAACTGATAATTGATCGCTTTTTCTCTCGGCGTGGTGTCGGCGGTAATATTCACCATAGCGGCACTATCCGCATGAATGGAATAAGCGTAGATATCATCCAATTGGGCAGCACCACCACGGGAGGAAGTAAAGTAACCGGTCGCTACAATATTTTTATCGTGTTTGGAAAATGTATCTACTACGAAACTGAAATCATCAGCGCCGCTGTTAATCGGGGCCTGAAGATGAATTGGCGGCACCCACTTTCCCTGTTGATCAAGATAGGTTTTGAAAATATCCAGTCCCCCAAGGCCTGCGAAATGATCAGAGGAGTAATACAAGGTGTCCTTATAAACGGTGGGATATTCTTCTTCCCCGGCGGAGTTGATCAATGCACCCAGGTTGACCGGTTCTGCCCAGCCTCCACGATCATCTCGCTCCGTATAATAAAGATCATGTCCCCCAAGGCCTCCGGGGGCGTCAGATGAAAAAAACAGAGTGGTACCATTTGCTGCAAAAGCGGGCTGGCCATAATTGCTCTTTTCACTTTGAAAAGGAAGGGCAACAGGTTCGGACCATTGATCTCCCCGTTTCATGCTCATCATCAATTTACACCAGGCATCATATTCCTTATCCACATAACAACGGGTGAATACGATCACCTTTCCATCCGGGCTCAATGCGGCTGTTCCGTCATTTTCAGGAGAATTGATAGTAGCATCAAATTCGTCCACTTTATGGGTGAGTTTATTCCAGACGTAAAGATCCGAATAGGATCTGCCGGTCCAGAGATAGGTATCTGAAGTATGTTTGGAATCCCGGTCGCTGGTAAACAGTAGTTGGTTATTCCCAATTGGCATCGGGGAATATTCCTCAGCGGAAGTATTAAAATCGGGACGCGTAATTTCAACATTTGGATCTTTTGCTTTCAGCCAATCCATCGCTTGCCGGCACAATGTTATTCCGGAACGATACCCCGCATTTCCAGGCGAAGTCTTCAGTAAGTCTTCATAAATTGCAATGGCATCTTCGTATTTCTCCTGGCGCCGAAGTGCTTCTGCATTTTTTTCTTTCGCTTCCGGGCCATATCCTTCTTTTGCGGCAGTAGCGTACCAGGACGCTGCATTGGGCTGATCATTGAGCCTCGAATAAGATTCTCCGGCGAGGAAAGCCAGTTTAGCCTTATCTGCCGGATTGGTGCTGGCTTCATATTCTTCCTGGAATAATTGAACCGCTACCGCATACTGTTTTACTTCGTACGCCTGGAGGCCGGTTTTCACCTTTTGAGTAAAGGAACAACCTTGCCACAGAAGCAAGACCGCAAAACCAGTCCAAAGAAAAATTTTCATCATGCCTATAACGGTTTCAGGCTTCTTCCTGTTGCAGAATGCTGCATCATACCCAATAATACGATTTGTTTTTTCCGTAAAAATAAAGGGGAAGATCGAACGCATCCAACCCTCCCCTTTGGTAATAAATAGAGATGATAATTATTTTACACCCGCAGTCTTTTTGTAACTGTGGATAAAGGCTGCTTTTGGCTTGATCTCTCCGGTCAAATCGGCCAGGATAGGGGCAGCAATAAAGATAGAGCTATACGTACCTGCAATAACCCCGATCACGAGAGCAAATGCAAATCCCTTGATACTGGCACCACCAAAAAACAAGAGCACTACCACCACAAAGAATACGGTCAGGGCGGTGATAATCGTACGGCTCAAGGTGGTATTCAGGGAAAGGTTCAGAATCTCATGTTTGGGCTTGCCGGGGAAGAGATTGAAGTTCTCCCGGATCCGGTCAAAAATGATCACGGTATCATTGAGTGAATATCCAATGATGGTCAATATGGCGGCGATAAACGTCTGATCCACTTCCATCGAAAATGGGAGCAAACCCCTGAACAAAGTAAAGGCGGACAAAACGATGAAAGCATCATGGATGGTGGCTACAATAGCCGCAAATGAATATTGCCAGCGATTGAACCGGACCAGGATGTAGACAAAGATTAACAGCAAGGCCCAGAATCCCGCCAGGAAAGAACTCTTCTTAATGTCATCTGCAATGGTGGGACCTACTTTTGCCGAACTGGTAATATGGGTACCGGCAGAATCGGTCTCTTTGAAATCTTCATACTTCAGATTTCCGCCGACAATCTGATTGACACCTTCAAACAATTTGGCGGTGACTTCATTATGAGCTTCTTCTCCGGTCTCATCAATTTTATAAGCAGTAGTGATGTTAAATGAATTGTAGGAGTCAATCGATTTTACTCCGGGTGCGCTGCCAAATTCTTTTTCAAGCCCGCTGCGCAATTCATCCACGTTGACTTTAATTTCATTTGAAAACTGCACATTGTAGGAATATCCCCCTTTAAAATCAACTCCTAAATCGAATCCACGGGTAAACATGGAGATCAGTCCAAGAAGAGTAAATAATCCCGAAAAGATATAAGCGATCCTTCTCTTTCCAATCCAGTCCACATGAATATGGGTGAAGATATTTTTCGTGGGTTCGATCCAGAAATGCATGGTCTTACCTTTTCCAATCCACCATTCGATCATCAGGCGGCCCAGGAGAACAGCTGTGAACATAGAGGTCATGATACCAATAAGGAGCACAACAGCAAAACCTTTGATGGGGCCAAGACCGAACCACATCAACGCGAGCGATGACAGGATGGTCGTGACATTGGAGTCGATAATGGCGGCGTAGGAATGTTTGAATCCCGCTGAGATAGCTGATTTCAAACTCTTGCCTGCGCGCAATTCTTCCCGCACCCTTTCATTGATGATAACGTTAGCATCCACCGCCATACCCATGGTCAAAACAATACCGGCAATACCCGGCAAAGTCAACACGGTGCCGATGGAAGAGAGCGCACCAAAAATGAAAAATATATTAGCCAACAAGGCAATGATGGCCACCAGTCCACCACCGTTGTAATAAAAGATCATGAATATCAGGACCGCCAGTAAGGATACTATCAAGGCAATCATGGACTTGTCGATATTTTCCTTTCCCAGCGAAGGGCCTACTAAGGCCTCCTGAACCTCAGTCGTGCTTGCCGGCAGTTTGCCAATCTGAAGGATATTGGCCAGATCCTGGCCTTCCTGAATGTTGAAATTTCCGCTGATACGACTCGAGCCTGTGGTGATGGGTTCATTGACTCTCGGGCAGGAAACAACTTCATTATCCAGTGCGATGGCTATTTCACGATTGTTGTCCTGGGCTGCCTTGGTGGTCATTTCAGCCCATATCTTGGCGCCGAGATTATCCATTTTGAGGTTGACTACGACTTCACTGGTCATCGGATCAGGGGACGAAGTCGCATTCACTACGCGGTCGCCCTGGAGAGGGGCCTGATCATCGCCTCGTTTCATTTTGATCGCGTACAACTCGAATTGATCTGTTGATACCCCTTTCGCATTCATATAGGGCTTTTTGCTCCACATGAATTTGACATCCTGTGGAAACAGGTTTTTCACCTGGGGATTGGCCAGCATTTCATTGACGGCGTTAATCTTATTTTTATTGGCCACGCCCATGACCGGCAATTGATATTGAATGCTTTTGCCGTTGGAGGAATTCAGTTCAAGATTACTCAGTAGTGGTCCGACATCACCAAGCGTATCCTGATGGACTGGAACTTTTGTATAGGAAGGTGTAGAATCAATAACATTATTACCTAAAGAATCATACTTGTACGTCCAACTGGTATCAATGCGCATGGCAGTGTCCATGGCCATAGTCAGCGAGGTATCTCCGGCAGATAATTGTTTGAGGCGTTTGTCTGCGTTCACAAACGATTCCAGAATACCTGGATCAGAAATCCTATATACTTCCCAAAATTCAAGTTTGGCAGTGGCCTGGAGGAATGATCGTGCCCGTTCAGGATTATCGACGCCCGGGAGTTCGACGATGATCAGGTCGCGTGATTTATCCAGCGATACATTAGGCTGGACAACCCCCAGCTTATCAATACGATCTTTCAGGCGTTTGAAAGTCAGATCAACAGTTTCGTTTGCTTTTTTGCGCAGTACGGCGATCACATCGGCATCACTGGTTTCAAAAGTGATGGCTTCCCGCATGGTTGGGTTGCGGGTAAAAATGGGAGCCAATTTTTTATCCCCGGCTATTTTTGCCCACTCCTGGCCGAACAGATTGACATAATCGGTTTGAGCATTTCTCATAGCCAAATCTGCATTGTCCAGCGCCTGTTTAAACGTAGGGTCTTTCGTGCCACTCGAAAGAGTCACCAGAAATTCACGAAGATTGACCTGGAGTACCGTGCTTATTCCGCCTTTCAGGTCAAGTCCGAGGGCGATTTGCTGCCGTTTAAGTTTCTCATAACTGAACGTGCCAAGAATAGGAATTTTAATAACGGGTTCACTGGACATGGAATCCAGATAGGACGATCTTGCCATTTTGTAGGCCATGCTCCTGGCTGCTACGTCAGTGAGATTGGCGGAAGCCTGCGCTGCGTATTGATCGGCTTGTTTTTCAATTTTCCTGGTGGGAAATAAATAGAGGTATTGTAATCCACAAACTACAGTCAATAAAATCAGGAAAAACCTGACTATTCCTTTGCCTTGCATATCAATCGTATTAGGTAATAGGTATTGGAAAAACGACCGCAAATATAAGGCGATTTAACGGAGTGGCAGGCCATTGGAAGAACATAAAACATTAAATTCTTTACTGTATTTTATTTTGCTGATAATCAATAGATTATATGTAAAATTACGTGCTGTCCTTGTGGCGGATGCTCAATAATATTCCTAAAAATCGGAAATAGCCACCTTTTTTCAAAATTAAGTTGGAAATCCATGCCGGGTTTTCCTCTTCCACAAATTGGCTATTATTGTGTCCAATTTCCAACTGAAAATGAAAGAACAATACCAGGATCTGATGGCCGTATTATCAGCTGGCGAGATCCAAACCCTGAAGGATTCTTACGCCTACATTGCTGTGTTGATTGCCGGAGCGGACGGCAAAATAAATAGCAAGGAATTAACCTGGGCTGAAAAAATCGTACAGATCCGGTCGTTTTCCGGTGATGAGCGTCTTTTTCACCTCCATGAAGAAATTACTAAAGAACTGCCCGGTAAGATTAAGGAAATCATAGTCTCCATGCCACAGGATCTGGCTACCCGAAATCAACAGCTAACCGCAGAAATAGAAAAACTGAATCCTATCCTGGCCAGTCTTGATTCCTTTATGGGTAATTACCTCTATAAGGGATACCTGAGTTTCGCCGAACGAATTGCCAAATCAACCGGTGGTTTTCTGTCCTTTTTCAGCATCGCCCCCGGAGAAAAGAAATGGATCAAACTTCCAATGATACATTCAATTGCTTATGATCCGGATGAAAACGAGTGAGAGTCACCGAGCATAGACCATAGCAGGCTATGCATTGCGTTTCAGGCAGTTCAAATCTTCGAACGCCTCCTTTAATCGAGTCACAAAAGTTTTTTCTCCTTCTCGCAACCAGACCCGTGGATCGTAGAATTTTTTGTTTGGTTTGTCATCACCTTCCGGATTGCCGATCTGGCCCTGGAGATAGCCTTCGTTCTTTTGGTAATACATGCGGATCCCATCCCAGAAGGCCCATTGCATATCCGTATCGATATTCATCTTGATCGCGCCATAGCTGATTGCTTCGCGGATTTCTTCTCTGCTGCTACCAGAACCGCCATGAAATACAAAATTGATCGGGTTCGGACCCGTATTGAATTTCTTCATTACATAATCCTGCGAATTCTTCAGGATGATAGGTTTTAAGGTGACATTACCCGGCTTGTAGACGCCATGTACATTTCCGAAAGCTGCAGCAATAGTGAAATCAGGACTAATGGCCTTCAGCGTTTCATAAGCATAGGCCACGTCTTCAGGCTGGGTATATAATCTTGAGTTATCGATGCCGGAATTGTCCACCCCGTCTTCTTCTCCGCCGGTCACGCCTAATTCAATTTCCAGTGTTATTCCCATTTTACTCATGCGCTTCAGATAACCAGCGCATATCTCAATATTTTCTTGAAGAGGTTCTTCAGAAAGATCCAGCATGTGGGAACTATATAAAGGATACCCAAACTGATCAAAATGTTTTTCCTGGTAATCCAGCATTCCGTCCATCCAGGGCAGAAGTTTTTTCGCACAATGATCCGTGTGCATTATCACGGTTACACCATACGCTTCTGCCAGCAAATGCACATGACGGGCACCCGAAATGGCTCCCAACACTGCAGCACCCTGGTTATCCATTGAAAGCCCCTTTCCGGCATAGAAAGCCGCACCACCATTACTAAACTGAATCATGACCGGGGAGTTAACAGCCTTTGCCGTTTCAAGGATAGCGTTGATGCTATTGGTGCCAATGACATTTACCGCAGGTAAAGCATAATCATTTTCATTGGCATGATGTAGCAGGTCAGCCACGTCCTGACCATGAAGGACACCGGGTTTGAATAAGGTTTTAGCGGACATAGGAAGAATGAATTAGGAATAAGGAAGTAGGAAGTTTAGGGTACTGTTGGGAACAAAAATAAGATTTCTTGTTCCAAAATTGATCAGTGTGTGATGCCCTTAGCAGCCAGGTATCTTTCGGCATCGAGGGCTGCCATGCAACCGGTACCAGCGGCAGTGACAGCTTGCCTGTACACTTTATCAGCAGCGTCTCCGGAGACGAATACACCTTCGATTTTGGTTTTGCTGGATCCTGGAACCGGGATCAAATAACCTGATTCATCCATATCAAGCCATCCTTTGAAAATACCGGTATTGGGTTGATGTCCGATAGCAACAAAAAAACCTTTGACGGCAATGGTCGTAGTCTCACCGGATTCGCGGTTCAGGAGACGCATGCCTTCCACCTCATTCTCTCCGATGATCTCCAACGTTTCTGAATTCCAATGGACCTGAATGTTCTTCGTATGCAATACCCGTTCCTGCATGATTTTACTGGCTCTCATTTCATCGCGTCTCACAATCATGTGTACGGTGGGACAAAGTTTGCTGAGGTACAAAGCTTCTTCAGCAGCGGTATCTCCGGCTCCGACCACAGCGACATCGAGATTTCTAAAAAAGAATCCATCGCAAACTGCACAGGCTGAAACCCCTTTATTAGTCAGTCGCTTTTCCGAATCCAGGCCCAGCCACTTAGCGCTTGCACCAGTGGCTATGATGACAGCATCAGCTTCAATTTCATCCCCTGCATCCGTCCAGACTTTATGAACCGGACCGGTAAAATCAACTTTTGAAATGATAGCAAAACGAACATCCGTACCAAATCGTTCGGCTTGTATTTTGAAATCCTCCATCATTTGCGGGCCCTGCACACCTTGCGGATAACCCGGATAATTTTCAACTTCTGTTGTAATCATCAACTGACCTCCCGGTTCGACACCTGTAAACATAACGGGCTTGAGGTTGGCCCTGGCAGCATAAATCGCTGCTGTATAACCTGCCGGTCCGCTTCCAATAATCAGGCAGTGAATCCTTTCACTCATGGCTATCTTTTTAAATGCTAGTAATTGCCCACTCTACAACCAAAAAAGAACCTTTTGGTTATCAGTAATGCGATAAAACCGAATAGGGGCCAATGATTTCAGGCCCCTACCCTTTTAACCTTTCCCGCAAAAGTAATTGTTTCCCGAAGACCTGTTAGACGGGGATAATAGGTCATTGGTCTATACCCCTTGCCAATATCAGGACTAATGCACTAATTTGGATATACTTTTGTTAACCGGAATTATGTTGAATCTGCTGTATCCCGTCAGTTACCTGTTGTGTCTCACCGGACTCATCCTGTGGTTTTATTTCAAGGAGCAACACCTGGCCAGTCGCAAAATGAGCACGCTCTTTTTGTCTTCCTTCTTCATTTATCTTTTTTCACTGGCCTTTTCAGAAGCCACTCTTTCATATAAGCTGCTGATCCTCTTTCGGGACCTTGCTGTCCTGGGCATACTTTCCCAAACTTTTAATTACATCCGGAAGCATGCCATAGTAGTCGTGCTGGCTGCAATATTGCTATATGGCATCGTACAATTTTTTGGTTTCCGGGTGCTCTACAACACCTTCCCTGAAGTATCGCTGGGTGATGAACCCCTGGATGAAGGATATGAGCTCCTCGTCGAAACTAAAGATGGAAAAATTCCGAATTCCTACACTCATTTGATCCGCCAATATAAACTAACCACGAAGCCTGCCTTTACCGTCGCAGATGCTTCTATTAGTCATCTCGATGAATTCGTGGAGATTGGGATTCCGGATGCTGCAGAAAAGGATATTAAAAAAATAATCCGCGAACTGAAGCGATTATCTGGCACTGAATATGTGGAAGTAAACGAAGTGATCACCCTGGATCAACCGGAAGAAAATGAAGACATCCCGGCTATTGAAGCCAAACATGTCAATGATCCTTTAGTCAATCAGCAATGGGGTTGGGAAGCTATACAAGGCGACCAGGTGCATGAGCGATTAGATCATTCAGGAATCAGGCCAAAGAAACAGGCTTTGATTGCGATTCTGGATACCGGTGTTGATGGACAACATGAAGATTTGAAAAGTGCTTTCATCTCGAAAGGAAAAGGAAACGATACTGATCCGGTGGGACATGGAACGCATTGTGCAGGCATAGCTGCTGCTGTCTCCAATAACGGTATTGGAATAGCGTCGTTAATTCCGGATTCCGGTTTTGTTCGGGTGACGAGTATTAAAGTTTTGAATGCTTCGGGTATGGGCAATCAACAGGCTACTATCCAGGGTATTATCGATGCGGCGGATATGGGAGCGGATGTGATCAGTCTTTCTCTGGGTAGTCCTTCCTCTGATATCCGGCAAAGAGCTTATTCTGAAGCTGTAAAATATGCTAATGCCAAAGGTGCCATTGTGGTAGCTGCTGCAGGTAACAGTAATCAAAATTCAAAAAACTATTCCCCAGCCAATGCGAAGGGCATCATAGCCGTATCGGCTTTGGATGTAAATCAAAGTAAGGCTCCGTTTTCCAATACAGTACAGGATATTGGCTATGCAGTAGCTGCTCCTGGTGTCAGGATCATGTCGACGTATCCAAATCTGCAATACAAGGAATTGAACGGCACTTCCATGGCTACACCTATGGTCGCGGGCCTCATCGGTCTGTTGAAATCCTTTAATCCTGCCCTCACTACGGAGCAGGTCTATCATATACTTAATGACACCGGGAAGAATACACCGGATCATAGAACCACAGGAAAGATGATCCAGGCCGCGGACGCATTGGAAAAGGTACTTGACTGATCAGGCCTGAAAATAGGTAAAGGAATTTTTTACTCTCACCAAAGGTACTTGCAGGCTTTTATCAATGCCGCCAGGTCTTTTTCCTGATCACCTGTCATTTCGATCGTCATAGCTGAAAGTTCGTAAAAAGGAAGTCGTTCATTCATTAACTCATTTATTTTTTCTGCAGCCTCCTGATCTGATAACGAAGAGAGCAGTGGTCTTTTCGATTTTTGGGTAAGTAGATTCTGCCTCAGCAAGGGAAACGGCCATTGGAGATAAATGGAAATTCCATTTCGGAGGATCCATTCCATATTATTTCCAAAAGAGGGTAATCCCCCACCAGTGGCGATTATAGCCTTAGGCAACGATGAAGTTTCTTCGAGCACCTGGTGTTCTAGATTTCGAAAATGCAATTCACCGGAAATATGGAAGATTTCAGAAATGAATTTTCCTTCCCGCAGTTCGACCTCCTGATCCGTGTCTACCAGGGGAACATTAAAAACAGAAGCTACCTGTTTGGCCAGTGTAGTTTTCCCGCTTCCCATGAATCCGACCAGGTAAATGCGCATGACGAATTCAAAAGTAATAGATTTGTGATGTGGAACGATTGATGAATGTAAGTTTGCTGCTGCTGTTATTATTGACAGGCGCATGTAAAAATCAGCCCGGGGAAGCCAAATCCTCCCCACCTGCCTTTAAACCCAGTGGTAATCTCGCTGACCTCGTCCATAACCCGGTCAGACCGGATGGCACTATTGACAGCAGTTTTCTTCCCATGATGACTTTACAGGATACGCTATTTGAATTTGGGACGGTCAATGAAGGTGATGTCATCCAACATGATTTTCACTTTACCAACACTGGAACTGCACCGCTCCTGATCACCGAAGCGAAATCCACTTGCGGATGCACGATTCCTGAATGGCCACATGAGGTTATTTCCCCCGATAGTTCAGCGGTGATCTCTGTGAAATTCAATACGCTCCATCGAACCGGGTCGCAATTGAAAGAGGTGACTATCTTTGCCAATACTTATCCGAGCCAGACCATTATACGGCTGAAAGGAAGAGTTATTAAAAAATAAAAAAACGTTTATGATTTCTCTGGTGATTTTACAGGCAGCGGGACCCAACCTGATGGGCTCTCTCTGGCCCTTGTTGTTGATGTTTGTGGTCGTCTTTTTCTTTTTTATTCGTCCCCAGGCGAAGAAACAGAAAGAACAGGCTAAATTCCTGGATTCCCTTGAAAAAGGGGAAGAAGTAGTAACCTCCAGCGGCTTTATCGGCCGGGTCAATAAAATTGAAGGCACTTTAGTGACCCTAAATCTTGGCGAAAAAACTTTCGTTCGTGTTACGAAGGGCTCTATTTCAAAAGAAATGACCGAAGCCTTCCGTAAATCCGAACAGGCTTCACCCGAAAGTTCTGCCAGCTAGCTCTAGTTTGCGGTAATGATCAACGCAGTTACCCTTTCCTGATCGGCCCATGTGGCTGTGATCAGATAATATCCGCTTGGGGTGCCCGGACTGAACTGACAATTGGCAGTCTGCTGCGCTTCAACATGAAATTGTTGCCAGCATTTACCTTCCATATCCATGAGCGTCAGCTCACATGCTTCATTAAACGGATTGGCAAATTGAAATCCTGATCGCGCAGGATTCGGAAATACGGACATTGAACAAGGTTCTGTATTATGAACAGCGGAGGGAGACAATTCTTTCCATCGTGCTTCATACTCCTGCCTGAAAATATTGGCAAACGACTGGTCATGCACGATCAGGGTGTTTTCATCATTGATATGATCCGCGCTGAATGTCCAGTTGTGCGAGCCTGTAACTACAATGGGATCAGAATCCGGGTAGCCTTCATCAATGATGGCATATTTGTGGTGAAAAATAGGGGAAGGATCATGAATCTCCAGTGGAATGCCAGCCGCCCGCAACCTCGATACGGCATAGGTTGAACTTGCCTCATCCTCCAGGATCACGCGAACTTCCACGCCTTCCTCATGGAGTGCCACAATTTCATCAATAAGGTCCTGGCTGGTCAACAACAGCAATGCAATTTCAATATGATGATTGGCAGAGGCAATGGCATTCAAAATATGGCAATCCGTTTCATCCGAGGGAGAAAACCAGGACTCAATTCCGATATCATTAAAAAAGAAATCGTGCGATGTATTATCTGTCTTCGCTTCGCCAATTCTTGAGTTAATGTGGCTAAGATCTGTTCCCCACATTTCCTCAAATTCACGTTTGTAATTAAGCGCCAAAGCCTGATCCCGAATCACATACGCGTGATTATCATCCGACGTCAACTGACTTATGGTCCAGTTGGTGCTGCCTGTCCACACAAAAGCAGATGCAGGATCGTCTGCGTCCCCGATCATAAATTTGTTATGCATGATGCCATCCCCGGTGCGATACAAAATGGGAAATGCGGTAATTCCATTCAATACCGAATTGCTCGTTTCATCATCAGTAATATATCGCACCTGGACTCCTCGTTGAACAGCTCGCTTAATAGCCTCAATAATGAGTGTCGAACCGGCATTATAGACGGCCATATCCAGCGTATGACTAACCTGGTCAATCAATGAAATCACATTCGATTCAATGGACGATGGTTCAGTACCTGCCGGCGCACTGCCATCTGAATAGGAAGCATCCACATGATGATTGAAAAAGATCTGTATGTCCGGGCCTGTCACCGGGGCGGAGAATAAAACGGGCAGTGAATAAATCGTATCCGACTCGTTGTGGATTTGTCTGAGTCTTCCCTGGTAAATTTTTCCGGGGATCAAATTCGGTGGTGAGAAAGTCCAATCCGGGCCAATACTGTCTGTCTCCACTTGTTCAGCAAAATCGTCCACACCCCATTCAAATGCTGAATTTGAAACTGGCAGGTCATGCCAGCTTATTTGTACCTGATCATTGTCAAAACTTATCGAAGCAGGAGGTAAGAGAAGACAAGATCCTTCTGATGCATCCGCGTAATCCCGGACGAGTAATTGATATTGTTGATTTATACTGGTCCAGATACCTGAAACCACTATGGCTTTGGATGGAATGGGTTGTCCAATGATTGCACTTGAGCTACTAATCAACATTTTGGCTTCGTGCCCAAATTGATCATAGGCGATATAGGGACCTTCGTCAAAACTGGCTTCACAGGTGGTAATCCCCACGCAGGTTACGGAGGTCAGTCGACCAGTGAAGGTCGCCGCACTTATGGCCAGGAAATTATTTGAAATATAAGTTGATAAAGATTTTCCTGAAGATAAAAGTTGATAGGACATCACCGGTGAGATCTGAAGTTCTCCTTTATAAAGAGAAAGCACTCCGGTCACCAGAATTGAATCTCCAGGCACCGTGGAGGACAAAGAAGTGGAATAGAGAGCAATGCCCGCGTTGTTGTCCTGCAAATACCTGATCACGCCGTATTCATCACCTGTTGAAATGGTGCCTGTGGTGGTAACCACTGAACCGGGCGGCAGGTTTTTTATTGCAGAAATGGACTGTTGTGAAAATGCAGCTAGCGAAACAAATGATAAGAGAAATAACCCTAAAGCTATTTTCTGAGAGTCGCCGGGTAACATCCGTGATCACAATTTTTCAACCTTCACATTGTCAACCCGGAAAGTTGAGGTTTTGACCACCAGGGCCACTTCCTACGTATTTAAATCCAATACGGACTATTCCTGCTCCACCCTGACAGATCAATATTTCCTGAGGGAATAAAGGCTTGTTCTAGTGATCAGCTGCCTGTGGCCATGTACCGGAGTTAATTGCGTCCAGGTAGCCCCTGTTACATCCACGCCGTTGAAATCGGATGAAATCCATATGTCAATCCATCCTGAACGTAACTGCATAGGCGCTTTCGAATGTGATTTTTTTCGGGACATCGAGCAGTGATATCAGGTGTGATCAACCAGGATTCCATTTCGGCAGCCAAATCGCCAAAGGCTGTTGCCTGAGCATAATGATTACCTGAAAAAACTTTTCCTCTCCAAAGTCTTGTTCCCTGGACCGCTATATTCGCCCAGCCTGGTAACGCGATATCTACATTGTCTGCAATGGAGGTAAAACTTTCATCAATATCGCCACCGCCCATCGAGCCGCCTCCGGTAACATCAGAGGAGTTGCGGATGATCAGCTGCGGTGTATTAAATTCCGATACTATGGCAATAATAGAGACCGTATCAGTAGGTAATGCCTCATTGGCGAAAATGGACTGGCTCCGGGTGAATAGCACCATACTTCCGGTAGCATCCCTGACGGTGACTGAACCGTTGTAAATCAGGTTATCTGTTAATACAGCTTTATCGATTTTCACTAAAGTAGATTCCCAGGGATTAGCATTAGTCAGCACTTCCAGGACTGTTGCATTACGAGGGGTCACATCACCCGGATGCGAAACTACTGTTGTAGCTCCTGCATCCAAACCATCTACTTCCAGCAATCCATTGAAATCAGTGAGTACACCACCACCTACATCAACATTGATTTGATCTCCAAGGTTAAAGGTATGATTGGCGGTATAGCGCAAGAGAATTCCTCCTGTGGCATCCTGGAGATAAAGATTTCGTCCAGTAACAGATTGAGAATTATAATCACTGATAACTATTCCCTGCAATTTACCACCAGGAACCGCAGTGGTCCCCTGGCTGAAAAGCTGATGAAGTGAAGCAGCTGTATATTGATTGACGGCGCATCGGCTTCCATTCATTGCGACATCATGCAGGTCGCGAATCATCAACTGGTATGTAGAACCAAAGATGGACAGGACACCAACAATGCTTCCTCCGCCTGCAGGAGTCAGCTCATTTGCGAAAGAAGAATATCCGCTTGAGCGGATGATAATTCGGTTGTTGGTGCAATCTTCAATCTGGCGGTTCAGGGTTTGCTGCAATACAGCGTCTGCATAGGTAACCCCGGTATCCGAGGTAATAAATTGAACATTATCCAGCTGAATAAGTGTACTGACATCAGCGTAAGTCAATTGGTCGATCGTTTTTATTTTAGGCACTACTGCATTCCCATATGTAGCGATTTTAATATAGTTGGATAAAATGGATTCCGGGATACGGATCAGTTCAGGGCTGCCGGTAGCATCTGAACCCAGGCCCGCTCCCAGTTGAATCAACCCATTATAATCCCCTAACCATAATCCTTTGGCCCGTATATATATTTTACGCCCCACCGGATATACGGCATGCAGATCTGTCACATCTATCCTGAATTCTATACCTCCGGAAGAATCCTGCACTTCCAGTTGTTTGAAGAAATTACCTGTGTAATCGTCAGAAACGACCAATGCAGATAGTGTCAGATCTTCGGTGATCTCTTCATATTGTCCGAGCGTATGCCTTGACTTCAATTGAGCGATCGTGGTATTGACCGGGTAATTTGGATCAGTTCCTCCCACCGGTGGATTATCATAGTCCAGGTCTGCACAGGAGTTAATGAAGAGCAGGGCTGCTACCACAGCAGTGAAGGAAAATAGCTTTTTAATATTATTTATCATGGTTGGGTAGAATGGTCAATGGTGAGTAGTGAGTAGTGAGCAGAAAGAGTATTCAATTCGTTTTTCGTCATTTGTAAATCGTTTTTCGATTCATTCCCTAAAACTTCAATGTGCCCTGAATGAAGTAACTCAATCCTGCCATATAAGAGTATTTGGTTGGAAAGGTAGATACATCTTTGTTGGCGTAATCAAAGCGGTATTGTTCAAAAGCATCGTCGATATAGTTGGTGTTATTCAGCAGGTTGTTAATCCCAATATTAACGGCAAAGGTGGATCGCTCCTTTAACCAGCCGACCAGCCAGGATTTATAAAATGAAATATCTACTGTCCATGCCGGATCCAGCTTTTCCTGGCTGAGGATGGCTTCCCACTGTTCACTCTGATATTGCACAAGATCTACAGCCTGGGTAGTCCGTCGCAGCGGATTGTAATTGACATAATTGTCCTGGAACCGGTTGAGATTAGCGTAGAAGGACCAAAAGTGTTTTGACTTATAGGTCAAACCTAAGGTGTAAGCTGTCTGGGGAGTACCTGCTACATAAAGGTTTTTTGCATAGATGGTGATATTTTGGCTAAGCACACTGCCATCATTATCCTGCGTGATAATAGCGGTAGGACGCGAAGTGTAAATGTATTCACCGATGCAGGCGGCTCCCGAAAGCGTAAAGCCCGGAACCAGGGTATACTCGACAGAAGCCTCCACCCCACGATATTGCTTGTCAATACCGGTCTGTGTAAAATTCACAAATGTCCTCAGATCATCGTGATAGAAACTGGTAGATTTAATGCCATCTTTGGAAATGATGTAAAATCCCGCGACCTCCATTTTTAAATAAGGTGAACGCAAATCGTACCTGATTTCACCAAGGGTTAGTTTTTCCGGTACCAGGCCATCCACTACATTATCGCGTGTCCGGGGAGAGATGTAGGCATTTCTAAAGGTCGGGGCCATCTCGGAATACATGCCGGAAAGCGTAAAATAATTGCGACCGTTTACTTTATAGCGGACGAGTCCTTTTCCCGTTGGCACCAGGAAATCATGTTTATCACTTTTCCCCAGTGAATTGTCCGGAAATTTTCCATTCTGCACTTTACTATCCCGCCAATACACCTGGTTTTTTAAAGCCCCGGTCAAACCGATTTCCCAGTGATTGCTATTGGTTTGAAAAGAAGCCCATCCTGACTCCTGACGGATCCTGGAATAGTAATCATAACCAAATTGATCGCCTTCATGCAAAATGCGGTTGGGGCGTAGTAAATCATTTTGCAATGCATCTGTATTCCCTGGAAAATCCTGAACAGCATATTTATCCCAGTCCAGGTAAAACTCGCCACCGAGTAAATCATCGACCAGTTTATAATTCCGCGTATCCTGCAAAATAACTGATGCTCCTGCATGAAGTTGGCTGTGGGGGCTGAGGAGATATTCCAAAACTATATTTCCGGCTTTCTTATTGATATCATTTCGACGCTCTTCTACAATGTAATGCGACAATGCCCCTGTGTAGTCATTCCCTTCCACACCGTCTACATTCTCTACCGTAAAACTGCTGATATAATTGGCCTGGTAAAGATTATCCCATTGTACCTGCAACAGGGATTTATCACTAGTGAGTGTATTAGTGATTTCATCCGCCACATCCTGGTTGTCCTGAAAGCTGGGTAAGCGTCGGTAATAATCCGGTCGGGGATCATTGGCAAACAGCCAGTCCAGGGCTGTTGAACTGTTTTTTCCGGTCTGATAGCCTATGACGGTAGTCAGATTGACTTTATCATTGAAGCGCCAGTCGTAACGAAGCATGGCATAAGGCTGATTGCCGGAATATACTTTACTATTTCTCTTCTTCCCTTGTTGATAACCCCAGGTAGGATTATAATAGTGATCACCGGAAAGATCATACATCTCCTGGATAGCGGAAGCATCTCCGCCTCGTTTGTATGGTGACCCCATCACGACAAAATTTAAGGTGTGGTGGTCGTTGAACTTTCGGTCCACGGAAGCGAAGTAGGAATAACCGTCATAAAACGTTCCAGGGATATACCCTTCCTGTGACCATCGGTGGCTGGCAGAAAGGCTGAGGGCCCATCCGGAAGGAAGCAAACCTGTGGACCATGTTCCCATGATCCTGTTTCGATAATTTCTGTTGGTTACGGCATAACTGATTCTCTTTTGACGCCATTGGGATGAAGCGCGGAGATCAGTATTAAAAGAACTACTGACGCCACCGGCTCCCCAATCTGCTATATCGGCACCGATAACCTCTTCGTTTTGTTTGGTGACATCATTGAGTCCTCCCCAGTTGCTGAAATAAACACCACCGGATTCCAGGTCATTGATCGGAAAAAGATTCATATACCCTTCGGTGTATTCATCTTCCAGGCCGCGGCGAATGAAACCAGAGGGCGAAAAAGTATAATCCGTCAGACGTGAAAACTGATCACTTCCGGATTGCAGTAATCCGGAAATGCTGGTGGACTCACCTTCGTCATCACTTAAATTTAACGAGGGAAGTTCCTGATCAACCACGCGGGAATGATTGACTGGAAAAGTGATCACATACTCTTTATTGGGGACAAACAGGGTATTAGGTTCAAAGTCTAATAATAAGCCTTCGTATTCAAGCTTTAAATAAACCCTTTCTCCCTCCGGATGAAGGATGGAAAATCTTCCTTCCGAATTGGTCGTATCGACTGCGGGGAGCGAGCTTTTCACAATCACTCCGTATAAGGGTTTATTGGTCTCATCGACGATCTGACCGGTGACCAAAATCTGTGAAAACATAGGGCAAAAGGCAATAAACAGAAGCCCAAAAAGCAGTGACATTCGCAGCATGGAACAAATGTAGTAAAATAGAAGAAGCGGAGAATTAGGCGGAGGCGGAGGAATAAGGAAGTAAGAAGTAATTACGAATAACCAATAACCAATAGCCAATAACGAAATGAGAGGAAAATCCTGATTCCCCCATTTAGGGGGCAAGGGGGGAGAGAAAGGAGGAATAAAAAAGTGAGGGGTAGCTTTCAGGCGGGATAAGGATTACTTTTGAGGGATGAGATGGATATTGATGGTTACCCTCCTGGTAGCTGTTTCATTTACTGCCAAAGGCCAGGAAAAACTTACCGTAGCTTGTCTTGCTTTTTACAATCTGGAGAATTTTTTTGACACCCTGGACAGTCCGGATACCGATGATTTTGAATTTACTCCTCATGGCCCGAATGTTTATAATTCACACGTCTACTATGATAAGCTAAGTCACCTGGCCCGGGTGATCAGTGAATTAGGAACGGATTATACACCGGACGGCGCAGCTTTGATAGGGGCATCGGAAATTGAAAATATCTCCGTATTAAATGACCTGGTTAAACAACCTGCACTCGTGGCCCGCGGCTATCAAATCATACACCAGGACTCTAAAGATCCGCGGGGCATTGATGTTGCCCTGCTGTATCAGCCGAAATATTTTACACCCATTGATATTGGATTTTATTCCCTGACCACCAATAAGGAAGGAGAAGAAATTCGCTATTCAAGAGATATCCTGGTAGCGACCGGCCAGTTTGGGGGAGATACCATCATCGTCAGTGTCAATCACTGGCCTTCCAGGCGCGGAGGTGAACTGGCCACAGCCTGGCTACGTGATAAAGCGGCTAAATGGAACCGGGCGATTTTGGACAGCCTGCAGGCTCGATTTCACTGCCAGCGATCTGTCGTCATGGGTGACCTCAATGATGATCCAACTAATGACAGTGTAAAAAAATATTTAGGGACAAACCGGTCGATCGGGAAACTGAAGCCCGGCCAGATGTACAATCCATTTGAAGACTTTTTCCGGCAGGGATTAGGTACCACAGCTTACCAGGATGCCTGGAGCCTTTTTGATCAGATCATCCTGAGCGAAGGATTGGCTACTTTAAAAAATGGGTTCCATTTTTATAAAGCCGTCGTTCATAATCCGTCTTACCTGAAGCAAAATTCCGGACCCTATAAAGGGTATCCGTTTCGCACCTATGATGGCAGTGTGTATGCCGGAGGTTACAGCGACCATTTTCCGGTCTACGTATTGCTGGTTAAGCCACAAGCATGAAAGAACCGCTGATTCTCGATCAGACCTTTCAGGATATACTCCACCAGCTTGAAAACAGTCTGGATCATTATTTCATTACCGGCAGAGCGGGCACGGGGAAGTCTACTTTGTTACAGGTCTATAAAAAGACGACACACAAAAAAGTAGTGGTACTCTCCCCTACCGGTATTTCGGCACTCCATGTTCAGGGCCAGACGATTCATTCTTTTTTTCAATTGGCTCCGAAACTATTGCAGCTGAAAGATGTGCACATCAACAGGCGATTGGTTCGGCTTTTGAATTCATTGGAAGTCATCATCATTGATGAGATTTCGATGGTGAGAGCAGATGTGATGGACGCTGTGGATATCTCTTTAAAATTACACAGAAAAAATACGTTACCCTTTGGCGGCGTGCAGATGTTGTTCTTTGGAGACTTATTCCAGTTGCCGCCTGTACTCAGCACGCCGGAAGAAAAAGAATACTTCCGTACCTATTATACCAGCCAGTATTTCTTTGATGCCCATTGTCTCCATCCGGTCGGCAACCTGCAGATGATTGAGTTGACCAAAGTATACCGGCAAAGTGAGCGGCATTTCATCCGGCTCCTGGATGAATTGCGCACCACGCAAACTGACTTTGATACCCTGGATGATCTCAATGAACGTTACCTGCCGGATGAAGTGATCCAGGAACCCTTTCTCACACTGTGCAGCACAAATGCAGCTGCTCAAAAAATTAACGCTGACCGGCTGGCCGAAATTCATCAACCGTCTTTTTATTATTCAGCTGAAGTCACCGGTTTATTTTCTGAAAAACTATTTCCTACTGATTATAAAATGGAACTCAGGAAGGATGCTCAGGTGATGTTGCTTCGCAATGATCCGGAAAAGCGCTTTGTCAACGGCAGTCTGGCGGTGATCGAGAGTGTAAGCGAGGATGCGATTATGGTCAGGATAGAAAAAGAGAAGGGCCGGTATGACATTTTTGAATTGCCCCGGATGATTTGGGAAATGCAGAGATACACGTATGAAGAAGGAAGCGATCCCATTAAAAGTGAAGTCATCGGCAGTTTTAAACAATACCCGGTTCGCCTGGCGTGGGCAGTGACCATTCACAAGAGCCAGGGGCAAACTTATGACCGGGTGGCGGTCGATTTGGGTAGAGGTGCGTTTGAGCACGGGCAGGCATACGTTGCGCTGAGCCGTTGTAAGACTTTAGGCGGAATGTATTTGAAAAAACCGCTAAAGCCCTCCGATATCATGGTGGATGAACGGATTGTGGAGTTTTATGAGATGATGCGATGATCGTGAATCGTGAATCGTGAGTCGTGAATGACGTGAATCGTGAATCGTGAATCGTGAGTCGTTAAATGTGGCCCGTGACCCGAAAAGTGAATCGTCCATCGTCCTCGGACAAACTCAGAGATTCTCTTCTTTTGAATCTTCTTGCTCCTTAATATTTTTCAATAATGAAATTCCAAGCCATCCGCTGATTAAATCAATAAATGTGTGGATAAGGATGACGATGAGCAGGGATTGGCTGAAGACGAAAATGCCGGCGAAGAGCATGGAAATAAAAAAGATCTTGATCATGGATGACCAGCCCTGGTAGCCGTGAAGAAAGGCAAACAAAGCGGAGGAGACGAGGCAGGCGTAGAGAATTCCTATTGGGGAATTGCCGGTCCAGTGTAGCATGTAATGGATCAGGTAGCCCCTGAAAATGATCTCCTCTCCTATTCCTGCTGCCAGGGCTAAAAAGGCGAAATGCAGGAGTTCTGTTCGATTAGCCGGGACAAAAGAAAGGGAGGTGTTACGTTTTTCCAATGTGCGATCGCGCCACCGTTTAAACCCGTATTGAAAGAAAATATCCAGACCATAAAATAAAAAGGCAATAATCAAAAGGATGGTTACCATGGGATGACTATGCGGCCAGTCGAACCCCAATCCTAAAAAAGACCGGCCGGGGATTCGCCATAATGTGATCACGACCAGGGCGAAAACAATCAATAAAAGGGCATTACTGTGGTAGAGTTTGATCTTATCTTCCGGTTCAAGCCGGATCTCCTCAACCCGAACCCGGCGGGAGGAATAGGCCAGAATGGGCGCGAAAATGCATATAACAGCCGCCACCACATGGTCCCATACATTCATATCATATACCTCCATGGTTGGCAACATCGTGAGTAAATGTACCTAATGATTTTACCATTGCACTTCTCCGTTCTCCCTTTGTATATTAGCCACCCTAAACGAATAGCTGCTTATGACTATCCATAAAAGCCGTCTGCAACGCCAGGAAAGAGAGAAAAAACAATCCGCAAGATTTTTTATCACCCTGGGACTGATTACGCTATTACTCATGCTTATCCTGTACATGGTGTACAGTTAGTCCCGCATTTCATTGAAACTCAACCTGGATATTGGTGTCCCCAGTCCACCCGGCTGGATCGAAACCGTATTGGCTGATTTTCCGGCTTTCCTCCAGGATCATGCGGATTGTGAACGGAAAGCCAGTGCCACGGCCATGAGCCTGGTGGCCAAATATCCCAATCGCACTGAAATCATTCCGGAGCTGATCGAAACCGCCCTGGAAGAGATGGAGCATTTTCGTGAAGTCTATAAGATCATGGAATCAAAGGGGATCCGACTGGCCCATACCATTCATGAAGACCTATACATAAAGGCCCTGATGAAAGCCCAGCATGATGGTTTGGAAGAACGGTTTCTTGACCGACTGCTCATTGCCTCCGTGGTGGAGACCCGGGGCGCCGAACGTTTCAAACTGGTGGCCGATCACCTGGAGGATGAGGATCTGTCTAAATTCTATAAAATGCTCTGGACCTCGGAGGCCAAGCACGGGCATATTTATGTCAGGATGGCGTTGAATTATTTTCCGGAGAAGAAAGTGTATGATCGCTTGCAGTGGTGGGTGGATAAAGAGGCAGAGATTGTGATTGGATTGCCATTGAGGGCTGCGTTGCATTGAAGTTACAAAAATTTTATTCCTGTTGCTGATCTAAAAATATTTTCTCCGGATTTAGTTAAAGTTTCCCTACCCTTCATTGATTATCCTATATTTGGTCTGTCCAAAATTGAAGTAGTAGAAAGTTTGCGTCTTAGTTCTTTATTTTTTAGTTTGGCAGAAGTTATTTTTCTCCTCATGTTTTAAGTTACTAAACAAAGCTTATTTTAATTTCTGTCCATTATTGATTTGAGGATACAGTCCCGGTATTCGTTTAGATTTTTTTGCATAATGCCTGCCTCAAGGCATTTTTTAACTTTTTAAATATTTTCATTATGACAAACTATTTTACACCGAGGCATGGCAATTCCAGGAATTGCCCCCCCCAAATTGCTGTAAATGAGGCAATTAGAAGATCAGTTTTCAATATTTGGAAACAAGTTTTCCTTTTTACGCTGATGTTACTGAGCTGTTTATCTGCCAGACCTTTGATTGCGGAGACTACTTCTCCATGTGAATGCTCTTCTTTTCTTACAATTGGAACGACAGGAGGAACAACCGACTATAGGGATGTTGACGCTTTCGGAAGCGCGAGATGCTATTTTGTAAAGGGCAAACTGGTTGTCACTGATGCGACATGGTCAGGTATTCGTATAAAGATGGAAGAAGGAGCCCAAATCTTTGTTACAAGCGGAGCCGGGCTCACGTTGGTGGATTGCTACATTTCAGGTTGTGGCGATATGTGGAGAGGAATTAATGTTGATTATACGACCAATATTAATGTATACAATAGTGTAATTGAAGATGCAGAGATTGGAATACGCCTACGTTCCTATGATGGAATTCACTGTGAATACACCCGTTTCCGGGGACAAATTGCAAAACGAATAATGCTGATCAGATGAAAATATTGAAAATCTTCATGCCGTTTGTTTTGTGCACATTATCTATTGCGGTAAATGCACAAAAAGAGGGGGATACTTGGGTAATAGGGTATTACGCAGATGGAACCCATAATTATAGTGTAATGCATATTGATTTCAATCCATTGAGACCACTAATTGAATATCACTATAATGAAAAACTAATTATTTCTGAGACAGCCGCTAATATCTGTGACTTGAACGGTAAATCTCTGATCTGGACAAACGGCATGGAAATTTTCGGAAGAGGAGGCAATACAATTGCTTCCAAAATTGCCTACGATCCTGACCCATTTAGTTATTGGAATTATTGGGATACTGACAACCACGGACCTTTAGGTTTTCCAGAACATGACGGAGCATTAATACTTCCGGTTCCGCAAAGTGATGATGAATATTCGGTGATTTATCACTTTGCGGAACCTCATCCAACCTGGATTTTCCAGGGCTCTGGCTTTATGGAAGCTAGAATTCGTGTAAATGCAGATTCAAGTTTCACCTTACTATCAAAAGATCAATTTGTCATTCCTCATCATTATTGGTATACCACAAGAATAAATGCTTGTCGCCATGCCAATGGAAGGGATTGGTGGATTTTGGTCAGCGAGTTAGATTCGCCGGTGTATTATTCTTATCTTCTTGATCCAGGTGGAATTCACCTGGATCATCAGGGGGACGTAGGCGTGACAATTGAATATGGATATGGACAAAGTGCATTTTCCAATAATGGTAATTATATGGTGAGAATGGATGAAATTTTACAATCCGAAGATCAAAACATAACTCTTTTTTCATTTGATCGATGCAGTGGTGATCTAATTTTACTTGACGTATTACATACAAAAACTGCTTTTTTACCAGGGGCGGCATTTTCTCCATCAGAAAGATATTTGTATACCGATGACAATACCCACCTGTGGCAATGGGATCTTTTGGCAGAAGATATTGCCTCATCGCAGACGCTTGTTGATTCCTTTGATGGATTTATAGAACCAGGATGGTTCGGAACTGAATTTTGCTCCAATGGCTCTCGCTCCTGACGGTAGGATTTATATTGCACCTTCAGGAGGAAGCAGCAGAAGATTCCATGTTATAGACCGGCCGGACCTTCCGGCACCAGACTGCCGATTTCTTCAACATTACATTAATCTCATTGCGTCAAATGCAAGATCGATGCCCAATATTCCCAATTTCAGATTAGGTCCAATCGATGGCAGCCCATGTGATACTCTTGGTATAAATAACCTGCCAGTAGCCAGATGGCGATGGGAGCCTGATGAACCCAGCTATCCCGAGTACATTCGTTTTACGGATTTATCTTTCTATGATCCTCATGAGTGGCATTGGGATTTTGATGATGGCAGCACCAGTGATACGGCGAGTCCGCTGCACACATTTGTGCCAGGACTTTATCACGTGTGCCTTACCGTCAGTAATGATTATGGAACAGACAGCACCTGCCAGTGGATTGAAATTTTTCCGACGGGTGTACAGGAGATTGTAGATAAAAACGCACCAGATATTTCAATCCTGCCCAATCCATTTACAGATCAAATCATCGTTGAATCCAAAAGCGGAACATTCCGAAGCGCTCAAATTCAGCTTTATGATATGCATGGACGGAATGTTTTCAATCAGGAGTTGGTGATTCCTTCGAAAATCTTTCTCCCTGATTTTCCCCCAGGAATCTATCTCTGCACCATCAAAGAAGAGGATGGAAGTGTGCGGAGTGTGAAGTTGATGAAGGAGTGACAGGAAAAAACAACAGACAGTAGAAAGTAGAAAGTAGACAGTAGAAAGTGGAAAGTGGAAAGTGGAAAGTGGAAAGTGGAAAGTAGAAAGTAGAAAGTAGAATGTAGGTAGTAGATAGTAAGCAGTTGGCTATTTGTAACAGGCAAAATGACCTCTTATCCATTTAGGATTTTTATTTTTTTTCAAAAAAGGTGTGGATTATAGGGGGCTGAACCAGAGGGCAGATGGATACCCATAAAATCGTCATATCCAAATGAAAATAAAACATATGATGTCTATCTTGGCAATAGTGATGCATCCGTGCATCACTATTGCCCAGATGGAAGGCGATCAATGGGTTTTAGGATATTGGGCTGGCGGCTCCACTCCCGATGTGTCAGCAATGTTTATGGATTTTCGGTTTGGAAAACTGCACATATATCAACATACTGAACTCAGAATTGAAATTAATGAGACAGCTTCCAATATTTGTGATAATTCCGGCGAGCCAATTCTCTGGACGAATGGAATGCAGATAATGGCGCAAGGCGGACAGGTAGTTGCTGATACAATAGCTTTTGATGGGGATTATGGCTATTGGAATTATTTTTATAATGATACCTATAATGTCCCACGCGGTTTCCCTGATATGAATGGTGCAGTTATTCTTCCCATGCCGAACGATCCCACTACTTATTCTGTGCTTTACCCACTTTCGGGCACCCATCCTACATTGTATTATGATGCAGTACAATTTTTGGAAGCCAGAGTGAATCAGACTCCGGAAGGAGAATTTGAATTAGCCTACAAAGACCTTCCGTTCGGCCCATATGTTGAATGGCTGAATTATACAATCTCTGCTGTCAGACATGGAAATGGTCGTGATTGGTGGATTATTTATTTTGAAAATGACAGTCCAAACTATTATGCATCTCTTCTCGATCCGGAGGGTATCCATTTTGATCACCAGGGCAGCGTCGATTCGATAGTGAGGTACGGACTGGGACAAGCTGTCTTTTCGCCTGAAGGAAATTATTTGGCAAGACTGGATGGTATAAGTCCAGTCGGAGGACAATTTATAACACTTTATAATTTTGATCGATGCTCGGGAGATCTTGATAGGAAGGCCACCTTTCAGACTCCTTTCGGACTATTTACTGGCGTAGCGTTTTCTCCTTCGGAACAATATCTATATGCTGACAATAATAATTCAATATGGCAATGGGATTTACACGCTGATGATATTGCTGCTTCCCAGACATTGGTGGATACATTTGACGGATTTATACAACCCGGTTGGTTTGTAATGGATTTCGGGCCGATGGCCAATGGACCTGATGGTAAAATTTACATCGTCCCATCTGCTGGTTCTAGTAAATATATGCATGTGATTGATCAACCCGATCTCCCAGCAAGTGAATGTCGTCTCTGGCAGCATTATATAAATCTTCACATTTGGAATGATAGGACGGCTCCAAATCTGCCTAATTATCGACTTGGCCCTCTGGATGGAAGTGACTGCGATACATTAGGCTTAAACAATCTGCCAGTATCCAGATGGAGAAAGGAACAAGATACGCCGGGGATACAAAGTCCCATACGATTTACCGATTTATCCTTTTTCAATCCAAAGACGTGGCTTTGGGATTTCGATGACGGGTCCACTACTACGGATCAAAATCCGGTACATGCTTTTGAACCAGGCTTATATCATGTGTGCCTTACAGTGTCTAACGAGTACGCTTCAGATAGTTCATGTCAATGGGTCAATATTCTCCCGACCGATATAAAAGAAGAAATGGATCGCACGACGCCGGATTTGAACATCTCACCCAATCCATTTCATGAATTCATCAACATCACTTCACGTAATGAAAATTTTCGATCGGGGCAGCTACAACTTTATGACATGCACGGCCGGTTGGTGTTTGATCAGCCGGATATCGTCATTCCGATCACCATTTATGTACCGGATTTTCCACCCGGTGTGTATTTCTGTAGGGTCAAAGATCAAGATGGAAACTCCAGGAGTATGGAACTGATGAAGGAGTGACAGGAAAAAACAATAGACAGTAGAAAGTAGACAGTAGAAAGTTGACAGTAGACAGTGGAAAGTAGAATGTAGAATGTAGGTAGTAGATAGTAAGCAGTTGGCCATTTGTAACAGGCAAAATGGCAAACATACTCCTGTAGGCAAAACTGAAAGCCTCGCATTAGAGCATATCATTGAATTTGCTTTTATGAATTCATTGAAACTTTTGAACCAACCATCCCGGTTGATTTTCCTGACGTATCCCTCATTTTCTTATCGATACATGCTTTTACAAATGCAACAAAAAGCGGATGCGGTTTCTCCACTGTACTCTTCAACTCAGGATGATATTGGGTTCCCAGAAAAAACGGATGATTGGTCAATTCCATGATCTCCACCAGCTTACTATCCGGATTGACCCCGGAAGCAATCAATCCTTCATTTTCAAAATCACGGAGATATTCGTTGTTCAATTCATAACGATGACGGTGGCGTTCATAGATGAGGTTGGTCTGGTAGGCCTGATAAGCCAACGTGCCTTCCCGAACTTCACAGGCATAGGCTCCCAGGCGCATGGTGCCGCCTTTCATCCTAACGTTCTTTTGATCCGGCATCAGGTCAATCACCGGATGTGCCGCATCAGGTTTCATCTCTGTGCTATAAGCATCTTCGAGGCCAAGGACATTCCGTGCGAATTCCACCACGGTACATTGCAACCCAAGGCAAATTCCGAAGAAAGGAATTTTGTTTTCGCGCAAATATTGGATAGCATTGATTTTGCCTTCAATTCCCCTTTCACCAAATCCAGGGGCCACTAACACCCCATCCAGATGACCCAAAACCTCAGCGAGATTATCAGTCACTTCGAGGGCTTCGGCATGAATGGATTCCACTTCTACTTTGCATTCATTGGCGGCGCCGGCATGGACGAAGGATTCATTAATGGATTTATACGCATCGGGCAGTTTGTTGTACTTTCCAACTAAACCAATTCTCACTACCTCTTTAGGTTCCTTCAGCTTCTTCAGAAAAGCTTTCCAGGCGATCAGGTTGGGCTCATGCGAAGCATCCAGATTGAGTTTGTTGAGTACAATCTTATCGAGGTTTTCGTCCCGCATGAGCAAGGGTACATCGTAAATAGTATCCGCATCAATGGCTTCAATCACGGAATGACGATCGACATTGCAGAAAAGGGAAATTTTTCGTCGGAGATCATCCGTCAATGGATGCTCTGTACGACATACCAGCACATCCGGTTGATTTCCGGTTTGGAGTAATTCTTTTACACTGTGTTGGGTAGGTTTAGTTTTTAATTCTCCCGCAGCACTCAGGTAGGGAATGAGGGTGAGATGTATAATGATGGCATTCCCCGAACCCAGTTCGAGTCTCATCTGCCGGATAGCTTCGAGATAGGGTAACGATTCAATGTCACCCACCGTTCCCCCGATTTCGGAGATGACCACATCATATTCCCCCGTTTTGCCAAGGGCACGAATACGTCTTTTGATTTCGTCGGTGATGTGGGGCACGACCTGTACCGTTTTTCCCAGGTAATCCCCGGCTCTTTCTTTATTGATCACTGTCTGGTAAATCCTTCCGGTTGTGACATTATTATCCTGGGAGGAAGGCTGTCCGAGGAATCTTTCATAGTGTCCCAGGTCCAGATCAGTCTCGGCCCCATCATCGGTCACATAGCACTCTCCATGCTCATAAGGATTGAGGGTGCCGGGATCGACATTAATGTAAGGATCGAACTTTTGAATCGTTACAGATAAGCCTCTGGATTGTAAGAGCTTACCTAATGAGGCTGAAATGATTCCTTTACCTAAAGAGGAGGTTACGCCACCCGTAACAAAGATGTATTTGACCATGGATCGGTGTTGTTGCTACGGGATACAAAGGTAATAAAAAAGGCTAAGGCGGAGGCTAAGGCAAAGGAATGAAATAATCAACCAGGAAATAATTCCCCTTGTCAGGCGATGCATTGAGCTAAATCGAAGTGGGCAGGGAGCAAATTCATTCTATTCCCCTGTTAGTGGACGGGGGGTAGAACGAGATCATTACTTTCGCAGCAGGAAATAGCATTTGGAAGAACTCGCCGGGTACGGATTTACGCCCCTAACCCCTAAAGGGGAACCAGTCCCTTATATTATATAGGCAGCGTCATATTATGGTAGAACTTGATTGGTACGGCATATTACAATTGGTAGGGGCGCTGGCCTTGTTCATGTATGGCCTGAAGGTGATGAGTGAAGGTGTGCAGCGTATGGCCAGTGTTCAATTGCGAGACGCCTTGCAAAGGGTAACGCAAAATAAATTTTCATCTTTCCTGACCGGGTTTTTCACCTCAGCCGCCATTCAATCCAGCTCTGCGACCACTATCATGGTGGTAAGTTTTGTCAATGCGGGTATTGTTTCCCTTGCGGCAGCGGCAGGAATTATTGTGGGTGCCAATGTGGGTACGGCCGTGACAGTTTGGTTTGTCACTATCCTTGGGTTTGAGCTAAATCTGTTTACCCTTTGTCTGCCATTGATAGCAGTGGCCATGCCGTTTATCTATATTCAAAACGGTAAGTACCGGCAATTGGCAGAGACCGTCATTGGTTTTTCATTGTTGCTGATAGCCATACAATTTTTAAAAAGCGTAGTGCCGGAGATTCAGCAGCATTCCGAGGTCATGGCCTTTCTCGGCCATCTTGGTGATCACGGTATTTATTCCATTATCATATTTACAGCGATTGGGGTGGTCTTTTCGTCGCTCATCCAATCTTCCAGTGCAGCATTCGCCCTGACGCTTGCGATGTGTCTCAATGGATGGCTTCGATTTGATATTGCCGCAGCCATGATCCTGGGTGAAAACATTGGCACAACTGTCACCACGGAAATTGCTTCGTGGGTGGGTAATAATGAATCTAAAAAGGCAGCCCGTATTCACATACTGTTTAATACGATTGGCGTTGTTCTTTTTCTCCCCCTGCTTCATCTGATCCTCCCCGTGATCGATTGGGTGATGGTCCACCTGTTACAGGCAGGAAGCCCATTGCAAAATGCCAAAGCTTCTCCGGTCGGACTGGCGCTTTTTTACAGCTTATTCAATGTGGTGTGTGCCCTGCTTGCTTTACCCCTGATGAATCGGTTGATCCAGCTTGCCTCCGGTACAGTGAAGTACAAGGAAGAGGAACCAGGCAAATTATTTTTTATCGATACCGGGCTAAACTCTGCTGATTTGTCATTACCCGTGGCGATGCAGGAAATCGTACAGCAATTCCAACGTGTCAAACATATTAACACCCTGCTCAACCAGATTATCAATTTTACTACCGAAGCTGAATTCCAGGAAAATATCAAATATGTCAGGGAGTATTTCAGCACCCTGCAAGAGAACCAGAAGGCCATCAATCATTACCTGATCGGCATGGTGGAAGACAAAAGTTCCCTGGTCACGTCAAAACAAATCAAGAGTTTACTGAATATCAACCTGCTGATTGAACACATCCGGCTGAAATACGAAAGCTTTTACCATCTACTGATGGACAAGCGCCTACAACGTGTCTGGTTTGGACCGACACAGCGATCCACCCTGCTCCATCGAATCAATGACGCTGCCATGATGCTCAAGCGATGTATGCAGCTGATGCAATCCAGTACTTTTGTCAAATCCACCTGGCGAGGCATGACAATGGATCAAAATGAAAAGAACCAGGACTACCAGGAATATGAAAAAGAGTTGATGCTTGAACTGGAAAGAGGAGAAATGAAACTGCCTTCGGTCATCACATATTACCGTATGGCCCAAATTATGGACAGCATCAATGAGGCCCTTAAATCCATTTTAAATGAATTCATAGATGAGCCCATTAAAACCCTGGCCTGAGCATTATCCCATTTCCCGTCTTCCCCATTTCGCGCGATAAAGCCTAATGAAGATCCACCCAACCCTGGCCATTGATCAAAGCATCAATTTTGAAATCGAGGTCATTCAACGGCGAAGGATCATAATGACCGGTCCCTGAATTGTAATAAAACAAATTGCCTCCAGGATGCTCTCCCGGATTGCTGTTATCACTGGTGTAAACAGCCGCGGTTGAACTAGATGCATGTGATTTCCTGAGGATGATATAATACGTGTTGCTGGAATGTAAAAGGTGGCCTGGAGTGAAAGCTACCGAAATCCATCCAGTACTATTGATCATCGCATTTTGAGATTCAATCAACATGCCTGCTCCGGGAGTGTCCCCCAGGTATAATTCAACGGTCATTTCAAATCCGGGATCAACATCAGCTACTTTAAACTCCACACTTTTTAGCTGAGCCGTTGCTGATGGTGTAAAGGTTTGCGCTACAGAAGTAAGATTTGAACCATCGTTGATAATATCATAAGAGGCAGTGGATACTTCACTTTCTGCTACTATGCCAGTGGTAAAATCTTCTACATAACCCTGGAATTTCTTTTCGGTAGTATTGTAAACGACCATACCTGCCGTGGCATCTATTTGATCGCGCTGCAGGGTGGTCATGCGAGGTAACAGCAGAGCGCCGTTAACAGACTTGATTTCCAAAGCGGCCGCAGGATTGATCGTTGTGGCACCGATGGTCATGTGTTGGCTGTTCTTATCGAAAAGAAGTCCCTGGTTACCATTTGCAGTCCCATTATCATTAAAGATGATCTGCTTGTCTGTTCCGGCAATAGGTCCCGGAGGACCTTGTGGACCTTGCGGACCCGGAGGACCCTGGAGTCCCTGTATGCCCTGATCACCCTTGTCGCCTTTTGGACCTGGAGAACCTTGTGGGCCCGGAGGACCCTGGACACCCGGATCACCCTTTGGACCATCATCACCAAGATCTCCCTTATCTCCTTTCAATCCTTGTGGTCCCTGAACCCCCTGAGGTCCCTGCGAACCTGGATCGCCTTTATCCCCTTTCTCTCCGGCGACACCCGGATCCCCTTTATCACCTTTTGGACCGGGTACACCGCCATTAGCAGCATAAAGCGCATACGGCACACTTTGTAATTCACTGGTGCCAATAATGGTGTAATTAGTACCACCGGCAGGATCAGTTTCTGTTCTTAAAAAATAAGGTCCCTGGCTCCAATCAATGCCTGCAATAGACCCGCTGATCACATTGCCTGTACCAATGGAAAGTGTGGCAAGTCCATTGGCATTGGTCACGACAGAATGTGTCTCCGCATATACCATCGTTCCATTGGCACTTCCTTTCAGTATCGTAATTTTAGTACGGACAGCATGATTCACTACTAAATCACCCGTGCCATTACGGATGACAGATTGATAACTCATTTTATTTGGAGACTGCGCCTGCATGGAAAAGAAAAATCCCACGAGGAACAAACCTATGGAGGCCGCTTTGATGTAAAGGTTTTTCATAGCTTAATTGGATTTGAAAAGTTTGAAAGATGTAAGCGTTTTTTGATCCTGGCGCACCTGCAGGATATAGGTTGCATCATGAAGCCCGGTCAGTGAAAAAGGAGTGATCATTTCAGTTATCAACTTTTGTGAAATTAATTTTCCGGTGAGATCAAACAGGCGAATTTGCATGTCATGACCTTGATTGGGCACAGCTTCCTGTTGAAGGTCAACATACACGGTTTCGGTAGCCGGATTCGGGTAAAGGCGAATGGTCCGGGGTTGGCCGGGTTCTTCTGTGGCTACGATATTGAAAAAGTTAGGCTGCTGGACACCCAAGGCAACGCTTCCGGATTCACCCATGTAATTGGTATAACCTACCTGGCCGATTGAAAAAGCTACCGAACCGCTTCCCGAAGAGTTATCTCCTCCGGCGGCGAGTACATTTTGTTGAGCCCTCAGGGTGATCAACCAGGAAACCGTGAGGAAAGCAATAAAGAAAGTTTTTTTATTCATAACCATTGATTTCAAATTGTTATCATGACTTAACTGCATACCTATTGTTCTATCTCCCGCTGACATCCTGTGAGGACGACAGAAAAGAAAATAACATGACTGATTACAAAAGGGTGTATAAAGAGAGGGAATAGTACAGCACCTACATTCTGTTCAGGTTGCCCGATACTCAAAAGAAAGCCGATAAGGTTTCCGGGGTAAGACGAATCAAATATAACAATTTTTATTAATAAATGCTGCGGCACAAAAGACTTTCCTCTTCAGGAAGCAACCTGTCATCAACCACTAATAGATACCCCGATCAATTTTCCAATACCAAACGTAATCGCAGCTGCCAGGAGGCCGAATAAGGCCTGCCGGAATCCGGAAAACCAAATATTTCTCCTCGTGAACAGCGTTATTGCTGCACCTATCAGGAACAATCCAATGGCACTCACCACTATGCTAATGATCATGGCGTGCCAACCGGAAGTGAAGAAAAAAGGAAACAGGGGAATAATGGCGCCGATAGAAAATAATATAAACGAATAAATGGCTGCCTGGATGGCCGAACCTTTCAATTCTTCCATATTGATACCGAGTTCTTCTTTGACGAGCATTTCATGAGCACCTTTTAGGTTTTTCATAAGATCGGTTGCCATACTTCGGGCCTGGTCATCCGGAATTCCTTTTGCCTTATAGATCAGAGCCAGTTCCTGCAATTCTCCCTCCGGGTTGATTTCCAGTTCTTCCATTTCCAATTGCATCTGATTTTCATACAATTCCTGTGAACTTCGGACGGAGATCCATTCCCCAAGGGCCATGGACAGTCCGCCTGCAAGTAATCCTGCAACGCCTGCCAATACTACCGCCTGTTCACTACTGGAGGCTCCGGCAATTCCCATGACCAAACTAAAATTAGATACCAGGCCATCATTGCCACCTAATACAGCTGCGCGAATGGCATTGCCACCCACAGATCGATGTCTTTTCTCAAAGCGGGCCAATTGAGCACCCGTTACTTTCGGGGATTGCTCAACTATGGATCTCAGAATGTTGACATGGTTATATTCCGTTCCGGTTAATGGTTGTTGTTGTTTTTTCCTGGTAGACACTACGGCGGCAGAGATGGATTTTTCCGTATCCATCATAATGCCCAGTACATATTCATAGCCGAAGACTTTGCCAATGAGATTGAAAATGTTTGCTCGCCAGGAGGGGCCTGGCACTTCTTCCTGGCTAAGATTCCCTTTGGCCGCAAATGCTTTGACATGGCCACCTTCTATTTCACTCATTTGCCGGAAGACTTCAGCTATGGCCGGGTCCTCCTCGTGTAAGGCAAGTTGCTGATAGAGATATTGAGCATCTATTTCGGTTTGAAGGGGATTAGTAGCCATTAGCGGGAATGAGAGAATGAGTTTAAATTGTTAAATTGGTTATTGACAAGATACCACTCACCCTTCTCTCTTCTTATGCTGAAGAAAAGCCCGACTAATAGCTTACTCTGCCGGTCTATGCCTACCTCATAGTCCGCAGTCCATCACCATCGGGATGGCTTTAATGTGAGCAAAAATTTCGACGCCATTTAATTTCATTTCCACTTTATCGTCCGTCATCTTGATGCCTTTTACATCCATCAGGTTACCGGAAGGAGAGATGGCTTTTACCCCATACAGGTCACCTTCTTTGGAAATGGCTTTAAGCTGAAAAATATTACCAGGATTCCTGATGCCTTTAACATCCAGTTTTTCTCCGTCCGCCGTGATGGCTTTGATATCATAAATGGTGCCGTCATCACCGATGGCTTTTACCGGAATACGTTCGTCATCGCTGACCAGCATTTTGACGGGAAGTGTTTTGCCGCCAATAAATGCCTTAATGTCCATCATGTGCAGGTCCTGACCTTTGGCAATCGCTTTTACATTATTGAGATTGCCCGCTTTGTCAATGGCCTTGATATCCAGGATCTTTCCATTGGGATGAATAGCTTTGATGTGCCAGATCGTATCAGCATTGCTTATCATTATCTGGGGTATGCCTTTAATGTGGGCATAGAAATTAACACCATTGATTTTCCCTTCAATGCTATCCTTCAGCATCTTCACCCCTTTAACATCATAGAGATGTCCTTCGGGGGAAATTGCTTTCACTCCGTAAAATTCGCGGTTGGCCGTGATGGCTTTTACCTGGATGATATTGCCTACCTGTGACACGCCCTTCACATCGAGATGAGTGCCTTCAGGGGTGATAGCTTTAATGTCGTAGATCGTACCGTCTTCACCAATAGCTTTGACCGGAATATCTGCGTCATGGCTGATCAGCATTTTGACCGGGAGTTTCTGCCCATCCTTGATGGCTTTGATATCCATCATATGATAATCGCCATTGCGGGGAAAAGCTTTGACATCATATATTTTTCCGTCTTTGTCGAGGGCTTTTACATCCAGGATTTTCCCTTCCGGTGTTATTGCTTTTACGTGCCAGATAGTTTCGTCAGCAGCGGCTGTCGCTGAACCGGTCACCGTAGTGACGTCTTTGTTATCAGCCGGTCTATCAGCACATCCATTGAGGGTCATCAATAAGCCGGCAGATAATAGAATTCTGCCTATAGCAGCTAAGGAAGTTAACAGAGGTTTCATTTTGTTTTCGTTTTGAAATTGAAAGAGGAGTATACAGATCAAAGGTAAATATAAGAATTATTGATAATGTGACCAAGGACCAGGGACGAAGGATAAAAGATCAAATGGGCCATCTACCCGGCTGATCAGAAGCCCAGCAACTTCTTCATTTTTTGAAATATCTCGGTATTCTCATAAATACCCAGAAACTCTTCCGCTCCAGGGCCTGTAGCAAAAACAGGCACCATTTGGGAAGAATGCACCCTGCTGCCAAATTCCAGCCGCGGATATTTTTTACCCTTTATACTCAGGTAGCCGCATTCGTGATCGGCTGTGACAATCAGCAAAGTGTTTTTATCCTCCAATACTTTATTCAATACCCCATCGAGCATATCATACATATCCTGCATTTCATAGGCCAGCCAGTCGGCATCATTGGCGTGCGAGGCCCAATCCACCTGGGAAGCTTCGATCATCATGAAATAGCCAACATCGGACCTCTTTTCCAGGGCATTCATGGCATCCACCGTCACGGCAGGAAAGTAATTACGGCCATTATTGGCCCTTGGTGGATCATCCAGGGCCGTAAAACAGGCAATTTTTTGATCCGGATTGATTTTATCAATATGGCCCTGCCCATATATATCGCCATTCCTGATCACATGATAATTTTTGGCTTCCAGTTCTTTCAGCAGGTCCCGGTTATCAGAAGCGCGGTCAAAAAAATATCTTTCCCCACCCCCAACAAATACATCCATATCCGAATCCGTCAATTCCTTTGCGATCTCTTCATAAGATCCTCTTGAATCCACATGTGCATAAAAGACGGCCGGAGTAGCATGTACCACTGAACAGGTAACGACAAATCCGGTCTTTAATCCATGCTGATGTGCCAGGTCCATAATGGAACTTACGGCCATGCTATCGGCATTTTCCCCGATAGCGGAATTGAAAGTCTTGACGCCGCAGCTCATAGCGGTACCTGCCGCCCCGCTATCGGTTTCCAGGTTATCAGCGGAATAGGTTTTCTGAAGACCGACTACTTCCATTCTAGACAAGGCGGATGGAGGTTTGGACAGAAATTCCGCCAAAGCGATATGAGTCAATCCCATACCATCCCCTATAATGAGAATAATATTCTTAGGCCTCCCGGGAGAATTCGCAAAAACGAATCCATTGATCACCAATAGACTGATGCTTACTGCGATTCTTAGCGCCATACTATAAATCTAATTTTAGAAATCAATTCCTTACCATAATTTTGCCCATCTTACCAGATTAATAAACCTCTTTGGGGTTGTAATCAAATGCTATGCGAATCCTTTACCTGGCAGTTTTTTCTTTTTTTACTTCCCAACTGTCCGCTCAGCCGATTGTACTGCCGTCGCTTTTTGATACGCTCCTGCACCAACAGGACATCAAGATAAGACTTACTTATGCATTCGATTCCCTGGTCAAAACCAATAATGAAGAAATCCCGGCAGAGATCTCCATCGAAACGGCCAGTGGTAAATTGATGCGCAATGTGCCATTGCATCTTAACCTGCGGGGCAAATTCCGTCGAATGAAATGCGATATGCCCCCGCTTTTACTCAATTTTAAGAAGTCGACCCTTCGGGAAATGAATCTTAATACCATTGATGAAATCAAACTGGTCACCCATTGCATACCGGGCAAGGAAGGCGAGGAAAATCTGCAGGAGGAAATGATGTGCTATCAAATGTATGAGCAACTGACCCCTTATGCCTACCGCACGATCTGGGTGACGATGGAGTATTGCGATACTGACCATCCTGGCTCCTGCATCTCTTCAGTAGGCTTCCTGATTGAACCCGATAAGGTGATTTCTTCGCGCCTCGGCATACAGGAAAAGCGGTTGTATAATGTCTCCCAGGATTCCCTGTCCTATGAATCCTTCCGGTTTGTGGCCGCTTTCAATTTTATGATTGGTAACCGGGATTGGGATGTAGTAGGAGCGCGAAATGCAAAATTATTCTATGAACCCAGGATCGGAAAATATATTATTGTTCCTTATGATTTCGATTATTCCAATATCGTTGGTGCCAGTTATCGCAGAGAAACATTAGCGGAAACCATGCATCATCCCTTCGATCGTATTTATGATGGCTATTATTTCCGTGATCAAACAGCAGCCACTTTGCAATTTTTCCTGACCTATGAATCGGCCATTCAAAATGTCATCCAACAGGCGCAGAATCCTATGGACGCGGACCGTCGGAAAAAAATAAGTGGGTATGTAGGGGATTGGTTCAAATGGGTAAAAAAAATGAATCCGAATGAGCTTCAATATGGCGTGGTCTGCCCGTATAAAGGCGGCCTTTGATCTTCACCGAATACTTTTTTTTGTATATCGTGGTACGTACTGAACCGTTTTATTTCATCCCAGATCGGATTGGCATCCAGGTAAATCAAGATCGGCATCCTGGCCTCTGCTGCTTTATATAAATGTTCAAACATCGCCTTGTATTCCTGTGCTCCCAGATGAGCCAGCGCCATGCCGTAATGCGGTGAATAGTCCGGCAAATCCTGGTAAAAGGAAATGAGGAGTTGCTTGGTTTTTTCTGCTAAAAGGGTTTGTGAAGTTCTGGCATAGGCATAAGCCAGGCCAGCCATACCGGTAATGGTTAAGGTTGCATTGGATCGTGCGTGTTCAAAAGATTCAATGCCCTGGCGTTGCTGACCCATGCTGAAATAGATCCATCCCAAAGCTTCCTGCGCCTCAGCCGACTCAGGCTTTGAACGCAGGACTGCCTGAAGAGTGTCCATGGCTTTTGCGAAATTACGTTGATAGAGGTAAGCCCTGGCCAGTTCCATTTGGATGGCTATATTAAGCGGATCCTTCTTCAATGCATTTTTGAATACCGCAATGGATTCCTCAAAATGCTTCATGGAGACCAGGTAGATGCCGGCCGTATGAAGTATGGAAGCCTGATAAAAAAACTGGTCGCTGTCCTGGTGTTTCATGGCCAGCCGGATGCCATTGACCGCCTCTTTCCAGTTCCAGGTGAAAAACAGGTGATAGAGCCCTACTGCCGCGTGCGTGCGGGAATGATCCGGGTTGAGTCGGACCGCTTCATCCAGACAATCCTTGCAACACTGAGCTGCTGAAGAAGCAAGAACCTGGTTATGGAATGCTTTAAATGCATAGGCAGCAGCCAGTGATGTCCATGCCGGAAAAAAGTTGGCATCTATTTCCAATGCCTTCTTGTATTCCTCCATCGACTGATCAATATAGCCGGGCTGCATCTCTTTCCAGCAATATATTCCCTTGCGGAAATGTCCGGCGGCATCATCCACAGGGGTTGACGCCATATCCTGTTTAGCCAGGAAAGCATTCTGAATAAAACTGGCCTTTAATTTATTGGAAATCATGGCAGCAATCTCATCCTGAACCTGGAACACATCAGCTACCTCACGATGATACGTCTCGCTCCAAAGATGAAAATCATCCGCCGCATTGATCAATTGAGCTGTAATACGGACTTTATTGCCATGCTTTCTTACGCTTCCTTCGAGCACATTGTCCACGCCGAATTCCTGGTGGATCCGCCGGAGGTTGACCACTTTTTCTTTAAAGGTAAAGCTGGATGTCCTGCTCATCACGCGCAGCCCATCCATCTGGGACAGCGCTGCAATAACCTGTTCGGTTATTTCATCACTGAAATTTTCATTTTCGGGATCCCCGGAAAGATTAATGAAAGGCAACACGAGGATGCTCTTTTCTTTAAAGCCGCGTTTGCCGGCTAATTCAACAGGATCGGGAACGGTGATATCCTCCGAGATCATAGCATGCAAGCCGATCGGATGCCTGATATTTTTTAATTCAAACTGGCCCAGTTCTTTGGTCCGGATACCCTTTATATTTTTGATTTCGTTAAAAACGCTATCCGATATTAATACCGAACCTGGCACGCTCATGCGCTCAATCCGGCTGGCAATATTGACGCTGTCCCCGTATACGCCATCAGGACCTAACAAAACCTCGCCGGCATGAATACCAATGCGCAAAGGAATCCGAGGGGAGTCCAGAAATTCTTTTTGCATGTGCAGGGCACATTGCACCGCATCAATGGATTGATCAAAAATGCTAAGTGTGCCGTCACCATAATATTGGATGATGGTGCCTTTGTATTCCCGGGTGAGGCGATCCACCACTTCCTTATGACGTTGCCTGATCTGGACAGCATAAGTTTCATTTTCCTGCATCAGGGAGGTATAACCCTGAATATCGTTGAATACGACTGCCGCCTGTTTCCGTTTCATTGATTTTCCTGGTCAGCTATGCTGTAAAGTTTGGTACAAGAACAATTGATCTACCCATCAACGAAATAAATGGAATATCACGTGCTGGCAATCGTCGTTAGTGCAGAAATAAATCGATCGAGGTCAGCTTTTACGGTATAAATGTGTGGGGTAACCCGAATGCCATAAACGTTGTAAAAATCTATTCCGGTAACATGAATTTTGTAAGTGTTTTGTAATGCTTCGGTCAGTTCACTGATCGTCTTGCCATCCACACTCACCACACACAGTGCACAGCTGCGCTCCGGATGCGTGTCTGTCCTGACATGAATCTTTGGATGACCCTCTACGGCGGTTGTCCAGTATTCCTTGAGGTATTGCAGGCGGGCCTGCTTCAGATCAGGGCCGATCGAGTAATGAAAGTCAATAGCCTGGCCAATGGCTTCTTCAATGGCAAATGACCGGGTACCCAGCGCTTCAAATTTGCGGATATCCGCGCTTTCCGGATCCTGGCTGGCCATATGCGGATAGAGTTGGGCTATTTTTTCCTTTTTCACATATAGCAGACCCGAACCAAACGGAGCGCACATCCATTTATGGAGGCTCGTACCAAAATAATCAGCGCCCAGTTCCGGGATGGTAAATTGAATA
Organism: uncultured Saprospiraceae bacterium; assembly: GCA_963837505.1. Lineage (GTDB taxonomy): Bacteria > Bacteroidota > Bacteroidia > Chitinophagales > Saprospiraceae > Opimibacter. The sequence continues at coordinate 144,923 of CAWINN010000001.1, read as the reverse complement.
TGGGCAAAGGAGTGAGCTCCATCAATGACTACCTCGGCACCATGTGTATGCGCAATGTCTGCAATCTCCCGGGCAGGCAATATGTGGCCATTCCAATTGATCATGTGTGTGATATGCACGACCTTCACCTCATCGGTGATCTGATCAGCAAATGCTTTCACGATTTCGTCATTTTTCATTTTAGGCAGATCCAGTTCAACCCATTTCAGGACGATGCCTTCGCGTTTTTCACGCTGCTTCCAGGCATTCATCATATTGGGATAATCCAGCCTGGACAGGACTACCTGGTCGCCCGGATTAAGCCGGAGACCAAAGATGGCCGTCTCCAAAGCTTCACTGGCATTGCGGACCACGGCTAGTTCTTCGGCCGACGTGCCGGCGATATCTGCCAATCGTTGACGCAAAGGTTCGCGGCCCTGGTCCAGGATCCTCCACATATAATAAGACGGTGCTTCATTGCACAACCGATTGTAGCGCTCAAAGGCCTGCTGAACAATGATCGGTTGAGGGCTTACGCCGCCGTTGTTGAGATTCAACAGACCGGGTGAACAGGAATACATATCCTTCACCTGGTACCAGAATTTATCATCTTCGACGAGTTTTTTAAGGTGTCCATCTGAAGCTAAAGAACCATTGAATGGTTGCGATGTGGCGTCAGACAAGCGGACGGGCTCAAACGCATTTGACTTCTTATACTCCGCTATCCACGAAAAATCACTTCCTGTTTTAAGGAAAGAAGGGACAAAAGGAATAGCACTTGCAGCAGCCACATGGCTAAGGAAAGAACGGCGTTGGAAAGGTTGCATCTCGATTTCGTTATGGTTATGTTAAACTGTCTGTTGAAGTTAGAAAATGATATCATATTGCGCCGGAAAAGTGTTGAGGACCAAGGACCATGAACGGAAGACCAATGACAATTGACGATTCAAGATTGACGATTTCCGTCACTCACGATTGACGATTCACGATTCACGATAGAATTTTAATATGCAAATTAACTACAAGAACAACTCATCACGATTCTATGCCCTGTGCATGGTCGTGATCCTGTCGAGATCACTTTACGGCCAGGAATCATTCCTGGAGGATTACAAACTTAAATGGCAGGATGCTACTGCATACACCCTGGAATTTGCGAAAGCGATGCCGGAGGAGTCCTATTCCTTCAGGCCGGTGCCGGAAGAAATGACCTTTGGAGAGCAACTTAAACATATCGCCGGGAACATCGTCTGGCTAAGCTCATCTTATCTCAATGGCGAAAAAACTACGCTCGATCCATCGAACGCCGGAAATTCCAAAAAAGAAATTATCGCCGTGCTGGAAAAATCATTTGCCTATGCCGCACAGACGGTAGAGCATCTCAATGAAAAAATGTTGAATCAAAAGGTAGATTTCACTGCGGGCATCATGACCAAAAGGAGGATACTGCTCCTCATGACGGATCACGTCACCCATCACCGCGGTCAGCTGGTGGTTTACCTGAGGCTGAATGGGATAAAGCCGCCGGATTATGTAGGTTGGTAAGGAGCATAGAGCATAGGGCATAGGGTATAGGGCATGCTTCGACCAGCATTCTTTAACCTTATGCTACAACCCAGTGTCATGGTCATAGAAAAGAAAAAAAATCAGTGATAATTAGCGAAAATCAGCAGCAAAGAAGTAGAGAGAAAAGAATACTAAAAATCAGCGATAATTAGTGGCGAAGGTGCAGATAGCAGAGAGAAAAGAATACTATATAAATGACCTGCAAAAAATAGGGATGAAAGAGATTATCTTTGTTGAAAAGATTGCTCTTATTTATTTTATACAAAACATACCTAACACATGAAACAGTCACCTTTTAAATTTCAGGGTAATAATTCCAAACAGGCTAAAGCAGCCAAGTCCAAAGAATCGGTTGAACTGGAGGGCAAAAATGACAAATCCTCCCTGGCGCCTAAAAGTCTTAAAAAGGTACAGTCCAAGTCCAAATCGCATATACAGATTCGGACCGCCAGGGCGCCTATGTCGCAGCGGCCAAAAGGGAACGGATAGAGCAGAGAGCCGCCTGGCGTATAGGGCGAAAGGAGGAGTAAATGTTTTTCTTACTTCAAATTTCGTTATTCATTCCTGCATTTATTGCCTTAGGCCTGAGAAGAGATTTATCACTATTGCTTCGAAAACCCGCCTGCCCGCTCAGTTTCTTCTTCTCCCATTCTCACCCGCTCGTGGTCTCACTATCTCACAAAAAAAGAGCCTGGCTCCTTACTTCCAGGCTCTTCACTATGAAAATCTATTACCCTTTCGAATGAATGGTTTACCATCCCAGGATTTCAGCGAACATTAGCCGATGATATCATGGTTTTGGTAAACGAAGTCAATCCACTTTGGCAGTGCCCTTGATCACAAACCGCAGTTTACGTTTGGCATTCTCGGGAATGACTTGCTGATTCCTGACATAGGTCAGGGTGTATACATTGGCAATGGAGCTGCTGAATTTTTCAAATACTTTTCCGAGCTCATCAATGTTCTTTGGAAAAGCTGCAACGCCACTGTTGGCCGCAAGCTCTTCGAGAACCGGCTTGTCAACACCTCCATTACCTTCAAGACCGATGGTGAAACTGTTGATCCTAATGCCACCGGTGGTGTTATCCAATTTGTCCAATAAGTATTGGGGGGTAAACTCCGGATTGGAGTTGTTGTCCGTACCGTCGGTGAAGACTAAAAGGGCTTTGCCTTCAGCCGTCATGTTGTCGAGCATGTCAATGCCCATATTGACCGCTTCATATAAAGAGGTAAACGGGCCCTGCTTGATGTCGGCAATATAATTCTGTAACGCTACCTTATTATTGGTAGGCGGAAAACTGTGTATTTCATCTGAAAAATCAATGACGCCAATCCGGGCATTCGGAATATTAGTCAATACTGTAGTAATAAAATTGCTGGCGTATTGTTTGACTTTAGCAAAATCCTGACCCAGTGAAGCACTGGCATCGAGCACCATCATCACGGTGAGGTCCTCCACCTGGCTGAAATTGCAGGTAAATTCCACATCTTCTTTCCAATCCTTGATGTCCTCTTTGTACTCATAGGCTGTGATCTTACCGATCTCGTAGTTGATACTGTTGGCATCAATGATCCTGACGTTATCGATAATCACATTCGTAAACTTCGGAGGTACGGCTATACCCGCAAAGGTCTTGGAGAAATCAATCTTGACTTCCGGCGAAGAGTTCTGTGCATCGAAAGTGATTTGCGGGTTTGTACCCAGGGTGTTCCAAAAATCGATGTACAATTCGAATTCTTTACTTTGGGGATTTTGGGGATCCACGTTGTTCTTACCACAACTGGCCAGCACAAGGATAAGGGCTAAAAAGACAGAATGTTTTGCGATTTTCATGATACAGGTTTAAAAAAGTTAATGCAATGGCTTGGAGGTCAGGAGTTTATTTTCGGAACGAGGAAAGTCCCGGAATATTGCCTGATCTAAATGAGTACCAATTTTTTAGACATATGCATTAGGTTTAATATGATAATCAGGGAAACAACAATATTCGTGCCAGACTTTGTCCCAAAATCTCCTGATGGTTCGACCTGCTTAACCACAGCCTTGTCCGACAGCTCACCAACCGAGGGGACTTCCTTAGATGTTGCGATTAATAGCATAGTATAAATCATGAGCGAATAGGAGAATATGAACTTAACAAATACAGGCAATAGCCGCAGTTCAGCGCGACTCCGAAACGGGATTCTTTCATCGATTCATCAGTTCATAGATTCAACGGGCTCAAAATGTTTAGCCTCTGTTTTTTCCTTAGCCTTAGCCTCCTCCTCATCCTTTCCTTATCCGTGTTTACCCCCATTTTTCAATGTTAGACATCATCGTATGAGAACATTACCTACATTCGCTTTGTCCTGCCCTTAGCCAATTAATCCTATTGTAAATTCTATTTTTATCTCGTTGGTTGTTGGAGATACTTCGGCTTTGCTCAGCATACGAAAATCCAAAAACAACCAGAATGCTGCTGACTGCCGACTTTGGACTGCCGACTCATTTTTCTTTTTACTTTGTAGTCATCATGCGCAGCCTCCAACGTCAGCGGGAAATGTATATCGATGGATTAGCCGGGAAGAAGCCCGCCACCCCTGTTTCGTATGAAGACCTGGAAGAAATAGCCAGGCGCCGTCTCCGCCCCGAAGCCTTTGCTTATCTCGCGGGAGGAGCCGGTCATGAAACGACCATGCGTGCCAACCGGCAGGCATTGGATGAGGTGAAAATCCATCCGCATGTGTTGGGTGGTGTGCAGGAAGTCAGTACAATCCTAACGAGGAGGGCAAATACGCTTCCTGCACCTTTCTTACTGGCCCCGATCGGTGTGTTGGAACTTGCGCACCCGAATGGTGATCTTGAAGAAGCTAAAGCGGCAGCCGCATTAGGTATTCCGATGATCATCAGCAGCCAGGCCTCTTTTCCCATGGAGGAAATTGCGAAAAAACTCGGAGACAGCCCACGCTTATTTCAACTCTACTACAGCCAGTCAAAAGAGCTTTCCCAAAGTTTTATCCACCGTGCAGAGAGGATCAACTGCAGCGCGATCGTCGTTACGCTTGATACTACTTTACTGGGATGGCGGGTGCGGGATCTTTCCCTGGGCTACAATCCATTTCTCCTTGGCAAGGGTATTGCACAGTACACCTCTGATCCTGTATTTAATCAATTACCCGATCCGCCGTCAGATGCTGGTGTAAAACCTCCATTGACATTTTCCTTACTTCGAAATCTTTGGAAAATGAATAGCAGGAGAGGTGGCACAGTTATAGGCAATATCCGTTCAGGAAAAATCACCAGGACGGCGCGAAAGTTTACCACCATCTTCAACAACCCGGCCATCAGCTGGGAGGATATTGACCTCATCCGATCGTGGACCAAATTGCCCATCTATCTAAAAGGAATCCTGCGCCCTGATGATGCCCTGAAAGCAGTGAGCATCGGTGTCGAGGGTATTATGGTATCGAACCATGGTGGCCGACAGATTGATGGTGCAGTGCCCACCTTGCAGGCACTGCATGGAATAGTTGAAGCGGTGCACGGAAAGACAGAGATCTGGATGGATAGCGGCATACGCACGGGAAGTGATGTCTTCAAATGTCTTGCTATGGGAGCAAATGGTGTCCTGATCGGGCGTCCTTTTGCTATGGCCTTGGCGAATGGAGGAGCATCAGCTATGATCGACACTATAAACAATATCCAGGCTGAACTTGAATTAACTATGGCACTGTCTGGCTGCGCGACATTAGAAGATATTACCACTGAACTTATTTCTCATCCATGGAAGACGACCTGAGTTTTATATTAAATGATCTGGGCGAGGATCGTGAAAAATATTTCAATGCCACCTCGCCACCCATCATACAAACGAGCAATTTTATTTTCCCTACCGTGGATCAATTCAGATCCGCTATCCTGGATGAACAGCATTCGCATATTTATACCAGGGGAAATAATCCCACAGTTGAAATACTGCGCAAGAAACTGGCTGCTCTCGAGGGAACCGATGATGCCCTGATTTTCGCCAGTGGTGCCGCAGCTATTTCCATGGCCATCATGAGTTGTGTCGGTCAGGGAGATCATGTCATCTGTGTCCGTCATCCTTATAGCTGGACCTCTACCCTGCTCAACCGATACCTGGTGAGATTTGGTGTGACCTATGACTTTGTGGATGGAAGAGACATGGATGCTGTTGAAGCGGCGGTCAAACCAAATACGAAATTGTTATTCCTGGAAAGCCCGAACACCTTTACGTATGACTTGCAGGACATTGAAAAATGTGTCGCACTGGCGAAGAAATACAACCTGCTCACGGCCATTGACAATAGCTACTCTACTCCACTCTTTCAGCAACCGGCGAGGATGGGTGTGGACATGGTCATACATACGTTGACGAAATACATCAATGGACATAGTGATGTCGTCGGTGGCGTCGTATGCAGCAACAGGGCGATCATCGACAAGATGTTTATCAATGAGTACATGACGCTGGGTGGGATCATGTCGCCGCACGATGCTTCACTGGTGATTCGAGGACTGCGAACGTTGCCCATTCGCATGCAACAGATTCAATCCTCTACAATGCAAATCGTCCAGTCACTTAAAGGGAGACCGGGCATTAAGAATATCCTCTACCCTTTCGATCCGGACTTCCCACAATATGAACTCGCGAAAAGACAGATGAGTGGGTGCGGTGGATTATTTACCGTTGAATTTGATTACCCTGATATCGAATCGCTTCTTCACATGGTGAGTAAAATCAAACGATGGAAGATTGCCGTCTCCTGGGGTGGCCATGAATCTTTGATGTTGCCCATGGCCGCATTGTATAATTTACCCGGAAGAGACAATCCGCATATCCCGTGGAATTATGTGCGATTTTATGTGGGACTGGAAGAACCGGGGTATCTGTTGGAGGATTTGATTGGGGCGATAGAGGGTTAGTTCAATTCTTCTCTTTAATCACCTTCCGTACCACATCCCCATACGCCGTCTCCAGGCGAACGTAATATAATCCCGGCACTAAATCATCACTTGGCACGGCCAACTGATGCTCTCCTGAAGTGCAATCCCCTAAATCATTTCTTATTACGCTTATCCCTGCAGCAGTAAGTACCTCGAGGGAAACTCGTGAACCCTGAGAAAGTGTAAAAGATATATTGATTTGATCCCGAACCGGATTGGGGAACACCAAAAGAGATACGGGTTCCATTTCCGGATCGTGAACTGCTGCTGTACTCCCTTCAAGGACGAAAACGTAGTGACCTGTTCCCGCGATATATATTTTGTCATTGGCTGCAATTACCTGGGTGGCATAGCCGTTCAGTGGTAAAACCGACATTTCGAAAGCCACCTCCCCGGTCAGGATATTCAACAATAGAAGTTCCCCGCTAAAATATTCAACTACGTAATCATTAATGACCGTCGGCGAACCATAATTCATCAATGCGCCGGGATACCGATTGATTTCCTCACCGGTAGATTTATCGAGGAGAAGGAATTGATCATACAAATTTCCATTCTCCAGATACTTCACCAATAGATAATCCTTCGTCAAGGCAAAAGATCCCGGAAAATCTTCCAGCTTCTGCGTGGTGTCCAGTTCTGCACTCCAGGCTACCTCACCCGTTGACTTGTCCAAAGCGGAAATCGTCCTCAGGAATCCTGTATATAAGTATTGGCTGTCAAGACTCAACGACAAAAAATCCCCTACCTCCACGGAATGATTCACCCACAGGGTATCGCCGGTGGATGTATCCGCCGCATAGAGAAAATCATGCCCACAGGTATACACATTTTGGCCATCCACTACAGGACTTATCTGCCGCGTAGGTCCGATAATGGACCAGAATACTTGCCCTGTATGCAAGTCTGCACAAACAAGACTGTCACTGGCGCAAATATAAACCCGACTGTCCCTGATCACCGGACTACGTGTATATAATGAACGGATAGGTAGAAACCAAAGTGAATCGCCATTCATGGCATCCAATGCGTACAGACCTCTGCCACCCTGTCCGCCTATCAAGACTATTCCATCTGATACTGCAGGAATAAACTCCATTCCGCCACCCGAGTATGGAATAGCAAATGACCACAACGAATCACCGGTTATAGCATCTGCGACCAAAAGCCTGTTGGAATCTAAAGCATAATCAGCCAGGAAGAGTTTGTTGTCCCATAGAGCTGTACCATTTTCCCGTCTGTAGGAGACCAACAAAGTATCTGTTACGTGGAGCGGTAAGCTCATATTCATGCTGGCAAAAGAAGATCGCATCGCATCCCCATTGATCATCGGCCATGAAGTGCGGGGCGACTGCGAATAAGCTACTGCCATCCCCAAAAATGAAAGCAACAAGAAAATAGATCGTTTCATACATTTATTTTTTTTGGAAGCAGGGCGATTATCTTAAAGATAATGGAAATGCATTGGGATGGCAAAAAACGGGGAAGAATAATTAAAACCTGGTTTGCCTCTTTTCTCTCTCAATTCTTCACCCGCACCGTCCCACTCACCGTCAGTGTTCCTCCCAGGTTTTCTATCATTGTACCATTGCCAATGACATTGTCATAGAGGGTGACATTTTCCAGCTTGAGATCGCCACGGTTGGAGATGGCGCGCGCAAAAGTATTGGTGCCGCCATAAATATCGACGTAGTGAAAAGTCGCGGTCTTGTTCGAATTGAGGGTGAAGACAGGTCCACCACTCTGTGTACGAACTTTAATCCGGGTAGCGGGGGTTTGTAAAATTTTAATATTCCGGTTGATGATCAGCGGACCGGATGATACATCCATAAATTGCCCCACCACCCCGGGAGCAAAAGTGATCGTATCACTTGATGTCGGACATCCTATGGCCGAACGCAGTGACCCCAGGCCGGTATCCGTATTGTAGATCACATAGCTGCTGCAGGCAGGTACTTCCACCGCATTTTCCCATATTCCCCTTCCATAGGTAGCTACGCGAACCTTGCCGGAAGATTGTTGTATTTCAACTTCATTGATGGCTACGAGCGGCAACGCAGAACCGAATAGTGTCCAATTGGAACCAAAATCATTACGGTAATACACGCCCAGATTCATTCCGACATATACGCCATTGACCTGTCCTTCGTCGACCACTACCGATCGAGCTGAAAAGGACGGCAGACCCGCAGAGATAACAGTGAAATTATTACCCATATCTGTTGAATAGAGGACCTGGTTTGAAGTCGCGCTGAGTGTGACCCAAATTTTTTGCGGATTGATGGAACTGATGTAGATGGAAGTTACATTGGCCGATGTGGCTATCGAGTCCCAGGATGTCCCACCATTCTGCGTCCGGAATATTTTGTTCGTTGCCGCAGCATAGATGTAATTGGTATTGGAAGCAGCCACCGCCAACACATCCAGTTTCCGGTTGATATACTGGTTGGATATATTGGTCCAGGAGCCGCCGCTGTTTGTGGATCTGTACACATCACTCCAGCCGCCGTAGATCGTACTTTGTGAAGTCGGATGCATAACGACCGGAGTAACCCAATTGCCGTCCGCGGGCACATTGATGCTGGTATATGACGAACCACTATTCGTAGTCTTGTACAATTGTCCATATTGAATGGTACCATAGGCAACCGCTGCATTGGTCGGGCTGATCATATTGTCCATTCCATCCGCACCCAGCCAATCCAACCAGTTGCCACCGGACTGCCGGAAGGACGATCCGTTGTCCTGCGCGCCAATAGTTATCACATTTGGATCGGTCTTGGCACAACTCAGCTTGTAGATCTGTCGTATGCCGATGCCAGCAGAAAGATTGGTCCAGTCACCGCCATTATTTGTGCTTTTGTACACACCACCATCACTGCTGCTGTAGATGACAGAACCTACCCATTCCAGCGTATGCACGTCAGCATGATTATATCCTATATTATTCGGATAGGACCATACTGTCTCAGCCGTAAAAGAGGTGGCCCCATTAGTACTCTTCCAACAGATGATGCCCGCGATATGCACTTCATTGGCATTGGTGGGATTGACACAGATGGCCATGTCGTAAACGGCTTGCCCGGTTGTGCCGGTCCCGTTCTCATCATAGCCAAAGTAGTTGGTGCCATTCGCGGGATTGCCAATCACGGTCGTCGTAAATGTCTGGCCTGAATCAGTGGATTTATAGATGCGGCCGAAAATATTTCCACTCGCCTGGACCGCATACACCACGTTAGCATCTGCTGGAGATACCCCAAGTAAAGTGCGACCCGAGTTGGTAATGCCCTGCCCTGAACCAATCGTAGTCCAGTTCACGCCATTATTCGTTGAGCGACGCAATGAACCTGCATTGCCGGAGACCATGATGATATTCGGATCGCCGGGTTTGAATTCGATGTCTTCCGAATTGAACGAATTGACCTGCGACCAGTTAGCGCCGCCATTCACAGACCGGTAAATGCCATTGTTAGCTGTAGCCAGCACGATATTTGAATTGGACGGATGCACAATGACTTTTCTAGTATCGCTCGGACCTCCACCGGTAGCGGACCAGTAGATGCCGCCGTCAGTACTTTTAATGACGCCACCACTCATCACTGCAGCATATAGGACATTCGGGTTGGATGGATCGATGGTGATGTTGTAGATATACATCCATGCAGAATTTATCTGATCCATCAATGGCATCCAGGTCGAACCTCCATTTGTTGTTTTCCATATGCCACCGCCAGGTGAACTGACATAAATGGTATTCGGATAGGTGGCGAGTGAAGCCACACTGGTGATCCTTCCGTTGCCGGGGTTCCAGCCTTGCGTTGCCGACCAGGTGGTGGGCCCGAGTTCGGTCCATGGTGTAGCGTTTCGATGATCCTTCCGGTCGCGCGCGACGAAATCAGTGTAAGCGCGATATTCCTCTTGCGGATCAATTAAGTATCCGTTTTCATCCAAATGAAATTTCCGTTCATACAGCCATCGCTGGTATTGTTTGTACCCCGATCCCTGTCCTGTGCCATGCACTTTAAAATAGGAATCCGCGAATGATGTGATCTCGTTGATCGACAGGTTCGTTTCTTCCATGAAGAGGAAGATGTTGTCTTTGTAGCTGGTGGTGTCAACAGACTGACCAGATGCCGAAAGGCTGCAACAGAGGCTAAGGCTAAGGCTAAGGCTAAGGCTAAGACTAAGACTGCGGTAAAGAGGCGGAAGCGATAGAAAAGGAAGAAGAGGCGGAAGAGGCAGTTTTCTGCTTAATCGGGATTTATGAATGTCTTTGAAAGGGTTCAAAACAGTTCAGGAGTTGATGAATACGCGGAGGTAAAATTAAGGAGAATGATTAGGTTTTGGAAGATAGTTTATTGGCTGTCGGAGAGAACCCGCATCGATGACCTTTCACAGATTGAATCTCGTTAGTCATTGGAGAGAACTTCAACAACGGCAAATAACTAGCCATAGTAAGGAGTTTTATCCTATTTTGAAATTCACTCCTCCCTAATTACTTTTCACTCTTCAATCTTCACTTACCGACACTATCTCCCCTTAAACTGGCTCATCATCCGCTCCATGTTATCGCCCTTGCTCAGCATGTGCATCATCTTGCGCATCTGGTCAAATTGTTTGATAAACATATTCACTTCATTGAGGTCACGGCCACAGCCCTTGGCGATGCGGGTCTTGCGGGTCATATTGAGCAGTTCGGGATTGGCTCGTTCATCCGGGGTCATCGACTGGATGATGGATTCTATTTTTGAAAACGCTTTGTCATCAATATCAATATCCTTGATGGCTTTGCCCACGCCGGGGATCATGCCCATGAGGGACTTGAGATCACCCATGCGCTTGATCTGTGACATCTGGCCGAGGAAGTCATTGAAATCAAACGTGTTTTTCTTGATCTTCTTTTCAATGCGCTTGGCTTCCTTTTCATCAAATTGCTCCTGCGCCTTCTCGACAAACGTGACGATATCTCCCATGCCCAGGATACGCTGCGCCATACGATCGGGATAAAACATATCGATCGTATCCATCTTCTCGCCGGTGCTGACAAATTTGATTGGCTTGCCTACTGTGTATTTAATAGACAAAGCAGCACCGCCTCGCGTATCCCCATCCAGTTTGGTCAGTACTACCCCATCATAATTGATCACTTCATTAAATGCTGCAGCCGTGTTCACCGCATCCTGGCCTGTCATAGAGTCAACTACGAAAAGTGTTTCTGTAGGCAGGACCGCATCTTTGATGTTCTTGATCTCCGTCATCATCGCATCATCAATAGCGAGACGACCGGCAGTGTCGATGATGACTACATCAAAGCCATGGTTCTTCGCATGTTCGATGGCCTTCAGGGAAATGGACACCGGATCTTTGGATTCGGGCTCTTTGTACACCGGCACACTAATAGATTCGCCGAGAACCGTCAACTGATCTACCGCAGCAGGTCGATACACGTCGCAGGCTACCAGGAGCGGATTCTTTTTTTGTTTGGTTTTTAAAAAGTTGGCCAGCTTTGCCGAGAAAGTAGTTTTACCACTTCCCTGCAGACCGGCTATCAGCACGACACCCGGATTCCCCTTGATGTTGATCCCTGCAGCCTGTCCGCCCATGAGGTCGATCATCTCATCCTGGACGATCTTGACCATGAGTTCGCCGGGCTTGACGGAATTCAGTACGTTCCGGGTGCCCAGTGCCTGGTCCTTGATCTTATCGGTAAATTCCTTTGCGATCTTATAATTTACATCGGCGGCCACCAGGCTCCGGCGGATCTCTTTGATCGCTTCAGCTATATTGAGTTCGGTTAATTTACCTTCACCTTTGAGGGTTTTAAAGGCATTATCCAGACTATCGGTCAGACTTTGAAACATGTCGGTGGTTGTATTTTTATTGGGAGGGCAAAGATAAGGAAAAGGCTAAGGCGGAGGCTAAGGCTAAGGCGGAGGCGGAGGAAGGGGCTAAGATTGGGAGTCGCGCCGCGATGCGACGATGGAATTCTGCATATTGGATGTTCCGTATTACTCTGTATACATGTCAGTCCGCTATTCCCCTGGAAAAAATTAAAAGTTATTTCATCGCATTGAAAATATACAGTCGCAATAATATTTTATTCACGGATCAAGATTGACGACTTACGTTCAATCATGATCTTGGGTGACGGGTCACGGTTTTCATTTCTTCTTCCCGAATATCTCCCCGACATTATTGTATTCGCGCTTATAGGCCACCCCGAGACCAACCTTATTCTTGCGGCCTTCTACAGTAAGCGTGTTTTGATTATAAGCGCGGATCTTGAGGCGTCGGTCCGGCGTGATATAGTATCCGAAACTGACATCACCCGCATAGTATTCACTGACATTTTCGAAAGTGGCGCCTTTGACGTAGTTGCCGCCGACATTGACTTCAAGACGATCGTTGAAAAACTGAAGCGGCAGATCGATTTCGACTCCGGCCTCTTTAGTATCCACGGGATTCTGTCCCGTAACGGAAAAGTCAACAGCCATCTGGAAATCTATTCCGGACAGCACCTTACCTTGCGGAATGAGATTACCCAGTAAGCCTCCTAAATAACTGGACAAAGTAGACGAAACGAGATCAGTCACCGTTGCGTCAACCGTACTCGACAAGGTTTGTGAATTGATGCCGCCATTCGAGACCAGGAAGGAGCGCATAATCAATAATCCCATCACTTGTTCCATCATGGCATTTTCATTAGCCTTGAGCGTATTGATTTTACTGTCCGTATACGCTTTAAGTTTACCGGTCAGAATAGGGAAGGCTATATCAAAGGAAATATCAGGATGCAAAAGCGAACCTGTTAACGTCATCGTCAGATCCACCTCTGTCCTGCTCCTTGCTTCGTTGATGACATCAGCAGTTTCATTGACCAGGTATTCCTGGATCAGCGTGTAGACCGGAGCCGTCAGGCCTTTATACTTGGCCTGGATGTCAATGGTTGCATCATACGGATCTCCATTCCATTGTATCGTTCCGCCGGGAAGCAATTCAAAAGGTTTTTTAATAATGGCAAAATTGGTAAAGAGATAATCTCCCGTTGAAATATAATATTTACCATACATCGTAAAATTTCCCGTGGGGGTCATGTGCATAGCAATATTGCCAGTCCCGCTACCTCGCAATACTTCCCCCGAATTTTCATTGAAGATGAGTTCGACTATAGCCTCTTCGGTGATCGTCATATTCATCGTCAGATCAATATTGCCGAGCTTGATCTGCGTGGTTTTATTTGCCGGAAGCAATCCATTTTCAAGAAAGATCGCGAAGTCGTGAGTGGAAGCACTCGCTGCGCCAGTGAGTGGGATATAAATGTGAGTTCCTCGTGCCGTGGTAGCATCAATCTGCATCACCGGATTAGCCACAGTTCCGGAAAAATGGGCGTATACTGCACCAATGCCTTTTCCATAAAATACATTGTTCTCTTCCGAAGTTACATCCAGTCCCAGGATATGATCCGAACTGAGAGTTGCATCCAATCCAAGATTACGCAGATAGCGGTGAGTGATTCCTCCTTTAATGACGGCAGAATTACCCGCAACATCATACAATTTGGCACCGGTGAGATCAATCATATCGGGCGTAATGGTAAACGCCTGGTCATGGAAGGAATAGGCCACGCCCAAATAATCAATGGTTGTACTGCCATTATACACACGTCCTTTTCCATTGGGATTCAGTTTATTCGCCTTTCCGGTCAGGGTCATGGTCATATCGATAGATCCTTCTGTATCCCTGATATTTCCGCCCAACAAAAACTCAAGAAAATCTAACGGGAAATCGGTCGTCATCAAATTGAGTCGCAAATAATTTTGCTGGTCCCTGGGAATGGATTTGATCGGAGGCAGGTAGGCCCCTTCGCCGGTGAGTTTGGTTTCATCGTTATGCATGGTAATATTCAGGCGCACGGAATCTTTCGGGTCCTGCATATTGGCATTGAGCATCCATTCCCCATACGGCACATTGTTGACCTTTAAAGCAGGAATATGGATCGTAGAGTGAAGATTATGCACATCAAATACATTATCCACGGCAAAGTCAAGTGTATACATGCCTGTGAAGTGAAATTTATCGTTGACCCAGATATCATTGAGATAACTTACATCAAAACCATCGATATCTGCTTTCAGCCCCTTGTTGTCCACATCTTCCAGGTGGATGCGCTGATCGCCGGAAGTCAATTCGAAATTTTCAATATGCAAGTAATTTTTCCCTATTTCCAAAACATTTCCAGGCAATACTTTCCAATCGGCATCCAGCATCTTTAGTTTTCTTGGACTAAAACTCAGGTTCCACCTTCCACTGTCCGGTTTAGCCCTAATGTCCATATCAATTTCATCGATGATATCTGCCAGGTCATCTGTTTTGAACCGGAAATTGAGGCTGTCGTTAGTGACTTTTCCCTGGATCAGGACATCCTCAAAAAATAAATTCTCCTTGTAGTCGGCGGCGATCACATCCAAATTCATTTCCGACCTGCCGTTTTCTTCTTTAAAGGAAAGTGATGATCCATATATATTGATACCGCCAAAATGAAGCTCGGGCAAATCCAATGTTCCGGCTGTTGTTTTTTGACCAAGATTCATACTTCCCCGCGTGGTGCCATTTTTGATCACCAAGTCGTCGGCCCCGGCAAGGGCAAACCAGTTTTTTGAATCGTGAATGGTCAGGTCCCAGCTTATTCTTTGCTGGCCCCGTATTTCCGGCAATGTTGCAGGCGGATCTATTGCACTCGGATATTTTTCTGATAAATATTCCTGTATTTCGCCCACCAGCGTCATCGGATCAAACGATCCACTCACCATTCCCGAAACCACGTCTGACTCCACTTTATAATACCGGTCCTGGGTCACCGTATCGATATTCGCCACCACGTCGAGTGAATCCAACTCAAAGTCATTGTCCATTACCTTCAGCCGGATGTTTTCGCTTTTCAGCTTTCCATTGGTCTGACTAAGTTTACCTGCAGTGAGGTCAACATCAAAATATCCGCGCAGATAAATCGGGTCTTTGGAAAAGCCCAATTCTTTAAACCGGATACTGTCCACTTTCGCTATGAAATTCAGTTTCGGCAGACTATCCCTGAAATCCGCCAGTCCTTCAAAATGCATATCCACGTTCGGATCATTGATATCCAGAGTTCCATTAAATAGCTTTCCGGTCAGCTGGCCATCCAGGCGTGCATGATGATAGGTATAGCCCTTATACTCCAGCATGGACAATTTGCCAGTGACATCAGCCACCAAGGAGGAAGTCGTCAATCCTTTTCCATCAATTACTCTTCCGGAAAGAGAAACTCTTCCCAGGTCTTTAATACCGGTCAGGGTGCCAATATCAAAATTGTCAAGAGCGACCATACCTGAATATTGCCCTTTGGCAATTCCATCAATCGTGTTCAGGCTTAGATCCAGGGTAACTTTTCCGAGGCTGGTAGTAAATGTTCCGTAGGCCACAAAATCATTCGGATAACCATCGAATTTTCCCGTGAAATTAACCTGGCCAACACGGTTAAATTCTTCCGGAATTTTCATCATGGGAAAAATATCTTTGAGGCTGGCGGCGCTAAAAATAGAATTTGTCAGATCAAAACTAAGAAGTTGCGATCCTTGAACAGCCAGGTCATGCGAACGAAAATCACCGGCCAGCCTGACACCGCCCATGGAGGCATTCATGTTTAATATCTTCAGTCGATTGATATGGCCATTGACTTTGCCCTGCAGGTTGATTTCCTTATTAGCATTTTGAGAAAAGAAATCCAGATTTTGCAATCCGGGGGCTATGGCCAGCAGGTCATGCATTTTTACCTTCATTTTAGCCGCAGGAATGTCCATGGTCACGGAATCCGTGAAATTTTTAAAATCCGTATAACCTGAATACAACAGGGAGACAGAATTTTCAATGTGACTTTTATCCGTAATGAGTTTTAAATCATCCAGTTTGATTCCGTTTGCCGAGATATCTGCATGCCGGGCAGCCAGGGTATTGATTTCAAAACCGTTGTGATGTAAAGCATGGATATTGATATTATTTCCTTTGAATGACCATCCCCGTATTCGCAGGGAATCCATATCCATATCCAGGTCATCCAACAATAAATGACTGTAATCTATCCCGATAGGGTCCGCATACGACTTACGTGGTTTAGCCATATTTTCAATGGAGACTATACCATCGGTAAGCTCACATCGGTCAACATCGATATTCCAGGTTTTGCTGATGGTGGCCACCGGATGATTGGCATCGATGACGAGTACTCTGTTGATCACGCTGATCCTGGGATCATCAAGGTCCAGGCTCTTAATATCAATGAAGCTATTGGCAATATCCAGTGTATCCAGTTCCACATCTGCCCGGTTGAGCAGCACCCGCATCAGGAGGCCGTTGGATTCGTCATCGACATTGACCCGGAGGCCAATAGCATTGACCTGGTGTAGATCAAGGGCAAACCCGGGTTTAGAGGTATCTCTGGGTGGGAGCAATTTGAACAAGGCGATATCCAGGTTAGTCATGGTATCACCGACCATCTTGTGGATATTGAGCGTCCCTTCTTTTACCCTTACCTGGGTGATGGTAAAACGATGGTTAAACAAGTCCCAGATGTGCAGGTAATCCACAGTCAATCTTTGGGCATAAATCAGGGTATCCTCCGGACGTCCGGGTGAACCTACATAAATATCATAAAGTGTCAGATCTGATATCGGGTCCAGCGTAAAGCTGCCGATCGTCACCCGGGTATCCAGGCTGCTTCGCATGGATTTGGTCATCAGGTTAATGCCCCAATGTTGAACCGGCGGAAGATGGATGAGTAATAAAAGTGTAAAGAATAAAAAGAATAGTGCCAGGATGATACGCCCGGTCCAAAAAGGATGTCCTGTTCCTTTTTTCGGAGAAGGCGAAGTATTCTTCCGGGCGTCATTTTGCATTAGTAGTACAATAACGGGATAAAGTCCAGGTTTTACATACGGACCTTACCTTAATCTTTTGTTATTTAGGGTTTTGCACCATTTGCAACTGATGGTATACCTTTATTACATCACATGCTGCTTTGACATCATGCGCCCTGAGGATACCAGCCCCTTTCAGTAATGCGGCCATATGGAGTGCGGAAGTGGCCTCCAGGGTTTCTTCCACCGGCCGTCCGATTGTTTTAGAAAGTGTTGACTTGCGGCTCAGGCCTATCATGAGTGGATGATTCAACATATGAAACACCTCCAGGTGATGGATGAGTTCATAATTCTGCTGCATCGTTTTGGAAAAACCAAAACCCGGGTCAAGGATAATGTCCGTTATACCGGCTTTTGATAAGGTGCGAATTTTTTGAACAAAATACCGGAGCAATTCTCCAACCAGGTCCTGGTAGTCAGTCATTGATTGCATGGTGGCCGGATTTCCTTTCATGTGCATCAATACATAAGAGACATGGGCATTGGAAACAAGGTAGACCATCTCTTCATCCAGTTCACCACCTGAAATATCATTGATCATGGTGGCGCCTGCCCTGATCCCTTCTTTGGCAACGGGTGCCCGGTAAGTATCGAGGGAAATGATGATTTCAGGAAAGGTTTTCTTGACCGCTTCAATGGCAGGGATCACTCTTTCCATTTCGATACCAACTTCAATTTCCACAGCGCCGGGACGGGAAGACATGCCCCCGATATCCAGGATGGCGGCACCCTCCTCAATCATTTTACCCGCAAAATCGATGATCTTATCGGTTTCATCAGGAATCCTGCTCCCCGGAAAAAAGGAATCCGGGGTGACGTTGATGATTCCCATGACGACAGGCACGGAGAGGTCAAGAAGCTGACTTCCACATCGCAGGGTGACTGGCTGATTTCCTCTTAACATTTCTTTAAAGGCTCATTTATAAGGTATTAATGTACCTTGGCACAAAATTAATCCATTGACCAGGACTCATCTCTTTAGATATGTGATTTCTGTGCTCCTTATTTTGAGCACTGCCCTCATCCTCAATGTAGCCAGGACAATCAATGGATCCATTCACAACACCGCTGCCTGTATCGACACTGATGATCAATGCCAACAATATATGCATTGGGACCTCAGCGTATTCGGATTGGAAAAGATAGTCATCCGGCCGAATGATCTGCTGAGCCAGATCCTCTCCAACAAGGGCATTGAATATTTTAAGATCAATCAGCTGGTCGAATCGGCTAAATCGATATTCCCGTTCCGTTCTATTCGTTCAGGCAAAGAACTCACCTTTGTTACTGACCGCGCAGATAGCAGCATTCAATGCGTGGTCTATGAGCCTGATCCCTATCACCGGGTGCTGTATCATCTCGAAGACAGTGTTCGGGTAGAAGTGGTAGAAAGGCCGGCGGAAACAAAAATTGAAACTGCCTCCGGTATCATCGATGGTTCGTTGTGGGCCAGCATGGAAGATCAACATCTGCCGCTCGAATTGATTGCCGCTATGGAAGATGCATTAGGGTGGACAGTCGATTTCTATCACATTCAAAAAGGAGATACGTACAGGTTGGTTTATGAGCGGAAATACGTGGAAGGAGAACCGCTGGGCATAGGTAGATTGTTAGGTGCGGAATACAAGAGTGGAGAAAATGATTTTTATTCCATCAGATTTAATAGTGGTGCTTATGACGGCTATTATGACCTGGAAGGCCGCCCGATGAAAAAAGCGTTTCTCAAATCCCCGGTAGAATATGCCCATATCACGAGCCGGTTTAATGAGCATCGTTTCCATCCTATCCTGAAAATATTTAAGGGTCATTTTGGCACCGACTATGCAGCACCATGTGGGACACCCATTCGTGCCGTAGCTGATGGCATCATTGAAAAAACAAGTTACACTTCCGGGAATGGCAATTTCGTCAAGATGAGGCATGACAAAACCTACGAGACCCAATATCTCCACATGTCCAAATTTGGTCCCGGCATCCATCCCGGAGTCCATGTCAGCCAGGGGCAGACTATAGGTTATATTGGACAGACCGGGTTAGCTACAGGTTGCCATGTTTGTTTCCGTTTCTGGAAAAATGGTGTACAGGTTGATCCCTTAAAAGAGAAGATGCCTCCACCAAAGGCCATGGAGCCTACCATGCTGCCGGAATATTTTAAAGTACGGGATCAGATCAAAGGCATGCTCAACAGCAGCATTGATTATGATGCTCTGTTCAATCAAGGGGATACCAGGAACCCGTATTTTGATTTGATTCAATCATAGTTCGTCCGTAAATCTGCGGTGAGGAAGAGCTGTCGCGCCGCGCTGCGGCTTTAGCTTTTTCATCTCATCCGTTCATTCTCTCCCTAATCAGAAGCCTTATCCAGTGTAAACCCAAAAGTTGAACCCTGCCCCGGTGTGCTCCTTACATTGACATTCTGATTATGCGCCTCCAGGATATGCTTGACAATGGAAAGGCCAAGCCCTGAACCACCGGATTCCCTGCTGCGGCTTTTATCAACGCGATAAAAACGGTCGAATAAATGATTGAGGTGTTTTTCTTCAATGCCAATACCATTGTCAGCAATTTCAATGAGGATCTGGCGATCCATTACATAGAAACTCACCTTGGTCGTGCCGTCCTGATGTCCATACTTGATGGAATTATTGATGAGGTTCATCAACACCTGGCGAATCCCCTCGCGGTCAGCCATGACAAAGTAGGATTTGTCTGCCCCTTCTTTAAATGTAAGCGTCACGTTTCGTTGCCGGGCCGTGACTTCGAGATCATTGAACACTTCCTTAACCAGCGCCTTGATATCGAATTTCTGAATATCCAACACCAAATCTTCTGACTCCAGCTTACTGATCTCTTCCAGATCCTGTACAATAGTCAGTAAGCGGTCAATATTGGAAGCAGCACGCTCCAGGTAACGCATATTGACATGTTCATCATAGATACCGCCATCAATCAGGGTATAGATGTATCCCTGAATAGAAAAAATAGGTGTCTTCAATTCATGCGAAACATTGCCGATGAATCTTTTGCGGTAAGATTCCAGCGTCTTCAGGGTTTCAATTTCCTTTTGTTGGGTTTCCGCCCATTGTTGCACTTCCATCTCTACGCCATCCAGCAGGGGCTCGTCAATACCCGGTAGTGCTTTGCGATCTGGAACCGAGCTTTTCGAACGACGAATGATCTTATAAATCAGCTTGATGCGGCGATAGACGTAATAATCCAGGATAAACTGTATCGCAAAGAAGGAAAACAATCCAATCGCCAAAAAGACAAATGAGCCTTTATTCCAATGGAACGGGATTGAAAATATCTTTTCCAAAATCCAGAAGCAGGCGATCGTGAAAATCGTGATCCCCAAGGCTCCCAATATGGACATGGTGCGCAGGCTGATGTTCTTAAACATAGATAAGTATTACTTGATGGTATCTGACCAGACTTTGATACTGTCAAAGACCGACTTCATTTTATCAGGATCGGATTCCAATTTTTGAATTTCCGATTTAATATCTGCTTCGGATAAACCATAAATCGTCGACAGCCTGTTCCAAAACAATTCGCGAAGAGTATCTCCATGCACACCCGAAACGCTGGTAATCGCTGCATCGCTCAGCTGCACATCATACATGAGATGGGTCAGTTGTTCGTCACTGAGTTTGTATTCCACTGGAGTACCTTGTTTTTTACAGGAAAGAAGAACAAGGCTCAATCCTAAAATAATCACGGCTTTGCCCCTCATTTGGAATAAAGTTTCGGATAATGAAAACTGATAAAACCGGCATATTGCGGCTTAAACTTTTTCCAGTTGGACACCATCGTCTGAAAGTGGATGACCCCGGCCGTAGGGACATTATCGATATGAACCCCCGAAATGCTATTGGCCACCCAGGTCAAAGCAGGATTGTGCCCAAAAAGATAGATAAAACGAGCAGTCTCGGGCGCTGAAGAGATGACGCCATAGACATCTTCAGCCGTGGCTTCATATAATTTATCATTGACGATAAAACATTCAGGCCCCAGATCGAATTCTTTTCTGAAAAAATCGGCAGTGGACCTGGCCCTTTTTGCGCCTGAAGTGATGATCAGGTCAGGAACAAGTTGAAGTTCATGCATCTTTTTAGCCATCATGGGCGCATCGCGGAGCCCCCGAACGTCCAGCGGGCGATCATAATCGTCCATACCGGGATGATCCCAATTGGACTTGGCATGGCGGACCAAACAAACATCTTTTACTTCCATATCACCTCATTACCTTCACAAATTTATGTCATCGCATGCGAGTATTACTCATAGATATAGAAAACCATATCGACCAACCCCTTCTCGAAGAGGCGCTGGACCTGGTCCGTGCGACGAATGAATATACTGTCCAGCAACCGGATCCGGGCCATTTCCAGGTACATTCCTCCAATCCGGCCTACCAGGTGGACCTCCATCTGCTCCAGGATGGTCTCGTCAATGTAAAGTGTTATTGTGCCCCGTTTAAGAAAAATAAACAATGCAGACACGCGGTGGCCGCTCTTTTATTGCTGCGCGATTTCCTGCAGCAAGCGCGTAAATCGAGGAACAAGGCACGACAGGATGCTTCCGTTATTGATGAAGCGCTGCGCAAAATAAAGATCACCGACCTCCGCAACCTCCTTTCTACCTATGCCGGCTCACATGCAGCCTTCAAAGCAGAACTGCTGGCCAATACCCTGCACCTGACCAAAAAACCGGATTATAGCGCCCTCCTTTCTGATCTTACCCCCATCGATAAATACGGCCAGATCAAAATCAACAGGAACAATATCAAAACACTGCGCAGCATTCTTTCTATTCTATTAAAACAAGCTCAGCAATTGTTTAAAGAGAAAGCCCTGCCGGAAACATTCAGGATCCTCGAACCCGTGATCAATCATCTCTACCGCCTGATCTATAAATTTCCGCAATATCAAGCCCAATTGACCATTGAAGTCAAAACCGCCTTACGATTATTTGAATTGCTGTGCCTCCAACCCATGGCTCCCAGGCTTCAGCAGGCTGCGATCAAATTTGCTATTGAACTCAGCAACCGGGATAGTTATTTTTTTGTAAAAAACACATTGCCTGTTTTACGATTGGTTGAACCCTTTGTACTGGAACAAAAAATAAAGCAGCATCTTGTTCACCTGGTGGAGCAAAAAATCAAAACCGATCAAGCACAAGCGCTTTCCTGGGCCACTTTGCTCGTACGATGGGGAAACCGGTGGCAACTTAAATTAAAATCCAGGGAAATTTTTAAACTTATCCTTCCATTACTTCCGGCCATCATCCAGGAGATGAATCAGCAAAAAGATTATGAGGACCTGTTGTATGCCATTCGACTACAGCCGGAAAAAACAACAGATCCTGCACAGCACCGGGTGGCCCTGCAGTTGGGTTTGAAATCAGCCATCTTCACGGCAGATGATCAGGCTATCATCGGCATGGCGACAACACTTAGCAGCCGATACTTTGAGATCGATGCGTGGGATATATTGATGAAAGAAAGTGAAACCGATGCCAAAAAGGTAATAGATCACCTGCAGCGCCAATACACAGCCGGTCAAAATGAGGCGGTGGAACAACTCCTATTGCACGGATTCAGGGCCGGACATCAGTACGATGATCTTTTGGAACGCCTGATCAACCTGCAGGATGGCGATCTGATGATGGAATATGACCGTGTTTTGCTAAAGGATCATAAAGCAGCTGTGGTTCAATTTTATGCCACGCATATCCGGTCGATAAAAGAAGCCTTCGGGGGGACCATAGCCAGGCAGAAACTGAATAATATCTTTGGCCATCTGAAATCGATGGAACTCTATGCAGAAGTGGGCGAAAAAATAAAACAAATGGACAACCGAAAGGCGGACAAACAAAAACATACCGACATAGCCGGATTTGTATTTGATCTCGACGGAGTCATCGTGGATACGGCCGCGCATCATTTTCAGTCCTGGAAAAAACTGATGAAAGAACTCGGCGTATCTATTGCCGATGAAGATGATCTCCATACCCGGGGAGCCAGCCGGATGGAATCCCTGGAATACCTGCTCAATAAATATGGTATCCTCAAAACACCGGAAGAGAAACTGGAATTGGCGACACGCAAAAATGAATACTACCTGAAAGCTATCGAACAAATCACGCCTGATGATTTACTTCCCGGCGCTTTGCAGTTTTTAATTGATTCCCGCCAGGCCGGTCTCCTGCTGGCGCTTGGATCAGCCAGTAAAAATGCCCGCAGTGTGTTGGACAAACTGGACATCGAAGACCGCTTTGATGCGATCCTTGATGGAAATGATGCCAGGGCATCGAAACCGGATCCTGAAATTTTTATCAAAGCCTGCGCTGCATTGCATCTGGACACGGCAAGCGTAGTGTGTTTTTGAAGATGCAGTAAAAGGAGTGCAGGCAGCCTTAGCTGCAGGATGTCATTGTGTCGGTCTGGGTGAGACCAGCATCCTCGCTGCAGCAGACCTCGTTATTCCTGGCCTCGCCTTCATAACTCCTCAACAAATTATTGAACAGTTATCATGAAGAATTATCTCCAAGCTCATCCCTGGCAGATCATTGAAGAGGGATTTCATGAGGACTATCACGAAGTGAGCGAAAGTATTTTCAGTCTTGGAAACGGACGATTTGGCCTTCGTGGAAATTTTGAAGAAACTTATTCCGGCCCATCTCTTCGCGGCTCCTATTTCGCCGGTGTTTATTATCCTGACCTTACCCGCGTAGGCTGGTGGAAAAACGGATATCCGGAGTATTTCGCCAAGGTCCTCAATGGGGTCAACTGGATAGGGATCAATATCCGGATCGATGGCACGGCACTCGATTTGCATACTATGCCGGTGACTTCATTCCGGAGAATTTTAGATATGGAACATGGCCTTTTGATCCGCGAGTTTGAAGTAACGGCTCAGAACGGAGGAGCCTTATCGTTTCAATTCGAGCGTTTTTGCAACATGGCCGATGCAGACACCGCTGCCATCCGGCTCAGGGTTCAATCCAAAGGATTTGCAGGAGAAATTAGTATTGAACCCTATCTCGATTTTGATGTCCACAATAAAGACACCAATTATGGAGATCAATTCTGGACCTCCTTTCAAAGTCAATCTGAAGATGCATTCAGCCTGGTGGCTGCCGCAACCAAAAAAACCAATTTTGAAGTAAGTGCATGCATGCAACCTGCTGCCAGGCTGAATGGCCAATCAGTAGCGATTTCCTCTTCCTCTTTAGATGAAAAACGGGCAGGGAATATATATTCATTGTCATTGTTAAATGGCGATGAGCTGGTCGTGGAAAAATTTGTTTCCCTGGTTTCCAGCCTGTATGTACCATCCGCACAGCAAGCTGCCAAAGGCCGGGAAAAAACAGCCCGAATGGTGGCTTCCGGATATGAGGCTATTCGTATGGAACACGTCGATGCCTGGAAAAAAATATGGGACAGTGCGGATATCACCATCGAAGGAAATGTCATCGCTCAGCAAGGCATACGTTTTAATATTTTTCATTTATGGCAAACCTATACCGGCAAAGATGCGCGACTGAATATCGGACCAAAGGGATTTACCGGTGAAAAATATGGCGGGTAGTACCTATTGGGATACGGAAGCATATTGCATTCCCTTTTATCTCGGAACTGCAGATCCGCAAATAGCCCGAAACCTGTTGGTGTATCGCTATCTCCATTTGCCAAAAGCTATTGAAAATGCACAGAAGTTAGGCTTTAGCAACTGGCGCTGCCCTGTATCCCATGGTCACCATGAATGGCGAAGAATGCCACAATGAATGGGAAATCACCTTTGAAGAAATCCATCGCAACGGCGCCATCGTCTATGCTATTTATGATTACATCCGGTATACTGATGATGCTGTTTATCTTTTGGAAGGTGGGCTGGAAGTCATGATCGGCGTTGCCCGGTTTTGGGCCCAGCGGTTCAATTTTTCCGAGGATAAAAAGGCCTGGGTCATGCTGGGCGTCACGGGGCCGAATGAATATGAAAACAATATCAACAACAACTGGTATACGAATTACCTCGCCAGGTGGTGCATGCAATTTACCATGGAACAAATCAATTGGGCTAAACATCTGCATAGTGTACCATGGGCCAGGATCGCAAATGTCACTTCTTTCCAGGAAAAGGAAATCAATCAATGGTCAGCCATCTGCAAACAATGTGTACTTCCCTTTCGATGAAGCGCGAAATATTTATTTGCAGCAAGATGGATATTTAGATAAAGAATTAATTCCGGTCAGCGAGCTTCCCGCAGCCGACCGTCCAATAAATCAACGATGGTCATGGGACCGGATCCTGAGGTCCTGCTATATCAAGCAGGCTGATGTATTACAAGGCATGTATTTTTTTGAAGATCATTTTGAGGAAGACACGATCAGGCGACATTTTGATTTTTATGAGCCCCTGACCGTGCATGAGTCCTCGCTTTCTCCTTGTGTACATGCTATCCTCGCCTCCCGTCTTCATAAAAAGGAAAAAGCAAAAGACATGTACCTTCGTACCGCGAGGCTTGACCTGGACGATTATAACAATGACACGGAAGATGGGCTGCACATCACCAGCATGGCCGGAACCTGGATGTCCGTGGTCCGTGGATTTGCAGGTTTACAGGTCAAGGAAGGCCAATTGCACCTCTCCCCGGTGCTCCCTGACGGATGGGATAGCTTCGGATTTAAGCTGCATTTCCGTCACCGGGTTCTGGAAATCAAGGCTTCCCACGGACAGTGCCTGGTCAGGAGACTGTCCGGAGATCCGGTCACAGTGATCATCGATGGTGAACGACGAAGCCTATAATCGCGTTTAGTTTGTAATTTTAGAAACCTTTAGTTACGTTAAGCCACTTTTAGAGACCATAGATACCTGCTTATGATACGAGTGATGATCGCTGATGACCATAATATGTTTGTTGAGGGAGTTGAATCCATCCTGGATGGCATTGATGATATCCAGGTAGTATCGAAGTGCTATACGGGGCCGGAGGTTTTTGAAAAACTGGCTACCATCCCCGCCGATGTCATTCTCCTGGATATCAATCTGCCGGTCATGAATGGCATTGAAGTCTGCCAGAAACTCAATAAAGATTTTCCGGATGTCAAAGTTTTGGCCCTGTCGATGCATAATGAAGAAAGTTTTGTCACCGAAATATTGAAACATGGCGCCCAGGGCTATATTTTAAAAAATACCGGCAAGAAGGAATTGATACATGCCATAGAGATGGTCAACAACGGGCAGTCCTATTTCAGTGAAGAAGTGACAGAGACGATCATGAAGAGTCTCGTCAATCAACGGACCGGAAGCAAAAAAACAACTGCCACGGCACCAAAAATTTCACGGCGGGAAAAAGAAGTCCTGGATTTAATCGTTAAAGAACATACTACACAGGAAATCGCGGATACTTTGTTCATCAGTCTGAAAACGGTTGAATCACACCGAAGGTCGTTATTGACTAAATTAGGCGTGCGTAATACAGCCGGACTGGTGCGGGTAGCCATAGAAAATCACATGACCAAACAGCCTTAATAGGCCTGGTTTCTATGTATAAATTATAAACCGGTCAGTATAATCCCGGATCAAACGGGAAGACCGCATTTTGTTTTTACGCCCCTCGAAGTCGTTTACCAACACATCACTATCCTATGATGATCATGAGGATATGAAGGAAAAAGTATTGCATACCACATCAAAGCCTTTCTTCCATGGCAGCCAGGATTCCTCCTGTGCAGAGGATAAGCCATGCCCGA
This sequence comes from uncultured Saprospiraceae bacterium, assembly GCA_963837505.1. GTDB lineage: Bacteria > Bacteroidota > Bacteroidia > Chitinophagales > Saprospiraceae > Opimibacter. Next base: position 117,724 of record CAWINN010000001.1, on the reverse strand, counting down.
TGTCCTCCCGGGTCGTCACTGCCGGCTTTGGTTTTTTATTGTTTCTCCTCTTCTGTTTCCTCCCGGGGATAGCAGGTGCGCAGAACCTGGAATCCCTTTCCAGCGCGGACCTTTACCGGCTCATTGCCCAGCTCGAAAATGATGGCGATTATGACCAGGCTGCCAAGTCCTACCGGATATTAGCCGACCGTGACCTGGCGGAAATTGAAAATCTGGATCGCGCTATCCGTAATTACCTGGAGGCTCAGAAGATGTTCAAACGGGCTGGTGATTCCAGCAACATGTACCAGGTCATCGCCGACCTGGGCCGATTGTATTGCGGAAGCGAATATTACCTGGAAGCAATCGATATGTTTGAACGCGTACGATCCTACGCCGAAAGAAACATGGATACGCTCATGCAGGCCAGGATGTTGCAACAGATCGGTGAAATCTATATTGCCCGAAACATGATCGATGATGCCTCCGGATATTTTCTCAGGGCAAGCCGCATGAATCTCCTCGTACAGGATACCTTACTTTCCAATATCAACCGGCTGACCATCACCGCACTCACGGGGCGGAAAAATATATTCAGCGATCAGCCCGATTCGATCAAACTCGAACTGACTGCCTTTGACAGCATTCGCTATCAGTCTTTCCTGCCATCCATTCAATTGCACGTCGGGATGTATAACATGCATGTCAAAAAATATAAGCTGGCCCTGTATTATTTTACCCAGGGCCTCAAGCTTGCTGAGGATGATGTATTTGTCAAACGCGAACTCTTACGTAAAGAGGCGGAAGTTTATGAAAAAATGGATGACTATCCCTCGGCGCTCGCGGTGATGAAGCAATACAATGCATTTAACGAGAGCCTCACGGACGCCAACCGGTCCAAAAACATTGAATCCCTCCTCAACAAGTACAGGGAAAATGAACAGGTCACCGAATTGAAGGACATGACGCGAGACCGCAACATTATCATAGTCCAATCCCGGATATCGAAGTTATTGAGTTATGCAGCTCTGGTGGGGGCCGTCATCATGCTCATCGTTACCTACCTGATCATCCGCGGCTATCAACAGCGGCTCAATTCCAACCAGATCATCGCCAAACAAAACGAGGAAATCAACCAGCGTAAAATCAATGAGCTTGAAAGCAACCTCAAGATCGAAACCATGAGTTCAATGTTGCAGGGACAGGAAGTGGAACGCGAACGGATCGCCCGGGACCTGCATGATAGTCTCGGCGGGCTTTTATCAACAGTAAAACTGCACTTTGATGCCATCCAGGCCCGAAACCCTGAAATCACTGAACAAAAGGAATATTCCAAAGCCTACAATCTCCTGGATGCGGCCTGTACTGAAGTACGCACCATTTCCAACAATATGCAACCTGGTGCTTTATTGAAAATGGGTGTTGTCCCTGCGATCAAGGACCTGATCAACCGCATAGAATCTGAAGAAACTCCCCATATTGAATTCCTTCATTTTGGCGCCCTGAATGATTTGCCGACCAACCTCATCCTCCACCTGTATCGCATAGTGCAGGAATTGCTTTACAACTGCATTAAACACGCGCAGGCCAGGGAAATTCTAATCCAGCTGATACGCAATGATGAAGATATCGAGGTCATGGTGGAAGACGATGGAAAAGGCTACGATCCTTCTGTCGTAAATAAAGGTATGGGAACGGAAAACGTCAGTGCTCGGGTCCATTTCCTCAAAGGTGAAATTTCCATTCACAGTGAACTCGGAGTCGGTACAACCACCATGATCACGCTTCCTTATGTACCTGGCCCCCAGGCTATCGAACCTTCCAATGAAAAAGATACCATGAAGTATGATCAGATCAGATAACCGTGAGAGTATGAGAGTATAAGAGAATGCGAGGATGAGAGCATGAGAAGCCCATTCTTTCTCCTTGTTCCTTCCCCCTTTCTCCTTGCCTCCTTATTCGTACTTTTGCGTCTATGTTCCATGCTATTTCTCCTATTGATGGCCGCTATGAGAGCCAGACGCATGTACTGCAATCTTTTTTCTCCGAAATGGCCCTGATGAAATACCGCCTCCATGTGGAAGTGGAATATCTCATCGCCCTGGTGGAAACCGGCATCATCAGTGGTCATCATCTGAATCATAATGAAAAAACTGATTTGCGAACGCTGGTGACCGGCTTCAGTGACAAAGATGCTTATCGCATTAAAACCATTGAAGCGAAAATCAACCATGATGTCAAAGCGATAGAATATTTTATCAAAGAGCAACTCGATCCCATGGGACTCGGCTGGATCCGGGAATGGGTCCATTTCGGGCTGACCTCCCAGGATATCAACAACAGCGCTTTTCCACTCATGATCAGGGAAGCTTATGCGCATCACCTGGTGGTGGGCATCAAAGACGTCATGGATGACATCGGAATATTGGCGGAAGTAAATCTGGACGTCCCGATGCTTGCCCATACCCATGGACAACCGGCCACACCAACGTTATTCGGAAAAGAAATGCTGGTATACCTGGAACGGCTTAGTGCCCAACTCCGGCCACTGGAAGCCATCGAATTAAAAGTAAAATTTGGCGGAGCTACCGGAAACTTCAATGCCCATGTAGCGGCTTTTCCAAATACAGACTGGCCTCATTGGGCAGATTATTTTACAGAAAAATATTTGACCATAGGAAGATATAGATACACCACGCAAATTGAACATTATGATCAATTAGCCGCACTTTGCCATGCGACGATGAGGATCAATACCATCCTCATTGATTTTTGCAGGGACATCTGGACCTACATTTCCATGCAATACATTACGCAAAAAGCCAACCCGGACGAAGTGGGATCTTCTGCCATGCCGCACAAAGTCAACCCTATTGATTTTGAAAATGCAGAGGGTAACCTCGGCTTTGCCAATGCCATTTTCGGACATCTCGCAGATAAATTACCGTTGAGTCGTTTGCAACGGGATCTGACAGATAGTACCGTTCTCCGAAATATTGGTGTTCCGGTAGCGCACACTTATATCGCTTTGCAATCCATTCGGAAGGGGCTGAACAAAATAGCGGTCAATTCAACGCGGATGGGCGCTGATCTGGAGGCCAACTGGGCCATCCTGGCGGAAGCCATTCAAACCATCCTCCGTAGAGAAGGCGTAGCGAATCCTTATGAAATGCTAAAAGACTTAACGCGAGGAAAAGAACGTGTGACCCGCGAAGATCTGCATGCTTTTATTGAAAACTTAAATATCCCGGAACAGGTGAAGAAAGAGATGTTGAAGTTGCGCCCTGATAATTATATTGGGATGAAATAAACGATATATTACTGAACAAGAAACAAGGGAATTAGCAGGAATATTCTTTTCCATTACAGCCACCACCAAAGCAGACTTTTACAATTAATTTTTCGCTGTGACCTGGACTTTTAAACTCGGATCGATCATCACGGCTATCGTGGCGACATTAGCCATTATTGCGGTGATCTATGATGTTACCAACAGTGTGTCGGGTAAAATCACCCCTACCCAGATAACCACCTTAAAATGGATCCTGGCGCATAATGGCTTTAACCCGGCAAATAGTAGTTACCCGCTTCAAAAGTAAAAGGTCAAATACATACTTCTTGACCCATGGGGACTGATGGAAAAGTGAAATTGGTAAAAAACAGACATTGATTACCTTTGCTGCCCTGCGAATCAAACCGATCACGATCAACACCTAATTCAGTAATAATGGCCAAGGCTTTGTTTTTTTTATTTGCTTTCCTTTTTTTCCTAAGCTGCTCAACCTCGCAAAAAAAATCGACGGAAGAGACCAAGGAGGAAGCGCCGGAATGTGTCACCTTTGTTATGGTTGGACAGGTCAGGATTTGTCTGCCGGAAATAGACAGTATGGCTGAATCCTACACCGATTCGCTCGTAAAAGTATTTGCCGACAAGCATGAAATGAAAGGCAATAGCGTACTTGCCTTTTACCTGCACAACCCGACCCGTTTTTACGTTACCCGGGAAGGAGAAAAGATCTATGATGATTTTTTCAAAATTTACACCGTAGACAATCTCAAAGATCTCAACATTGATGAGAAATACCTGGACGATGTCGCCACCTCCATCAGTGATAAAAACCCGGTTCAAACCTGGGGGATCGTACAGAAAAAACTGGAAAAAGGATTTGATTTTGTACCCCTTGACCAACCTTATTTCATCGATCAATACTCTCCTCATCCCAAGGTCAGGTCATTTGTAACCTTGTATCGCTACAATACCGGTAATTATGAAACGCTGCTCCTTGGGATCATGAATATCATGCTGATCAAGGAGCGATTGGTAGGGATGACCTATTACAAAGCCTTTACGGGTCAGGACATCCTATCCAAAACCAGGACCATCAATGACGCCATCATATCGAAAATCATGGCGGAAAACGGGCTTTAAGCAAGGTCATTGACCGTGCTTCATAAACCTTTGATCATCAATCTTTCATCCTGAATCCAAGCTTGTGGCGCTCGAACTCTGAGTCCTTGAGTTCAAATTCCCTGACATCATCAAAAATCACGGTCGCCATTAAGTCTGCCGTCCGGTCTTCCTTCTTCATGGAGGCTAACCTCAAATTCTGATTTTTCACCGCCTCGCTTACGGTCTGCCTGACTGTCCTGGCATTTCCAAAGTGCTCATCCCGGCGTTCATACAAAAAGGAAAAATATGCTTTCAGGTGGGTCGCGGCATCGACATCCGGCATCACTTCTTCTTTCCGGAACATGGAGAGCGCAATGATGAACATTTCATCCGGTGTGTAATCTTCGAAAAGAAAATATTTATCAAACCTGGATTTAAGCCCGGGATTAGAATTAATAAAATCCTGCATGTTGCGAATGTACCCGGCGACGATGACCCCAAACTTACCCCGGTTATCTTCCATCCTCTTCAGGATCACCTGGATGGATTCGCCGCCGAAATCATAGGGTGATCCTCTCTCCTGTGCGAGGGAATAGGCTTCATCGATAAAAAGAATACCGCCCATCGCTTCATTGATTTTATCCCCCGTCTTGATAGCCGTCTGTCCGACATAACCCGCCACGAGTCCTTCCCTGTCCACTTCTACGAGATGTCCCTTGGCCAGGATGCCAAGCCCTTTGTACACTTTGGATAAAATGCGGGCAACTGTTGTCTTACCAGTGCCCGGATTGCCAACAAACACACTGTGCAATGAAAATTTATTAAGCACATCCTTTCCCGTCTCCTGGTAATATTTCACCAGTTTGACCATCTCATTCACTTCCGTTTTTATTTTCTCCAGACCGGTAAGCGCGTTGAGTTCATCAAGGCTTTCCTGTAAAACTGTTTCCAGGCTTTTGTCATCCGCAGGTATATTTCCATGGGCTACTAACTTAGAAAGTTGTCCCTGGTCGGTTATCGCCTGTATGGCGCCTTCCTCAAATGTATCACCCACCTGGAAGGGAATGGTGGCTATCAGGTTGTCCAGAAAAATAACTTCGAGCGTATAGGAACCGGTTATCCAGGTTCCGACTATCTCATTGCCCCAACTGGCGTAGGCGGTATAGGTCTGGCCCAGCGTATTCGGTTGGATGTACATGACATAATTATGGTTTCCTTTTAGTTGGCCATCCTCATCACAGAAATTGAAAATGAATTCCGCATAATAATCCTTGGCAGTTTTATTTTTGAAATTGAATTCCACAAACGCAAACCGGGTCTCTTTCTGGCTAAGTTTGGATAAGTATTTCTTTTGCGGCTGGCTTGCTCCGTCTTTGTCTCCTTCAAATAAACGGGCAGAATCAAAATCAAAAAAAAGATTCTCTCCTGGTTTTGCCTGTCCCAGGTCTTCCACATAGAAAAACACCTCGCCGACTTTCACATCATCAATATAGCCTTCCCAGACATAGTTGCCTTTGAACCAAAAATCACCCGGAGTAGGCTTCCCCCAGGAATGGCGGATATAAACAATATTCTCTTCCTTCAGAATTTTCCTTTTCTCTTCGAAATTGGACAATTCATTTTTTTGGCTGCCATTGAGAAAGAAACTCTTCGTCCGGATCGAAGCTTCCCAGTCCTCCTCATCAAAAAGTTTATTGAAAAATGAAAATTCGACCCGCATGTAAGTAGTCTCAAAGCGGTCGAACACCTTTCGATATTTCTTGACACTGCCGGCCATCCATTCATCCGAGGAATGGACCTTCATATCCCTGAATTTATATTTTACCGGCATAAGCTTTCCAGCATTGGGATCATTGGAAATTGGCTGACGAGAGTTATCATTTGGGTCCTGCGGGCCTGTAGGTGTTGTCATAGGTTATGCAATTGGCTGGTTAAGTTAATTGAAAAGTTGATGTCGCCTTTCAGTGGGTTCAGGCAACCAGGGATCACCTGTAGCTGCAGGGGAATTGACAGCTCCTTCCCGGATTAACGTTTCTTTAGGCTTACCCATTTATCGGGGATGGTTAGTTTGTCTAATTTAATCCCGCAAAATAATACCCAGGAACATCAAACCAGCCAACATCAATCAGTTTTGGGCTCAGGACGCCTCCTTCTGGACCGAAAAACTTCATTCCTCTGCAGATGGTTTAACCCCCGCACAGGTCCAACAAGTCCTTTCTCAAAAAGGAAATATGAAAGGCCCTTCTCCATTTCATAAAGAGGTTATCCTGCTCCTCCGTCAATTTGAAAGTCCTTTGATGCTTTTATTGATTGGTGCAGTCATTCTTTCTGCTTTTCTCAGGGACCTGTCCGATGTCTTTATCATTCTGTTTATTGTTGTGGCCACCGGACTGCTCAGCTTTTTTGAAGAACGAGGCGCGAACCGAGTAGTTGAAAAATTGAAATCCATCATTGCCATACAGTCAACCGTATTCCGGGACGGACAGGCAGTGGAAATTCGGGCAACGGAAATCGTTCCTGGTGATGTAATTGAATTCAATGCCGGTGATGTCATTCCTGCCGATTGCCTGATCCTCGAGAGCAATGAATTGATGGCCAATGAAGCCAGCCTCACCGGTGAATCTTATCCAGCTTATAAACAATCCGGCGTGGTAGCCGCTGACACAGCCCTATCCAAACGAAGCAATTGCCTGTGGGAAGGAACCAATATCGTTACCGGAACCGCGAAAGCCCTGGTAATACAAACAGGGCGCGAAACTCTTTTCGGTCATATCATTCAAAGTACCACCACGGAGGTTGAATCCACTTTTGAACGGGGAATCCGAAAATTTGGCCTTCTCCTGATGAAAATCACCCTTGCCCTGGCCATTTTTATTCTGACGGTCAATTTGCTCAATCACAAGTCCCTTATCGATTCAGCCCTCTTTGCCTTGGCACTGGCAGTGGGTATGGCCCCAGAACTCCTGCCGGCGATCACTACCATTGCCATGAGTGCAGGAGCCAACAGAATGCTCCACAAAAAAGTGATCGTTAAAAAACTTTCTTCCATTCAAAACCTGGGTGAAATCAACCTGCTTTGTACCGATAAAACAGGTACGATAACGGAAGGAACCATCCAGGTAAAGGAAATGGTGGATGCATCGGGACAAGCAAATGATTTTGTAAGAAACCTGGCTATCTGGAATGCATCCATTCAATCCGGTTATTCCAACCCAATTGATTCGGCTTTGCAGCAACTCCATTCCTCCGAAAATGTCTTGCCCAAAAAGATAGGCGAGATCCCGTATGACTTTAACCGGAAACGATTGAGTGTAGTACTGAATACCGGAAGCGAAAACATCATGATCAGCAAAGGTGCATTCCGGGACATTATCAAGATCTGCTCCAGGGTACGCAATGAAGATGGTTCCATTTCTCCCTTGCTTCCGGAAATGGCCTCCATTGAAATGCTTTTTGAAAAGTATGGCCTTGATGGATTGCGGGCCATAGGGATTTGCTATAAGCCTTTTTCAAAACCAACTCCGGTCAAAGGAGATGAAAGCGAAATGATTTTTGCAGGTTTTGTCCTACTGGCTGATCCCGTTAAATCCGGTATCCGAGATGCCATTTCAGATTTGAAAAAATTGAACATCGGGCTGAAGATCATCACCGGGGATAATAAAATTATTGCTACCTCCACAGGCCAGCTCATTGGACTCGAACAACCTATAGTCATCACCGGTAGCGAATGGAACAACTTCACCGAAGAGGAAGCCATCGCCAAAGCACGAACAGCCCACATTTTCGCTGAAATAGAACCGCAGCAGAAAGAGCATATCATCATCGCCTTACGCAAATCCTTTTCAGTGGGGTACATGGGAGACGGGATCAATGATGTTTCCGCTCTGAATGCCGCGGATGTTGGCATCTCCGTTCACAATGCGGTGGACATTGCGCGCGATGCTGCCGATTTCATATTACTGGAAAAAGATTTATCCGTGTTAGCCGATGGCATAAAAGAAGGAAGGAAAACATTTGCCAACACGATGAAATACATATTCATCAGTACGGGATCAACTTTTGGCAATATGGTCAGTGTTGCTTTCGCCTCTCTCCTCCTTCCCTTCCTTCCCATGTTGCCGAAACAGCTATTGCTCACCAACTTCATGACAGATTTCCCATTCCTCAGCATTCCCTCCGACAATGTGGATAGCGATCAGTTAGAAAAACCAGGCAAGTGGAATCTTAATCTCATACGCAATTACATGCTGGTATTCGGCATTCATAGTTCCCTCTTTGACATCCTGACGTTTATTACCCTGTTGTATTTTCTCAAGTCCACCGAGTCCGGCTTTCAGACCGGGTGGTTTATCGAATCCATCCTTACTGAATTGTTCATATTATTCATTATCCGGACGCGCAGGAATTTTTTCAGGAGCCGGCCGGGGAAGTACATCACGCTGCTGGGTTTAATCGCCTTCCTGGCCACTGTGGGACTGCCCTACCTGCCTTTTGCCCATACCATTGGCCTGATCCCGCTACCCTGGCATCAACTTGTGATCATTCTGGGCATTGTCCTGGCTTACATCCTGACCGCTGACCTGGTCAAAATCTGGTTTTTTAGAAAATTCGAAGGAACCGAATAGACCTTTTTCCGGAGACACGTTATTCCACAGAGCGATATCGATTCGGGTGGCATCAAATGTATATTTTTACCGCTCTTACTTAAAACCAAAACCTTTATGCCAACAACAACTTACGAGGAACTGGTGCAACACCGCATCGCCCATGAGAAATTAGCAACGCGGGTCATCAAATCCATTAATGACCTCTGGTATGACAGGGGAATCGAAATGGTGCTTTTTCGCAACCAACTGATTGATAAACGGGCTTCGGAAATATTGAGCCTGCACAATTATGCGCAAAAGATTGTAGGTAAACCTATTACAGTCGAAGCTACTACCACCCTTTTGGAAGGATTGCTTACGCTGGATTTATGTCCGGCCAGAATGGATATTGGCAGACTGGCTTCGGAATGGATTGAAAGCGGGCTCCAGGCCGGTAGCGAGATTGATTTTCTAAAAATGAAACTCAGTGATTTCATAGGGCCGGCTAATAAGAAGACCACCACCCCAAAGGATGTGGTGCTTTATGGTTTCGGACGTATCGGCAGGTTATTGGCGCGTGAGCTCATTGCCCAGGAAGGTCGTGGTCAGCAATTACGTCTGCGGGCGATTGTGACACGTGATAAAGCAAAAGGCATGGCAGAGAAACGGGCATCGCTTTTACGCGTGGATTCCGTACACGGCGCGTTTCCCGGAATTGTTGAGGCTGATGAAGAAAACAGTGCGCTGATCATTGACGGACATATTGTACACCTGATCACCGCGCAGCAACCGGAAGACATTGATTATACTCAATATGGAATACATCAGGCCCTGGTCATTGATAATACGGGCGCTTTCCGGGACAAGGACGGACTCGGCCGTCACCTGAAAAGTAAAGGAGTCGCCAAGGTATTGCTGACCGCCCCCGGAAAAGGAGTGCCCAATATTGTGCATGGGGTCAACCAGACCATGTTTGATCCGGATGAGATGGATATTTTTTCGGCTGCATCCTGCACGACCAATGCTATTGTGCCTGTGTTAAAAGTCGTCAATGATGCCCTTGGTATCGAGAAAGGTCATATTGAAACGGTGCATGCGTTTACGAATGATCAGAATCTGGTGGATAATATGCACAGCAAATATCGCCGTGGTCGCAGTGCTGCTACCAATATGGTGATTACGGAAACAGGAGCAGGCTCTGCGATTGACAAGGCGATTCCAGGCCTTGGACCAAAATTTACTTCCAATGCCATCCGTGTACCCGTTCCGGATGGTTCCCTGGCGATACTGAATCTACAGGTTAGCAGGGGTACCACATTGGAAGCCATCAATGAGATTATGCGTAAAGCAGCGCTGGAAGGTGACCTGGTCGAGCAGATCAATTATTCGATCAGCAATGAATTAGTCAGCAGTGATATCATCGGCAATAGTTGTCCCGCAATCTTTGACTCCAAAGCCACGCTGGTGCATCCGGATGGCATGAGCGTGGTGCTCTATGTCTGGTATGACAATGAGTATGGATATACGCGTCAAGTGATGCGATTGAGTAAGTATATTGCGCAGGTACAGCGGAAGAGGTATTATTAATAAGGTGGAAGGGGAAAAGGGACAAAGGAGCAAGAGGGAATGGAGTTGTCCTCCCTCGTGTTACGACGATCCCTCCTAAGTGGCGGGATATTGTATTTTACATATTAAAACTCACCATTCACCTAATATGATTTCTAAAACCACCTCCATCATTGCCTTGATCACGGCTATCCTGGGCATGATTTTTCTCATTGAAAAACATTATTTGTTTTCGCCCAATCCGGTGACGATTATTATCCAGGTGATGGCTGCAGGATTGATGCTTTGGGCGCGCATTACTTTTGGCATCAGGAGTTTTCATGGCGCTGCGAATACAACAGAAGGGAAACTGGTGACGAATGGTCCCTATCGATATTGGCGGCATCCGATTTATGCCTCGCTCATCTATTTTGTTTGGGCCAGCGTGATCGCCCATCCTGTTTTAGAAGTCGTATTAGCCGCATTATTCATTAGTATCGCTTTGTTTTCCCGGGCTTTGCTCGAAGAGCAGTTTTTATATAAAGCATATGTCGATTATGCTGCCTATGCTGAAAAAACGAAAAGAATTATTCCATTTGTCTTCTAATCCGGGAAATTTAATTTACACTTATTCTTTTTCTCATTCCTCTCATTCTTCTCATTCCTCTCATTCTTCTCATTAATCACATCCCCCATCCGCAACATGCACGTTACCATACGCATTCAATATGGCCGTCGGCTGAAGATGAAGGGATGCGCAATTCACCGTACCCAGGGCTAATGGAACGGTAACCGTATGCCCGGATGTAATGAGCAAAGCATCGGTAGCAGAAGGAACACAATTGCAGGACCAGACTGCTGGATTGTTCCAATTACCCGAAGCCACGGTCTGCACCAGCCGGGGCTTGATGATCACGGTATAATCTTCAATCTGTCCAACACCATCGGCAGGCGTCCCGGTCAGCAAACAGGGGGTGAGAGGAGGAGCAGCCCAGGTATCTGCTACCACACGTAATCGCAATGGCGTACACAATTGAACAGCGGCAGATGGAATGGTTACATCCCCGGAAACAATATTTCCACTATCATCAAGAATTAATTCTCCCGGCGGCTCAAACACGCCATCTCCGTTAAAATCCAGGTAAACTTTTACCTGGGAATAATTTTCATAAGATGGAGTAATACTGATGGAAACTGTTTGGCCCACACTGACTACGACCCGTTGATTGCAAGTGCGGTCGACATAAAACGCATCATCCGCATCGCTCGTGTTGGAATAGACTTCCATGTCCCCGAAGATGACCCGCTCAATTCCATAATATAACGACAGTCCATTGACAGCAGTAGGTATACATGCCGGAACCGGAACCGATCCCGCCTGCAATTGTAAGGCTGATGAATTCAATAAGCCGGGTCGGAAAGTATTTAATGCATCCAGTATCCTGTTCTTTTGTTCTTCGGTAAACATCCACATACAATCTGTATAGCCCATATAATTATTCAGCACTGTATAGCCGTGGTCCGGATCAACTATCTGCCAAGGCAATCCTGTGCAAGAATTGGTAGTGGCGGTACAATCATAAGTAAACACGCAAGGCTCGGTATCACAGATCAAGTCCCCCTGCGTCATGCAATCGGTCTCCGGTTCACACGAGGCCCAATTGTATCCAAACGTATGGTAGAGATAAAAAACATGTCCCATTTCATGGGCAATGGTTTTATTGGTACCATTGACAGCGTCGGCACGAATGACTAATCCATCGGTCAAGACGTTATTATTTTCGGGGAAATAGGCATACCCGGCAAGCCCGTACGGATCGCCGTCGATCATATTGACCACCCAGATATTGATATAATCTGTATTTGGCCAGCGATTCAGTCCCTTGACCAAAACTTCGTGTGCACTATTTGGATAATAGTTCGTATCCGAAGTGATGCCTCCGGTGGCATAATGATTCACGATACTCCCATCCGTCCGTGTGATCCCGTTGGTGGAAGAACAATCGGGTGCCCGTGAAGCTAATTTAAAGGCCAGCCCAACATTCGCACCGCCATACATTGGTCCATTTTTCTGATATGTGCTGTTCAACAGAACCATCATCGAATTAATCGCGGCATCAGTGGGATTATCAGGGGCGCCAATAGGTGTACCGGTGTGAATCACATGCACTACCACCGGTAAAGTGTCAAGTATGGAACGACTTTGCAGCGGATCCGGAAATAACTCAGTGGAATAGATAATTCCAACACCAGTAATGCAAAAAAATAGAATGAGTATAAAAGCAACAATTAGTGGTTTGCGATTCAACCAAAATATGCTAATCGGCAGGGGCATGCGGGTGCAATATGGAATGTAAATATAAGGAAAAGGCGGAACGATTCAACTAAGCTCAATTCGGGTCTCGGAAGGGTGCTTTCTGCTTCGCGGGTTGGGGATACTGACTACCTACCCTGAAGGCTATCCCTCTACCTCCCCCGCTTATCAGCGATCCCTTCTAAATGGAGGGATGTTGTATTTTACATGTTCGATTAACAACTAACAACTAACAACTAACAACTAACAACAAGATAACAACTGACGACTGACGATCCTGACGACTCGATTCGACGATTCACGATTGACGATTCACGACTGACGATTCAGCACTATGACACAACAAGACATCTGCCGGCAACTTGAGACTTCAAAATTTCAATTGACCCTGAATGAATCCTTACCTGATTTTTCAAAACTGACGGAACTGCTTTCGGAACACCATATTCCCTTTGAAACTACACATGCGAAGCAGCCATTTGCTTTGACGGTTTTGCTGATGGGATTTGCGCCTTCCTGCCGTTTTCAGGATGTTTATTATCTGGCCATGCTATTCAAAGACTTCGGTCTCCGGCATGTTTATCCACTGAATGCTAAGGTTCCGGTCATACAGTTTGGCACCTATCTGCATAAATTTCCCAGGAAGAGCTGGGCCGATTTCACCTTGGGCGAACCCATGCCCATAGATGCTTTTCTTCTGATTGATCCCGGCATGTCAACTACAGATGTCATTGATACGGAATTTGAAAATGTCTTTTTGAAAGCCAGTGGAGATGATGTGGATCGAGACAAACTCAATGACGTGGACGAATATGAAGGCTATGATGAATGGATTGAGGATAGAATGGATGATGCGTATGAGGAGGAGTGAGTAGTATGCAGTTGGCAGTAATCAGTAATCAGTAAGCAGTAAGCAGTAAGCAGTAACTGCAGTAAGCAGTAAGCAGTAAGCAGTAATCCGTAAGCAGTAAGCAGTAAGCAGTAAGCAGTAAGCAGTAAGCAGTAAGCCGTAAGCAGTAAGCAGTAACCAATCTATTCCTCTGCGCCTCTGCGTCTCTATGTGAGGTTTTTTATATATCCTACCCAATGTAGGCTGGGGACTTAAGTTAGAACTCGATTACATTTGAACTATGATCCTCAGTGAAGCTGTTCAATTGATTCAACCTGGCATCAACCCAACGCGTGGCACCTGGGCTGACATCGGTGCCGGCACGGGCATGTTCACCCTGGCACTGATGGAAATACTGACTGAAGGGAAAATCATGGCGGTGGATAAAAGTCCGCACGCCTTGTACAAGATCAAAGCACCTCCTCATCTTGAATTTGAAATTACAGATGCCGATTTCGAAAAGCCGCTTGATTTACACGACCTCGACGGGATCATCATGGCCAATTCGCTTCACTATGCAAAAGATCACTTGTACGTGTTGAACAATGTATTGGCATGTCTTAAGCCAAATGGCACATTTATCTTAATTGAATACGATACCGAAAAAAGTAATGAGCCCTGGGTGCCGAATCCGGTGTCATTAAAAAAATTTAAAGTGTTATGTCGGCAGTTGAAGCTACAGGAACCAAAAGAAATTGGAAGGAAGAAGTCGGTTTATAATGATGGGGAGATTTATGCCGTCAGTACAAAAATAGAAGATGGAATACCTGCCTTCCAAAAGGTGTAAAGTTGACCACTTTACCCATTACTCGCCTAAATCGTTTAATTTTATAACATGAGCCCTAAATTAAAATATTTCTTACTCTCCTTTTTAACCGGAGGCATCATTTTTGCCCTGCTCGGGTGGGCTACAGATTCCGTAGATGGAAAGGATTTTGAACTTGTAAGATTCCTTTTGCGAGCCATTGGTTTTGGAATAATCATGTCGCTTGCTCCTTCCATTGGAAGGTTAGGCGACAAAAGCAAGATCGAGAAAAAACGCTCCTGAAGTAAGCTATACATTTACACAGCCGGATGCTGCGGGAATGCATTTGTCATTCGTTTATACCTTCATTCCACTCTACCCATTTCTTCAGTTTCCTTTGTGTTCCTCCGAACCTGATTAAAAGATAAAAATTATTTTACCGAATGGGGCATCTGACAAGCTCCGTCTCCCTTTCCGCCCCTTCCGCCCTTCAGTTCTTCCGCCAAAAGGAGTAAATCCTTATAAAATCAGACCACTACCCTGCTGCTGATCCGTTTTTTGGGCATTATTCACATCAATCAATCCTGGAATCATGACCACGAAATCCTTTTGGCTCAGCAACCTGGTTGCGCTAATCGCAATTTATCCGATCTCCGCACAGCATCTAAAGATGTACATCAGTGATGCAGGCAACTTCAACTCCCCTCCCTGGCAAATTCTCAAATTTGACATCGACGGCAGTAACGGAAAGGTTTTTATATCCGATCACCTGGACTGGCCACAGGATATCCTCTTCCTGGAAAAAGATAATGTGGTGCTGATCTCCAATCTCAACAGTGGTGAAATCTTACGATTTAATGCCACGACCGGCGCTTTCATGAATGCATTCGCGACCGGGCTGAGCGGCCCCACCCGGATGAAGATCGGACCTGATAGCCTTCTGTATGTGCTCCAATGGTCAGGCGGAGGAACAGTGCAACGTTTTCATCTCAATGGCTCGTTTGACAGCCAGTTTAGCAGTATCGGGGTCAACACCAGCATCGGCCTGGACTGGGATGCATCCGGAAATCTATACGTGTCTTCCTACAATGGAAAATTCGTCCGCAAATTCAGTCCTGCCGGCGATGACCTCGGTAAATTCATCTCCGCCAATCTCACAGGACCAACCAATATCTGGTTTGATGCCAATGGCGATCTGCTGGTCAATGATTACAACGGTGGAGCCGTGAAGAGATTTGACAGCAATGGAAATTATAAGGGAATCTTTATTTCCGGGGTGCCCCAGTGTGAGGGTGTAAATTTTTTAGCGGATGGAAGCATCCTCCTGGGTGTAGGTGGTACTTCGTCCGTGCGGCAATACCATCCAGATGGCAGCCTTGCTAAAACATTAGTACCTCCGGGCACACTCGGACTGATCACCCCCAATGCTGTTGTGCTGAGAGACGAATCACTTGTTTCCAGTGTTCATAACCCAGCTTTAATACAGGAAGCAACGATTGTTTCTCCGTCAGCCGGCACTATCTTCCATTTTATTCGATCAGACGATATCCCCGGCGGATCAATCGCTGAAATGTGCAACATGGAAGGCATTACTTTGCAACGGATAACGATAGCTGACAGCATTGCCTGGGATGCATCCAATTTGCCCGATGGCGTATATTTCATCACTGTTCACCTGGGTAATCAAAAATCTTTGCGTCAAAAAGTGTTGGTACAGCATTAATCACCTTTTAAGTGAATGAAAATTAAATTGTTTTTTTCCATATTGACTTGCTGCGTGCTGGCCCAAAACCTGACAGGCCAGCTTACAGAGCAAAAGCTGCAAAAAGCAGTGGACACCCAACAATGTGCCCTCATTTCAGGAGCATTGGACACCCTGACCTTAGAGAATGAGGATATGAAGTTTAATGCTGCCGTATGTTTTTATCGTAACGGAGATATGGACAAGTCCCTTACGCTCTTCAGCCAACTCCATCGGGCACACGGTGAACGATGGAGAGGGGCTGCCTTTTGGGAAGCTAAAATCGAAGCGACACAACACCAGGATAGCCTGGCATTAGCTACCCTGCATATGCTCCCGCGAGGCTTCCTCAATGAAAAAATGCTCTCTCAAAAAGAATTTGAAGAATTGGCCCGATCCAATCAGGATTTCATTCAATTAAAGCAATCCGTAAAACCCGGATTTAATACCTGGACCTGGACAATTACTGTTGTGGCTGTGATCGGTTTTATCATGGGATGGGTATTCCTGTTGGGCCGTTCAAAATTTTCAGCCGGGGAAAAATGGTTGGCCATGGTAGCTTTTTCCATAGCCTTTATTCTGGCCTCGTATATTACCATATGGACAGGTTATGTGATCTATTTTCCTTATATCCGGAATATCTGGCCATGTCTCACTTTGCTCATAGGACCTGCCCTTTATTTTTACCTGAAGGACACCTTTAAAGATGAGTACCCGGTTAGGTCTGTTATCTATCACTTCATGCTTCCTGTTTTTTCTTTTCTATTGTTGCTACCTGCTATAGCTGGAGATTTTGGAATCGACCTCGGTCTTTCCGATGACCTTACAAGGATTGGCTCCTCCGCCACGATACTAACCGGACAAATTGTAGTGTATACTGTATTAGTCCATTTCTTATGTCAAAATGATTGGCAGGTCGATGCCAATATTAAAAACTGGACCAGGTTCCTGGCAACAGGATTGAAACTCTATACTCTTGCTTTTCTCTCCTATTTTATTCTCGTCACTTGTTCCTTCTTCAATCCGCAGTGGGATTATGCCATCAGTTTGGTTATGTCGCTTGGCATCCTGGTCATTGCTTATACCGGATTTTTACAGAAAAGAGTGTTTAGCAGCGAACCTATCGAAACCATACTCTCCGTCAGGAAGTATAAGTCCTCCACCCTGACGCCGGCTGCCAGTGAGGCTATCAGGAAAAAACTCGAACGCATATTGCTGGATCAGCAGATTTTTAAGGAAAATGAATTGCGCCTCGATGACCTCGCCTCCTACCTGGATATTACGCGACATCAATTGTCCCAGGTAATTAATGAACACTATAAAGTCAATTTTTTTGAATTACTCAATCGGTACCGGGTGGAGTATGTAAAAAAAATATTACTCGATCCCCAGTATTCGCAATACACCATTATTCAGATCGCCTATGAAGCCGGGTTCAATAATAAAGCTTCCTTCAACAAGTATTTCAAACAGGCCGTGGGCCTCACGCCTTCCGCTTACCGCATCCGCGAGAATGAGGATTATAATCTGAAGCGGATGAAATGATATTAGCAGATAGATGAAGTAAGGTAGACGGAAGAAATGCCCGGCTTCATTCTCTCCTTCTCTTATTATCTCATTATCCCATTATCTCATTATCTCATTATCACATTATCTCATTATCTCATTATCCCATTATCTCATTATCTCATTCCATCTCCTTCACGCTCCCCTCTTGAACACGGTATACCCTGCCCGGAAAACGTTCAATGACCGTATTGTTGTGTGTAGCCATGAGGATGGCCGTATGATGCTCTTTGGCAAGACGGCGCATTAATTGGAGGATATTGTCAGCGGTCTCCGGATCAAGATTTCCGGTGGGTTCATCTGCCAGTAATATCTGGGGTTTATTGATGATAGCCCTGGCAATAACAGCTCGTTGTTGCTCTCCTCCGGACAACATGTGAACGGGTCTGTTAATCTGGGCGGTGAGCTGCACATCAGAACAAACATCCGAGATGATCCTGTCCTGGCTTTCCTGGTCATGCGTGCCGGTGGCATCCAGCACAAAACGGAGATTTTCATCGACCGTCCACTGAGGGAAAAGCTGGAAATCCTGAAAAACCATTCCGACCCGTCTGCGTAATACCGGCAGCGAGGAAGGTTGAAGCCTGGTCAGGGGAACATCAGCCACCTGGCCGTCCCCTTCCCGAAGCGGGAGATCACCCCATAGGGTACGCATGAGGGAGCTTTTGCCGCTTCCGGTCCGGCCAATGAGGTAAACAAATTCAGCCTGGCTGACCGATAAATTGACATTTTGGAGGACTTTTACTCCCTCCTGGTAAATCCCTGCATTTTTAAGCTGTACAACTTCCTTCATGGCATATTCGTGGTACGAATGGGGTGCTAATGACCCTGAAATGGCCCTATCCTTTTCACATTCCGTTACCTAATTACGGGCCCTGATCTGGCTATTTTCCCGTAAATTTGCACAAAGATTCAGTAGCAAAGTGGATAACGAGCAAAACACAAGTCGACGTCGGATAAAAATAATGCCTATTCTCATTCTGGCATTGATGGCTGCAGGCGTAATCCTGTTGATTTCAGCTTCCAAGGACATGAGCACATACAATACCTTTGCCCAGGTTAAAGCTTCAGCAGAACCTGCAAAAGTGGTGGGGCTGCTGGCTAAGGATAAACCAATGTACTATGATGCCGAAAAAGATCCCAATCTTTTCAGATTTTTTATGACGGATCAATCCGGTGAATTGCACGAGGTTACGCTGCACAGTGCCAAACCGCAGGATTTTGAACTCAGCGAGCAGGTGGTCGTCACCGGTCAGTTTGAAGGGGATGAATTCGTAGCCTCCAGCATTCTGATGAAATGCCCTTCGAAGTATAAAAACGAAGAGGTGTTGGTCAGAAGCAATATGTAATTCTTCATGCAGGATATACAGTATATCGGAGAGCATCTTCTCCCCGGCCGTTTGGGTCACTTTTTTGTTGTAACGGCATTAGTTTCCGCCCTTCTTGCATTCCTTTCCTTCCGAAAATCCACTCTGCTGCCTGACGATGTCAGTTGGCGCCGCTTGAGCCGTTGGTCCTGGGGCATTCATGCATTTTCAATTTTTTCTGTCATCGGCCTCATCTTTTACATGATGACCCACCAGATGTATGAATACAAATATGTCTGGGATCACACGAACGACAGTTTACCCTTTAAATATATTTTCTCCGCTTTTTGGGAAGGCCAGGAAGGCAGCTTTCTGCTTTGGATGTTCTGGCATGTTAACCTGGGCATCGCGGTGATCTTACTTGCGAAGAAATGGGCGCCCGGCATTATGACCTGGCTAAGCCTGATTCAGTTTATCCTGGTCTCCATGATAGCCGGTATTTATTTTGCCGATCATTTCAAAATGGGCAGCAGCCCATTCAGTTTGCTTCGGGACACCCTTAACGCACCTATTTTCAGCCGGCCCGATTACCTTTCAATGATTGAAGGCACTGGATTAAACCCATTGCTTCAAAATTATTGGATGACGATTCATCCACCGACGTTATTTCTGGGATTCGCTTCTGTCTCTATTCCTTTTTGCTTTGCTATGACCGGTTTGTGGCTAAAGGAACACACCGCATGGCTCAAACCGGCGATGCCATGGACACTCTTTTCTGCCGGCATCTTAGGCACCGGCGTCTTAATGGGTGGCGCATGGGCCTATGAAGCCTTGAGTTTTGGAGGATATTGGGCATGGGATCCTGTGGAAAACATGTCCCTGGTGCCCTGGCTGATTTTATTAGCCGGACTGCATGCTAATTTCATTTCGCGACACACTAATCATTCCATCAAGACGACGTATATCTTTTATATCATGGCGTTTTTGCTGGTTGTCTATTCCACTTTTCTCACCCGCTCAGGTATTCTCGGCGAAGAAAGTGTTCACGCCTTTACGCAAATGGGATTGGAATGGCAATTGGTAGGATTCATATTTATCTTTCTTAGTCTGGGTACCTATTTCATGATCTCCCGGAACAAATCCATTCCTGTGATCAGGAAAGAGGAAGTCATGCAAAGCCGGGAATTCTGGATGTTTGTCGGGGCTTTGATCCTCGCCTTCTCTTCCATCCTGATCAGCTTTACCACGAGCATTCCGGTATGGAATAAGCTCATCGATGTCTATGGCTCCATCATGGGCAAGGGGGACATGTCGATGTATCATAAAGCGATGCCTATTGATCCGGTGGATCATCACAATCGTTTCCAGCTTTGGATTGCGGTATTGGTTACCCTTATTTCAAGCATCGGACAAGTACTGCGGTTTAATGCCATGGGATGGGACACCTATCGAACCCGTTTTTGGAAACACATGGGTATTTCTGCCGGTATTAGTCTCGTGCTTTCTTACCTGCTATCCCGTTGGATTGATTTGCGCAGCTGGCAATTCGTGGTGCTACTCATGGCGGCCAGTTTTGGCTTGGTTTGCAATTCGGGTTACATCATCGGTTTTGTCAGGCAAAAATTTACTTCCTGGGCATCTCCTCTTGCCCATGCCGGATTTGCCTTGATGGTCATCGGCATCATGGCCAGTGGATTAAATAAAAGAATCATTAGTGAAAACCGTTTTGCTCAGGAGGGATTGGCAGAGGGACTTAATGCTGGTGAAAATGCATTCCTGATTAAAGGGATGCCCATGTATATGAATGGTTTTTGGGTGACTTATCATACGGATACATTGGTGGGGCTGACCAGAAAATATACCGTGGAGTTCCTCAAACTTGGAGACAAAGGGGATACGCTGGAACATTTCACCACGCATCCCAACATTCTGTATGACCGTAAAATGACTAAAGTGGCTACGGCCAATCCAAATACAAAACGTTATCTCGACCGGGATGTCTTTACTTATGTCGCAGGGCTGCCGCCGGAAAAACAAGACATTGCCAATGTGCAGAAGGTCGACAGCATGCTGGATTATACCACCTATTATATCCGGCCCGGCGATTCTTTGCAAATTTCAGATTATACGTTGCATCTGGACAGCATCATGTTAGGCACCCGTCACGAAGGCTACGAAGCGCAGGAAAATGATTTGGTGATTTCCGCTAACCTCACCGTTCATCCTTCAAAGCCGATGACCAAAGAGGACCCGATGGATTCCCTTCCGGGACGGGGGAAGATGATTACGACCAGGAATAAAATTTCCCAGGTAGTTCATCCGACTCTTTTTGTGCGTAAAGGTTTGCTCTATGGACTTTCCGACCAGGTGAATGATTACAATCTCAGGGTCCGGCTAAAAGCTTCAGCCATTGATACCTTGCTTCCCGTGGATGACAACCTGCCATATGAGCCTCTCGTGATCACGCAGGGCGGTTCGATTCATTGGAAGGACTTGCTCATTACCATGAAAGGAATTGATCGCCATATTGACCATCCCAATTATATAGCGGAAGAAGGAGACATTGCCATTCAGGGTATTTTTGAAATCAAAGATAAGGACGGTCAGATCCATATCGCCAGGCCACTGTATTACATCCGTGATGGCCGGGGACTGAACATGAAGGCCTATGTGCCTGACCTGGCCTTGCATCTCCGCATCGAGACTATTGATCCCCAGAAAGAAGAATTCCACCTGGAGGTGGCAAAATCCATGGACGATCCTAAACTGGCCATTGAGGTGGCCGAAAAAGCGCCGAGAAATGATTACATCGTATTGGAGGCCATCCTGTTTCCGGGTATCAATTTATTCTGGTCCGGAAGCCTCATTATGTTGTTCGGTATCTTTCTGGGATTATATAAGCGGCTTCGCAAATCCTAAAATCTCTCATTCGCTTCCATGCATAATATAGTTTGTATCGGTGCCGGTAAACTGGCCAATCAATTGATGCCGGCCCTGGAACGGGAAGGTTATGACATTGTACAGGTTTACAGCAGAACCGAAGCAAAGGCAAAATCATTAGCAGATCATCTCCACCGTGCAAGTTTTACCACAGACATTTCACAAATTCAACCTGACGCTGATTTGTATTTCTTTGCCGTTAAAGATGATGCCATTGAATTCGTGGCTCAGGAGGTAAGTTATCTTGACAATGAGAAAAGTATGTTTGTGCATTCCTCCGGTATTTTGTCCATGGACGCTCTCCCGTTTAATCGTCGTGGTATTTTCTATCCGTTACAAACCTTTTCCGAAAATCATACGGTGGACTGGAAAAATACACCTTTACTGATTACTGCAGCTACGGAAGCACTGACCACATCGCTGACTACGTTAGCTGAAAAAATATCGAATCTGGTTTATAAAGTCGGAGACAACGACAGGGCTGTTTTGCATGTCGCAGCCGTATTCGCTAATAATTTCACCAACCACATGCTGGCCCTGGCAGAAAGGATTTGCAACGAGCATCATGTATCTTTTGACATCCTCAAGCCTATCATCCGTGAGACGGTGGTCAAAGCCCTGGAGGCTGGTCCGGCGAATAGCCAGACCGGCCCGGCGGTCAGAGGTGACCAGCATACTATTGAAAAACATTTGAGATTGCTGGCTGATGATCCTGCACTCCGGGAATTATATCAAAAGATTACGGAGAGCATCATGAAGAAATCGCGCTAAGAATTTCTCAGGTTTAGCCGCGCTGCGGCTTTGCATTATTTTTTACAATCTTTTTCTACCCACGTTAAGCCGCGCTGCGGCTGGCGATATGTTTTTATTCTTTTCAATTCAACCAACAGTAAGCTGCGCTGCGGCTGAAGAAATTCAATGGTAATTTCTTCAGCCCTGGAGGAACGAAAAAACTGTGGCACTTCAATAAGAAAATTTTATCAACTCCAGGTGAGCGAAATTTCAATAACGCTCCAGAGTGAAAAGGCAGAAACTTGCTGTGGTGTCATCCTAAGCTCACCCGGAGCAAGCAAAATATCTGGTGTTCTCTAATGAAAAGATATTGAAAGCACAGTAGGCATAGTGCTTAGTATAGTCGGAGCAAGCGACAGGTCACGTGGATTCTTAAAGTGCTACCGTTGCGGTAAAAGTTTCGACACGATATCATCATAATAGGGTCGTTCCTTGAGACTCGAATGCGAGCCAGGGAAAAAGATAAGGTCCAGTTCAATAAATTTATTGACTTTGTCAAAATCCCGAAGCACTACGGAGACCCGTTTATCATTGATCAACCGGGTATTGTCGATCATCGGAAATTCGAAAAAATCGATGGCAAATGCGGGCTGTGCGCATTTGTCTTCCTGCTGACCAACTCGCGTACACACTTTCAATCTGACATTAAGGGTATTGTTCGCCGTATCTATATCTAAAATGGTCAGGTAAACAATATGCGTAATGGAATCTAGCTTATTCCCATTGGCGATGGAATCATAAAAGGTGCAATTAAATGTATTGCTCGCCCCCGGGCAGTTCAGGGTGTCGTAGCAATAGACAAATTTCTCAATCGAAGAAACACCCTCCAGGCTGGCAACCTGCTTATTGGTCACCTCACGGGACATATTGTATATCCGGGCCCTGTAGCCTTCTCTTAATTTTCTGTCCTTTGTGTCCTCATTATTGCGCCGGTCCAGGTAGGTGAAGAGGGGCATGAGATTGAGCGATTCATGAAAATTATAGGCCAGCAATTCCAACTGCAGGATCCGCTCGTCCATGGTCGATTCCCCCTTGAGAATGGTGCTGATGATGGAGGTGAACATATCTTTGCGAAGAGCGCTTTCCGATTCTTCGCGCCGGCTCATCAACTCGGTATACAGCCGGGTCTTGGCTTCGTTTTCCTGGTTCCTATTCAGGTAATCAGAGGCATAATAACTCACCAGGGCAATGCTCAGTGCAGTGAGCACACCACCAACGGGACCCAAAATAATGTGGAGTTTATCCCAAACATCTTTTTCCTTTTTGTCGGAAGGATCTACATCTTCTTCAGCTGCCATTTATCTCCTTCTTTGATCAAGGATAAAGTATAATCGACGGAATTGTTGGTAGAAAAAACATCAAAGGTGGCTCCGTCATATCCTGTCACCTCCAGCTTAAACTGACCCACCGGTTTCAGGGTGATGGAAAAGTAACCCTTTTCATCAGTGGTGTCTCTACCGATCACTTTTCCGTTTTGCGTGATCAGGACTTCTTGTTTCGACATGGGTTTGCCATCCTTTTTGAGGGTGCCAAAAATTTCCCCGGCAAACGAAAGCGTCGGCAGGGCGAATAATATCAAAAGGAAAAGATTCTTAGTTTTCATTGTGCTATTCTTTAATTAAAGGTTATCCGTAGTAGTATTCAACCTGGTTTTCCCTCTAAAGATAGGGATATTTGAAAAAGCCATTTGAACGTGCTGTAAGTAACGCAACAGGCTACTCAAAAGTTGTTGAAACGCAGAAATACCAGGACAGCGGGCAGGAAATGAAATACTAAACCATTAATTTTCTTTTAATCCAAGTACGGTTGCTCCCTGCTCAAAAATGATATCGACAGGAATCCCTTTAGCCTTAAGGCGATCCAGGTCAGCTTGCAAGTCGGGCCTGATCACCGCCATATCCTTCACGAGCCTGGCTACACCGTCATAATCGCCATCCCCTTGCAGGGTCAATATCTTTTCTGACAGCGCATCCATGGCCGTCTGCATTTTATCAAAATTGATTTTGTAGGTATGCGTTTCTGCATCGCGTTCAAATGCCCCCATATCTTTGAAAAAAGTAAAGCGGATCATGTTAGATATACCATGGGCACTCGAGGCTCCAAAACGCACCGACCTGAAAATACTGGCCATGAAGGTGGTGTAGTATTCCCTGAGGTCAGCTGTCAACTCACCCTGCTCATGGAGCTTGGTGATCATATACAAACCCAATATATCAGCCTTACCTTCTTCCAGCGCGGAAGCATTTTCTTTCAACGCTTCGCGCACGGTGCCCTTCCCATTGATCGTGTTTTTAATCCCTAATCCATGGGCCACTTCATGAAACATGGTGGTGGCAAAAAAAGCATCAAAGTTGATATACTTGCGCTGGGAAGAATCGATGAGTTCATTGGCAATCGGCACCAGGATTTTATCAAATTTTGCCTTCATCGCGTTTTTAAGCTGGGACCTCCGTGTCCCTTTTTCAAGTTGCACCTTTTCATCATTAGGCAGGTTGACGGCGATGGTTTTACCGCCAGCATTGCAATCCCCGGCGTAGTAGACTACATCATAGACGGCGAGTTGACTATCCGAACCTGGTTTTTCCTTTTTATATTTTTCACTGACCGGCAGTCCCCGCTGAAGTGACGGAAGCATGGTTGTATAATGTTCGAGACGCTTGCTCCACTCCTTGTCCTTAATCAATATATAAGCCTCATGCGAAGCTTTGTAACCGAATAGCCCATCTTCATACGTTTCAATAGGCCCGGTGATAATATCAATCGGGTTGGTCTTCATGTCCATCCAGGCGATATCGCTGGCATAATACTGATCCGTCAGGAAGGCTTCAGCCCGCAGAGTTAAATATTTTTTGAGTTCAGCATTATCCGTAAGATCCGCCGCTTGCTTCAATAAGGCCGATATTTCCGCGACTTCGGCTGCAAATTGCTGATGATAAGGAATGGTGATCAGCTTGCCGCTTTGATCTCTTCGCAAAAAAGTATACAGGGATTTTTTATCGGGCAGATCAGCGGCTTCAAACTCCTCCTTCGTCATATCCGGAGGATAATAATTTGCACCCGCAGGTTTGACTCCAACACCTTCCAGGAACGCGGTATCCCCATTCAATCTATCCCATGGTCCATAATTAATCTCCACATATTTCCTCGCACTTTCGTCCTGGAGGGTAGCCAGTAATGAATCCCTTTTTCCATAGGCTTCATACCAATACATCCCGTCTATTATTTTGCCCACCTTCATTAACAAAGGAATCATCTGCTTTTCCTTTTCGGTCAATTGGCTAAGGTCAGCCGTCAGGGTTACCGTGGTATATTTACTGAGCAAACTTTGATCAAAAGTGCTTCCACTGGGGCTGTTTGTTTCCTGTTCCTTTTTGGGCTGCTGACACGCAACCAAACCCATCATCAGCACCAGGATGCATAGGCAATATTTATTTTTCCAAATCATGATTGACTTTTTTTTAATTGAAAAGGGAAATTAAGCAAAAGTGCGGAACAATAGCGTTTTCTACTTTTACGCACGCATGAGTATAAACCCGGGACCGAAGGCTCATGACCACTTGATTATCTCCCAGCACTTCACCTTATTTTATTCTCATTCTCTCATCCTCTTATTTTCTCATCCTCTCATTCTCTCACCCTCTCATCCTCTCACCCTCTCATCCTCTCATCCTCTCATCCTCTCATTCTCACATTCTCTCATCTTTTCCATATTTTCAGCCCAGAATCATCATGGCAAAACACAAACCCTATCTCATTGGCATCAGCGGGGGCAGCGGCTCCGGGAAGACCCGTATTATCCATGAACTTCGTGGCTATTTTCCCGAATCCCAATTGTGTATCATCTCCCAGGATGAATATTATCATCCCAGGGAAAAACAGGCCTGGGACGATGCCGGCTATCAAAATTTTGATCTCCCTGGTGCCATAGACAACAAGGCGTTCGTGGGCGATATCCGAAAATTGATGCGCGGCCATGAAGTGCACAAAGAACAATACATCTTTAACAATCCAAAGAAAAAAGCCACCATCCTGGTGTTTGCACCTGCACCCGTCATCCTGGTTGAGGGGCTGTTTGTATTCTATTTTGAAGCTATCCGGAAATTGCTGGATCTCAAAGTTTTTATTGATGCAGAAGATGTCATTAAACTCAAACGCCGCATTATCCGTGATGCAGGTGAAAGAAATTATCCACTGGAAGACGTATTACATCGTTATGAATTCCACGTCCTTCCCTCCTATCGGGCTTATATCGAACCCTTCCGTCACGATGCGGATATCGTGATCAATAATCATAAATCCTATGATGCTGCGATTGATATGTTGTCAGCGTTGATTACTGTCAAGTCCCAAGTCTTACATTAATTGCCAGATGCCAGAAAAGCAAATACCAGTCGGTTGGGTTTGCATAAACTTTGTCCTGGCTACTTATACTTTAATAACAGTAAAACCGAAATGTTACGTCTGGCATGAAGTCTATTCACCTAATGCTTCACCTCCCCCACCATCATCGTCGGATCATGCTTATACCTGAAGATTAACTGAAAAGCCACAGCCAACACCAAGGCATACCCGGCAAAGGCAAACCAGATGCTGGGCCAATGCTTAACTCCATCGATCGTATAATGATCCACGACCCAGCCACTCATAGTGCCCCCTAAAAATGCCCCAAGCCCATTAGTCATCAACATAAATAAGCCCTGCGCACTGGCACGCATCTTGACGTCCGCTTCTTTTTCTACAAACATAGATCCGGAGATATTGAAAAAATCAAAGGCCATACCATAAACGATCATCGATAGAATGAGGTATGGAAAACCGGGACCAGGATTGCCAATACCAAATAAAGCAAATCGCAGGACCCAGGCCAGCATGCTCATCAGCATCACCCGCTTGATACCAAACCGGATCAGGAAGAAAGGAATGGTGAGTATAAATAACGTCTCCGAAATCTGCGAGATGGACAACAGGATATTAGGATGGGTGACGGCAAAGGAATCACCGTACGTCGCCGTAAAGTCGCGAAGAAAACTACCCCCAAACGTGTTCGTGATTTGTAAGGCAGCACCGAGGAACATAGCGAAGATGAAGAAGATCAACATCTTGGTGTTTTTGAACAATACAAAGGCATCCAGTCCCAGCGCAGCGGTGAGGCTTTTCTTTTCTTTTGATTTTAACGGAGGGCATTTCACCACCGTAAAAGCATAAATGCCCAGCACCAGGGCTGCCGCAGCTGACACATATAACTGCGTGGGCTTGTAGGTCAGGTGAAGCAAATCTGTAATCCACATGGCAACAATAAAACCAATCGTTCCCCACGTCCGGATCGGAGGAAAAGATTTCACAATGTTGAATCCAAATCGCTCCAGCGCTATATAACTTACCGTATTGGATAAGGCTATGGTCGGCATATAGGTCATGGAATACAACAACATGACTACATAAACTGATTTGAATGTTGTAAGGGTAGTAACGGCAAGAAGAAGTGCCGCTCCGGCTATGTGGCAAATTCCCAGAACACGTTCCACATTGAGCCATTTGTCTGCTACGATGCCCAGCAGGGCAGGCATAAAAACGGAGGCTATGCCCATCGTCGCATAGATGCTTCCGGTCTCCAGTCCTGAAAAGTGAAGCGTATTGATGAGATAGCCTCCAAATGAAATCAGCCAGGATCCAAAAACAAAGAATTCAAGGAAATTTAGAATAATAAGGCGCTGCTTGATGCTCACGGTCGATCAGTTTGACATTGGATATATGCAAAATGCACGGGGTAAGATAGCAATTTACCCTGCCCAATTCAATAGTCACCAGATCGAAACACCACGCCAGCAGGCGACATTAATTCGGATGTGACAATGGAATAACCGCATTGTCAGAATCAAACCAACGGGATTCCCCGGTGGCCGAATTGGTCAATAAAACATGGAACGAAAGAGATGTCTTATAGGCGGGTAATCCGGACGGCGCCAACTCATAATAGCCCACCTCATGTATCTGCAGGTAGGATTCCTCCGGTTGCATACCTCTCGTACTCGACCAAACTTCTCCATCGCCATCCATGTAGCTGATTTCGACATCGCCAGCCGCCAGGGCAAGTGAATGATCCGTATATGGCGTGCTTACGATATTGATAGGATAATAACAGGCATCAACTATCGAATCCTGCAACCTGATGGTCTGTGCCAACTGCGCGTGATTACCATTCGCATCGGTCACTGATACGTTGGCGAAAATATTCTGAGTAGGAGTTGCTGCGGCCACCACAATAGTGGAACCGGAAGGGCCATCTGCCCACTGTATCTGGTATGGCGGTGTGCCATCCGGTACTGCGGTCAGCACTATGTACCTGCCATTTTGAACACTCGCTTCTATGTGAATAAGACATGGTATCAACGTCGACGGTTTAAAATAAACGCATTGGTTGTATTGACAACCGGCAAATACGGTGGATTGAAAACAAACATTAAAAATGTCATTGCTTCCAACTGTTTCGTCGTATTCATTGGAATATATTACCTCGTCACTTGCCGGATTCTGCCAAAAGCTAAGGCCATTCATAAATAAATCAGGATGCGTAGAAATGGATACCTGAAAACTATCTCTTTCGGTGTCGGCCAGGACAAAATCGACCGGCCCTTCATGAACCGTGTTTTTAAATTTTTCTTCCTCATTCACGGTTGTTCCCTGTGCCTGGTAAAAATTAAAGGTCCAGGAAGAAGGACATTGCTCGATGCATGCATTTTGGCTCAGCACCGCGGAATAGATGGCAATGGAATCGAAATCCAGTACCAGGGGCACAAAGGTCCATTGATCCACGCCGGCATCAATATGAATAGGTTGATTGCCAAAATGGGCGGTCATCCCAAAGGCAGGATCAGTGGTCAGCCCCGGAGGTATGTCCTGGGGATCTTTTACACAGGCCAATCCCATCATGGCTATGAGGACCGGCAATAAACTCCGTTTATTAAAAATTTGCATGGAGTAAATAATTTAAAGTGACAAATGGCTGCACTTGTGCAGTCTTTCCATTCCAATAATAGCCTTCTTCTTTCAGGCCGGGATCCGACTGGGTAAGTGAGGAAAAGTAAAAACTTACACCACCATGCACGTAAAGCTTTGGCAGGATCATGTATCCATAGGAGACATCAGACCACCATAGGGTCTTACGCAACCCGTCCGTATTCAGCCAGGCATAGGTGGATTCTTCTGTATAGCCGGGAGGCACCTGGTTCTTTTGCTGAACGGTGATATTCCCTTGTGAGCCATATAACCACTGCACTCCCAGGTGGGCATCCAGCGTAGATCTCTGAAACCGATAGGCCGCCCCAATTTTCCCATATATAAAATGTAACCGATCTGGTTGGAGACTATTGAATTGACTCCGCAAGCCAAAGGAAAGCGTATTCACCGTGGAGGTTCTTTCAAAATGAAATCCACCGTCCTGCATAAGGTAGCCTCCGGTCAATTGCAAATGCAACCTCGGCATAACTCTCATACCAAAACCGCCGCCCACATTAAATTTTATTCCCCCGTCATAATAAGGCGGAGATGCTAATACAAGGCCAAGGCCTGTTTCCAATAGGAAATACACCGGGTGTGTCATTTTGGTGTGGGGCTCAATATTCCCTGGGCTTGGTTTAGCCATATTTTCCACTTCACTTATGTCAAGTGGTTCGAGAGGCTTGGTCTTATTGAGGCTGCGAACAGTGCCATTGTGATAAATGGCGTTCGTCCAGGGATCATATTCAATGCTATCCGGAAAAACAGTTATAGCAGCCTGTTGGGAAAGAATGGAAGCCTGGTTGGGTTGCTCAAGTTCTACCCGAAATCCATTCTCAGGTATTTTATTTTCCGCGGCTGGTGCAAACTCTGGTGCAGAGGCAAATGCATCCGCTTTATTTTCCTTTTTCAATTCCGCGTTTGCCGGATCCATCCGGTTTCCATTTTTCGACTGATGAATGGTTGTCGTTGATTTTGCTGCTTTTTTACTTATTGATCTTTGGTTATTTTTTTTCGTTATGATTTGGTTTTCAGATAATGCGGTTTTGTTTGGATTGTCTGAAGTTGCCGAGCTTTCTCCCTCATCATGAAGGACGGACTGAGGCGGATCCTTTTGCAAGGTCGCTATATCGCTTTCCGCAACCTTTTCCTTAGCCTTCGCCTCAGGGTCAGCCTTAACGTGATTAGCGCCGGCAGTCCAAATACCAAAAGCTATGAGTCCGGATACAACCAATGCACCCAGCCACCAAAAAAAGAATCCTCTTCTCTTTTTATCTCCCTCGAGCAACCGGGCCATGGCCTGGCGATCGGCCTCGTCGAGAGGGAAATTCCTTTCCTCCCAACGCCGGCGAATAATATCATCGAAGTTCTCTTTCATTTCAACGACGTAGTTTTTTTATATCCTTTTAAAATAGAAGCCTGCAATTTTTTGCGGGCGTCATGCAAATGCCATTTAGAAGTGCCTTCTGAAATGTCCAGCATACCGGCTATCTCCTTATGTCCATATCCATCAATGGCGTAGAGATTGAATACCTGTTTTCCCATGGGAGAAAGTTGATTGACTAAAGCCATTAAATGATCCAGGTTGATTTCTTCTGCAATATGATTCATCTCATCGTCCGGCCAGGAAGGATCCTGCGAGGGCTGACCGTAATAAACATGATGCTCATAGTGACGTTGCTGTGACCGGAATTCATCAATAATACTGCGGAGGGTGATTTTCGAAATCCATGATTTGAAGGATCCGGATTCATCGTATTGATCGAGGTGTTGCAATACTTTCAAAAAAGCCAGGTTGACGCGGGATCCGGCCTCCTGCCGGTCTTTGCAATATCGTATCGCGATCGCCATCATATACCTGTAGCATAGATCATAAAGCCGAAGCTGCGCTTTGCGGTCCCCACCTTTACACAGTGATAACAATCGTTCGTCTATCGTCATACCTCAGAAAGAAAAGGCTGCCATCTCATCATTCCCTCTCAATGACTTGACAGCAGCCCTTTTCTAAAAAATCTTTACCGTGTTCCGCCCATCATTCCTGTTTTATGAACCGGCCGTGGAAACGGTGATTATCATTGATCAGATTCACATGGTATAATCCATTGCTATACTGGCTTACATCAATAGATAAGATACCATTATAGTTTCTCGCGCTGCCGGCATATACGATTCTTCCCTGCATATCCACAACCTGGATATCATAGATCGAATTATTCCCCGGAACCACCACATTGATTTGTTCCCTTGCCGGATTAGGATACAATTGGATGACCTCCGAAGCCAGATCATGCACTGCGGATGACCCATTCTCCGCGATAATAGTAACCTGCAACTTCTCCGGATTATCTGCGGTCAGCGTCACCCAAACATCGGGAGATGGCAAGCCGGGAATATCATACCTCAATCGATAAGTTCCAAAAGCAAGGTCCGTAAATTTGAAATTACCATTTTCATCACTAATGATATAATCCAAAGGCTGCCCATATAGGTCATTCAGAAGAATCTCTACATGACTCAAACCAACCAGGTTCCTGGTATCTTCATTGACATCGGCTACAATATGATTTGGATCCGTCACCACACCCCCGATCACGCCGGATCCGGTATGGGATGTTTTATGCACCAGCTCAATATCGGTAGTCACATTTAACGAATTGGGTAAAGTAACCGGGTCGGCAGCTTCCCAGGTTGTTTTGCTCTGATGGTAAGTCGGTATATAATTTAATGCCGCTGATGAACCGTCTGCAAAGTCAGCTTTGACCAGGTATACACCAGGGTCAAGTCCGCTGATGGAATAGTATCCCCCCTGACCTATTTGAACTGAAGCTTTTTCTTCAAAAGTTCCTCCATGATTGTTGGCCATGGAGTACGCGTGGACCTGGCCATTCACCGAGGCCAGGGAGTCAGAATACAGAACATACCCTGTAATGACATTTGAACCTTGCGCGGGAAACAGAGAATCAATGGTAATGCATGCCGTAGAGGAACAGCCTAAGATCGAGGTGATAGTGGCACAATACGTTCCGGGCTGAGTAATCGATAACCATAACATGGTGTCTCCCGGGTTGCCGGTATTCCATTGACAGAAAGAAATAGGCAGATTAGCTGCGACATGCAGATTCGGGTCGGGTGAATACGTGAGGTAGATATAAGCACTGCAGCTGTCGATATAGGTACAGGCCGAAGAAACACATCCATTAGCATCGGTAACCGTCACACAATGATCAAGAAGACCAAAATCAATAATCAGGTATGAATCGGTGGAACCGTTGTCCCAGAGATAGGTAAATGGTGGTGTACCCCATGCTTGTGCTGTAAACAAGGTGCCCTGAATGGTATCAGCAACCGCGATCGTCACGCCACATCCGGCATTGAAGACAACATCAATACAAGCAGTACCTGTACAACCCCCACCTTCAACAGTGACGCAGTACGTCCCCTCTTCCGTCACTGTAATCACTGTACCAGCCTCACCATTGCTCCACAAGAAGGATGGATTCTGACTTGGATCAAGGTTGGACGAAGCTGCAAGAACATCGTACCCATTGTTCATATATTCTGTAATGACAGGTTGACATGGATTATAAATACTGTCTACGCAGGCAACTGATTGACATCCCAGGCTGGAAGTCACCGTTACACAGGCATATTGATTTGGCGGATCGAGTTGAATAATATTGGTCGTATCTCCAGTGGACCATTGGTAAGAGAAATTACCCGCACCCCACGCAAATACTTCAGTATTCCAGGTATTGGTAGAATCCTGGTACTGCCACACCCATGATGAACAATTCGTTCCTACATTCTCGAAATCAACCTGCGTGCAGGCAGTAGCCGAACAGCCAGAACTAAAAGAAACGGTGACGCAATAGGTACCAGAAGAATCTGTGTTCAAAGAACTTCCTGTGTCACCTGTCGACCACAGATAGGTAGGGGGAGGTGAACCCGGCCAGTTGAATATCGGATCCACATTCGCTGTGATTACTGCTGAAGCGGTATCGATATACTGAAGATCTAGCCAAACGTAACACCAGTTTGTCGGATCATAGCACCCGGTAGCGGTGCAGCCAGTATTATCCGTGATCGTCACGCAATACGTTTGAGAAGGATCTTGTGGATAGATATCCTCAGTAACTTCTCCAGTGCTCCAGAGATACGTCCAGCTAAGTCCAAATCCGGAATATATCGCCTGCAAGGCAAGGGTGGAAGAATCCTCTAAAAAGGCGGTGACAAAAGCCACACAGGAATCGCTCTGAAACCAGTAATCATAACAATCCGATGCCTGGCAACCGTTAGCATCCGTAATCGTCACACAATACAATCCCATCACCTGTGGATAAATCGTCTCACTGGAGTCACCTGTGCTCCACAAATAGCTGACGGGAGGAAAACCCTGTCCAATTGCTGTAAGACCACCATTGCCATCCGGCACGATAGTAGCCTGACATAAATTATTATCAGGAACAATGATGCAGGTTGTAAAAGCACAACCTAATGCATCGGTAACGACTACACAATAATAACCGGTATCTACGCCCTGAAGAAATTGTGAGGTTGCACCTGTGGACCAGGAATATAAATATGGCGGGACACCAGTCCCCACGGCTTCAAGATCGTAAATATTATTGCCCAATGGAGTGGAAACAATGAACGCGAAACAGGCTCCTGATGTATCTATCACGTAATCATAACAATCGGTCACCGAACATCCTAATGGGCTAAGGGTCGCGGTCACACAATAAGTGCCCGACTCTACTGGATAAATATTTTGAGTGGAATCACCCGTTGACCATAAATAGGTTGCACTTTGGCTGGCAGGCGTCCAGGCCGTAAGATAATTGAGTGCACCCGGGTTGGGTTGTTCCAGAATGATGACAATGCAGGAATCAGGTGGATTATTTTGACAGTAATTGAAATTAGCCTCAAACTCCACCACCTGGTTGAATGCAGTATAAAATTGCGTTTGAAGCATATTGTTACAATCTATCATGTTCACCTGTACAAAACCAAGCACATTGGTATCCGATGGCGTGCAGCTCATGGTCACATCATAGGTGCCATCCGGCCCGGTAAATGTCGAACTCTGGCAAAAAGTGGAATCCGCATAAAAAACGGAAACGAGAATATTGACACTGTCCTGGCCTCCGCCATTGACACCATATACAGTTCCATACACATGTACGGGATCCTGGCCGTTCAGGCCTGCGAGGCCGATCAGGGTAATGAGGGAAGCGAGTAAATGTTTTCTCATCATCTTAGTGCATTCAAGGTTTGATTAATTAATTTTCTCTTTCAGCCGGTAATACGTAGAAAGCTGGCCGAAGGTTGGGCTACCCGGAAATAATTCTTGAAATTACGACCTTATGTCCATAGCACCATTGGCGGAACGTTTGAGACCCAGGGTTTTAGCAGATATCCTGGGCCAGGATCATCTCCTGGGGGAGGGAGCTGTGCTGATGAATGCCATTCGTTCGGGGAAAATTCCTTCCATGATTTTATGGGGACCACCGGGTGTCGGCAAAACTACTTTGGCCCGCGTTATTGCAGCCTCGGCAGAAAGGCCCTTCATAGCGCTATCGGCCATTAACAGCGGGGTGAAAGATGTCCGGGATGCGATTGAACAGGCCAGGAAACAACGATATTTTGACCGGCCTGGCCCGATTTTGTTTATCGATGAGATCCATCGCTTTAGTAAATCTCAACAAGACAGCTTGCTGGGGGCTGTGGAAGACGGCACCGTCACCCTGATCGGTGCCACCACTGAAAATCCATCTTTCGAAGTGATCTCCGCTCTATTATCCCGTTGTCAGGTATATGTACTTAAACCTTTGGAAGAAGATACGATGAGAACTCTCATTGACCGGGCCATTCATACGGATGTTGATTTAAAAACCAAAAAAATAGTCATCGAAGAAGACCAGGCGCTATTGAAACTCACCGGAGGGGATGCGAGAAAACTATTAACAGCCCTGGAAATTCTGGCCAATGAGCATACGGATCCCATCCTTATCAATAATCATACTGTTCAATCCGCGATTCAACGCAACATCGCCCTTTATGACAAAGGAGGTGATCAGCATTACGATATTATTTCTGCATTTATAAAATCTATTCGGGGCTCCGATCCAAATGCCGCCATTTATTGGCTCGCCCGGATGTTGCACGGAGGAGAAGATATTAAGTTTATCGCTCGCCGCATGGTCATCCTGTCTGCGGAAGATATTGGCCTCGCTAATCCTAATGCCCTCCTGGTTGCCCAATCCTGTGCGGATGCCGTTCAATTTGTAGGAATGCCGGAAGCCAGGATCATCCTGGCCGACGCAGTGATCTTCCTCGCTACCAGTGCCAAATCAAATTCAGCCTACGAGGCTATTTCTGCGGCCATGCAAAAAGTAGAAGAATCCGGTCCCCTTCCTGTTCCCCTTCATCTTCGTAATACCCCTACCCCATTGATGAAAAACCTGGGCTATGGTGCCGGGTATGCATATAGTCATTCCTATGAAGGAAATTTCTCTGCCCAGGAATACCTGCCGGATGAAATTATGGGTACCGCTTTTTATCATCCGGGTGGAAATAAATACGAACTGGAGATCAGGGCCAGAATGGCGAAATGGTGGGGAGAGAAGTATGAAGGCGAAGGCTAAGGCGAAGGCGAAGGCGGAGGAGTAAAAATAGTATTGACCCTTGAGTGGAAAGTTTCCTGTGGTGAGCAAAGTCGAATAATCCCGGACCATCCACGAAATGCTGAGTACAATTCACATCTTTGCAGCCGGCAACAGCCTCACCTTTGCTAGGATTAATCTCCCTGCAACGGCAATAGAAACGTAAGAGAGGAATTCATTAAAATGCTTACTTCTGACTTCATAATTCGTAATTTATAATTTATAATTTGTAATTCTTCATGTTCATCTACAAATTCGGCGGAACCTCTCTCGGCACTGCGGAACGAATGAAGTCAGTAGCTCATCTCATCATGCGGGATCAGCATCAGAAAATAGTAGTCCTTTCTGCTGTTGCCGGTACTACGGATAACTTAATCAAACTTTCCAGGGCCAACCGGCAAGACGGAATGGGAATCCTGCTGGTCATGCAGGAGCAATATGCCAAATATGTAAATGAATTATTGTCCGGAATGGAAAGTAAAACCGCGGCCAACCATTTCCTGGAAATTAAATTCGCCGAGCTCAGCGATTTGCTTGCTGAACCCATGCCACGGGATGAACGAGTTTTCGTTTCCTATGGCGAAATCATTTCCACTTCCCTGTTTATGATTTACGTTACAGAACAAAGCGTCTCCGCTGCCCTTTTACCGGCACTGGATTTCATGCGCACAGAAGAGGGTGAGCCAAAGATGGATGCAATCGTCCAATTATTGAAAGATGAAATGGAAAAAGCCGGGCAAAAGGACATTTATATCACGCAGGGCTACATTTGTCGAAATGAATATGGAGAGATTGACAATTTACGGCGGGGTGGCAGTGATTATTCAGCCACGATCATCGGCGCGGCAGTGAAGGCCGAGGAAATTCAGATCTGGACCGATATTGACGGAGTGCATAACAATGATCCGCGCATGGTTAAGAAAACAACCCGCATTGATGAACTGAGTTATGCAGAAGCTGCGGAGCTGGCTTATTTTGGAGCAAAAATACTTCATCCGCTTTGTGTACGTCCTGCCAGGCAGGCTCGGGTACCGATCAGGTTGTTAAATACGCTCAACCCGGAAGCAGAAGGAACACTCATTCACAGTGAGGATATCACGGCCTCCGGTGGTCCAAAAGCAGTAGCAGCCAAAGACGGAATTATCGCCATTAATATCCGATCATCCCACATGCTCATGGCCTATGGCTTCCTTAGAAAGATATTTGAAGTTTTCGAAGCCAATAAAACCCCGGTGGATATGATCACGACCTCAGAGGTCGCTGTGAGCCTGACCATTGATGATGCCACCCACCTGGAGAAAATAGTTTCCGACCTGGAACAATACGGTGTCATCACCGTGGACCAGAATCAAACCATAATTTGCGTTGTTGGCGCATTCCGAAAAGATGAAAACGGCATCGCGGTGCAGGTTTTGAATCCACTGAAGCACATTCCCATCCGAATGATCTCTTCCGGAGGAAGCGAAAGCAATATTTCTATTCTTATAGATTCCCATTACAAACAGGAAGCACTCGAATCCCTGAATAAAGACCTCTTTAAGCAATCCTGACCACGCTTACCCACTAACATTCCTACCTTATTCCCTTCCACCATTCATCCTCTCCTCCTCTCATTCTCTCATCCTCATTCATTCTCTCATTCTCTCATCCTTTCCGACCTTCTGCCTTTCCTCCTTTCCTTACCTTTCTACCTATTATCTTTGCCCATAACCTAAGGCAATCATTATGACCATGGATAAAGCCCTCCTGGCAGATCACAGGATCATCGAAGACAGTGCACGTGAATTTGCCCGTGCCCATATTTTGCCTCATGTTATGGAATGGGATGAAAGCCAGCATTTTCCCATGGATCTGATGCACCAGCTTGGCGAACAGGGATTTCTGGGTGTTTTGATTCCGGAAGAATATGGCGGTTCCGGCCTGGGTTACCAGGAATATATCACGATCATTACAGAGATTGCCAAGGTTTGCGGGTCCATCGGCCTTTCATTGGCCGCCCACAATTCACTCTGTACTAACCACATTTATACTTTCGGTAGCGAAGAACAACGGAAAAGATGGTTGCCCAAATTAGCCACCGGCGAATGGATCGGAGCCTGGGGCCTGACCGAACCCAACACAGGTAGTGATGCCATGCGAATGAAATGCATTGCTGTCAAAGATGGCGACGATTATGTCATCAATGGAACAAAATGCTGGATCACGCACGGCAAATCAAGTCATGTTGCTGTTGTGATTGCCCGAACCGGTGAATTGCTGGACAGCCATGGCATGACAGCGTTTGTTGTAGAACGAGGGACTCCGGGCTTGAAAGCAGGTAAAAAAGAAAACAAGCTGGGCATGCGGGCCAGTGAAACTGCTGAAATGATTTTTGAAGACTGCAGGGTACCGGCCAGTCATATTTTGGGTAAAGCAGGTGATGGATTTATTCAGTCCATGAAAATACTCGACGGCGGACGTATTTCGATTGGTGCACTGGGATTAGGCATTGCCAAAGGAGCTTATGAGGCCTCCATCAAATATGCCAAGGAACGCCAGCAATTTGGACAACCCATTGCCAACTTCCAGGCCATCAGTTTTAAGCTCGCTGATATGGCGACCAAAATTGAAGCGGCTGAATTATTATTGCGCGAAGCGGCTGATCTTAAAAATGCCGGAAAAAATTGTACAAAGGTTGCCGCCATGGCCAAGTATTATGCTTCCGAAATCAGCGTGCAGATCGCTACGGATGCAGTTCAGATTTTCGGTGGTTATGGTTACACCAAGGATTTTCCCGTGGAGAAATATTACCGGGACAGTAAACTCTGCACTATTGGCGAGGGCACTTCAGAAATACAGAAGATGGTCATTGCGCGGGAGATCGTGAAGGAGATGTGATGTTGTGATCTGCCCCCCACAAAGGCCATTTCGACTCCGCTCAGTGACCGGGCTTATCATCTCACTGTTATTGTTTCGACTCCGCTCAACAATTGAATTTTTCAAATAAAAATAGCTAAGATCATAGTGCCCCAAAGTTGGTGTAAAAAATATTACATCCTTCTTTCAAATTGGCTATTGTCGAAGGGTTCTTACTTCCTTATATTAACTTGGTTATTGGTTATTGGTTATTCATAATTACTTCCTACTTCCTTATTCTTACTCCCTTATTCTACTTCCTATTCTTACGTCCCTCTCCCATACCTTACGATTTCCCCACCTTTAAAGGTGGGGTATTTCCCTCGGCTTACTATTCGGACTTCCTCATTCTTTATTCACTATCTTCTCCGCCCATCTCCTGCCGTCTTGCTCCAGTAATACAACATACATGCCGGCTGGCCACCTTCCCAGGTCAATCGATTGATCGGGTTGCGGCTTTAGATCACCGGATAGCTTTCTGCCTTGCATATCATACCATGAGGATCTGCCATTGCGTCCATCTTTCCACATCACTTCCCAAACCTTATCCGAAACCGCAAAAAGGGTGTAGGGCTTATCATTCGAAACCACCGGGGTTTGCACGCCTGTGGTACCTACATTCATTTCTGTACTAAAGAGTTCAAGTCCGCCCCGTTGATTACCCACGATCAGTTCATACTTACCATCTCCGTTTATATCCGCCAATGCAGGTGCACTCCGGTTACCAAAATCAAGATTTCCATAATTTCCATCCAATAAGGTTACCGCCCCGGTAATCCCGTTTTTTAAATCGCCGTAAATCTGAAGATTGCCAAGGTCACTCCCGGTCATCATGATCAAATGATCATCCACCGGAACAATGCATGGCGTGCTGTATTGAGGCAACCCAATCACGATATCAAACAGCACCCGGCCATAACACTGCGTGTTGGGTGAGGCATTTAAATCAGGATTGAAAATGGCATTACCGGGAGATCCTATATTTTGAAAATAATTGAGACTGCTGCACCGGCCATTTATATCCGCATTTCCGGTTCGCTCCCCGACAATCAAATCAGCCAGGCCATCTCCGTTAATGTCTGCGATTTGCGGAGCAGAAGCAACACCTACTGCGAGGTTCATATACGGATAAACGTAATTTTCAAAATTGACGGGTTCGCCGGGAAGAGCATCATTTTTGTAGAAAAATAATTTTCCATTTTGTTCACCGACCACCAGGTCAATGGTTCCATTGGCATCAATGTCGCCAAAGGCCGGAGTAAACTCATAATTGGGTACCGCAGCAAACTGGCTCATGGATAAATAATCCTTGCTGACCAAATGGAAATAGGGTTGTTGAGCTGTTCCTTCATTAATAAACAACCAAAGGGAAGGTGTGCGGGTCAGGACACCTTCCTCAAAAGCATATCCTCCCACCACGATATCCATTAATCCATCTCCGTTAATATCGGCCACTGCCGGGCGGGATTGTGAACCCAAATCAATCATATCATTCTGTAAAAAACCTTTTTCAGTCAAATGATAATTCAACGGACCCGGCGCCGGATCATCATCATACCGCCATACACTCTGCCGGTCTTCAGACAATGATTTCGCATTGACCGCAGCCAGGAATTCAGGCTCCGGATCATCGTCCAATTGCACACTAAAAGAGGAAACGAAATATGGCAGGGATACCGAACTGTCCTGGGAAGGAAAACGGGCATCCTGCTGGGTGATCCACGCA
The DNA here is from genome assembly GCA_963837505.1 of uncultured Saprospiraceae bacterium. GTDB lineage: Bacteria > Bacteroidota > Bacteroidia > Chitinophagales > Saprospiraceae > Opimibacter. Next base: position 76,651 of record CAWINN010000001.1, on the reverse strand, counting down.
TGTTCACTATTCATGCCATTTAATAAAAATACCAATCGCCTTGAACTGACATCCCCAATTATGGCATCCATGTCTCCATCATAATCCTGATCCAGAGCCAGGATTGTGCTGCCGCTATGTCTCGGTAAAACACCTTCCCCGTTTTGATAATGACCCGTCGAACACGCATCGGGATTCTGGCTCAGATACATTTCTTCACTCAATTGATTTTCCAGCACTTTCCCCCAACAGGCATCTTCAATAATAAAACGAAGTGAATCCGTTCCCCACCCGCTTTCAACAGACTGATTGGAAAAAAAAGTGATATAACTTCCTCCGGGCTCAAATGACAGAACATCATAGTCACCATCTCCGTCGATATCACTGATGGCCGGTATATCATCCCAGGAGGCGTAAAGATTAGTAAGCCCACCGCCGGCAGGTACCTGCAGATATTCCTTTCCACGGTCCAAAACTTTGGTAAAGGACCACTGGCCATTTTCATAAGCGCCCCTGTATACAGTAATTCCGCCTACGCCGGTCTTCGATGAACTGGTAAAAAGATCCTCTACGCCATCATGATTGTAATCCAGGATCAGTATCCAGTCCACGATGGGTGGAAATATTTTAGCATAGTCCCAATCCAACTGCCACCTGCCTGAATCAGGAAGCCGAAGGTAAGTCCGTAGAATATCTCCCTGCCGGTCAAAACTGATCAGGTCAGGTATGCCATCGCGGTTTAAATCAATATTGGAAAACTGGGGTGCATTAAACCCGCCATTCCACGGCATGGAAAGATCCGCATCATCAACTTTAACTCCGGGATCAAATCTCTCCTGTCCTCGAACCAGGATGACAACGGATAAAAAAAATATACTGCAGGAAACTTTAAGGATAGTATTCATAGGACATGCATCATAGGTCAAAGGTAGGGTCTGGGGAATAAAGATTTTGTCGCTTTGGCGGGATTATGTAATATTCGACCTTATTCTGTTGTAATCATGTCAAAACCTTACCAGGAGCGAAACTTTGTTATTCATCCTTCCGCGATGATCATGGTGCTGCTTTTTTTTGGCATCAGTACCCTTTTTGGCGCATTGAGCCTGGCCTACTTGTATTCACGCATAGACCGGGATATGAATAGCATTAAGATCCCGGTGATGTTTGTGTTCAATACCCTGGTATTGGCTTTTAGCAGTTTCGCCGTACAACGGTGCAGAAAATATTTTGACTTGCAGGAGGACCGGCATTGCATCCGGTGGGGACTCATCACGATGTTGGCTACCTTAAGTTTTCTTGGCCTGCAAGGCATAGCCTGGTATCAGCTTTTTACACGCAATATTATTCCAGGTTCTTCAGGTGCTTATGGCTTTTTGTATGCTATCAGTATTCTGCATTTCCTTCACGTGTTTGCCGGCATGCCTTTTCTTGGTCGGGTTATCTTCCCCTTGATGACCTCAGGAAGACGTGGGGATAGTGCGTTGATTTTCATAGATGACAGCCAACGAAGAAAGCTAAAGTATACCGCCTGGTACTGGCATTTTATTGACGCCGTGTGGATTTACCTGATGATTTTCTTTTTGGTAAATAGTGCATGGTGAGAACGTGAGAGTGTAAGAGCGTGAGAACATGAGAGCGTGAGAACATGACAGCGTGAGAAAATGACAGCGTGAGAAAATGACAGCGTGAGAAGATGACAGCGTGAGAAGATGACAGCGTGAGAAGATGACAGCGTGAGAGCCTGGGATCGTGAGAACATGAGCAAGGGTAAATCAAGAATGCTGTAGCCGCATAGCGGCTTGATGTTCTTAGCAATGAATGTATCCGCCAAACCCATAGTTAGCGGCATCGCAGCATCACCCAGGATGAATACTTAACCGCAGCGTTGGGTAACAACCTCAAAGATTAAATCACGACAAATGGTAAAAATCTGAGTTACAACTCAGGCCCATTAACATATTGGGATAAAAATGCAGCCAGCACTCCGCCGGCAAAATTAGCAACAAGGAAAATCCAGATGGAAGACCAGGAGGTGATGTTGGCCATAGTTATGCCTATAGCGACTGCGGGATTGAAAGCGCCTACGGATACATTCTGGAAAGTGTATATCGCTGCCAGGTAAGCGAGCCCGATAGCCAGTCCGAAATAAGTATTCCCCGAAGTTTTCCTGGTGGTAAACATGTTGAGGTAAACATAGACATACAGTATAGTGCCCAGCAATTCTGCGATCAGGGCAGGTACGATATCCAATTCTTTGGTCACCGGTTGAGTGGCATGGAACGATTCAAGCAGAAAACCCGAAAGCATGGCCGCCAAAGTGGCCCCGGTAAACTGGCCAACCATATAGGGCAAAACATCACCCGCATTTAATCTTCCCCGGAGATAAACCGCAAGGCTGACAGCCGGATTCAGGTGAGAGCCTGATATATGACCTCCTGCATAAACCAGCATAATCAAGGTCAATCCGATAGCTAAAGGAGCAAACTGCCCAAACTCACCTCCTGAGGTCATGCATATACACATGACCAGGAAAAAAGTACCGATAAACTCGACTACATATTTCCGGAAAACACCCGTTTGATCGGTCTTGGTTGTCGCCATTTCATTCAACTGTATTGGTTAAAGAGGCCATCAGGAAGGAACTGGCGAGAAAAATAGAAAGAAAATTGGTTTCGCCTGACCTTTACGGGTCAAAAAATTAAAAGAGTTTATTTCCTCTTTTGAACAATGTGGCATGTTATGAAAAGAAATAAGATTATCCATCTTTGTAAGGCCAATGGATGCATTTGTTCCACCTGATCGACTTTGGATGTCAAGATGTTTTGAATTGGCCCATATTGGAATCGGATACGTGTCTCCGAATCCACCGGTGGGGGCGATCCTTGTTTATCAAAACACTATTCTTTCCGAGGGTTATCACCACTATTTCGGTGGCCCGCATGCCGAAGTAATGGCTATCACCCGCGTTGCTGCCCATCAGCAACATCTGATTCCCGAATCCACCCTCTACGTCTCCCTGGAACCATGTTGCGTGACTGGCAAAACGCCGCCTTGTACGGAGCTTATTCTCCATTCAGGGATTAAAAAAGTAAGGATAAGTGCTATTGACCCAAATCCACAAGTGGCCGGAAAAGGAATCTCCCGTTTGCTTGATCATGGGGTCCAGGTAGAAATTGGAATTTTAAAAGAGGAAGGCGAACATTTAATCCGTTCCTTCCGGACCAACATACTTAAACATCGTCCACATGTAGTTCTGAAATGGGCGCAATCGAAATACGGTATTTCCGGTGTGCCTGGACAACAAGTTTGGTTTAGTCACCCAAATACCAAAACCTGGTCACACCAATTGCGCGCACAGACAGATGCCATTATCGTTGGAGCCAGGACAGTGGAAACCGACAATCCTTCGCTGACTACCAGAAATTATCCCGGCCGGTCTCCCGCACGCGTGATCTATGATCCTTCCGGAAGGCTCCATCAAAATTATCAAGTGTTTAATGAGGATGGTGTGCAAATCTTTTATTTCAGTACTATACCCAATCCCAGGCTACAGAGCAAACAGATCAGCACTTTTCTTTTTTCCACCTCCGGCAGTCATGCAGAACAAATGTTATCCTCCTTATTCTCTAACAACATAGGGAACCTGCTGGTAGAAGGAGGATCTTACCTGCATCATCTGTTCATCGGGGCCAATCTTTGGGATGAAGCTTGGGTGGTGAAGACACAAAATGAATTAAACAGCGGTATTCAGGCTCCCAACCTGAAAGGAAAACTCATTGAAATCATCGATGCAGGTGAAGATAGTATGGTAGGTATGCGAAATGAACAGCCGCAATAATCCCTGATGCTTCTCTTAATTTTTCCGGGGAGTTAATCCATCCCCGAGGACACCGTTTTTCGCGATGTACATTTCTTCATACTTTTTCCACGGCATCGTCTTGTAATAGTTTTCAGCGAAATATTTCATGATCTTATCCAGGGAATCCGGATCCTTATAACCCGGAATAGGCTGGATGACATTGAGATTTTCATCAAGGAAAACAATAGTTGGATACGTCAACTTGCCGAATGTAATTTCTACTGCCAGTTCATTGTACCCGGAAGAGCCGGAATGCACGTATTTGAAAACGCGGTTGTTGAACGAGATGTCCTCTTTGGTTTCCGCATCGAATTTGACAGGATAATAATTCTCATTGATGTAACTGGATATTTTAGGCTCCTCAAAAGTGGCCTTATCCATTTTTTTACACCAACCACACCATTGGGTATAAACATCCACAATAAATTTCCGGGGTTCTTTAGCATTCCTGGCCTGGGCCTCATCCCAGGTAAGCCAATTAATCTCCTGGGCTTTGGCCGGGGTGAAGCTCCCTGAAAGCAGCAGAACTAAAAGGAGGGTAAAGAATCGAAACAAATCTCGCATGATCGGAAATAACCGGATAAAGGTAATGGTATACAAACAGAGTTAATCCATTGGCTATCATGCTCCAGGTGGCATTTAAATTATATTTAACTTTTCTTGTTAAAAACGAACCCTACTCCGGCAAAACCTGTTAAAAAGGTTGCGCAAAACTTACTATCTTTCCTCTCAAATAGTTAATGATCATGGGAATACTGGATGATTTCAGGCGCCTTTTCTGGGTAAATAAAGCAGTTGCCAAATCGGCAGCCGGAAAAGCGGTTGATAAAGGACAGGAAATCGGCAATGATATTGCTGATAAAGCTTCAGATGCATGGGAAAAAAGCAAAGTAGTGGCAGAAGACCTGGGACAGAAAGTGACTGCAAAAGCGAAGGAAACCTTCCAGGATGCTAAGGAATACGCTACCGATCTCTGGGATAAAAAAGATGACTGGGCACAAAAACAAAAACCTGAAACGATGACGGAGCAACCTGATAAAACCAAAATGGAGGAAAAAAAGTCTGATTCCGGAGAAGACACGGGGAAAACCTGGGATAAAGCCAAAGAAAGCGGTAAGGAAATCCTCGATAAAGCAGTAGATACGTCCAATAAAGTCTGGGATAAGGCTTCTGACGTTTCCGAAGATCTTTGGAACAAGGCCAAGAATGCTGCCGGCCAGCTCCATCAAAAGGCCAATGAAACCATGGATTCGATGCTGGAAAAATCCAAAGAACTGGATAAAAAAATCGAAGAAGAAAAAGATAAAGTGGATGCCAACCGGGATGGATGGGCAGATAAGACACTCCATGATAAATTGAAAGAAGACAATTCTTTGCTGAAAGGAAAGGATAAGGATGACTTTTTTGAAAGAGCTTCCCGCTATGCTGACGGCGATTATTCCATGGGCAAACCGATTGTCTCGAAGCCCACCGAGCAGGACCAGGAACCTACTGATGAAGATACGGAGGACACCCATGAAGGGGAGACGCCGCTACCTCCATTACCGAAAAAGGACAATTTTGCCGACGATGCCATCCTGGATACTGATCCGGAAAAACCTGAAAACTAGTCAGAACTATTTCCCTTCATTCCATGAAATGAAGTATGTTTGCGGCACCAAATTTGACTACCTGATGGAAACACAAATCAACACCGAGGAGAAGGAAAACAAAGGAATGTATTGGTTGATCACCCTGGTCTCTCTTACCATAGGCATCCTGTTATTATTGTTTTGTTCTGAATTTTTCTGGCTGGCACTCCCCTTCTTCCTGACCTTTTTTGTCAAGGCTATCGGAATGATGTGACCTGAGATTCGTCAACGGTCTCTTATCTTTCGTCTATCGCCCTTTTCTCGCGATCCATTCTTCAAATTCCGTGAGGGAGAATGCATTGAGGCAAAATGATCTTTTCAGTCCTCCTTTGCGTGCCGCCATCACCCCATATTGAACATATTCCACTTGCGACCGGCTATGGGCATCAGGATTAATAGCGATCAGGACATTTTTATCCATGCAATAGCTCAGCCATTTATAATCGATATCGAGGCGAAGCGGATTAGCATTCAATTCTATCACTACGTCATTGGCCGCGCAGGCATCAATCACTTTGCGATGATCGACAGGATATCCCTGCCGGGCCAGCAACAACCGCCCTGTCATATGCCCAAGGATCCGGGTGAACGGATTTTCAATAGCCCTGATCAATCGTGACATGGCTTTGCTTTCGTCCATGTTCAGGTTACTGTGCACCGATGCAACAATAAGATCAAACCTGGCCAGCACATCATCTTCATAGTCCAATCCACCATCACCCAGAATATCAGATTCAATTCCTTTGAATATCCTGAATGGGGTAAGCTTCTTGTTCAGCGCGTCAATCTCCCTCATCTGCTCCAGCACACGATCAGGACTTAATCCATTGGCATAAAAGGCGCTTCGGCTATGATCACAGATGACAAAATAGGGATACCCTTTGTCGCGAACATAAATGGCCATGTCTTCCAGTGAATTGATTCCATCACTCCATGTACTGTGATTATGAATGATCCCTTTCAGGTCCTGCTTCGTGATGAGGTCATTCCATCTTTCCGGCGAAGCGGATTCAATGCCGGGCATATCCATACATTCGGCTGGTAATCCGGGGAAACCATTTTCACTGAGTATCGAATCAACGTCCTCACCTTGCTTAAAAGAGGCTGAAATCGAAATCTTTTCAAATAGCCGAGCACTCATAGTCAAAGCACACCATTGCCTGGCGAAATCTTCAATTGAAACCCTGTGCACGATGACCGGAAACCGCTCAGCTACTATTATATTCACAGGACCTTCTTCGGTATATTCATTCACGACGACCTGATCCAACCGGATGAGTTGTTCAGCAGTAAGGAAAGGCGCAACCAGGATTTCCAGCTGATTGATTACCGGGCACAGCCGGGCCATTTCGCCAACCCAGGCTATCTGATAGTCAGGAAATATTTTTTTGCACTGACCTAGCCAGGCATTTAATTCTTCCTCACAACTTCCATAGAGCAGTCGATGGGCAGATTCCAGGTAGTAGGTCATTTTTTGCCGGATATCATCCTGGGTTTTTAGCCCGAATCCGGAAAGTTTAACAAGCCTGTTTTCATTACAGGCATATAACAATTCGGCTGGCGACTCCACTTTAAGTTCGTCCCATAGTTGACGCACCTTCCTGGGCCCAAGTCCCTTTATAGAAAGCATTTGTTGAACACCTTCAGGCGTTATGGCTTTCAGTTTTTCAAGTGCTGCAATACTGCCGCCGGCCAGGTACTCATGAATTTTAGCAATAACCGAAGCGCCAATACCAGGTATGGCGTTGATTTCAGCTTCAATCATCTCGTCTAAAGGTTCATCCCATTTCCGCAGAATGAGATAAGCATTAGCGTAAGCTTTTGTTTTGAAGGTGTTTTCTCCATGCAATTCCATCAGGTTAGCAAGGAGATTAAATTGACGGGCTATTTCTTTATTTACCATTGGGCCAGAAAGGCCGAAGGTCTAAAAAAATCTTTTTATAAAGTCCGTTGGAATCAGATTTAAAAACTGCGTCAGGAATAGCACTCGATGTAATAAGAAATGGTTTTAGCGTATCCTGTACGGCATAAGCGGTGATCACGGTTGGCTCCGGCATGTTGTTACCGGTCAAACTCACCTGTTCCAGCTCAGGCAGACCGGCTGGTGATTTCATTTCACTGAATTCACTTCCCTGGGCATTGACGAGTCCGGACAGGTAACTCTTGAATTTGGTAGAATCCACAGCCTCCATGCCGGCGTAATTCCAGGTGCCGTCTTCTTTCTGTATCACTTGTTTGGGCTTTCCATTTCCGGTCCAGGCCACCGCAGTCAAATCATCCTGGCCGGCCTTCACGATTTTTTTATCCCTGAACTGATCAAACCTGGCTTTCAAACCCATACTCAGGAAACCATCCACTTCATACACTTCAGGCTTGCTGGCATTCCTGACAAAACTGGTAGCAGATCTGGTAGCCTGATCAAAACGGAAGCCACCGACGACAAGATCAGCCACCTGGTTTTTACCTTCCCACACCATCACTTTACTGGCAAGACTGTCCGTGATTTCGTACTCATTATATTTGGATACTTCCCTGGAGATAATGCGCTTGGCAGACATCCGCGACAACTGGCTTAAGATGGATTCAACCGTCTGGGGCGTTGCCGTTACGGACATATCCCCTTGGGTTGCCGTCCAGTCGCTGCCATTACGTTTCAGTTCAAATTCATCCGGATGATTTCCTGCCGAAATGAATTTTATCCGGTCGACTTTCGCGGAATCCACTTTGATGATTTCAGCATCAAATGAACTGGATCGGTTTGCCGTCAGAAATTTTCCCCCCAGGAAAAGAACCAGGCAAACTCCGAAGACAATAAGAAGTGTGCGATTATTCATGATCAAACCGAAATAGTATTATGAATATTTTTCCTGCATTCTGCGTATGCGGAGGTTTCTGCTGCGCTGTGTGCGCCAGATCCCCACTCCTGCAACCAAAACGAGGGGAAGGAAGAAATTGAGATATTTGATGAAAGCACGTTTACCTTCTTCAAGATCTTTAATGGGGCGATAGGTGATTCCTTTTGTCCGCAGTTCGGCCAATCCGGATTTATCACACATCCAGTCAATCGTATTGACCACCAGGCTGACATTGTCCGGATTAACTTTTCCCTGGTCAGACACAAAAAAGTCTCCATCAGAAAATACCACCATCTTAGCTTCATTATTTCCCCCAATGCCTTCGAGTTCACCTCCGATCACAAGATTACTGAGGGGAAAATCCTGGTTGGACCATTGCTTATTGACATCAAATTGGAGCGGAGCCTGTTGTGTCCCTGCTTTAGCCGAAGAAGTCACCATAGGGATGAAAGAACCCGTAGCTCCTGCTGCAAATTTGATTGGGCTGGCAAATTGGAATATCACAGCTTCCAGTCCTTTCGTCGCCGGGTGATCAGGAAACTTGCTGACCAGTGGTAAATAAGGAAAATTGATTTGGGACGAAAAGCTGAAGAAACTGGAGCGTTGTTGTTGAACGGTTACCTTAGCACAGGAGGCATCAACAATAAAAGTCGGATCAATATTGATTCCGTAAGTAGCCAGCCAGGGAATGACACTGGTATGAATCACTGAACCGGAGGCGGTGCTCAGATCTCCGTTGACCGCATTGACGGCAACAAATACTTTTCCTCCTTTGGAAAGGTAATCATTGATTTTGGCGTATTGATCGGCTGGAATACTGTCCGCCGGATTCACCAACACAACCGCCTGGTATCGCTGGGCAATAGTAGGTTCCTTCGCCAGGTCAAGATTCTCAACGGTATAAATCACACTCAATTCCTGGATGGTCTGTGCCATCTTGCTAAAGTCAGGTTCCCCATGTCCCTGGACAAAACCTATGGCCGGTTTGTCCTTAACGGTTATTTTTTTAATCGCCGTAGTGAGATCATATTCCATGGCTGATCCCTGGTTGATGAAAGGAATGACTTCCTTTTGATCTCCATACTGAACAATGGCGCCCATGTAGGCTTTCTTCTGCGAAGCTTCATCTTTTTCCCGCACATTGATCAGCAGCGGCTGGATTCCGTTTTGCATGGCTTCCTGTTCCAGCGCCTGATCTTTTCCCGGATCAATAAACCGGTAATTGATCTTGCCTTTGGATATACTGTTGTATTCCACGAGGAGGTTTTGGAAATCATTTTTCACGAGCTCAAATTCAGCAGGCAGGTTGCCTGAAAAATAAGCTTTCACATCTACCGGGTCATCTATGGATTTCAGAATGGATTTGGTAGCCTTGCTCATCGTAAATTCATGGTCTTCCGTCAGATCAAGCCGGAAGTAAAACTGACGGGATAATAAAAACACGAGGGCTACAATCCCTATGACCAATAAAGTGGAAAGCCGTCTATCCTTGTTCATGGTTATTTTCTTTTAGAAACAATCAATTCTGTTAACATTAAACCTAAAAAAGTTAAAGAAAGAAAGTACAGGACATCTTTAGAATCAATCACGCCCCTGGACATGGATTCAAAATGGTGTGGGATGCTCAGATCTGTAAACAGCGAACCCACCCATCCTTGTTCGCCGGAACCTAATGAGCCGATGATAAACTGAAATACCACCCCGATCAGCAACGCCATCAGGAACGCCACTATCTGGTTATTGGTCAGGGAAGAGGCCAGCAAACCAATGGAGATATAAGCACTGCTCATCAGGATCAGGCCCAGATAACCGGTAATCGTGCTGCCATGATCGATGTTGCCAAGCCTGGCTACTGAAACATAATAGGGAAGCGTAAAGGCCAAGGCAATCCCCACCAATAAAAGACAGGCCAGGTATTTTCCAATGACCAACTGCCGGTCGGTGAGTCGCTTGGTCAACAATAATTCAATCGTGCCGGTTTTTCGTTCTTCAGCAAACTGGCGCATAGTGATAGCCGGAATGAAAAAGAAAAGCGACCAGAGAGCCACATTGAAAAAAGTATCTAAGCTCGCTTGCTTGTGGTAAAAAATATCACTGCCCCAAAGCCATGTAAAGAATCCGCTGAACCCGAGAAAGGCTATCAGGAGTATGTAAGCGACAAGCGAATCGAAAAAGCTGCTGAGTTCTTTCTTGGCGATGATCCACGATGCTTTCATTGAAATCTGTTTTGATATTTGAATTGGCTGATGTCCCGGAAAAATGAAACTGTATTAATTCATGGTGACGTTTCGGAAAATGTCTTCGAGACGGGCTTCTACCGGTGTCATCTGCAACAACATCCAGTTTTTAGAGACACAAAGTTTATATATGGAGCGTGCGGTCTGATGACTATCCGTGCACTCCACTTCGAATAATTTATGATCGGCACTTAAGCCAACGCCGGTGACCCCGGGCAGCTGCTGTAAAGTCTGTTGCATTTCATTCCGCGGCGCACCTTCCATATCAACCAGCAAAAGTCCTTTTCCGCTGGCCTGGGTCCGGAGAGAATCCGGCGTACCATTCGCCACAATTTTTCCTTTGTTGATAATCAGTATCCGGTCACAGGTAGCTTCTACTTCAGGAAGAATGTGGGTGGAAAGAATTACGGATTTATGTACTCCCAATTTGCGGATGAGCTCCCTGATCTCCACGCGCTGGTTAGGATCAAGACCTGTCGTAGGTTCATCCAGGATCAAAATAGCCGGATCATGGATCATGGCCTGGGCCAGACCGACCCGTTGCTTAAACCCTTTGGAAAGTTCACCGATTTTTTTGTGCTTTTCATCATTCAGACCGCACATCACCACCATTTCTCTGATACGCTGATCCAGCTGGTTTTTAGGAATGCCCTGCAACTGTCCACAGAATTCGAGATAATCAATCACCGGCATTTCATCGTACAGTGGATTTTGTTCCGGCAGGTAGCCAATGGATCCACGCATATTGTTTTGCGAAGTCACCTTGCCACCGATGGTGATACGCCCGGAATCCGGGGCGAGATATTGCGTGATCATCTTCATCGTGGTCGTCTTACCGGCTCCGTTTGGACCCAGAAAACCAACGATTTCACCTGTGCGAACTTCAAAAGAGATATCATCAACAGCTTTTTCGCTGCCATAGGATTTTGATAATCCTTCGATTAAAATATCCATATTCGGGTCGTGAGATTTACGTGTGTTGCAATCGTGCGCGGAATGAATACAATCGTTTTAGAGGGGGGAAAATTAGTGCCATTATGGTGAAATTCTCTAATCTTGCAGTTCGTTTACATATCAATAACAGAAAATGAAAAAGAATCTTATCCCCCTGTTTTCACTTAGCCTGACCCTCTGCCTGATCTCTTCCATGGCCGTCATCACTGCATCTTGCAAGCCCAAGGCTAAAACCAAAACAGAAGCTCAAACAGGTGACAATGCAGGCTTTCCGTCTGATTTTTCCGGCATGGTCATGGAGGATATTCCCGGCAGCGATACCAGGTATGCCCGGCAAATGACCGCTTCCGGTGATGTGGAAATTGAAGGCTTTGTACGCGATAATAAAAAGACCGGCCAATGGATCCAGTACGGAACGGATGGCGACATCGGTCTGATTAATAATTATGTTGATGGAAAACTGGAAGGCGTGGCCATGCGGATGACCTATCGCAACCAGGTGGACCTTAAATCCAATTATCACAACGGTGAATTGGACGGACCATGGGTGACCTATAAATACGGAAAGAAGATAGAAGAACGTAATTATAAAAACGGAAAACTCGATGGCAGCGTTAAAGTGTACGATGAACGCTCTTTTAAACTCAAGCAGGAAGCTGAATATAAAGACGGTTTGCTGGATGGCTTCTTCCGGTATTATGATGAGAATGGTAATATCACACTCGAATATGTATACAAGAAAGGAGAAAAAGTAAGCGGTGGAATGAAAACTCAATAACCAGGAAATCCTGATGACCGGTAAATCTTCGCTACTTTTTTTTCAAATAACCTACTACATATTATTAAAAAGTGTAATATTTGCAGGATAAGGACTTTTACTCATGAATACTGCAAATATGCTGGCCAGCCACCTCAATCCCCAGCAGATCCGTCTCCTGGTGCCCTCTTCTTCGGCCCGTAAGCGCTGGATCTGGAGCCAACAGGAAGACCATCTGCCCTTGCTGGCGTCCCTGGCAGCCAATGCAGTACTGAACCACAAGCCCGTCGTCATCTGGTATGACGATGAAAAAGCAGCCGCCCAATTATTGCAGCATCACCCTTTGGCTAAAATGGACCGCGCGATATTCACAGCCATAGCAGCGCGTTCCAATCATCCTGAAAATGTCCTGAATCCCCTTTCTCCTGCGGAAAGTATCCACCATGTGGAAGTCTATAAACTTTCCGGCGATTTTGAACGTATCAGCAAACCCTGGGCCTCCCTGCATGAAGAATTATGGCCGGGAACCAATCGGTATGACCTCATCCAAAAATTTGCCGGCTTGTTCAACCATGCGAATATCAATCCGCTGTATTACCGGTTGAGCCGCACCATGTTTGAAATCTCTCCGGCAGAATACAAAAAACTCCGTCATAAGATCGAGCATCATATCAAACTTGATCGCCTTCGCCAGGATGGTTTTGAATATTTGGACCTCCTGGACGTCAACTTGCTGATCAATCATTCTCTTGATTTTGTCAAGAGCGAGGTGATGCAATATATTTCTCTCATGACCGAACGGGCGACAGAATTGCTGAAACGCGCCGACTGGATCATGCTCCGTTATTTCAATTATGTCAAAACGTATTGGATCCGGGAGATCCACATCTATGTCAATAAAATCAATAAACTCCTCAGTCATGCCCGGGAATTGCACCTCACTTATGGGGAAGCCTTTTCATTTGAAAGCAGCATGAGCCAACTGGCGGACAAGTTAAAAGGACAAATCAGCCGCAAAGCCAAGATGATCAGCCAGGATCGCAAGGCCATCAAAACACAATACCTTGAACTGCTGGGCGAAATTGAAAGTGGGCAGCCGTGGGTCGTTGTACCGGCTGAGCGAAAGGAAAATGTAACGCTAACTGATGCAGTTGATTATCTGCAGCTTCTACGCGAGGAATTGCTCAATGCCAAAGACGCTATTGAAACACAAATCAGAAGTCAGCTGAAACGATTGAATTCGCATAATGCACCGGCGGAAACAGGCCTGGGACATGAGATAAAAGAATGGGAAGAGGACGTTTTGAAGTGGTACAATGAAGTCAATGTCAGCGGTTACTTCAAGAAACGTTTTGAGTCGCAGGCCCTGAGCATCCATCGAAGCGTGGAGAATCTGAGGGAAGTCAATGATGCTCTTTCAGCCATTGTCGAACGCCAGCATTACCTGGAAGATTATTTCTTCTGGGCCGGTTTTCAAAATCAATTTCCGGAGGTCGCGAGAACGATCATTCAGTCACTGCATCTCGTGCCAGTGGCCGATTGGCTCATTTATTTTGACGAATGGTATATCACGCAATTAGTCACAGGGGATGCCCTTGAAGTGGCCTGGCCGGAAATGATGAACGAAAACATGAAAGACATGATCGAAAAGATCCGCTTTCATACCCTTGCAGAATATCTCAATGAACTCAATCACCAAAGAACATACCTCTGCGAACAGGAACCAGCACTGGTTCGCCGGCTGAGTTCAAGGAAAGGCGGTATAGAGCGAGAAGAGGCTGAGCGACATTTCGCCCAGTTAGGGATGGAAGAAAGAAGCAAGTGGTATCCTGTTCAACTGCTGCCTTTGTCCATGATGACCGGCGCTAATGCTGCAACAGATACCGTGCATCACTTTGTCCTGCTGCACTCAAAAAATGCAACTGAGCTCCCCCAATGGAATCAAATCCAGGATATGAATGCTGATGTGTTTGCCTGGTCTGCGCCTGTCAATCAACGCTATCAGGATGAGCAATTGGATATGCCAGCTATGTTGACAGAATTCAGACTTGCTCAAAGCAGGAACTCAACAGCCTTGAAATACCTGAATAACCTGGCCAGACAATTCGCCCCCTTTCTGACTGAAACCTGTATATACTCGGCCCACCGGGTTAATGTCATCTCCTTCCTAGGAGCTGACCTGGATCGTATGGTCCTGGATCAATTACCGATGCCGTATAAAATATCTGAACGCAGCCTGAATCCGGACGAGAATTTCCTGATTGAAGCATTACTTGAAGCCAACAAGCCTTTTGTGCTCTTAGTCCGTGATTTTTGGCCCACCGGTGCGTGGCCGGAAAACAGCCTGTGGCATCTTCAATTCCAGGAGGATATCGAGCGGGCTGGCATCAAGGTCATTCATTCCTGGTCACAGGGCTGGCTCAATGATGCTCAATTGGAAGTAAGTCGAGTGAGAGATGAAATCCTGCAATATGTGGGGAATTCGTTTACAGGAATCCATGCTTGAGTCGTGAGAAGCATCTGCCCTTTCCCACTACCTTCGCCAGGTGATTCCCTTAAAAGGCATTGACCTCATTCCTTTTCAAACCTCCCTTCGATATCAAAAGGACAAGAGCGGGCTGACCAGAATCTTTGATCCCGTCCGTAAAAATTTCTTTATCGCTACTCCGGAGGAGGTGGTCCGGCAATTATGGATAGGTTATTTCACCCTTCAACTCAACATTAATCCAAAACTCATTGCAGTGGAAAGGGCATTTTCAATTTATGAACTCACCAAACGATTTGACCTCGTCATTTTTTCAAAAACAACACAGCCGGTCCTGTTAGCTGAATTCAAAGCGCCTGGGGTAAAAATCACCCAATCGACCTTTGACCAGATCGCCCAATACAATATGCAGCTACAGGTTCCCTATTCATTGGTGAGCAACGGTGTGCAGCATTATTGTTTTCAAATAGATGATGGAAAAAAAGAGTTCGTATGGCTGAATGAACTGCCAATAAAACAGGACAGCTAAAATGCTATCCCGCCAGTCTGGCCTTCATTGAATTAATGCTCATTAAAAACAGGAGCTTGCCCGGGATACAACAGATGGTCCAGCAGTTCAATGGTCAGGGCACGATCATCCGCGCCACTATACCATCCTTTCGCTTTCATGTCATACTCATGAAGCCACGCGATGCAGCGTTCAAGATTTTCCTGGGAATAGCGGCGCGCGGTATCTTTTGTTTTACCGATCAGCCACGAGGATTTATTTCCAAGCGCCTCCCCGATCACAGCATCGCTTGCATTTCCAAGTGATTTGACGATTAATAAACTGGAATAATACCCATTGAGCAAGGCAATCAGCGGGATGAGGTTATATCCCTTTTGCTCCGCCATGCGTGCCCCAACTTTTATTGTTTTCACTACATCCCCGGCTTCCAGGGCATTTTTTAATTCAAACACATTATACTCCCGGCTCATCCCAACCAGATCAATGATATCTGCAGGCATGACCGGCTTGATGTTCGAATGGCTGATCGCCAGCTTCTTGAGCTCAGGATACAATTGCGAGATTTCAGTCCCAATCAATTCGATCATGAGGTTGGCGGCCTCATGATCAAGTTTAATATAGAGCGCCGCTGCTGTATTCATCAGCCAGATCAGGACTTCCTTTTCTTTCATCCGATCGGCCGCCAGGATGAATCCTTTTTGCTTTATGGCATCATACAGGCGGGTTCGTTTGTCCAGCGATTTCCCTTTATGACAGAGGATAAGCACACTGCTGGGGGCCGGCCGGGAGGCGTAGTTGTCAAGTTCTTTTAAATCCTCCAGTTGTTGTGCTTCCCTGATCAACACCACTCGCCTGGAGGCTAATAATGGAAATAGCATTAACTGCTCGATGACATACCGCGCATTGATATCCATGCCATAAAGAATCTGCTGATCAAACGCTTTTTCATTGTCTTCCAAAAGATGGGATTCGAGGAGTTCGGCTGCCTCATCGATGAGATAGGATTCCTCCCCATGCAAAAGGTAGACGGGATAAATATTTCCCGCTTTGATATCTTTTTGCAATTGGCTGAGCGACATGTTGTCCTGTTTTCCGGATAAAGGTACAGCCTTAGTCCTTAGGCTGCCCGGGGATGAAATTTTTAACTTTATCAAAGGCCAACCCTACCCAATGATTGATATCCGGGGAAAAATTAAATCTCCATATCACAGTTCCGTACAAGACAGAAAATACAGTGCCTTTGATAAAGGTATTCAGATAAGCACTACCCGTAGGGGGTATCCACAGGCTGATCAGCCAGGCCGCCACGCCAAACCCGATGATCGCAAACATCCCGTTATTGAAAGGGAAAAATCCAAATTTGATCCTGATGAAAAGCAATTTGGCTATGTTGAATAAGAACATAGAAAGACAGGTGGCGATCGCAGCACCGGTGAGTCCGTATAATTTAATAAAAACCAGGTTGGAGCTTATAGTCAGCACCCCGAGCATAAGCGTGAGGTAAAGATTAAACCTGTAGTATTTGGAATAATAAATGATCTCATTATTAACCCCTGTCATCATATCCCATACCTGGGCCAATCCTAAAAAGAAAACGACATAGGTGCCTTTTTGCATCACGTCTGTTTTCGGCATGATCTGAAACAGGAAGGGCAGCACGGTCCAGATTAATAAGAAAAGACCCACCCCGATGATGGTCATGTTGAGGGATGATTTTTTATAAATATTCCTGACTTCATCCATATTACCGGCTTCCAGGTGATGAGCCACGACAGGGCCTGCTATAGAGGAGAGCGAGCGCATGGGTTTAATGATCACCTCGGACAACGCCCAGGCGATGGTATAAATGCCGGTCGCTTCAAACTGGATCATGCTCGATACCATAATGCTGTCAATCTTAAAGGCAACCTGACTACCAATGCCGGACAGCAATCCGTACCAGGAATAATTGGTATACGCTTTCAACACTGACTTGTCCTGCAAGAACTTTGGTTTCTTCAATTTCCATTCCCCCAGGTACCACAAGTAATACATCAGGCCGAAAGTTGAAAAAGCGAATGAAGAGGTAATTCCGATCAATACACCTCTCACATTTATCCAGCCGGCTATATACATGAGCATGATCAGGGGCAGTGCGATTTTGATGCCCAGCTGCTCAAAAACCGCCGGTACCGCCACGCGGCGGAAATTAGATATATACCGGGATAGCAGATTAATGGCTGAAATAAAAAAAGTAAGAGGTATCAGGTAATAAACAAATTCCTTGTACTTCTCATTTTCATCATGAAATATATATTCAATCATCCAATGCCGGAGAAGGGGATACACCATAAGAAACAAGACAAATCCACCGCCGGCCACCAGGAAAAGCCAGGTCAAAAAACCATTGTGCCCTGAATCATCGTCCCTGAATTTTGGAAAAAATCGTACTGCCGAAATGGAACTTCCAAGCAACACTACGATACCGATCAACACGGCGCCGTCAAACATGGCCCGGAAAAGACCAAGAATCTCAAGCGCATAGGGATACACATACATGGTACTAACGGCCCCCAGTGCCACGCCGATATAGCTCACAATACTGGATTTAAATCCCTGCCGTTGAATTACTCCCATTCGTATTTCTTTACCGCTGCCCGTTATTTGAATTGAATAGTATTGTCAACTGAAAAATTTCTTAATGCCCTGACAAACAAATTGCTGTTGATCATCCGTCAATTCTGGATAAAGCGGAAGAGAAACCACCTCCTCGCTGGCCTTCTCTGCTTCCGGGCAATCCACATATATTTTTAATTGCTCCGTCGTGACCTTAAGCCGGGAGAGGGAAACCGGATAATGAATGCCGGTTTCAATGCCCTGTTGCCTCATTTCAGAAATGAAATTATCTCTCCTCTTCTTTGGAACACGAATCACATACAAGTGAAACACGCTAAGGGCGTCTGAATAAAAGGAGGGCAATACTATTTGATCAATGTCTCCTAATAATTCATTGTATTGGAACGCAAGCTGTTGCCGTTTCGTTGTCCAGGCTTCCAGGTGGCGAAGTTTTACGGACAGGACAGCAGCCTGCAGTGTATCGAGCCGACTGTTTCGCCCAACCATCTCGTGCTCGTATTTCGATGTCCTTCCATGATTGGCTATTTTTAAAGCTTTGCTGTGCAGCCATTCACTTTTAGTGGTGAGTGCTCCTGCATCCCCGTATGCACCCAGGTTTTTTGACGGATAAAAACTAAACGTATTGATGTCCCCTATCGAACCTGCCTTTGCATTTTTATAGAGAGCTCCATGGGCCTGGGCGGCATCTTCAATAACAAACATGTTATGATCAGTAGCATAGCGCATCAAAGGATCCATATCGGCCATTTGTCCATATAAATGAACAGGCATAAAGATTTTGGATTTTTCTGTCACCAGGCTGATCGCCATTTCCGTATCCATCGTGTACCTGACCGGATCAATGTCACACAAGACCGGGGTTGCCCCTGCATTACATATGGATTCCAATGTGGCCGCGAAGGAGAAAGAAGGTATGATGACTTCGTCCCCAGGACCAACACCAAGAGAAGCTAATGCAATTTCCAATGCATCTGTTCCATTGGCACACGGAACACAATAAGGTACCTCGCATAACCGGGCAAAATGACTGGCAAACTCCCTGGTCATTTCTCCTCCGATAAATTTTCCATGGGTAAGGACATCAGCGATAGCCTCATCCATCTCCGGTTGAATGGAATGGTATTGTGCAATGAGATCTACCAGGGGAATGGAAAAAGGGGAACTCGGCATATTGGTCATTTGTACATCACCAGGCTTTCCGGATATTTCAATAAGAAAAGATTGACTTCTTTAAGCATTGGGTTTTCTGAAGCAATCGTGGTGTGGATGGGTGCCTGGTAAAATTTTTCCATTTCCTCCACCCAGGCCGGTTCAAATCCTTTATGTTCCACTCCCTTGCGGTTGAACCGAAGGATCCGTGCCGGATTACCCGCTACGGTCGAAAAAGGTAAAATATCACGGGTGATCACACTTTGCATGCCAACCATGGCATAATCCCCGATACACTTTCGTTGATGAACAGTCGTACCCAGGCCGATATTGGCGTGCTCACCGACAATACATCGACCTGCCAATAACACACCGGAGCTCAGCACTGCATATTTACCAATATGACAATCATGCGCCACGTAACTCTTATTCATCAGGTACGCAAAATCATCTATGATGGTCTCCTGACGGTAGACCGGGGAATGAATACAAACATATTCCCGGACCGTGACATGATTACCAATTCGCACAATTCCCTCTTCATTAAAAAAATCACCTTTCAGTCCCATTTCTCCTAAGGCGCCAATCACGGCGTAAGGGTAGAAATAATTTTCGCTGCCAACCAGGATATTATTTTCCAAAACCGTTCCGGCATCTACAAAATTGTTGTCTCCCAATTCAATAGTTCCGCGCATCACCACATTCGGACCGATGTAATTGCCCTTCCCCATGGTGATGTCACCCTCCAGCATGGCCGTAGGATGAATCGTGTTAGCAGCATAAGCGTCAGACATATTCAGTTGCTTTGTGATAAATATTTTCAATGATCTCCACCGTTTTCAAGCCATCATACGCGTTGGTCATGATTTCCTCGTGTCCTTGCAACGAGCGGACCACATTGTCAATGACCAGGTTGTGATTGGACATGGAGCCCTCATAATCGCCGTATTTATTGGGAGGACCTCCTAGCGGCAAATCAGTGATATCAAAACCATTAGTAGCCTGGTATTCAATGGTATTGAGATATTGTCCCCCGATCTTGATGGTGGCATGTTCAGCAAAAATCGTAATACTGCCCTCCATATTCTTCTGATAAGCAGACGTGGTGTAGTGCAATACCCCTGGTGCATCAAAATCCTTAAGCCTGAAGGACACAATTCCCGTATCCTCAAATTCAATGAGACCGCGGTGGCTGACATTGGCGAGCTGCACGTGGAGAATATTGATGTCACCCATCAGGTAGTAAATGATATCAATGAAATGACTGAATTGGGTGTATAGCGTTCCGCCATCCAAAACTTTTTTCCCTTTCCAGTCGGATTGTTTGTAATACCATTCACTTCGGTTCCAAAAACAATTGACCGCTACCGAATATATCTTTCCAAGTTGGTGTTGATCAATCAGCTTTTTTACCGCCTGAACCGGAGGGTTAAAACGATTTTGTTTAACTACAAACAATGATTTTCCTGTTTTCAATGCTATGTGAATCATCCCCTCACAATCCTTTTTGCGGATGGCCATGGGTTTTTCCACCAGTACATGCTTGCCAGACTGCATGGCGGCAATGGCAATATCAGAATGTGTGGAATTGGGCGTACAAATCGAAATGATATCGATGTCCGGATCTTTCAGGATGGACTGTAAAGCATCGTACGTTTTCGAATCTTTATACTGGTTGCGGAAATAATTCAGCCTGTCGGCTTTATTGTCATATACACCAGCTAATTCCGCTTCCGGGTGCGCCAGGATATGATGCACATGGCGCTCCCCTATTTTTCCATATCCGATCAGACCGAATCTTATCAAGGAAGTTTATTTGGATTAAGGTTTATGCTTTTTCTTGGGCTTCAATACTTTTTTATCCTTTGCCGTGTGCCGGATAGCATGACCATGTTCGGACACAGCTACCGGGGTCAATGGAACCGCAGTTGTCAACCATCGCCACGCGCCAAATCCAAGAATGAGTACAATCAGCAATGAGCATATCAACGATATCCGTTCACCAATAGTGTAAGAACCTGGCTGAAACTTAAACCGTATTTCGTGATCTCCTTGGGGGACTTTCATCGCCCGCAATACATAGTCAGCCCTGAAATGAGGCACTTTTTTCCCATCCACATAGGCCTGCCATCCTTTATTGGGTCCATAATAAATATCCGAGAACACGGCCAACTGGTCCGAAGGGGCAGATGTGTGATAGACTAATTCATCAGGAGTATAGGAAGTGAGCTTGATGGTTCCTCCTTTAACAGGATCAAACCCCTGCACTTCGTTTGAAAATTCCTTATGCACAAATGCAATTTTAGTCAGGTCCGCGGAGTCCAGGGATTCCAATTCTTCATTATTGGTATTTACGATCTGTATCGTATCCACAAACCACGCGTTCCCCATAGCGCCGGGGTTTTTCTGAACGGTTGGTTTTTTATCCTGGCCGGGAA
The DNA here is from genome assembly GCA_963837505.1 of uncultured Saprospiraceae bacterium. Lineage (GTDB taxonomy): Bacteria > Bacteroidota > Bacteroidia > Chitinophagales > Saprospiraceae > Opimibacter. Next base: position 55,183 of record CAWINN010000001.1, on the reverse strand, counting down.
CGATAAAGTATTTGGTGTTGAGCATGTTCAGCACATTCATATTTCCCTTGGCGATATACCGGTCCAGCAGGTCTTCATATCGCTGCATTTTAGCCGGACTGTATCCGCCTATTGTATGATGGAAATAAGAAGCCATAGCGGAGTTCCGGTAATCTGCGGTGATATCATGAACCCGGTAATAGAGATCCGGGTCATCAAGAATTAAATTATCCACCTGGCGCGGATTAAATACAGATTCCACTTGTTTTGCCGGTAAAAAATCATCCTGGGAAATATAGCGGCGTCCAATGGCCCACAGATCTGCAATGATAAATAAACCGAGTCCGGACAGCAGGAGCCATTGCTTGATTTTACCCTGGTGATATACCCAGATCACTGCACTGCAGAGTAATACCCAGATAAAGGACCTCCAGGCATCAGCGGTGAGGGATGCCTTTCTGTCGTGGATCAATGCGTCAATACTCCAGCCTGATGAAGCCAATCTCGTATCACTTGCCCCGTCAAAAGTCATGAACGTGGTGCCAAAAAGCGCAATCAACAGGCAGAGGCCACCCACAATCCCTAATGCAATCCACATCGGTCGCTGAAAATTCTTTTCATGAATCTTCATAAAGCGGCCAAGTCCAAGTGCGGCTCCCATGGGTATCAACAAGGCCGTAATGCTTAATATAGAACTTGGTGCCCTGAATTTGCTGTACAATGGAAGATAATCGAAGAGCGGGCGATTCAACAGGGCAAAATGTTTCCCCATGGACATCAGCACGGTCAGGACAACCGCTGTCAACAACCACCATCGCAAGTTTGGTTTTAAATAAAAGAGACCAAATACAAAAAGAAAAAGTACGGACGCCCCTACATAAACCGGCCCGGCAGTAAAAGGCAGTGATCCAAAATAAAGCGGCATGCCAAAATTCGGATCCACACCTTTGGATTTCAGGTCCTTTACTACGGCAGCATTCGGTGAGAGATATTCCGATCCGCTGCCTCCTGCCCCGCGGGGAATGAAAATAGCGATGATATCCTTGATGCCATTACTCCACTGCATTGCATAATCCCAATCTAACCCCACTTTAGCAGAAGAGGATTTAGCATCTGAATTTAATGGTGTTTCCAGGACTGGTTTACCCCGCATGGTGTCCTTGCTATATTCATAGGTGGTCCACATCTTGGAGGCTGATGCACCGAGCGCTAACACCAGGCCTATCCCCAAAATCGCTGAGGCCCTTATAAAGGCGGGTATCTCTTTCTGCCGGATGGCAAAAATCAGGGCCGCGATAACGTATAGAATTAAAAACAGGCCGAGATAATAGGTCATTTGGATATGGTTGTTGTACAAACTCAACCCCATGCCTATGGCAAAAAGGACACCTCCGGTAATGTATTTCTTTTGATACGCGAGAATGACACCACCGAACAGATAAGCACTGTACACGAGGGTCATGAATTTGCTCATGTGGCCGGTTTCAAACAGTTGCATGCCGTTGGTAGTCAGGCCAAACGCTACCGCACCCAACATGGCCGGCCAGTGCCCCGCCCCCAGGCAAAACAACACGATGTAACAAGCGAGCATAGCCGCGAAAAAATAGCCGATCGGCCGGCTGATAAAGGCCTGGTGCAATTTATCCACGTACTTGACGAGGTTATGCTTTTGCGGCATACTCATCTGGTAGGTGGGCATGCCCCCAAACATGGAATTGGTCCAAAGCATGACCCGGCCGGTCTTTTCCTCATATACCTGGGCTTCGTGATTCATGGCCCGTACTGACAGGATATCCGATTGCTCGATCACTTTGCCCTGAAGCTGGGGAAGGAAATACATGACGCTGAGCAGTAAAAACACGCCGGCCGCCATCAGGGGCTGGATCAGTTTTCCTCCATAGATCTTTTTCATCTTTCCGTTTTAATTCTCAGGCACAATATAGGAGAAAAGAGTCTATGGCCGGGTAACGGATTGACCCGAGCCTCCACCGGCGTTTATTTGAATTCGCCGGATTCGAAAAAAAGATTGGCTGAATGAAAGATTTAAGGTTCGCTACTCAGTTTACTATATGCGATGCCTCCCTTCGCCTTAGCGCCATTTACCGGATCAACGTAAAATCTCCATACTTCGTGATCACCTTCCCTTTCTTATTGATTGCAGAAAGTTGGTAGACAAATACACCTGGTTGCATTTGCTTGCCATTGAATTTTCCATCCCAGCCTATATTATTTCCAGGAGCGAAATCTTTGGCGGAATATACCAACTCACCCCATCTGCTGAATACTTCAAAATATTGGAAGGAAACTACCGATGGATCTCCCTTCGGACCAATGACATCATTGACTCCATCATCATTTGGCGAAAATATCGTCGGGACGTACACACTACTTGTCAGCAGGACCCGGATAAAAAGATCATCACTGTAAAGACATCCTTTTGCATCTATGCCATACAGGGTTATATTTTGATCTACTTCAGGTTTAATCCAGTTGTCCAGTTGGTTTAGGTCCAACAAGCTGATGTCTCCAGTCCAGTAAAAAGTATCGGGCACGAAACTCAGCACCGGAGCGATTAATAGACTATCGCCTATTAAAATGGTTTGATCTGCCCCCAGGCTTAGGGATTCGGCGCTGGCGGCCTCCACCACTACATGGAAGGTAATGCTGCAGTTGAAGCCATCCGTCAATTCAATTTGATAATTACCGGCAGCGAGATTATCAAGGCGGTATGGGAATGAAAGAATGGGCTGACTGACGCCACCATTCAGGGAAATAAAGAATGGACCATTGCCCCCTATTATATCATTCAATAAAATAACACCATCATGATCGCCGGGACAATGGATATCCGTGACACTGACATCAGGATTCATCTCCTGGTATACGCTTACGTCCACCGATTGTTCGTCCCTGCATCCTAATGAATCGATACTGACAAAATTGTAGGTTCCGGCCTGGCTCACTTCCAAATCATTTTGAAACAGGCTGTCACTCGCCACGATCCAAAATGAAGTAGCAGATCCCCTGGCACCGGTTACATTGGGTTGAAGAGTAATTTTATCCTCAGGGCACAAGGCAACAGTGGAGGGCAGGTTTGAAATGGCCAAACTACAAGCGCAATCCGGCGCCGTCACATTCATCGTTACCGAACACAGTCCGTTTCCGTTTGATACCGTTACCTGTAAATCGGTCATCAACGCCAGGCCATCAATTTGATACTTGTTGTTCCCGGGTGATGTAAGTGTACCTGCATTAACGGTTACAGTTTGCGCCGAAGTAGTAATGAGTGCCTGCCAGCTTTGCAAATCATCAGCACATTTGACTAAAGTGACTTGCAACGTTGGTGTGGCAATCACGTCGAGCATGATCTCCGCCTGATCAGGACAACCTGCAACAGGATTGGATAACGTATAGCGAATGGTATAGGTGCCGGCATCCGAATGGTTAGTAATAAAATCAGTCCCATTGATGACAGCAGGCTGACTGCCGGCTGGTTGACCCACGATGCTCCATGTCCCGGTTTCACCCGTAATAAGAAAATCATTCAGGTCCTGAACATCCGATTCACTGCAGAGCGCATCAGCGGGATTGGCTAAAGCTACACTCGGGCACATGCAGTTTCGGATCGTCAGCATGACCGCTCCAGTGTCATTTTTGCAGGGCAATACTGCATTACTTGTTGTATAATAAACCGTATAATTTCCGGAAGTCAATGTCGTCGGATTGAAATGACTCATATTGGTAATCGGCGCATTCACTCCAACAGGAAAAAACCAATGACCACCGGTTGTTCCGAAACTGATCAGATCATCGAAGTCAACATCAATATCCGCCGTGTCACAGTAGGTGACTGAAGTGGGGTCCAGAATAAAATAGGCTGACCCATCGATGGTAATGGTGACGGTACTCGTGGCGGGAGGGCAAAACCCGGTTTGATCTACAGCTCTCAATGTGAACGTTACGGATCCTGCAGTAATATCTGCCAGTGATGGTGTATAGGTCGTACTGAGTGCACTGGGATTCGCAATCGTTCCGGTCCCGTTAGTCTGCCAACTCACCACGACGTTGCTGCCCCCTGCATTTCCGTTCAATTGAATCACGTCAGGGGCACAAACGGTAGCGTTCATTCCTGCATTGGCAAATGGTGAAGTGCTGAGTTGCAACTGGAACACTGCGGTATCCACACAATTATTCAGTAACACGTTTCGAATAAATCGTAAAGTATATAATCCCGGATCTTTCCCCACGCCCTGAAAATTACTCCCTGCTAATGTTGCAGGATTCGATCCCGGAGGTGTGCTGACCATCTGCCAGGCCCCATTGACTCCCGGACTTACATAAACCGAAAGATCGACATTGCTTGCATCAGAACACAAATGATCATTGTTGTTTTGCAATAACGCCGGGCAGAGGCAATCAGGTGCCTGCTGAAGTATAGTGGCCGTACATCCTGTTGACAGGATTTCCAGGTCGAATTGGATATCGGTATCAAATGGAATTCCTGTTAAAGAAAAACTATCTGTGCCGGCGACCTGGTTTAGCGTGCCTGCATTGATTAAAACCACGTCCGCTGTCGAAATAAAAAAGATATCAAACGTGAGAGCAATATCATCACAAATGATGTCGTACACCATCAATGTAGGAAGTGGATTCACTGTGGCCTGGATGGTATCCGAACTATTGCAGAAACCAGCACTGGTAGTGAAGAGATAATACCAGGCATCCCCATCCTGTGGGGCTATGGTACCGTTTACTTGTTGATGGGTTGACAGGTTATACCATTGTCCGCTTCCAGGCACTCCATTCAAGACGGCCGGTGTCATAGTATTGAAATTGAGTGTTCCTGTTTCACAGAGCACTTCATCAGGCAACATCTGGAGTTGAGCAAGAGGATTAACTGATACTGGAATACCGGTACGTATGCTGTAACAAAGATTTGACGGATCAAATGCTTCGGCATAATAAGTGGCACTGTTAGCGAAGCCCGGTTGATAGGTCAGGCTGTTTGACAGAAAAGGCACGCCCCCACTCGGTACATCATACCAATTGACCTGAAGGCCCGGGTTGACCGTGACAGACAATATAGGGTTGGACTGACCTTGACAAATACTGTAGGACGGCTGAGCGGAAACAGGCTGTGGTATAAACGGGCAATTACAATTTGGAGCAGCAATTAAAAAAGTATCCTTACATAGTCCTGTAGGGTTTAATACCTCAATAATGACACTGGAGTCTGCAGGGATGCCTGTAATCGAATCCTGGCCAACAGCATTATTGATGACGATCCCTTTACTGGCATGAATGGAATCAGCAGAACTTGTAAAAACAATGGTATACGTATTCTGTGCCAGGTTACATGGTAATCCCTGCAAGGCAAAATCGGGATATTGTTGGAGGTCTACTTCGATGGGAAGCGTATCATAGCACATACCGGCAGTCGCCAAAACATAAATGGTAGTCGTATCCAGCGGGAAAAAATAGGGATCATGGAACTGGTTGGAAGTATCCGGCGGAATGGAATCATGGAAAGTGTACGTCGCCATGCTATTGCCCAAATCATTAAGTGTAATGGAGGAAAATAATACGGCATTTCCATTGCAAACCTGGATGGGAGGCACGCTGTCCAGTTTGGGTTGCGGCAGGATCATAAAGGGCACCTGTATGGAATTGCCACAATAATTATCTTCCACATACGCCCAAAGCTCAACTACATTCTGAAGATTAGTCACATTGGGATTGAAAATTTCATTGCCACCATCAAAAGGATTTTCATCATACCAATGCACTTCATAGGCATTGCTAATGTTCAAATCGTATAAGGTCAGATCCACTTCAGTAGAGACCCCTTTACAAACCTTAAAGGAAGTGGTGGCAATAGGTGGAAGGGGGTGTACCGAAACCGTAATTTCATCATTTAAGTTAGTGCCCGCACAATGATAAAAATCGAAGACACCGAGTAAGGTAATGGTCACCTGCTGACCGGCCAGGCCCTTTGGCAACGTAAGAGAGTTGGAACTTTCGTCAAAGGTGGCCACAGGAACATCGTCGACACACACCGTAAAAAGTGTAGGAGAGAATCCTTCCAGCGGAATATCTGAAAAAGTCCAAACGGGAAAGCCCGGAGCGGTAACACTGAAGTCCGCCGTAAAATCCTGCATCCCGCCGTGATGATCGATTTCAAATTCAACAGGATTATCAGGACAACTATTTGGACAGATGTCGCCACCGCCTGTAATGGTCGCGGTCATATTATGATCACATGGATCCGAACAATATCCCGGCGGAGGAAGAGGTATGCGCCAATCACATATCAGTGGAATATATCCGCGAATTAAGAGAGACATATTACCTAATGTTGCTGTACCCGGTGCAAGTAGAAACACGGTAGTATCCCCCACTACCCCTGATTGCGGCGTTATGGTGCCGTAGGGCAAATTATAATGCTCAGGTATGACCTCATAAAACAGGCCAAAATCAGGAGCGTTGACAGTAAAATAAACCGTGAGTTTCATCCGGTCATCTGTAATATCGGTCGGCGTTCCATTATCATCACAACCTATTTCAACGTGGGTGCCTGTAGTATCCACCCAGTATACTGAAACGGAAGCGGAGTCGATTGGACAAGGTGGATGCAAAAACACGTAATGATACACTCCGGGCCCCCAATAGGAAGAATAAAACATCCCGGTAAACGGATCCAATGGCGGGAACCATTGTCCACCCGGGTCATGAGGACCAAGGAAGATGCCCAGGTTGATGACACCATAATCCGGACATATAAAAAGAATTCCATGTGTTCCTGGATTGTTGTGAGGTGCATTGAAAGTGGCTTCACCGGTAAATGGAAAACTGACGGGGCATCCGCCGGGCTCGACCACCGAGACCAGGGAATAGGTTGTGGTATCAGAAATACTTAGACTCTGAATATCCCCATTCTGTACATGGTTAATGGTAAAGGTGTCCGTGCCATCTGTGTATTGAATATCAAAAAAATACCCTGGCGGGAGATCGAATGTTAAGAAAGCGTCGAAGGTAGGGCACCCCGAACAATTATGACATGACACTCCAAGTGTCACATCGTTGATATTGATTGAAAATCCTCCGGGATAATTAGGAAAGGCCCCGGAATAGGAATTGCAATCGGGAAACGACGTCCATAAATTTCCACTCTGAAATCTATGCCACCAGTCAAACTGATTGGTAATGGAAAAATCATTGGTGTATTTGAAATAGTCTGACCCCCCGGAGGACATATTGAAACAAGGACTGACATCCGGATGCAGATTGGATTGATGTGTCGTACCATCCGCGGACCAGGAGGCTGCAGTAGTAAATCCATAAATCACCTGGCCACTATAACTGGCCATATTGTGGGCGCCATGAGTCCATGTACCCCCTTGCAGGAAGTATACCTGATCTCCACCCTGCTCCAGATTAAAAGGCTTGTCCGGCACATTGATATCTGTAATAAACCAGGCATCATCCGGACTGGTAAATGAATAGGTAAAATTGCCCCCATTGTTGGTGACCGCTAATGTGATGACTGTGCCTGCAGGAATGGTGCCCCCGGCCCGCTGTAATTGCAATGTGCCTTCTGCATTACCCCAAAATCCGGGAAATTGGGCTTCCCATCCATTATCCGTAATCTGCAGAATAGTAAATGCGGTGATATCCTTGAAACAAACAAAACTGATCTGGTCATCATCTGCATGCTGGCCACATGGCCCCATATCCGTAGACACAGACACCACGGCAATATCCCCGGGAGCAAGAACAGTGGGAGCGGCCCTAAGTGATAAGGAAAATAAGAGGAGAAAGCTTAAAAAATTCAGGGGTAAATTTCTTGCCATAGCACCTATTTGTTACAATCCTGTTTTAATTCTGAGGAGAATTTTAGTGAAGACACTTAACCTGGTTTTGAAAAGAAAAGCAGAAAGAGCAGAAAAATAAAACTCCCCTGAAGCAGACGAGAAATACCTCCACTGAGGTTGGGGTCAAATTTTATTTTATTGAAATTTTCCTGCATTCCTGCTATCGCTTATGGTCTTCATCGCCACTTATTACTCGCCTAAAGCTGTTTTCAGTTTGTCAATTCCCAATTTATTGGCAAAGGCGAGTTCATCCTGCTCACTGGCGAATCCCTTCATATTGATCGTAATCAAGGTAGAAGTCAATGGTATTTGTAGTTCAGTAGAACGGATTTGCTTACTGTTTCCATTATCATCATAATTGTCTTCCATTTCATTTTTTAAAATAGCCCGTTGAGTCCCTACCCGGACACTTTTATATCCCTGGCCCATCATGGAAGGATTGTTGAGATACATCGACATGGCCTGCAACATTGGCGAATTGGCCAAAATCGTCACGTCGGCCGAGTTCTCTTTTTTGGAAGGATTCTCGTAACGCTGATTGATTGTCATTCCGCCTCCCATCATGCCCATTCCCGAAGAGCTGGAACCATCCTGAACAGCTTTCAATCCATTGATTTCGGTTGGCAGGACACTGGCCAGCTGACCTGACATCAACGTATTCAGTTCATTTATAGCATCCTGCAGGCTGAGTTGGGCCTGCTTATAATTTTTCTGGGCATAATAGTCCTGTGCTTCCTTAACAAAGGCCTGGAACTGCTCCTGGCCGATCGACCGGAAGGAAAGGAAACTCAATAAGAGCAAAAGGATTTTGGATTTCATGCGGCGGAGGTGTTATTAAGCTAACAAGATACTTAATTCTGTCTTTCCGTTGCCTGATGAAAATCCTGCTTTTTCCGGAATAAAATTTTGAACCACCACATTATCAGGGATTTAAAGACCTATTCCCACAATTCACTTCACTTCGGTAGTCCAGATTACCCTCTGTCTATCCGGTTCATATTTGTTACATTCGACGCTATTCGAAATTTCAAAGCGAGGTATTGAATCATCGATGTTCCATTTTCATCCTGATCATATGGCCCATCATAGCCTACCCGTCTATGGGACAACCTGCATTTGACCTACAGGGCCATCGGGGTTGTCGGGGACTGATGCCGGAAAACACCATACCGGCATTTCTCAAAGCAATTGAATTAGGTGTTCAAACCCTGGAGATGGATATCGTCATTTCCAGGGATTCACAAATCGTGGTTTCCCACGAGCCCTGGATGTCGCATGTGATTTGTTCCCATCCCGATGGAACTCCGGTGCTGAAAAGCGAAGAAAAAAAGTTGAATCTGTATCAGATGGACTATGCTGACATTCGACAATTCGATTGCGGGATGCGTTTTTATGCTACCTTTCCGGATCAACAGAAAATAAAAACGGTAAAGCCCACTTTGAAAGAGGTAGTGCAGGCTGTTGAAAAATTTGCAGGAGATCATGGATCTCCCTCTCCGAAGTTTAACATTGAAATCAAATCAGAACGAAAGGATTACCACATTTTCCAACCACAACCTAAAGAATTTGTAAAACTGGCCCTGGATGAAATCGACCGATTAGGCATCGAGGATCGTTCTACGATCCAGTCGTTTGATGTCAATGTGCTGGAACTATTACATAAGCAAACAAACAGAAAATATTCCATTTCTTATTTAGTTTCTTCCGGCAGGAAGTTAAAAACCAGTTTGCATAAAATCTCCTTCATCCCGGAAGTATTCAGTCCGAAGTATCAATTGGTATCACAACAAATGGTAAGGGACTGCCATGATTCCGGCATCAGGATCATCCCCTGGACCATCAATGATCCGCTGGCCATGAATCAATTGAAAGCATGGGGATGTGATGGTGGGATAACGGATTTTCCATTTTATTAAAGTTCGGCAACCCTTGCTCCCGGATTACAGAAAGTTAATAATCAATAATTCGAGGCAGGTATCCAGGCTTTTTTATCTTATCTTTTCCCTGGAATTATTAAAGGATTTCTTGGTTACGAAATCCAAATTTTTGGCTCTTCCAACTAATTTGGACAACTCCGCCAACGGGTTAATTAACTGTAACCTGGTGAATTAAGCATGGTCACCCTCACTTCAATTGCCGATCTTTACCTCAGTTTACATATAATACGTGTTGCAAAATAAAATGAGAATTTCCGGTCTGGCTATCATCCTTGAGATGTTCATGACCATGATGTCCTGGAGCCAGGAAATCTATGTTGTGACAGGAAACAATGATTTGTACCGGCTCAACCTGGACGATTGCAGCATCCAGTTCGTTGTTAAGGTCCAGCAGCAGACCTACGACATCTCTTTTGATCCGCATGGGAATCTCTATGGTGTTTCCTCTAGTGGCAATCTTTTCCAAATTGATACCTTGACTGGCCAGACCACCTTTCTGCATAAATTCAATGGGCAGAGTTTTAATTCCCTGACGATCGGTGCTGATGGCACGATTTATACCACCGGGAATGCCGGCAACTTGTGGTCATATTCCCTGAATACAGGCATTGCTGTTTTTATTGGTAACTATGGCTTCAGTGCCACAGGAGACCTTACTTTTTATCATGGAGAGCTTTACGTTGCCGTTACCTCAGACCGGATCGTCAAAATCAATCTCCTTCAACCCAATCAAAGCAAAGTGATTATTAATGATGATATTCCCGGAAATATCCTCGGCATCGTTTCTAATTTTGTTAACTGCAACCAAATCAATTGTTATGCGATTACTAATGGACTTTCCGACGTTTATCTTATCGATTTCGAACACAATAAATTTCAACTCGTCTGCCAGTTGAACATCACGGTCGGTGGTGGTGCCAGCAAATCTGAATTTCTGAATTCGTCTCCGCTCCGGATTGACACCCTGGTGGGTGGAAATGCGAATTGCAAAAATGAAGGCGGGTCAATAACCATCCAGGCTTCAGGAGGGACAGGACCGCTGGAATATTCTATTAATGGAGACCCGTTTGTCAGTGATACTGCATTTACCAATCTGATGGCCAATTTATATACTGTAATCATCCGGGATGAGAAAGGATGTATGGATACCAGCATGATCACCCTGGCGGAAGCCACATCACCTGTAGTGGATACTATTCTGACCACGCCGTGTCAATGCAACCAGGGAAATGGCAGTCTGATTATTCAGGCCAGCGGAGGAACAGGAGAGTTACGCTATTCCATCGATAGTATTTTCTTTCAGGCCGATGGACGTTTTAAAAATCTTGCTCCTCAAAGCTACAGCCTATGGGTGATGGATGCTGCCGGATGTTTTGCAAAGGGCCAGGCATCGATTGATTCACTTGGCGGTGCCGCTATTCTGAGTGCAGAAATTGGAAACACTTCTTGCGGCCAGCAAAATGGATGGATCACCATTGCCACTGATTCTATATTCGGTACCAGCTATTCATTGGATGGGTTGAATTTTCAAAACGAAAATAATTTTGTTGCTCTTGCCGCCCAAGCATATCATTTAACCATAGTGGATAAGAATGGATGCATGGACACCTTAACCGTTGAAATCGCCCCGAGTACGACGCCCGCCTTGCGTATCCTCTCAACACTGCCTGAAACTTGCGAAAGAAAGGATGGATCCGTCATAGTGCAAGGGACCGGTGGAATATCTCCTTATCAATTTTCACTCGATGGAAACACTTTTCAGGAGGCAGATACGTTCAGTCATTTAAGTAAAGGGCGCTATACCCTGTATATAATTGATCAGGCGGCGTGCCTGGATTCGAATTACGCAGAAATAAATGCAAAAGCCGGATTGAATATTATTGATGTAGTGACCCAACCCACCGCCTGCAGCGAACCTTCAGGAAGTATTGAAATCAATGTTTCCGGCGGAACTGCTCCATTCGAATACACTATTGATAATCACCCGGCACAATTTGTTCCTTCTTTTGAACAACTTGGATTTGGAGATTATTTTATCCAGGTTAGTGATGCTTCAGGTTGCCTGGCGGATACGCTGGTGAAAATTACCAGGACGGGTTGTCCCCTCTATATTCCCAATGTTTTCTCCCCGAATGGAGATGGCGTCAACGATATCTTTCGCCCGGAAACGGTAGAAAGCCAACAGGTCAGGATCACCAGGATGCTGATCTTCGACCGATGGGGAAACAATGTATTTAGTGCTAACAACCTGGATATACATTCCGATGAAGGATGGTGGGATGGCAAGTTTAAGCGATTCACTTTGAATCCGGGAGTCTTCGCCTATTATATCGAAGCGGAATTTGAAAGCGGGGAAAAGCAAACCTTTAAAGGAGATATTACTTTGTTGAGATAAGAACAAATATTTATTTCGTCTTTCACCTCCAGGTTTAATAGTAGGGATAATAGGGATACGGAACGGTAGGCTTTACCAACTTATATTCCGATTGCAGGTAAGCTACCAGGTCAACTAATTGCTGGACGGTCATCATTTCATTATAGTGCCTGGTTTCCATTTTGGAACTTCCTTCCGGCATAGTCATCTGTTGTTCTGCCAGAAACTTTGGAGATATTTTATGAGAAGGATTGATGACGGAGGTTACTAATTCCCCATACATCTTCAACGAGGTTACCTTTCCTCCCAATTTTACTTCAGGATCATTTTCAGTTTTACTGCCCGTCCAGGCTATATTATCCATGCTGTGACAATCCGTGCATTGCAGGGAGACAAACAAGGCTTTCCCTTTTTGTATATCCCCATCCGGAAGTACGAATCCCCGGGATTGATTTTGACATGCGTACATCAGGGTTACAATGACCAATACACCGGAGATAAAAATCCATTTTGCTTTCATAATAAAATAAATTAAAATAATAATTTTTCAATGTCTGCCATGGGAATCCAAATTATTTCCATTTATCATTGGAATTGACGAATCGAACAATGGAAATTTTCTTATTTGCCATTCTAAAACTATAGCATTTAGCAGTTTTATTCAATGCTGGTCATCATGAATGAAGGTGATTTGGATCAGCATCTTAACTACGGACATATCCTGCCCGCATAGCCTGACTTGATCAGCTTCAATTCAAACCGGCTTAGCTTCCCTGAATAAAGGAAACTACTCCTAAACTCATGGCTATTAAAGCGCCCTATAGAATGTTAACATTTTGCCGGGGCGGTTGGAAAATAAACAATGGTTATTAAAACCGGCCTGCAGCATTACTCCATTGCTAATTTTTCAAGGCTTTCCCGAAATAATTGAATGTACTTCCGGGTATTGGTCAGAAGGCTGTTTTTAGCCCATATTATTTTCCAGATCAATGAAATCGGTGCGGGGAAAAATTTTCCAATCATCATAATCAACCACCATATCAATACCCACCAAATTGAAATACCTCCAAGAAAGGTTATCAGCAAGGCAAGGATGGAAAGCACCAGAAACAAAACCATAGCTGCCCCCACACTGGTTGGACCCTGATACGTATTCGTTCTGATTTTAGAAAAAATAGCCTTTCGGACCAATCGCCAGATCCATCCTCCGGACAAAATCCATATTCCTTTTACTACAAATAAAACAATCAGTGCAAACCTCGTTTTCAAGAACAAAGCAGGGAAATAAATACCGTCCCCCATTTTTTCTCGCTGCAATCCATGGAGGTGCTGATTGACATTATGCAGGAATTCCCGATGCGGTTCAGCATCATTGATAAGGGATGCTATTTTCCCGAGGTCATCAAGGATCCTGTTATGAGGTCGTCCTTGTCTGATTCTGGCCATATAGACGGAGGCCAGCACGTCATATTTAGGTTCATTGGCTCCATCTGTTACCTGGATAATCAGGGGGCTCATCGCCTCACTTAACTGCGTGGTGAAATCGTCAATGGCGTTCCGGTCCTCTCTGGTCGACTGCGGGGTGACAAAGGGCCTCCCAAACTGAATCACTACATCCGATCCTGGAATTCTGGGATTGGTGAAATTGACACCAACCGGTAGTACTGTTAATTCCTGCCCTTTATCCAAAAAAGGCAATGTGCCAAAAGCCAGGTGTGCCGTACCTCGCTGAATCGGGCGCATTTTTTTTTCCAACACGGTTTTGGCCTCCGGGAAAATCAGAACTGCATTTCCTTCTGCGAGTTTCCTATAGGTGAGATCAAAACTGGAAGCATTTTTTCGAAGGTTACTGATGCCGTCCTTTTGGCGGTAAATAGGAATCTGATTGGTCCAGTTAAATAACCAGCGGAATTTGGGGTGGAATACATCTCCCCTGACCAGAAAATGAATCTGCCTTCCGATGACGGTGGCCAGCACGCTGGCTTCCATAAAAGCACTGGGATGGTTGCTGGATACGATTAATGGTCCTTTTGCAGGCACATGCTCCTTGCCATACACGATGGTCCTCCGGAAATACAGCCTGAGAAACAAGGTTGCCCACACAAGGATAAGATTATACATAACTTTCACCCGATCTTATGACCTTGCAAAGTAACAACAAGCCGGATAAATACCTGATAGTCATTGGTGGACCTACGGGTATTGGAAAAACTAAGGTGTCCCTGGCTCTGGCGCGCCATTTTCATACTGAAATTATAAATGCCGATTCCAGGCAAGTCTATAAGGAACTCCATATCGGTGTAGGTAAACCAACCTTGGAACAATTGAATATTGCTCCGCATCATCTGATCGGCCATGTCAGCATTCACGAACCTTATTCTGTGGGGCAGTATGCCAGGGATGTAATTCACCTCCTGGACAATCTCTTTTCCCGGAAAAACATGGTGATCCTTTCCGGAGGAACGGGATTATATTTGAAGTCCGTCATGCAGGGAATTGATGCATTTCCTGAGATTCCTGAAGAAATTGTATTGCGGTGGACGTCGATTTGGAAAAAAGAAGGCATTGATTATTTAGCTAACGCACTGAAGGAGGCCGACCCCGCTTATTCAAGGTTAGTTGACCTACAGAATCCCATGCGCCTTATCCGCGCGCTCGCAGTGAGTGAATCCACCGGCAAACCATACAGCTCTTTCCGAACAAACACTACCGCGGATAGAGGTTTTCAAATCATTCCCATTTTGTTGGAACTTCCGCGTGATGAATTGTATGCCCGCATCAATCAGCGCGCTGTTGATATGATAGATCAGGGTTGGCTGGAGGAAACACGTACGCTGATTCCATTCAGGAACCTGAAGTCACTCAATACAGTCGGGTATAAAGAGCTCTTTGAAGTTTTAGACGGAAAAATGACCCTGGCTGAAGCCATTCCCAAGATTCAACAATCTACCCGAAATTACGCTAAACGACAAATCACCTGGTGGCGTCACCAGGGCGAATGGCACTGCTTCAATCCGGGGCAGATTGATGCGATGATAAATTTTATAGACCAAAAGGTAACGGGCAAAGGGCCTAGTGTTGAAGATCGCAGTGATAAAGAAGTATAACCTGAGTTGAAAAGGACAAAGAGCATAGACGGATCATAACTTCCTGTGAGCTTATTTTCCCGAACCCTGACTCAAGGTGCATCCGTGATATTTCATTTATTCTCTTTACGCTATGCCATTTGTTCTATGCCTTATGCTATTTCCTCCACCAATTTGCTAAAATCGCCGCGGCAGCAGCTACATTAAGACTCTCAGCACCGAGACTATGATGGCCGGGAATGGCCAGGATATCTTTCACCTGGTGGAACAAATCATCAGAAACGCCTAATGATTCATTACCCAGCACCAGGATACCATCCTCCGGGGGAGCCAGGCTATTGATATTCGTCCCTTCTGTATCACATATATACAGATTGCCTGCAGCGATGGTCAGCAGAACCGTTTTATCTACTTCAAGGGTTGTCACCCGAAGGGCACTGCCCATGGAAGCCTGCAGTACTTTATAATTATAAATATCCACACAATCCGGAGACAGGAGGACCAGGTCAAGCCCAAACCAATCGGCAATCCGGAGTATGGTCCCCAGGTTGCCGGGATCCCGGATAGCCTCCAGATAAAATATTTTCTTTCCCGACAGATTATCCGGAATTACGGATTCGATAGGTAAATGGCAAATGGCCAGGACTCCGGGGGGTGTTGTCATTTGAGATACCTGATGCATTTGTTGAGGCGATATCTCAAGGATAGACACATCTTCCGCCAATTGGCTTAGCAAAGGGATATGGTCCGGATCGGAGATATAAACTTCTTCCACTAAATGCCGTTTCTCTGTCAACAGTTCCCTGGTGATTTTAAGACCCTCAACTATGAATTTATTATACTTTAGCCTGAACTTTTTATGATGCAGTGATTGTATGAGTTTGACCCGTGCTTTTGAGAGTGGTTCCATAATACATAGTCGTCGACAACAGGATCGTCACGTTTTACCCGCTATTTATATCAGCGTGATACTTTCCTTCCTTTTTGCCTCCTGCAATAGTAAAAAATATCTGGCGGAGAATCAATCCTTTTTAATCGACAATAAAGTCACCATTAAATCAAAATATCCGGTTCAAAATAAATCCAGCTTGTACGACGCTTTACAGTCCCTGTACAGACAGCCGGAAACTAAAGTCATATTGGGCATACCGCGTCACATCTTTTATTATAATTATATCGAACGTAAAAAAAGAAAACCGGAAAGCAAAGACTGGAGTGAAGAGCGGATCATCAAGAACAGGCCGGTCATTTTTGATTCGCTTAAATCGCAACTGACTACAGAAGATTTCGTTCGGTATCTGAACCTTCGGGGGTATCGTTATGCCACGGCGACTTACAAAACCAAAACTTCAGACAAACAAACCACCGTCGGTTATCATGTGGATCCCGGTCCAAGGCTCTATATCGATACTTTTCAAATCATCGCCAAGGATGAAAAATTGCAACATTTAGTGGATTCTGTTCCTAATCCCAATATTATTACTCCGGGCAGCCCCTTAGATATAGATTTATATACCCAGGAAAGATCACGCATTGTGCGTTTGATCCAAAATGCAGGCTATGCCAGGTTCGATGAAACGTATATTCCGCAATTAGAGGTAGACACCAGTCAGCATCATGTAAAAGCAATAATGCGAATTCTCAATCCGACTGACAGCACCTCCCATATCAAGTATTACAACGGAAATATTACGGTGTATCCGGATTATGATGCAACTCAGTCCAAAACCTTTTATGATACTATCATCAACCAGGTGACGTATAAGCTACCCGACAGTCTGTATTTTTCACTGAAACCGGATGTAATAGAGCGAAACTTATATCTCCGTACCGGCAGGCTGAACAGAAAAGATGATTTGGACAAAACGCTCAAAGGGTTGACCAGGATTGACCTGATCAAATTTGTCAATTACCCGGCTGTCATTGATACCAGTGACAAGGAAGTGCCTAAAATCAATTATGTATTTTATCTGAGCCGCAACAAAAAGATTGCTTTGGGAGCCAATGCAGAATTAACCTATGCGAACATTGCCACCGTAAACAAATCCCTCTTTGGAGTCGCCTTCAATGCGGATTACAGGGACCTCAATACGTTCAAGGGGGCTGAAGTGCTGAACCTCAATGTGGAATCCGGTTTTGAATTTAATTTTAAAAAACCGGTGGGCGATGCCAAGCGCGACATCATCAATAGTGTGAATCTGGGTGTTGGCGGCAACCTGTCATTCCCCCGATTTATGGATCCGTTGCGCATGTACCACATGATTGGATATCACAAAGATGAAGACAAGCAAGCCCTCTTTGGTTCCCAATTGGAAAAATGGCTGCGAGAGGAAGCGGTGAGCAGGGTGAACCTGGGCTACAATTTTGTCGATATACAGGATCTGTACAAGTATTACAACATTAATACCAATCTGAGTTATGTGATGCAACCGGACGTGTCCAGGAAACTGACCATCGATCGTCTCGGATTTGATCTATTCGTTCCGGTAGCAGATACCCTGTATCAAAAAGTACTCGATAGCAATAAATTTCTGGATGAAAGTTTTGGAAAAGAATTGTTTACCGGCTTTATTTTCAGGGATTACCTTTTTGAATTAAATACAAAAACGGCAAACAAGTCCACTTCATTCAAAATCTTCCACAATGTTGAAATTTCCGGCCTGGAGATGCTGGGCATTAATCTCCTCGCTAACGAACTCACCAATAAATTCAAAGCCTTCGGTATCCCGACAGGCCAGGGAGATAAACGCGATACGATTTCGTTTTCTCATTTTATCCGGGGCGAATTGGATATTCGTTATTACAGGGATTTGGGCCGAAGTTCCCAGTTGGCATTCCGGTTTAATACGGGTCTGGCAGCCCCCTTTGGGCCCTACACCAAACAAGTACCCTACGTCAAGCAATTCTTTGTAGGAGGAGCATTGAGCAATCGGGCCTGGGATATCCGCGAACTAGGTCCGGGTTCTTCCATCACCCCACCCCCGGATGATCCGAATACACCTTTCTATCAGACAGGTGATGTCAAAATTGATATGTCGATGGAGTTTCGGTTTAAATTAATATGGTACTTCTATTCAGCTGTTTTCATTGATGCTGCCAATGTCTGGGCGCTAAATCGGGGAAAGGACGATCCGGCCAATTTCAATTTTAATCGGTTCTACCAGGAACTGGGTATCGGCTACGGCTATGGCCTCCGCATGGATTTCGATTATTTTATTCTTCGCCTCGATGTCGGCTATAAATTTTACAATCCCTATCCAGTCAACGGCTCCCATATTCTCACGAATGAATTAAAAAAATTCCCCGATGGCGGTCAGGTCCAACTCGCCGTAGGTCAGAAATTCTGATCACTCCTTTTTGGCCGGGTAGTACACTAATTCACACTAATTAATTGTATTCCCAACTCGTGTAATTCGTTTAATTCGCGGCTACTATTTTTTTCCTTTGCCTTAGGAAGAAATTTTTTCTCTAATCCTTACTATACAATTTACAAATGGGACATTTCTCCCGTTGATGCCCTCGCGCCGGACAATATTCCCTTCCAAAATAAATCATCTGCAGATGCACCTTATTCCAGGAGGATTCCGGAAACAGGCTCTTGAGATCTTCTTCTGTTTGTTTCACGCTTTTGCCATTGCTCAATCCCCATCGATGTGCCAGGCGATGAATATGCGTATCCACCGGGAAAGCAGGCTTATTAAAAGCCTGGGCCATGACGACTGAAGCTGTCTTATGGCCCACGCCAGGCAAGGACTCTAATTCTTCAAAGGTTTCCGGAACCTTTCCGCCATATTGATCAATCAGTATTTGAGAGGTAGCAAGAATATTCTTGGCTTTCGCCGGTGACAGGCCGCAGGGCCTGATGATTTGCTGAATTACACTGACTTTCAACCTGGTCATAGCCTGGGGAGTGTCTGCTTTGGCAAACAGGACAGGAGTTATCTGGTTGACTTTAACATCCGTACACCTGGCCGAAAGAATTACGGCCACCAAAAGCGTATAAGGATCTTCATGCGATAATGGAACTGCAACATCCGGGTACAGCCGGTCGAGAATTTTTCCGATTTGTATGGCCTTGGCCTGTTTAGCAATACGCGACATAGTTAACTCAGTGAGGTTAAGAATTGCATCGTATCCACTCCGTCCGCATATTGATCCAGTGATGGATATTGCGTCTTTCCAAAGGGAATATGTTCCCACGAAGAGAACTTGTCAGCACTAACTACGCATTGAATCTCATCAAGATGCTGATCAATTTCAAACTCCAACGAAACCTCATCATGATAATAACTATAGTGCAGGCAACCAATCCGCGACGCGATGGCATCATCTTCTTTCAGAATCAAATGACCAAGGTGAATATGAGGCACCTGGTTGATCAGGTATATGGCATAATTGTAGTCCAGGTTATTCCTGTATTTGTTGTGCTCGCCAAGGAAACTCCAGGCAGAAATAGCCTCTTCCCATAATGAAAAATCATATCCCCGGGGCACGTAGATCTTCGATACATTCCTGCATCCCAATCCGAAAAAGATAAAAATATCTTTAGCCAGGTTTTTCAGGTCAGTCAAACTCTCCTTTCCGGTCAGCAGGGCCACCCCATTCCGGTTCTTTCTGAATATATGCGGATATAGCCGAAAGTAATATTCAAAATACCGGCCACTGTTGTTGCTGCCGGTCGCAATGACAGTATCAATAGTATCCAGTTTATCTACATAGGAAATCAAATCCTGAATCCCGGGAGATACCTTGATCCACTGCTCCACCAGGAATGGAAGCATATAGGGATCCTTGTCACTGAGTTTAATAACTGCATGATGACCAGCAGCCAGCACACAAAACAAATCATGAAATCCAACGAGCGGAATATTTCCCGCCATGATCAATCCAACCCGCTTATTTGACACACCGGTTTCAGGATAATGCTGCAACCACATCTTGCATTTATCGGTATCAATGAATTGATCCAGGATAGCTTCCATTCCTGTTTCCAAAAATCGGTGGATAAACCAGGGATTATGCTGTTCCGTTTGTAAATAAAGGTCTTCCAGCGGAATAGGTTGGGACAAGATGGTTTCCTTTAATGCTTCCAGCGAACCTATAAATGAAAGGCGATCCATCATTCTTCTATACTTTCTTTCCTATGGGAAACATACGCTCGCCATTTTTCCAGCAACTGCTTCATATCGTCGGGCAATTCAGCATCAAAAAACATACGCTTACCCGTAACCGGATGTTCAAAGCCAATGGTTTTTGCATGTAACGCTTGTCGTGGGCAGATATCAAAGCAATTGTTGACAAATTGTTTGTACCTGGTATAAACCGTGCCTTTCCAAATCCGGTCGCCACCATAGCGCGCATCATTAAAAACCGGATGGCCAATAAATTTCATATGTACCCTGATCTGGTGTGTACGTCCGGTTTCCAAAATACACTTGACCAGGCTGACGTAATAGAGATCCTCCAGTATTTCATAGTGTGTCCTGGCTTCTTTTCCTCCCTCCCCTTCCTCAAACACGGTCATCAGTTGCCGGAATCTGGGATCTCTGCCCAGGTTTCCTTCAATCACTCCTTTCGCTGGATCCGGGGCTCCCCAAACAATCGCATTATATTCCCGGGTGATCGTGTGATCAAAAAATTGTTTGGCCAGGTGGGTCATGGCATAATCATTCTTAGCGATCACCATTAACCCTGAAGTATCCTTATCAATGCGGTGCACCAGTCCCGGTCGATCGGGAGTATTGCCCGGCAACACCGGCATCTCAGGTTTTTGCAAATAATATGCTAATGCATTGACCAGGGTTCCCGTAGGATTGCCAACGCCCGGATGCACCACCATACCCGCTGGTTTGTGGATAATCATGAGGTCATCATCTTCATAACGGATGTCCAGTGGTATATCTTCCGGAACAACAGACTCACCAAGATCCGGCGGTTTAGGAAGCAAAATAGTGATGAGCTGACCGGGCTTAAGTTTGTGATTAGGCTTAATAACCTCCCCATCGACTTTGACAGCTCCTGCCCGGATACCATTTTGAATTTTATTCCTCGAGATCCCCTCCAGCCTGATCTGGATGTATTTATCCACCCGCACCGGTGTCAAACCACCCGGGGTAAGGAAACGGTGATGCTCATATAGCCCCTCCTCCTCGTTTTCCACTACTTGCTCTTGCTCATCCATCATCCTGCAAAACTAACGCTTACATCGACAACCTTTTCAATGCAGCCACCAGGAAGTCAAGCCAGGGATCTTTTCAAAACAAATAACTTATCCCTGCCGACAGTTTCAACCATCTCCCTGAAGAAATATGCTCATCAAAAGCGTCGATGGGATACTGAACCGTACCCACCTTCTCTTCATTCAGGGACAGAAATTTGACACTGGGATTTGCCACGACGCCTACACGAATATCACCCCTGATATACCAGATGTTGGGTACAATATGGATGCCGAAATCCAACCCATAGGCATTGACATAGGTGGAAAGCTCATGGATGCGGTCGATCAATTCGCCGGAGTGTTGATCAGTCAATACAGAAGCAGAAATAAAGGCGGCCATACCTATGCGTCCCTGAATATAGGGCTGAAAAAGCCAATTAACCTCGGGATAAAAGCCGATGGCTAAACCACCTTCTAACCGGCGGGTATTGGCTTTTTCTTTGATATCCACATCCTGGTCTGTATATTTTATGGTGTACTTGCTCAGTCCTGTTTCACTGAAATAGCCACCGGCCATAAACGGCTTGTTATATTGAAGCCTGTATTGCGCCTCTACGCGATATCCCCACTGATCTTCGTCCAGAAATTTATTGATGGGCTGGCGGGGAAGCATAACTTCTCCATGCACACTGACCATCCATCGTGGCAACGCTTTGATAATCGTTTGTGCTGGTGCACCGTTGGTTATCAGGAAAGAGAGAATAATTAATGATAAACACCGAATAAAAAATCGCATGACAGCAAAATGGACACCTTATAGATATTAATTCAAATTTTCAATACTTTTCAGAAGTTGGGCAATTTTAGCTTCCCCATCTGCTTTTTTCTGGCGCTCATTCTCTACCACTTCCGTTTTCGCATTGGCCATAAACTTTTCATTGTTCAATTTCTTCTCTACGCTGCTGACAAATCCCTGGTAATAGGCTAATTCCTCTTTCATCCGGACCAACTCGGCCGCTTTATCGACTTTGATATTGAGAACAACATGGTATTGATATTTCCCGGCATGAAAGGAGATTCCTTCTGTAGCTCCGGTCTGACAAGTTGCATTGGCCAGCTTCCGAAGGACAAAATCAGATCCCGCAAGCTTCCAAATCGCCGATAAATCCGAATGGTCCTCATAGGTCAGAATCAAAGTTTCTTTGGGTGATAATTGGTACAGGTTACGCAATTCAAGGACAGCAGTTTTTACGGCCAGTAAGTGAGAAAATACTTCGATCAGGTCCTCGTCGATCTCTCCGGCTACCGCGGACACCTGGGCCATCATACAATCTTCATGATTACTTCTATCCCTGACCTGGTGCCATATCTCTTCCGTGATAAAGGGCATAAAAGGATGCAGCAATTTGCTGATCTCTTCAAAAATAGTTAAAGTCATTTCATAACTCTTCCGGTCAAGGTCATCGCCAAAAGCTGGCTTGATAATCTCCAGCAATACACTGCAGAAGTCATCCCAGATAAAAGTGTACAAGGAAGTAATGCCTTCCGAAAGACGGAAGGTGGAGTATCGTTGACGTAAATTCAAATCTTCCTGACTTAATCTCGATCTCATCCATTCAATAGCCAATGCCCTGCCCCCATCCTGCTCAAGATGATCATCCACGTTCCATGATTTCACCAGCCGCAATGCATTCCACAGTTTATTGCAGAAATTCCTTCCGAGTTCACACAATTTTTCATCAAATAGAATATCTCCGCCGGCAGGAGCAGAAGCCATAATGCCGTACCGCACTCCATCCGCACCGAATTGTTCAATGAGATGTAAGGCATCGGGACTATTACCCAATTGCTTGCTCATTTTCCGTCGCTGCTTATCCCTGACCATTCCTGTAAAATAAACGGCATCAAATGGCTTTTGTCCTTTCCATTCATAGCCCGCCATAATCATCCTGGCGACCCACAGAAAAATGATATCCCATCCGGTCACCAGTACGCTCGTGGGATAATAGTATTTCAATTCACGATCATCCTTCCATCCATTAAACACACTGATTGGCCACAACCACGAAGAAAACCAGGTGTCCAACACATCCACATCCCGTACCAGGTCATGGGCTGTTAAATCCGATCTGCCTGTTTCCTTTTTTGCCTGCGCTAAAGCTTCCTCTTCAGTTTTAGCCACGAATACTTTTTCAACACCTTCTTCTTTAAAATACCAGGCCGGGATCTGGTGGCCCCACCACAATTGCCGTGATATGCACCAGTCCCTGATATTCTCCATCCAGTGGCGATACGTATTTTTCAGGTTGTCCGGATAAAACCGGATCTCGCTTTCCATGACGGCTCGCAAGGCAGGTTCTGCAATGGATTTCATATCGACAAACCATTGCAAAGAAAGCCGGGGTTCAACCACCACTCGCGTACGCTCTGACCGTCCTACATTGTGAATCAACTCCTCAGTGCTGATGATATGTCCTGCCTCCGTTAAAGCATCGAACATGGATTTCCTCGCCAGGTCCCGATCCATACCTACAAATAAAGTTGCTGCCGCGCTCATCGTGCCATCCGGATTGAGTACATCAATGATGTCCAGGTGGTGTCGTAATCCTATTTCATAATCATTGACATCATGGGCCGGTGTCACTTTTAGAGCACCGGTACCGAATTCTTTATCCACATAGGGGTCTGCAATTATTGTAATCACCCGATTGATCAGGGGTACCATGGCTTTCTTTCCATGCAAATGTTTATAACGCTCATCCTCAGGATGCACAGCTATAGCCGTATCCCCAAGTATGGTTTCCGGCCGGGTAGTCGCAATCGTAATCCACTCATCCGCTGTACCGGCTATTTTATACCGGACTTTATACAAGTTCGTTTTTTCTTCTTCATAGATCACCTCTTCATTAGACAACACAGTTTGCGCCGATGGATCCCAGTTGACCATTCTTTTGCCACGATATAATTTGCCTTTTTTGAAAAGATCGATAAAGACATCGATGACCGCTTCCGACCGTATATCATCCAGCGTGAATGCGGTTCGCTCCCAATCGCAGGATGCCCCCAGTTTCTTTAACTGATGTAAGATGATACCCCCATATTTATCAGTCCACGCCCAGGCATATCTTAAAAATTCTTCACGGGTGAGATCGGATTTCTTAATTCCTTTTTCCCGCAACATGTGGACCACTTTGGCTTCCGTAGCAATGGATGCATGATCAGTACCCGGTACCCAACACGCATTCTTACCCTCCTGCCTGGCTCTGCGCACCAGGGTATCCTGAATGGTATTGTTGAGGATATGTCCCATGTGCAGTTGCCCTGTTACATTGGGCGGAGGAATGACTACACTATAGGCCTCCCGGCCATCCGGCACAGAATGAAAATGACCTGCGTTTAGCCAATGTGCATACCATTTGTCCTCTATATCCCCGGGACTATACCTTTTCGACAATTCTTCCATATGTTTCTGATTCGTTCAATCGCAAAGATAAGAGCCGGGATTAAATGAAACTTTGAGTTAAATGAAACCACTGATTCACATAAATTTCCGCGAATTCAACCTGAGAAATAAAATCGATGCGTCCTCTGCCCTCTCCGCAAGGGCTCATTCTCTCATTCTCTAACGAAACGGATGCCTGGCTTCCCAACTCAAATCAGGCTTGAAAAAAGAATACACCCGCGGCAATATGGAATTGTAAAATTTGTTTCGAAGACGCAAATATGCCCAGACTTTAATTCCTTCGGCGCCCACCGAACTCTTAATTTCCGTGGCTGTGCGGGACAACTGTAAAATGCTAAATCCATTTTGAGCGGCAAAATCGATCATCCGCAATAACATGTTCATGTACAATTTATAGCGTTCATTCACTTTCGGATCGTACCCCAGGAAATGGGCATCGAGAATATCTCCATCTTCGATTACAGTAAAAAATGAAATCAAGTCTCCTTGATCCCGGTATACCCATAATCTGAATTTATCGCCTAACGCGGTTTTGAGTGTGGAAAAATAATCAGCCGCCAGGTAAAATAAATTGAATCCCACATCTCCTGCCACCTGAAGGTAAAGCGCATGCAATAAGGGCTCCAACGCCTTGATCTGATCTGCATTCAGTTCCACGCATTCAAGTTGACTGGCCGACTCAATGGCCTTATTGGCTTTGACTCGGTATTTGGATTTCAACGCCAATAAGTAATCCGCCAGGCTTTTCCATTTTTCCGGAATGGACATGATCATGCTCGGCTGCGTATCGATTGCATGATATTCACGACAATAGGGTGTATCCGGAAGATCTTTGAAAATATCCGTTTCAAAATCCTTAATCAGGATCATTTTTATTTTTCTAAAAGGAGGCAGGGACAGCATCCAGTCAATCGATTTCATCATCAACAGGGTTTGCAACCGCAATTCAATTCGGGAAGAAAAACAAAAACCATAATCACCCGTCACCGTGGTATTTCCAAGGCACAAGACGGATAGGTGAATCAGGGAAGCCAGTGAATACCGGATCTTGTGGAGAAGACTTTTTGCTGCATGTTTTTTTAAACTTTCGCCCGGGTTAAAGTCCTTGATCTGAAATGTCAGCATACCGATCACTTCTCCATCCTGTTCCAGCCGCACATACCAGAATTGCATGCCCTCAGGAGGTGCCTCTTCCAGCGAAGTATGATAAGTCCGGCTTTGAAATATACTGGTAGCCCCCTGATCCGCAAACAAGGGCGATTGACTGGTAGGAAATAAAACAGCCCTGTATTGATGCCCTTCCAGTGAAAAGGTTGTATCCTGAAGAAGAATAGATGGCACGGTGTCGGTCTGCATGCTGAACTTGAAGGCAAATGTACCAATCAACAAAGTATCTTAGCCTCAACCAATAACCGGTCATACTTGTTCTGCACCGCGGTAAATAAATCCAGTAGGAGTCAAAAATCATGCTCTCTTCCCGAAAACTTCTGTTGGGCGTAGGTTCATCTATGTCCAGGCGTTTTTCAAAACTTCGTTTTGGATTACAAAAATCAAACCCTTCAGGTCTATAGTTTCATTCTTCCCTGTTCACTTCATCTCCGACACTCTCATCATCGTATCTTCCACGGACTGCACCAGTTCCGTATAGTGCTTGTCTCGCTTGGTACTGTGATCTCGCCGCAGTGGCAGATCCACGGTGACGTGTTCCACTATACTCGAAGGTGGCGATTTCATCATGTAGATATCATCACCAAGGTAAACGGCTTCGCTGATATCATGCGTCACAAATATGATCGTAGATTGGAATTTATGCCACAACTCTATCAACATGTCCTGCATCTGGATTCGCGTTCGGATATCTAAAGCACCGAAGGGTTCATCCATCAGGATAATATCAGGATTAGCAATCAGACTGCGTGCAATAGCGACGCGTTGGAGTTGTCCGCCGGATAACGCAGGATACTGCGCATATTTTTTTTCATGACCCGCCAGCCCCACAATGTCTATCATTTCCATGGACCTGGCAAAACGTTCTGCTTTACTGACACCTTGATATTCCAAAGCAAGCCCGACATTATCCAGCACCGTCATCCACGGCAGAGAAGAATATTCCTGGAATACCATGCTCACCCGGGTTTTATCACTGACAGGTTCGCCCTTTACTTTTACTGTACCTAAAGTGGGCTGTTGTAACCCGGCGATATATCGAAGCAAGGTCGATTTGCCGCTCCCTGAAGCGCCTAATAAAATGACAAATTGTCCCTGATCGGGTTTGTCTTCGATCAGCAAATCAAGGTCCTTGATGATCCAGTTTTTACCGCCATCATACGATTGGCTGATGTTCCTCAGTTCGATGATGTTTTGCTGACCGGGTAGATCTTCGAATTTTACATTCATGCCTTTGCCTGCATTTTGGAGGTGATGTTTTGCAGGACCATGTTGTCACTCCGGTGTTTATACCAGGTCCAGCCCTGAATAAGAAGGAAGGCAATAAACATGAGATTGATCACCCATAGCGTTTCCCCAAACAGGTAAGACAACGGCTTGATAGGGCCCAGGAAAGGAACGTATTCATTGATCATCAATAGAAAATAAAGTCCGACCAGAATCCAGCCCAAAGCAAAAATGGCGTAATCAGCCACCGCTTCGAAAAAAGTCTTTTGTTGAATGGAAGATGATTTTATGGCTTCCCGGGCCTGGTATTTATATGGAAAAAACAACCGGTCAAGCCATTGGAATATTTTATCCTGGATAACGCCAACCAACATGATGATCAGAAGGAGCGCAAATACTTTATCAAAACGGCCCTGCCGAAATCCGGCCGACCAAATGAGTGCCCCGATTCCGCCCTGGCTGGCCATAGTCTCTGCCACAATGATATAGGTCCAGGATATGGCCGTCAACACACGGATATCATCGGACAACCTGGAAAGCACACTTGGGAAATAGACGGTTTTAACTGTCTGCCAATCTGTAGCTCCTAAGGTATGCACAGTTTTAAGGTACACATCATTGACTTCATCAATGCGCTGTACCATCACAGGTAAGAGGTAAATCAATATACCAAATGCCAGGAAATGGATTTTCATCGGCGCCCCGGTAGCACCAAAAAGAACGATAAAAACAATCGTCAATGCTGTCAGAGGAACATAACGGAAGGAATCCACCTGTTGCTGAAAACCCCATCGGGTGAATTTGAAAAGCCCAATGATGAAACCTACAGGAATAGTAATGATAATCGCTTCCAGGTATCCGGATAAATTGAGTCCAATACTGAAGCCTAAATTTTTAAACAGCTCATTCTGGGTAATAAGCTCCGGAAAGGAGGCAATTACTTTAAATGGCGACGGCAACGCCGCAGGGAATAGCGGATTTTCACCTGATGTGGCTAAAATCCAGATAGCAAGTGTGAACGCGGCTCCCAGAATACCGAACAACAAACGCTGTGCAGGTGTCCCAGAATCTATACCACCAAGAAATTTCATAGCGTTAGCGGATTGATCAGCAGGTCTAATTATTGCCAATCACCTGGAAATCCGTTCTCCTGTTTTTGGCCTTGCAGGCTTCATCCTGGTTTTGCTCGCATCCCGGCACCGGGTTATCCGGCCCATTGCCTATGATGACAAACCGGTTTCTGTCAATTTTGTATTGACTGGCCAGGTAATCCGCCACCGACTGTGCCCGTTTCCTGGAGAGATCCATATTCATCTGCTTCGTTCCGACATTATCGGTGTTGCCTTCAATTCTGATCCGCGAATTGGCAAAAGATTTCGACACATCCGCAAACTGCAAATCAATGATGGTTTTAGAATTTTCATCCAACTGATATTTGCCGGAAGCAAAATTGATACTCACCGGTTTGGTAGCAATGGAAGGTGCTTTTATTTCGAGCGACGTAGGTGGTGTAAAGGTTTTACTGGCTTCCGCAGCAAACGATGGTCCCGTGAGTACATCATTTCCTTCCTGGATGGCTCCGGTAAAAATCACACTGCGCCATGCCGGTGCCTCTTTATCTGCATCACCAGTGACCACAAAGTTTTTACTCATCTTGGTGTAAAGATCTTCACCGCGCTGTCCGCGGTAATCAGGATTCATGCCAAAGAAATTCATGTTATCCCCATGACTCGTCCAATACACGACATCCATCATGCCCATGGCATCTTCTACTCCAAGTCCGTTCAATTCAGCCAGGTATTTGCCAGCTTTGTCCCGGTTGGAGGGATTCGCTTTGAGTTCGGCAACCGCCTTCATCCAACCCTGATAGAAACCATTGATCATGTTCCGGTGACTGGTCAGAAACGATTCCTTGGCAAAAAAGATGTCTGCAATAACATGGGATTCGGTCTTCGTATTCAACAAGGTCTTGGAACCCGGTACATCATTGGTGGCCAGGATGTCATCAGGGCTCCACACCACGGCTGCATCAACATCAGGACTCCTGAAAAGCTGTGCAGCTTTGAGATTGTCAGTGGTCTTGACCACTTCGACATCACCGTATTTCAGGTTGGCAGCTTCCAGCGCTGTGGTCAATAAAGTCTGCGCAGGTGAAGGAACGGCGACTGCTATTTTCTTGCCTTTAAGATCATTCACGGTGTTAATACCTCTCTTGACGATAATGGCATCACCACCCCTCGACCAATCTACCTGCATAAAAGCCTTTGGTTTGTATTGGTTAATATCGTTTGGACCGGTATAAAGCGGAAAAGCATCCGCGGTCTGAACCGCTACATCATAATCGTCTGCAATCCACGCGTTCATGGCATTGATGAGATCATTCTCCAACACAAAACGAACTTTAAATCCATATTCTTTGAAAAATCTTGAATTTTCATTCGGTGTTGCGCCTTCATTAAAATACAATCCCGGGCCGTATCCACCCCAGGTCACTAACTGAACAACGAGGGTATTTTCATCATCATTGAAATTGGTCTTCGGCGTTTCTGTCGTAGACGTATTGTCTTTCTTGGCCTCATCAGCCTTCTCTTTCAGGCTGGAACCAAAAGAGGTTTTATTTAGCAGGTAATATCCGCCGGAGGCGATCACACCCAGGATCAACAGGGTGATGAAAAATTTTGAGAATGCAGTTAATCGTGTGGCCATGGTTTATATTTTTTATTTCAATTGGGTAATGTCTTGTGATAAATTTCAATCAAAAAAAGAATCATATTGATTTTTCCTGTTTTCTACTTTTTCAGGACGCGCCAGCGGGGCATTCAAATCCAGTACATTGTCGTCATCATCTGCCTGCTTCAACAAGTTTTGCTTGTCATCCCCTAATATGCTGGATACGCCTTCTTTCTCCCATTTCTCCAGCATTTTTAAGCCTTCCTCCTCGAAAATACCATTTTGAAGATCAACCGATTTCATAAAGTTTTCGGACATGTCCATAAACCGCTCCATTTCCCCCACTTTGTTTCCGACATCATCCGCGATAGCTTCCAGGGCCATATCAAAGACCATCCGCTTGTCTTTATCGCCGGAGATAATACTCATCGCTGATTTCATGGCGCTATTGCTGGCATGAATGGCTATCCGTTCCTGCTCCTTAATCTCCACCTGGTCTTCAATATCCTCCAGCATAACCTCACTGTTTTCATACATTTTCCCTAAAACCCGGTAGAGAATCTCCATTTTCTTATAGAGATCTTCGAGCTTCATATTGGACTCCTTCAATCGCCCGGCCTTTCGACTTTTCAGAATGAGTACCGCCTGCTTATCGGTTTCTTTGGCCTGGCTGGCCAGGGTCAGGTTGCTCTGTATTTCTTTCCTGTTGTTTAAAATCAGCTCCTGAAGTTTATGCATTTGCCCACGCAACATACTGATCTGCCGGTTCATCTTTCTCAGATTTTCCTTAAGATCATTGACATACCCTTTCAGAATGGCGATAGGATCCAGCTTAACAAAAATACCCGTGATAGATCGCATGATACTTTTGTACATGTACCAGACCAGGTTTCTTGCTTTGGAATCGAGAATGGAGAAAATGATAGTCCCAAGTACAGCCAGGGTAGCTACAAGCCCAATCCCTGAAGTAAGTGCAGCCACAATCAGTCCAATCGATTTTACACTCAAAACACCTATCCCGGCTATCAGGGCGCCCATAAAAATGGCCCCGGTTACGCCTTCAGGTCGTTGCCAGAATGTCTTTGATTTATATCCATCCATACCAGGTCATCAAGGCTAAAGGTGTGATTCAATGTTTTGTATATCCGTCTGGATCTGGCCCACCAGGGCTTTATAGGTGGCATCAAAATCATCCGCAGTTTGACTCAATTTATCTGCAGCGGAAGAAATTTCCTGTTCCAGGGCGGTAATCTTTTGGCGATGATCTTCAATTTCCGCTTTTAGTTTCTCTATATCTTTTTCATTCTGTTCAACGGTGGCGCCAAGCTCCTTGATCTCCTCTTGTTTGCCGGTAAGGTTCCGCTCCCGTTGTCCTTGTAAAGCTTCCTGGAATTTACTCTGCTCATTGGCCAGCACGGTCAGGTAATGCTTGGCACTGGACAGGATGATCTCCTTCGTGGCCCCCATGGTCTGTGCCGTCGCAAAAGCGGACTTGTACCTGGTGTTGTCGTCCATGGGGACATTGGCCAGTGACTTGAGAAAGTCTTTAAACTCCATGTAGTCAAATCCTTCCTGGTTGTTGGATTCCAGGGCACCAAAAAGGGCTTCAAGAAATTTATCCTGCACCTTTCCTCCCTCTTTCCCGGAGGTACCGACAGGCACATCAAATGCAGGCGTGGGAACCTCTTTTGGATTGGCAGAGCTTTCTGAAGTGGTCTTCTCTCCAGTCGCTGTATCGTCGTCCTCAATGACAAAGAGGGACTTTAACTTTTTGAGCATCGTGGGTCGTCCGTTGGTAACTAATTAGCTATAAAGTGTAAAAATACAGATTAGGTTCAGTTAGACAGGCTGCAATCGCCTAAAAATCATTTATTCCGGCCTGATAAAGGGCTTAAGGACTTAGACTTACCTTTACCGGATGATGGACCATGTACACGTCCCCTCCGAAATAAGTCCTCTGCAGTGCGTGATCGTGCACCGCCCCGATGCCGGTATAGCCCGGATTTCCCCCCGGAAAGCCGGAGAATTATTGTTCGACGATATTGTTTACTTGCCCAAAATGCAGGAAGAACATGACATTTTTACATCTGTTCTGGCTCATTTCATTGGCCGGGAAAACGTGCTCGAAATCCAGGAAATGATATTTCAATCCTTGCAGGCCGATACTTCGGCCAAGGATCATTTCCTTGAATTTATCGCCAGTTTTGAAGAACTCCCAGCCCAATTTGTCACTGAATTGAAGGCTATGGATGACGCGCTTTTGTCGAACGTATTGATTACCGGCCATGACCCCAATACCAACAATATTTATTTTGACCCGGTGCCTAACCTGATCTTTACCCGGGATATAGCGGTCATAGTCAATGATCATATTGTGATCACCAAGGCAGCCAAAGAGGCCCGGTATCGTGAAAACCTGCTGACCCGATTTATTTTCTGGTACCATCCCCGGTTTCAGCATCTGAAAGAACAAAAGCGGCTGATCAATCTAAATGATGTGGATTTGTTCCCGCCATCCCGAAGGGGGGAACGGATATCCATTGAAGGCGGAGATATGATGGTCCTGAATCAGGACTATCTGCTCATTGGTTGCAGCGAACGATCCACTACACACGCTTTTCATTCCCTGAAGAAGGTGCTCTTCGAACGAAAAGTGATCAGTCACGTAGCGATGGTGGTGATTCCACGCGAACGCTCTTATATGCATGTGGATACCATCTTTACCCAAATCGATACAAATCATATCGTCGCCTACAAACCGATAGTGGTGGATGGACTGAGCAGTTATGTAGAAGTCTTTGATATAGACGGAACAGATGGAAATGAGCGATTCTATTCTTCCATCCGCGAATTTCTGCAAAAGGAAATCAATCCGGATATGCAATTTATTCTCAGTGGCCATGGAGTTTCTCCTTACCAGGAAAGAGAGCAGTGGACAGACGGATGCAACCTGGTGACCATCCGGCCAGGTGTTGCTTTGACGTATGACCGGAATCCGTATACGGAACAGGCCTTTAGTGCTGCAGGTCTGGATATAATGAATGCGGAAGATTTCATTCTGCAGGCGGCTTCGGATCCTGATTTCGCGTCCTCTCTTCAAAAAACTATTATTACCCTTCCCAGCAATGAATTGTCGCGGGCAAGGGGAGGTTCTCATTGTATGACGTGTCCGATTCTGCGCTCATGAGTTACCTACATCAAAGTCAGGTTCGCGTTCGCTACGGAGAAACCGATCAAATGGGTTTCGTCTATTATGGCGTCTATGCTCAATATTATGAGGTGGCCAGGGTGGAAGCCATGCGGAATCTGGGTATTTTGTATGCAGACCTCGAACGTCAACATCATATCTGGATGCCGGTGACCCATATGGAGGTTCGATACCTCCGCCCGGCGAGGTACGATGATTTACTTACGATTCAGACTACCGTCCCGGCATTACCTGGAAAAGAAATCCGTTTTCGCTATGAGATCAGAAATGAAGCAGGTATGCTGCTCAATGGCGCGATGGTCAAATTGTGTTTCCTGGATTCCAAAACGCAACAACGGATGATCGCTCCGGATTTCATTACAGCTCCATTGAAATTGTATTTTTAGGAACATGCGATATTGGAAGGCAAAGTATCATCAGTTTAAGGATTTTCTGCATCGGCAATCGATGCCGGGATTTAACCTGATCCCGATCGCCATTATCCTGAAGTTTGTCTGGAAAGAAATTCTGCGCGATGATATTATGACGCGTTCCAATTCCATGGCTTTCAGTTTCTTCCTTTCCATTTTTCCGGGCATACTGGTTATCCTGACCCTCGTTCCTTATCTGCCGGTAGATAACCTGGTAGCCGCCCTGGAACACAGCTACGTGGATTTATTGCCTTCTAAAATGTCAGCCTACATTGATTCCATTATCAATGAAATTTCAACTACCAGCCAGCGGGGCTTGTTGAGTTTAAGTTTGTTACTGGCTATCTACTTTGCCTCGAGCGGGGTTAACACCATGATCAAAGGCTTTCATAAAAGTTATGAAATCACCTATAAGAAAGTCAATTTCCTGCAACGGCAATTAAAAGCGCTCAAACTGACTATTCTCCTCGGTATGCTCATCATGGGATCCTTGCTGGCTATTGTTATAGGCAAACCGCTTTTCCTTCGCATCCTCAATGGGCTCCATTTGAATAAAACGATGCTTGGTTATTATAACTACCTGCGGTGGATCGCTGTATTTATTTTGTATTATATCTGTATCAGTATCATCTACCGGGTTGGACCTGCTTTTAAAAATAAACTGAAATGGTTTACTCCTGGCGCTACATTGACCACGATATTATCTGTTATCAGCTCCGTAGTCTTTGCCATCTACGTTGACAATTTCGCGAGATACAATGAGATCTACGGATCCATTGGTGCCCTTATTCTCATTCTATTATGGCTTCAAATCAACTCCTTCATCATCCTGATTGGCTACGAACTCAATGCTTCCATCGCCATCAACCGTGATCTCCTGGCACAGGTTGAGGAAAATTAACCTGGATATTCTGCCCCCTACCCTGCTTCGATAATCTCAGCACCTCCCCTGTCGCGCGGGAATGACTGGCAGGACTGATCTGAAGGCACTCTGCATTCCAGTTGGCTGGAAATAATCTCTTGCTTCTTGTTCGTCAACATTACCCTTCCATGCATTGATGTGATTTAATAATTTTTATTATGCTCTTACTTTCTTACTTCACAGTCATCATAAGATCGAAGAACGACGGTCCCTGTGTACAGTCGACGGCGTGTCGCTGTGGCTTCAGCGGTGGCGCAAGGAATCACTCTCTCAGAACTTTAACATTTCATAATTTGGAAAACTAATCTGAAAGGCGTAGTTTTATTTCATCGGATAAAATGTCCGGTATAAGATTAGAGACTCGTACAAGCCCTCCGCTGTTTTGGCTCAACATGATAAACATTGGAGACTGTTGTGCGTATCTGATTAGGGCAGGCCTCAATTCTGCGTGGCATAGATAGACTATTGCGGATTCCTAAGCGGGACAGAGGATTACTGAAAGGATACGGGGCGCTTCATTCATTAAATTGGGGCCCAAAAACAAACTTCGGCTTGTACAGTCTTTTTTTTATTTTCCCATCCTAACCATCTTATTTGCAAATTGTTGTCTTGACTAAACGGCATTCAACAAAATTGAAAATTTACTTCCTACACCGACTTCGCTTTCAAGAAAGATATTTCCTCCCTGCGCTTCAATAAATTCCTTACTGATTGCAAGACCGAGGCCCGAGCCTGATTTATGACTACCTGGCACCTGGAAATATCGGTCAAAAATTTTATCCTTATATTTTTTATCAATACCCATCCCAAAATCCTGAACGGAAAACTGGATAGCTAATGCATCGTTTTCCCCAATCACTTTAGATACGCTAACTAACACTTCAGCATGCTCAGATGAATAGTGAATCGCATTCGTCAGCAGGTTGATGAGTACCCAGGCTGTTTTTTCCTCATCCGCCTTGACCTTTCGAATGTTTTTTTCAATCATTACCTTGATCTTGATATTCTTTTGTTCAGCTTCTGTTCTGACAGCATCAAGTGCATAGTGCACAATTCGTTCCGGATCACTATGCTGGATCGAAAGCTGGATATTCCCGGTCTCCACCTGTGATATGTTCAACAATTCACCCGTTATTTTCAATAGCCGGGTGCCATCTTCCTTAATGCTGTCCAGGAGCTGTTTCTGCGATTCATTGATAGCACCTGCTTTTTCATTTTCAAGTAGGTGCAAGCTCATCAACATGGAGGAAATGGGTGTTTTCAATTCATGCGAAACAGTCGCAATGAAGTTGGTTTTAGCCACATCGATTTCTTTAAATATTGTAATATTCTTCAGAAGAATAACATCACCAATATCCTTTTTCGCGATTTCCGCCGTAGGTGTAATTTCAATTTTAATGATCTCTTTATTGAAATAACTTTCCTTGTTATCGGCAAATATCTTAAGTGGTGGAGTAGCGCCATGATCCGGCTTATGATCAGGACTTAACAAAGACTGTATCAACGACCGGATTAAATCGTTATGCATGGCAATATCCTGCGCCTTTCTGCCAATCGTATCTTCCAGTTGGAGTCCAGCTATCTTCAAAGCTTCATTATTGATAAAAATGATCCGCTGATTTTCGTCCAGCACGATGATGGCATCATGCATGTTGTTGATGAGAGTTTCGATTCGTTTCTTTTCCATCATCAGCTTGGCCAGACTGCTGCTGTTATATTCTTCCAGTTTTTGGGCCATAGTATTAAACGAAGTAGCTAATTCACCGAATTCATTATGACTCTCAAAATGCACACGTTGAGAATAGTTTTTATCCGCAATCTCTTTAATGCTCTGGGTTAACTCCTTGATAGGGTTAGCAATATTCCCGGGCAAATTTAAAAGGAGGGTAAACGCCAGCACGAAACAAAACCCTCCAATCATCCCCAGAACCGTGTTGGCAGAGGTGGCCCTGTCGACTGCAACAGCGCTTTTACGCTGTATCGCTTTCATATTGAGCAGCATGATGTCCGTAAGGCCTTTACGTATACGGATGGACACCAGCGTATCGCCCGGATCGGCTTTCAAGTGTTCAAAATCATTCGCCAGCTTGTTGGTCAGTTCCTGCTCACCTTCCTCCGTCACATTATGCTGCTGACTGACGAGGTTGTCATGAAATTTAGAAATGGTGCTTCCTGCAGTAGGATCCTCATCCAAAGCAATAAGCATTTGACGGGCATAATCAATGGTATTGTAATTCGCGACCAGGATATTTTGGGTATCCTTGGTCAACTGGTTGATATAGGCTATCCCCACCACAATCAGGATGGTGATGAAAAAGAAAAGAAGCCCTACTCCCAGGATAAGTTTAGTCTTGATACGCATGTTAGGACAGGATGATAAGGTCAATGTCCGAAGACGAAAGATTTTTCAACAACTCTCCGAAAGTGTTGGACGCTAATATGATCTTGAAGAGGCTGATGTGAGGCTTCCCTATACAAACCGTCGTGATGTTATGTTTGATAGCCTCATCCACGATGGCTACGGATACATGATGATGTTGCGTCCTGATAACTTCTGCGCCTAATTCAGTGGCCAATTTAAAATTGTTGATGAGGTGCCGTTGTTTATCGAGCGGTATGTTATCCGTGCTCTCTTTTGGAGTCTGGACATACAGGACAAACCACTTTGCATTGTAATAGCTGGCGAGTCGTGAAGTCTTTCGGATTATATTTTTTGCCACTACATCATTACTACTGATACACGCCATAAATTTTTCATGACGGAGTGCCACATTCTTGGGCACTTCAATATCCACCTTGCGCTCGACCTGCGATGCCACTTCTTTAAGCGCCAGTTCACGAAGTTGTAGAATATGTTCAGGTTTGAAAAAATTATCAAGCGCTGTCTGAATCTTTTCGGCCTGATAGATTTTACCTTCTTTCAACCGCATGATGAGTTCGTCAGCGGTTAAATCAATATTGACCACTTCATCGGCCAACGCCAGCACCTTGTCCGGAATACGTTCTGCAACCTCGACACCCGTGATTGATTTAATTTCCTCATTCAGGCTTTCGATATGCTGGATGTTAATGGCCGAAATGACATTGATTCCCGCTTCCAGAATTTCCAGCACATCCTGCCAGCGCTTTTCATTCTTACTCCCCTCGATATTGCTATGGGCCAATTCATCCACGATAACGACTTCAGGCCGTAAGTTGATGACAGCCTGAACATCGAGTTCTTCCAGTTCTTTTCCCTTATAAAACAATTTTCTCCTGGGGATAACCGGCAAACCTTCTAAAAGATCATGCGTCTCTTT
Source organism: uncultured Saprospiraceae bacterium (assembly GCA_963837505.1). GTDB lineage: Bacteria > Bacteroidota > Bacteroidia > Chitinophagales > Saprospiraceae > Opimibacter. The sequence continues at coordinate 17,410 of CAWINN010000001.1, read as the reverse complement.
ACGGTTGTGAGTTTCGATATATCCAATTTTTACATCGATACCGCTTCGTAATAAAGCATGAGCTTCCTGCAACATGCGATATGTTTTCCCCACACCGGCGCTCATACCAATGTAAATTTTAAACTTGCCCCGTCTTGATCTTTGGATGAGATCAAGAAAGCGTTCTACATTTTCTTCCCTTTTTTCTTCTTCAGACATTAAAATGAAATGGCCAGCGATGTCGTCACAAAAGTATTCATTTTTGAGGCGACACCTTCATCATTAAAGATTTCATCCTTACTGCTCAGCGAATGACCTTCCGGCCTCCATACTGCGTTGTTCCGGATCTGATAATCCAGGTTTAAGGAATAAATAACACTTTCAAAGCCAATGTGGGATGCGAAAATTCCGCCATCTAACCATAAGTTTTTGCTTTTTGAAAGTTTGAATCCTGCATTGGCCTCATATACATTATTCAACACACCGGGTTCTGAGGCATAATTAGTATTCAGGTACGTACCTGCAGCGAGGGCAACATTGGCGTGAATTCGTTCAGCGGAATAGTTCGCTTTGACGAATCCAAGATTGAGATTGAATTCATTATGCCGGTTATGACTGTAGAAAAATGAGGGTCTGTTGTGATCAGCAGGCTTGTTGAAATCATAAGCATAATAAACTTCAGCGTATCCGGAAAATGAAAGCGCTGCCGCTGAAGTATCGTCTTGTGCATTGAGCAAATTCGTTGTCAACAGGAAAATAGGTTGGATTAGCCTTTTCATGGTGATCATTATTTAATTTGATTGAGTGCGATATTTAATTTGAGGACATTTATTTTTTCAGTTCCAAAAAGGCCAAGTAATGGTTTTTCAGTATGTTGAGTGACCAGCTTTTTAATTTGATCTTCGGACACACCTCTGGCTTTAGCAATGCGGGGCACCTGAACTAAAGCGCCCTGGACTGAAATATTAGGATCCTGTCCACTGCCCGATGCTGTCACCAAATCAGAAGGAATATCGATTTTGTTGATGCCCGGATTATGCACCAGGAAAGTATCGATACGCGACTGGACTGTAGCGAGATAATCAGGATTAGATGGTCCTTTATTACTACCGCCACTTCCTGCCGCATTATAATTGACGGCTGAAGGTCTTGACCAGAAATATTTATCCTGCGTGAAATTCTGGGCTATATTTTCGTAATAGGTTTTCCCATCCGCAGATACCAGGAAACCCTTTCCATGATTGGGTGCTAATTGGGCTATACCCAGCATAACCAACGAATAGACTCCCATAAAGAAGAGAATAAACAAGAACGTCAGTTTTATGCCTGGCAAAAGATTCGTTTTCATAGCAATCCGTTTTTTAAATAAAAAATGTGACTAGTAAATCGATCAACTTAATGCCTAAGAATGGAATGATGATTCCACCAACACCATAATACAGTAAGTTTCGTCGTAATAATTTACTGGCGCCAATCGGCTTGTAAGCGACTCCTTTCAGGGCCAGCGGAATCAGTAATGGAATGATGATGGCATTGAAAATGACAGCAGAAAGAATGGCGCTCTGAGGTGAATGAAGTTGCATGATATTCAGCGCGCGCAATGCAGGAATAGTGGCGATAAATAATGCAGGCACAATGGCAAAATATTTAGCGACATCATTCGCAATACTAAATGTAGTAAGCGTGCCACGGGTCATCAGCAATTGCTTGCCGATTTCAACCACTTCAATCAGTTTGGTAGGATCATTGTCAAGGTCCACCATATTCCCAGCTTCTTTTGCTGCTTGTGTTCCACTATTCATGGCGACACCAACATCCGCTTGTGCAAGGGCAGGTGCATCATTGGTACCGTCTCCCATCATGGCGACCAGCTTTCCGGCTTGCTGTTCCTGGCGGATGTATTTCATTTTATCCTCAGGCTTTGCTTCAGCAATGAAATCATCAACACCTGCCTTTTCAGCAATGTATTTTGCAGTCAATGGATTATCGCCGGTCACCATCACCGTCTTGACACCCATCTTGCGTAATCGCTGAAATCGCTCCAGGATGCCGGGTTTGATGATGTCCTGCAATTCAATAACACCGGCCACCTCATCATTTTCGGAAACCACTAATGGCGTTCCACCATTGGAAGATATTTCACTGACTTTTACAGCTATATCTTTTGGAAATACTTTACCAGCCTGATCGGAAAGCTTCTTGATAGCATCAAGCGCTCCCTTTCGAATTTGTACTCCATTAGCAAGATTGACACCACTGGTTCTGGTTTCAGCAGTGAATTTGATGAGCGTCGAATTGACCAGCGAATTACTTATTTTGGAAGTAACCTCCTTTCCAGCCAATTCAACAATCGATTTTCCTTCAGGAGTTTCATCCGCTAAGGAAGCAAGCGCGCATAATTTTATAAAATCACGCTCTGATTCACCCTCGACTGGATAAAAATTAGTGGCTTTGCGGTTACCAATTGTAATGGTTCCTGTTTTATCCAGCAATAAAGTATCAATGTCTCCTGCAGTTTCAACAGCTTTACCTGATTTGGCAATAACATTAGCTCGTAGCGCTCTATCCATCCCTGCGATCCCGATGGCTGATAATAATCCACCAATAGTCGTTGGAATAAGGCATACAAAAAGAGCGATATAAGATGAAATGGGAATTGGAGTTTGCGCAAAATCCGAAAACGGCGAAAGGGCAATGCAAATGATGATAAAGATGAGCGTAAACCCAGCCAGTAAAATCGTTAATGCAATTTCATTTGGCGTCTTCTGCCGCGAAGCCCCTTCCACTAATGCAATCATCTTATCCAGAAAACTTTCACCAGGAGCGGTAGTGACCTGGACTTTGATTTTATCTGAAAGTACTTTAGTTCCACCGGTCACAGAAGATTTATCACCTCCCGATTCACGGATGACCGGAGCACTCTCCCCTGTTATCGCGCTTTCATCAATGGTCGCAATCCCTTCAATGATCTCTCCGTCCATCGGAATGGTATCTCCGGTTTCACAAATAGAATACACTTCCCTTTTTGAGCAGGGACGAATTGACCATTTTTATCTGCCCATTTTCCAGCACTAATTTAGCCGGCGTTTCTTCCCTCGTTTTGCGGAGTGAATTCGCCTGCGCCTTCCCTCTGGCCTCAGCCAAAGCTTCTGCAAAATTCGCAAAGAGTACGGTGATAAAAAGGATGATGAATATGGAAAAATTGTATGCGAATGATCCCTGGGAAGTTTCTCCCATCAAAATCCAGATGCAAACCGCCAGCATATAGGCTGTACCCACTTCAACAGTAAACATGACCGGGTTGTGAATCAATATCCTCGGATTCAATTTGATGAATGATTGTTTAATAGCTTCATTCACCAGTGTTCTATCAAAAAGTTTTGTTTGTCGTTGCCTTTTCATGATCGGGTATCTGTCTATTTTAAAACAATGAAAAATGTTCAGCAATCGGACCAAGCGCTAATGCCGGGAAAAAAGATAATCCAACCAGCACTAACGATCACGGCAAACACCATGAGTCCGAAAGTAAATGTGTCCGCCTTTAATGTGCCGGAACTTTCCGGAATGTATTTTTTATTCGCCAGCAATCCGGCAATAGCTACAGGGCCGATGATGGGAAGAAATCGTGCAAAGAGCATGACCACCCCAGCGGTGATATTCCAGAAAGGATTCCCATCTCCAAGCCCTTCAAAACCACTTCCGTTATTAGCAGATGCCGAAGTATACTCATATAACATTTCGCTAAAACCGTGATAGCCCGGATTATTAAGCCATCCTGTAGCATTTCCCGAAAACCACCAACCCATTGGTGTATCATGTGCCGCCAGGTAACTGGCAATAGAAGTTCCCGTTAAAATGAAAAGCGGATGCAGCAGGAAAACAATCATCGCGATTTTCATTTCCCGGGCTTCGATTTTCTTGCCCAGGAACTCAGGCGTTCGCCCAACCATCAACCCGGAGATGAATACGGCAATGATGATGAAGATGTAGAAATTGAGAAAGCCTACTCCTACCCCACCATAAAAAGCATTAACCATCATGCCAAGCATAGCATTCATACCGGAGATGGGCATTGAACTATCATGCATGGAATTGACAGATCCATTGGAGGTATTTGTTGTATTAATTTCCCAGAGCGCGGATGCAGCAGGTCCGAATCGAACTTCCTTTCCTTCCATGCTCCCCATAGGTTGCGAAATACCCATTTTCGCTATAGCCGGGTTGCCATTCATTTCATAATAGATGGTGGGAATAACGAGGATCAAAAATCCGGCAGTCATCACGCCGAATACCATCCAGGCTAACTTTCTCTTATTCAGAAAATGTCCCAATGCAAAGACCAAAGCAATCGGAATCAGAATGATACTTAGGTCTTCAACAATGTTAGTCAGGTAATCAGGGTTTTCTAAAGGCACTGATGAGTTAGCACCGAAGTATCCACCACCATTTGTACCCAATTGCTTAATAGCGACCATGGCAGCAGCAGGCCCAGTGCTCACTTGCATCGTATCTCCCTGCATGGATATCATTGTATCCTTACCATTAAAAGTCATGGGTGAACCTCGGAAAATGAGGATAGTAGCCAGCGCAATCAAGAGTGGTAATAATATCCTGGTGCAGGATTTAACTAAAAGATTATAAAAATTGCCTAGGGCCTCAGATGTCCGCTCCTTCATGGCAATAAATACAATGGCACAAATAGCGATCCCTGTGCCGGCACTAATAAATTGCCAAAGCATTAAGATCAGCTGTCCGAGGTAGGATAATCCGCTCTCACCTGAATAATGCTGCAGGTTGGTATTAGTCACAAAACTTACTGATGTGTTGAACGCCAGGTCAGCACTCATGGATGGATTGCCATCCGGATTCAGTGGCAACCAGCTCATGTTGGTCAGCACAAACATGGAGAGCATAAACCAAATGACATTAATCGTCAGCAACGCCACCAGGTTTTGCTTCCAGTTCATTTCCTTCTGCGGATCAATTCCACTGAAACGAAAAAAGAATTTTTCGATCGGGAGGAAGACAGGATCCAAAAAAGTTTTATCACCGGCAAACACTTTGGCGATATACTTACCGAGGGGCAGTGCAAGTAGTACCGCTGCACCATAGATGAGAATTATGCCTGAAATTTCAGTATTCATTTGAGCATATTTTTAAAAGTTGAGAACATTCACCCGGGAATGCCCATGAGAATTTGGCATTGAATATGCTTCGCTTCATAGGCGTTCCATGAGAATCAGAATTTTTCCGGTTTGATGAGCACATAGCCCATATAACCGAGCATGAGTAATGCAACTGCAAATAGCGCTATCATATGTTTTAGATTTTTTCGAAAAAGTCAATGGCCTTGTAGCAGATAATGAATCCGATCAGACCAGTTAAAATGAGAATCAGAGTAACCATGACAACTTAATTTGTTTAAAGGTTTATTTTTCTTCTGCTGTCAATGCAACCTGGGGTCACCAGCTCTTATGATGTCAGTTATGTCCCCTATCCGGCGATTTTGTTTAGCTATTTTGAGTTCCTTCCTTATCCTATCGGCGATGGCCAGGCAAATCGGAACAGCATAGCCAATCATTAGCAACAGCATTGCAGAGGTATCGTCCATTATAATTTAATTCGTGAACAAGTATTTTAGCTTCCAAAACAGAATGTAGAAAAAGGACACCGCACACACCAAGGCAAAAATCAAAATCAATTTTTCCATGATGGTTAACTTTTTCATTTCCTGTTATGCAGGAGGGTATGCCAATATCCGTTCCATCCCGTATGCTACGGAATCCACTTAACTAACAATCAACGATTTACAATAAAATGGGAAAAACAGACCTCCCGAAACCATATCTTTTTGATAAGGTGGATCATAGCAAAATGCTATGGTTTACCTGATTTTATAATCTTCCAATTTTCTGTATAAGGTCGTAATAGCAATATTGAGTAGCCGGGCGGCTTCCGTTTTATTGCCATTGGTATAATTGATCACTTTTTGAATATGGATCTTTTCCGCACTGGCCAAATCGAAAGCCGATAATATTTTACCTGAGGTAACGGATGCTTCATGCACCTGAATTTCAATAGGCAAGGTGTCCGCTGTAAGTTGATTGGAAGTCGCCAAAATCACACTTCGCTCAACAATATTTTTTAACTCTCGAATGTTGCCCGGGAAAGGATGCAGTTTAAGAATATCCAGAAATTCAGGAGAAATGGAATTTATCTTCTTATTGGTCCTTGCTGAATAGTGTTCAACGAAATATCTGGTCAAGGGCTCAATATCAACTATACGCTCCCGCAAGGGCGGCAATTTGATCTGGAAAACCGATAAGCGATAGTATAAATCCTGCCGGAAATTCCCTTTGTCCATTTCATACTGAAGATCACGATGAGTAGCAGCAATGATGCGAACATTTACTTTCGTGGTTTTAGAATCCCCGACTCTATTAAATTCACCCGTCTCAATGACGCGCAGGAGCTTGACCTGCATATCCAGACTCATTTCCCCAACCTCATCCAGAAAAATAGTTCCGTGGTCCGCCTCTTCAAATACGCCATGCTGATCTCTCATCGCCCCCGAAAAGGCTCCTTCTTTGTGACCAAACATTTCGCTTTCCAGCAGTTCTTTACTAAATGCAGAACAATTGATCGCAACGAAATTTTGATTACCTCGTTGACTGGATTGATGGATGGCCTGGGCAAATATTTCTTTCCCGGTTCCAGTCTCGCCAGTTAATAAAACAGTTGTTTCGGTTGGCGATACTTTTTTAGCAAATTCAATAGCCTGGAGTAAGGCTTTTGATTTACCAATGATCCGGTCAAATGAATATCGATTACCCAGTTGCTTTTCCAATTGCTTCACGCGCTTAGTCAATTCAACTTTCTCGGAGGCCCGATACAGCAAGGGAATGATTTTGTTATTGTCATCCCCTTTCGTGATGTAATCAAATGCGCCGTTTTTAATAGCCTGCACACCATCCGGAATGTTTCCGTAGGCCGTCAATAAGATAATTTCAATTTCAGGAAATTTGCTTTTTGCAGTGGCTGTAAATTCTACGCCATTGCCGTCAGGAAGCTTAACATCACAAAGCACGACATCAACATCAGATTGTTCAAGTTTCTTGAATCCGGTTTTTAAGTCAGGGGCCTGAATCACCTCAAAACCTTCCAAACTGATCATCCTGGCCAGTAAAGCTCTCAGCTTTTCTTCATCATCGATGATCAATATCTTTTTCAACACTCAGGTTAACATATTAAATCGAAAATCCGATGTCAGCACTCTGCTGCAAGACAACTGACTATATGAGTTATTGCTGTGCCTTATTATGGTCGGATAAAAACTGTGCGAGCCCAATATCAGTTAATGGATGTTTTAGTAAACCAAGAATAGCAGAGAGTGGACAGGTCACCACATGTGCTCCTGCTTTTGCCGACTCTACAATTTGACGTGAACTTCTTATCGAAGCCGCCAAAATCTGGGTGTCAAAATTTTGGATGGTATAAATGTCCGCGATTTCCTTGATCAGGGACATGCCATCCCAATTGATATCATCGATCCGGCCAATAAATGGAGAGAGATAAGTGGCTCCGGCTTTAGCGGCCAGTATCGCCTGGCCGGCAGAAAATACGAGCGTGCAATTGGTGCGAATATGATGATCGTAAAACCAATTTAGCGCTTTGATACCATCTTTAATCATGGGGACTTTGACTACTATATTGGACGCCAGATCCGCCAGTATTTTTCCTTCTTCCACAATCCCGGTAAAATCGGTGGCGATCACTTCGGCACTAACATCCCCATGCACGATGGAACAAATCTTCTTGTAATGATCGTTGATATTTTTAGTGCCGGTAATGCCTTCCTTTGCCATCAGGGAAGGATTGGTGGTGACACCATCCAGGATTCCAAGTTCGGCGCTTCTTTGATCTGGTCAATATTGGCAGTATCTACAAAAAATTTCATATTCAGGGAGGTTCGGTTTCAAAAGAAAATGGCGAGAAATCATATCGCTCCGCTCAACCTTCTACCCTTGCTGCATTTCTGCCCTGGGGGAGTTCGAAAGGAGCTGGACGTATGACTCTCACCGGGAGCAAAGGTAAACCATTAATTTCTATAATTCCTCTTCCAGCGATTTCAATGATATCAGCCTGCCGGTCCCAAACAGGATATTTGGGGAAGTTGGCCCGCAATACGATCGGCACCTGCTGAATCGGATGTATAAATTCCATTTGCGGCAATGCAGCATAAGGCACTTTGGGGTCATGAATGGTAAATCCCGCCATATTTTACATCTCCTACAATATGGGCTCCCAATAAAACTCATATGCAATCCTCAATTGATGGGATTTTCCGGTCATGGGATGTAGTCTGACCAGAAAATATTTTCCGGCCTGGCCCAGAGTTTTATATATTGTTCTGGCTTTAACCGCCCCTGCTCTTTCCCCTTTGACGATCTCCACTATATTTTTATTCCGGTCCTTATACATCCAGTTTTCCAGATCGGCTTCAAAAGGATCAGGGCATTTGGAGACAAGCGCCAGGTAGGTTTTATGGACCTTTCGATCGGTGAATAGCTGGCGCATCCGATCCTTACCTTTGGAGGTTTTGGCAAATATCAAGGCTCCGCTGACAGGACGGTCAAGCCGGTGACAGGATTGCAGAAATACATTACCTGGTTTATGATATTTTTCCCTTACGTATTCCCTGAGGATTTCTTCAAGGCTCGGATCACCGGTATCATCCGTGTGAACGAGTAGGCCATTCGGCTTGTTTATGGCAATCAGGTGGTTATCTTCATAAATAATTTCCAAATCCATCATGACCCTGCACAAGTTATTCTATTCTTAATATCACTATGAAAATTTCTCTGGGTTTTTCTCCGTGTCCGAATGACACGTTTATGTTTGCAGCACTGGTCAATCATTGGATCCCCACCGATGGAATTCGATTTAAGTGTATCATGGAGGATATTGAAACGCTCAATGAATGGGCGGATAGTCGAAAAACTGGATCTGACAAAAATGAGCTTTCATAAATCATTGTTTCTTCAAGATAAGTATACGTTGTTACCATCTGGAGCCGCTTTGGGGAATAATTGCGGACCTATGATCATTGCGAAATCAAAAGGTCTCCAAAGATGAAATCCTGGATGGACCCGTTGCTTTGCCAGGACAATGGACCACGGCTCACTTACTATTTAAACATTTCTATCCGGAATGCCCGGCAAAAGGAATTTCATCGGCTTCAATAAACTGGAAGATCTGGTTTTGACGGACCGGGTAAAGGCCGCTGTGATCATCCATGAAAATCAGATTTACTTATGCCTCAAAGGTCTGGTCAAAGTGGAAGATCTTAGGAGATTCCTGGGAAAAGTGAAACCGGTTTGCCTATTCCACTCGGGGGCATTTTTGCTCCAAACGGCTCATCAGGGAACTGAATTTAAAACTGGAAAGCCTGATCAGGCGAAAGTATTCGTTTTGCCCACCGCAATCCGGATATCGTCATGAATTACGTCCGGAAGTATTCCCAGGAAATGGAGGACTGGGTCATGCAAAGCCATATCGACCTTTATGTCAATGATTTTTCAGTCGATTTAGGCCCTGATTTAGGGCTGAAGGCTATTGCTTTTTTTAAAAAAAATTAGGCTAAGGCGTTCCTCTCAGATCTTATAGGTCTAACATTTTCAGGGTAAAACATATTATAAAAATTTAATTTATCTTTTTAACTGATAAAAAGTGATTTATATATTGTCAAATATTCATAATATGTATGTATATTTGACACATAAGTTTTGGTTTTTTAATGGATAATCGCAGTGGCTCGTGAAACGTCACGAGCCCCTTTTTATGCATCTCGACGGCAGAATCGCGTTTCTGCTTCCCGATAAGAAGTGTGATCTTAGTTTTAGTTAACCTTAAGCCCGCTCATTTGAGAGGGCTTTTTTTTGATAAAATCATGCAGGAGCTCAATATTTTAACCCTCATCCTGATTTTATCAATTGCAGTTTGCCTGAGCCTCTGCTTACTCCTTTTCATACCTTTGCGCCTCAAATCAAAACTCTGTTTTATGATCATAGGTGTTCCCATAGAAATCAAGACGAATGAAAACCGGGTAGCCCTCACCCCTGCCGGAGCTCTTGAATTGACCAAGCGCGGTCATACCTTATTTGTCCAGCAAGGTGCGGGTGCGAGCAGTGGCTTTTCAGACGATGCCTATGCTGAGCGCGGTGCCATTATTTTACCTTCGATTGAGGATGTCTATGGGAAGGCCGAAATGATCATAAAAGTCAAGGAACCCATAGCCGTCGAGTACCCTTTGATCAGAAAAGATCAGTTACTCTTTACATATTTCCACTTTGCTTCCTATGAGCCCCTGACCAAAGCCATGATTCAAAGCGGATCTGTTTGTCTGGCCTATGAAACCGTAGAATTACCTGATCGGTCTTTGCCTTTGTTGGTACCGATGTCTGAAGTAGCTGGTCGTATGGCTATACAGGAAGGGGCTAAATTCCTGGAGAAACCGGAAGGAGGCAGAGGTATCCTGTTAGGCGGTGTACCGGGAGTGCCACCAGCCAAAGTATTGGTGCTTGGTGGCGGGATTGTCGGGGCTCAGGCGGCTAAAATGGCTGCTGGTTTAGGGGCTAATGTGACCATTCTGGATGTCAATCTCAATCGTCTCCGCTACCTGGCGGATGTCATGCCGCCGAATGTGATCACGATGTATTCGAATGAGGTCAATATCCGGGAGCTTGTCCGGGACCATGACCTCATTGTAGGTGCTGTGCTTATACCAGGAGCCAAAGCGCCCATGTTGATCACCCGGGATATGCTGAAGACCATGAGACCCGGTACTGTTCTTGTGGACGTGGCTGTTGACCAGGGCGGATGTATTGAAACCTGCCGGCCCACCACACATGAGGATCCGATTTTTGTTATTGATGGAGTGGTTCACTATTGCGTGGCCAATATGCCTGGTGCTGTTCCTTATACCTCAACCATAGCCCTGACCAATGCCTCTTTGCCCTATGCTATCAAGATAGCCGATAAAGGCTGGAAAGCAGCTTGCAGGCAAGACCCGGCACTAAAACTCGGACTAAATGTGGTCAACGGAAATGTGGTTTATAAAGGAGTAGCCGATGCCTTTAACCTCCCCCTTGTCAGTGTGGATTCCATGTTGGCCTGATTCGGTATCGAATGATCTGTTTAAGGCTTTACTTGATATTCAGGCACATAACTACTTGTTCCTTTCAGAAAAAACGTCATGGAAACTCGGGGTGCTCAGACCATTTCTTATATAGCCTGTTTTAATATTATTTTATCGTAAAAAAAGTTAGTACAACTCATTACTTTGCCCTAACTTTCAAACCGGGATTATTTTATTCAATCATTAAATCCAAACTTTCTGCCGATGTATATCACTTTCGACGAATTGAGAAGGATCAAACACGCGCTACCCACAGGCAGTGTAAAGCGCATTGCGGATGCCCTTCAACTGGAAGAGCAAACCGTCCGGAATTATTTCGGAGCTAAAAAATACGAGAACGGCCAAATCGTATCTCAACATATCCAACCCGGGCCTGATGGTGGCATTGTCTCACTGGAAGATGAAACCATCCTCAATGTAGCCAGGAGAATAATCGAAGAGTCTACTCAAAACTCCCTGGCCCATAACTAAAAAGGTGACCACTGTTCAGGTGTCACCTTTTTTCTTTTAGGCTTTCGGTTAGGATCGTGTTTTCCTTGAACGAGTCAGTAGCCCGTTGGAAATATTATATGCCTATCCAGGACTGGAATTGAGCCGTATATATTTTTTCCTGCGCATACATGATCAACCGTTCATGAACGGGTTTACGCAATCCTTTCATTAAACATAACAAACTTCGCTTGGCCAGTCGATCTCCAGGGAACGAAAAAACATCCATCCTTTGGCTGCAATATACCTGGTGGATATTTGCAACCCTTATCCATTCAAAAGACATCATCGCAGGTACCACTATGCAGATACAGCCAGAATCACTGACCAAATAAGAAAGCGCTGCCATCCATTTTTCGGGACTTGCTGAAGCATGCTTTGAAGATTGCTCCCATTCTTTAGCAGGCAATATATGATCCATATAAAAAGGCGGATTGCATACCACCAGATCAAATTGTCGGTATGCTGACGCTGAATAATCCAGGACATCTGCCTGCACTACGTCAACCCTGTCTTTAAAAATTGAGGAACCCACGTTGAAACGAGCCAAATGAACAGCATTTTCATCCTGGTCAATAGCGACAATGCATGACGGTGTATATGCCCGGGCCATTAAAAGCGCCAGGATCCCGGTACCGGTGCCCACATCAAGGATGTGTTTTGCACTATTGCATATGGATGGGATCCAGGTACCCAGTAACAGGGCATCCGTCCCTACTTTCATCACCTGGTCATGTTGATGAACTGTAATTCCCTTCCATAAGAAAGGTTTTTCTCCTTTACTGGCAAATTCGGAATTCACTCATTATGGTCATCACCGGTGTATACAATCTTGATGGCTTCACTGGACTCCATGTCGGCTTCCAGGTTCACATGTTGAGTAGTCACCCCGTCAAAGACACTGACGGCCACGGTATTGGGTGGCACCATGCCCACATTATGTGCGTAAAGGACGAGATCCTCGGCATATCCAATCAGGGTGATGGGAATAGTGTACTTGTCTGCGGTTAATTCATATTTGGTTAATATCCATTCAGGTCCGAGTTTCAGGGAAATAATATCACCATCCACGGTATTGTAATCCCATACACTGATGATTAATTTTCTCTTTTTCACCTCAATGGCTCCTTTCTCCGCTACCCGAACAGAGTCCACAACAATATCTTTTGGCTCCGGAGCAAATTCCTTTATGGACCAACCCAGGAGATCGTGGTAGGAATGCAGGTTGGAAGTAGAGGCAGTAAACCCTAACCAGGCAGTATGATCGGGGCTGTTTATTTTTTCTGCTATATCGAGTTTTACAGAAAGTACCGGGAACAAATAGGAATCCAGATATATCTCTATTTTTCCATCCCGGTAAATAATTCTGGTAAAGTGTGCTTTGCCATCTGTGATTTCAGGTATCTCGTGTACAGTGGCATATTTCCGGTAGTTCTTTGTTTCAGGATTGTAGAAAGAAAGATTAATATGATTGCGGCTGCCTTCATTATCATCTTTCGTGTCAAATTCCACTGCAACACCATACGGGATTTGCTTATACCCAATATTGTCGCCGACACCGCCTGTAGCCTGGATGGACTGGGATTGGATAACAAATGCGAATCCATCACCTACGGGTTGCGAATTATCATCTTTTGAAATAAGAAAAGTAAACTCAGATTCAAACCCGTTGGTGAAATCAATTTTCCTGGATTTGTACCAGCATGCACCGACCTGCTGTGGAATATCTTTTGTCAAACGCAACCGGTCTCCTGAAATACTGGTCGATCCTTCTAAACTCAGATTATTTCCGACTGCTTTAAAATCATTTATTTGAAACATATACTCCTGTGCCCTTGCCTCATCTCCTTTTGGGAGGAGTATCAGCAAAAAAAACAATTTCAGGCCCGAAATGGAAAAAAAACGGCGAGTTGCCGGGGCGAGGCGGAAATGGAGCATATGAACAAAAATAAAAAAATGTGAATCCATAAATGACTGAAACACAATACAAATGTAGAGAAGAACACCGGATATTTTCAGAACACGACCGGAATTGACAATTTATTCGTGTTTAACGTTTTTCAACCAAACCGACAACATGAATACCTGAAGGGAAGATGATGAATAGCCAGCACAAAAAAAGCCCATAACGGCAGATGATGGCTTACGTTATGAGCTTTGATGCAGCCCCTAGGGGAGTCGAACCCCTCTTTACAGAATGAAAATCTGCCGTCCTAACCGATAGACGAAGGGGCCGTCTGATCGGACGCTTTTCGAAAAGCAGGGCAAAATTAGACTTTTTCAAAAAATCAGCGCCAAAAACCGATTATTTTTGCCCCTCATTTTAAAAACAGTTCTTTTAATCCTTCCCTATGGCAAAACGCATCGCGATAAATGGCTTCGGCCGCATTGGCAGGCTTACCTTCAGAAAGCTGTATAATATGCCTGATGTAGAGATAGTTGGCATCAATGATCTGACCGACCCACTGACCCTTGCCCACCTTTTGAAATATGATTCCGCCCAGGGTACTTTCGAAAAGGAAGTTCGCGTGGATGGCAATTTTCTCCTGGTTGATGACGAGCGGATTCAGATTTCCGCCATAAAATCTCCTGTGGAATTATGGCAGGGTTTGCATGTAGATACCGTATTGGAGTGTACCGGGCTATTTACAGACAGGGCTAAGGCTTCTGGTCATGTACGTCCTGACGGTGCAAAACGGGTCATCATTAGTGCACCGGCGAAAGACAAGGATGTACCTACTGTAGTTTTGGGGATCAACGAAGATAAAATCGATCCAGGAGAAACTGTTTTCTCTAATGCATCCTGCACAACCAATTGCCTGGCCCCGATGGTTAAAGTTTTACTGGACAATTTCGGAATCAAAGAAGGCACGATGATCACCATTCACGCCTACACCGCAGATCAAAACCTCCAGGATGCCCCTCACAGAGATCTCAGGAGAGCCAGGTCGGCAGCAGTCAACATTGTACCAACGAGTACCGGAGCTGCCTCAGCGCTTAAGCTAGTCATACCTGAAATTGGAAATAAGCTCGGTGCTACTTCTTATCGCGTTCCGGTTATTACCGGATCATTAGTTGACCTGAATGTAATCCTTGAAAAACCTGCGACGAAGGAGATGGTCAATGCAGCCTTTCTTCAGGCTTCGAACTCAAGGATGAAAGGCATTGTCCAATACTGTACTGATAATATTGTATCAAGTGATATTGTAGGTAATTCGTATTCCTGCATTTTTGATTCCCTGTTAACAGAAATCAATGGGGACTTCCTGAAAGTGGTCGGCTGGTATGACAATGAAGCCGGTTATTCTTCAAGATTGGCTGAACTGGCTTTCCTCCTCACCACATAATCCTTAAGGACATGAAAGGGGAACTCACCTCTTTGGAGGTTACCGGGAAAAAAGTCATCGTACGAGTTGATTTTAATGTACCGCTGGATAAACAATTTGAGGTAACTGATGATACCCGCATCAGAGGCGCTATTCCAACTATTCAATATTTAATTGAAAAAGGTGCCCGCATTATCCTTCTTTCTCATTTTGGCCGGCCGTTAGCCAAACTTCTGCCCTCCGGTGAAATTGATAAAGTAAAATTCACACTACACCATATAGTACCAACCTTATCAGCATTGTTGGGTCATCCGGTTGAATTTTATCCTGATATACTGGGTGAACAAGTCCGGCAAAAGATAAATAACCTGAAAGCGGGTGATGTTCTGCTGCTGGAAAATACCCGTTTTTATCCGGGCGAAGAAAAAGGAGATCCGGAATTGGCCAGTCAGCTGGCATCACTGGGCGAAGTGTATATCAATGATGCCTTCGGCGCAGCCCATCGCGCACATGCATCGACCGCCATCATCGCCAACTATTTTGATACCCGGCATAAAGGATTTGGTTTTTTGATGCAAAAGGAACTGGAAAATGCCCGTAAGGTTTTGGAAGTTCCAAAGTCGCCGTTCATTGCTATTCTGGGAGGAGCAAAAGTGTCTGATAAAATCCTGCTTATTGAAGCCTTATTAGATAAAGCAGATAAGATCCTGATTGGTGGGGGCATGGCCTACACCTTTATAAAGGCCCAGCAGGGACATGTCGGAAATTCACTGGTCGAGGAAGATAAATTGGAATTGGCTATTGAATTATTGAAAAAAGCAACAAAACTTACTAAACAAATTGTGCTGCCCGGTGATAGCATAGTCGCAGACAAATTTTCAGCAGATGCTTCGTATAAAAATATTCCATCGGATGAAATTCCGGACGGATGGATGGGCCTCGATATTGGGCTGACCGCGAGATTTGAATATGCGGAACATCTCAAGGGAGCCGGTACTATCTTGTGGAACGGACCCATGGGCGTATTCGAAATGGAACCCTTTTCGCATGGCACAAAAGCAGTCGCCCAGGCTGTGGCGGATGCTACCAAAGCAGGTGCGTTTTCTTTGATCGGCGGCGGAGATTCTGTAGCAGCTATTGAACAATCAGGGCTCGCTGATCAGGTTAGTTTTATTAGTACAGGCGGCGGTGCGATGCTGGAGTTGCTGGAAGGAAAAACACTTCCCGGAGTGGCTGCTATTCTCCATTTATAAAAATAAAAAAGGTTACCAGAATACCTGATAACCTTTTTCTTTTCTTTTAGGCATAGTAGTTACCTGACCAGCGTAATACTTCCGCTTACGGTTTCTGAAACCCCATCTTCGTATTCCAACCTGGCAACATACACATAAACGCCGGGTTGCATATCCTGATCGTGGAATTTTCCATCCCAGCCTTCCGCCTGAGCACCCGGATGCAGGTTTACTTTACTAAACAATTGATTCCCCCACCTGTCAAAAATATTTAATTCAGCAATATTGATGAGGTTGAATCTTCCGTAAATCGTGAATTTATCATTATTCCCGTCTCCATTCGGTGAGAAAACATTAGGAATGAAAATGATCCGGGGTACAATGACGGTCAGTCGCATACTATCCTCTGCTGAGCACCCGGCCGTATCTGTAATCATCGAAGATATGGTAGCACTGGTGCTGGCAATAAATCCGAAAGAAAGACAACCATCACACGTCTCCCCGTTGTAAGGTGACCATTGAATACTATTAATAGCTTGCGGTGCTACATTTGTCGATATGTCGATAGTCACGGAATCCTGGGCAGCTACAGTGAGATTGGGACCAACATCAATGGTAACTAACGGCGGTTCAGTCACGGTATACGTTTCAATAATCGAGCATCCATTTTGGTCCGATACAGTCAGCGTATAGAGTCCGGGAGGAAGTGAGGTCAGTGAAGTGCCGCTTAACGAACCCGGTGTCCATTGATAATTATAAGGTGATACCCCTCCGGTGATTCCATTGATCACAATGGTTCCGTTGTGATCACCAAAGCATCGGATATTGGTAATACTGGCATCGACGGCATTTATGATTTCATCACTTTCGGGTTGAAATACATCTGCGGTGGTTTCACACCCATTTCGATTGTTATGAATCTTCAGGGTATAAGTTCCTCCTTGCGAAACCTTCAGATTCACTCCGTCATCAGGACCTGAAATGGAGCCGTCAGGAGTTGTCCACTTAAAATTATAATCCCCAACTGGCTCATTCAGGGTAGAGGTAATGGTGGCTATCGGTGTATTACAATCAATCGTATCGCCCGGGGTGAGCTGAATAATAGCTAATACTGTATCAATAGTTACCGTGGCAAGATCCTGTGCCTGGCACCTGGTAATGGTATCCTGAACCTGTAAAGTATAATC